>PDRJ01000044.1 GCA_002748065.1 Bacteroidota bacterium
ATCCTCCGTGAATTTACGTTGTTTCCTAATTCGATTGACTGCTGTTTTCATTGCTTCTTTAATTATTTTAGCGGTCAACCTATTTCAGGGACGTACATTAAATAATTCCTAATTGCTAACAGCTAAAGGCCAATAGCCAACAGCCGGTAAGCCCCGTAGGAACGATACCTTTTTAGTGATTAAAGTTGATTGAAAACTAATTGATTGTGTGATTGTTTTTATCCTCGTCGAGGATGGATTGAAGAGTGGCTTTGGCCTTCTTTAGCACTTTCACGACCTCTTCTTGTTCTTGTTGACGTCTCCTTGCCGCGTCTAGCGCTTCTTTGGCGCCTTGCAGGGTGTATCCCTCAATTTTTACAAGCTGATAGATGGTTTTGATCCCCTGAATCTCCTCTTGCGTATAGTAGCGGCTTCCACTTTTGGAACGATGGGGCTTTATCCATTTGGCAAACTCTTTTTCCCAAAACCGGATGAGGGAGGTGTTGACGCCAAACATCTTGGCAACCTCGCCGATGGAATAGTATAGTTTTTTAGGTGTTGTCATCTTAATCCATGGATTGAGTAGGGCGTAAAGAGAGTTTCAAAATCTCCTCGTACTGATCAGGGGAGAGGTCATTAAAGAAAAAGTGTATGGGGTTGATGGCCTTACCGTTTTTTCGGATCTCATAGTGCAGGTGCGGAGCGGTGGATTTTCCGGTATTCCCTACGGTGGCAATGACCTGCCCCCTCTTTACCGTCTCCCCCTTTCGGACTTTGAATTCGTTGAGATGAGCGTAGACTGTCTGGTAGGCATATCCGTGGTCAAGCACGAGGATGTTGCCATATCCTCTTCTGGATCGTTTGACCTCCACGACTTTGGCATCCCCGGTAGCGACAACTTCCTTTCCGGTGGGGGCGGAGAAGTCAATCCCTTTATGGAATTTTCGTACTTTGTAGTAGGGATCCGGCCGGTAGCCGAAATAGGAGGAGATTCGTTTGAGGTCGATGTCTCGTATGGGTTGTATCGCCGGGATACAGCGTAACATCTCCTCCTTTTTCTTGGCGATTTCAAATACTTCGTTGAAGGACTTTGATTGTGCATACAGCCGGTTGAAAAGTTGATCCATTCGCCAGGTGGTGCTGATGATGGTGGGGGAATTTTCAAACCCCTCCAGGTGGGCGTATTGAATCACTCCGTTCTCTCCTCTTTGTGTCGAATCGTGTAATGGCTCGGCTTCAAAGATAATGCGGTAGATGTTGTCATCCCTGTCCGAGAGGTCGTCAAGAATTTTTTGAGCTTGCTCCATACGACCGTTGAGGATCGCATATTGTAGTTTGAGGTTATCAATCTCCCGTTGCATGATGCGCTCCTTGGGCGAGTTGAAAAAGAGATAGGCTGCTAAAAGAAGCAATGTGGCTAATACGAGACTTGAGATAATAGTAACGGCACTCTTGCGCAACTTGTCACGCAGTGTGAGCCGTTCTTTTTCCACTTTGAAAGAGTCGGGATCATAACGATATCTGTCCTTCGCCATGTTGTTGCTCCAAAATTAAGGAATCTTAGGTGCAAAAGTAACAAATTGGATTAAATTTGCAATTTCGTCGTGACGGCGAAGGGTAATGTTAGTAATTTGAGAGATCCATTATGAACGCTTCAGAAGTAAGAAAAGCCTTTCTTGATTTTTTTCGGTCAAAACAGCATGAAATTGTCCCCTCCTCATCGATGGTGGTCAAGGATGACCCTACCCTGATGTTTGTTAATGCCGGGATGAACCAATTTAAGGATGTCTTTCTCGGGAATAAACCGGCGGCCTTTCCGCGTGTTGCCGATACACAGAAATGCCTTCGCGTTTCAGGAAAACATAACGACCTGGAAGAGGTGGGGCGCGATACCTACCATCACACCATGTTTGAAATGTTGGGGAACTGGTCCTTTGGTGATTATTTCAAAAAACAGGCCATTGCATGGGCATGGGAGTTGTTGACGGAGGTGTATGGAATACCCAGGGAGGACCTTTATGTGACGGTGTTTGGTGGAGACCAGGGGGATGGTCTGCCCATGGATAGAGAAGCCTATGAGCTGTGGAAGGCCATTGTTCCGGAAGCACAGATTCTTTCTGGATCGAAAAAAGATAACTTTTGGGAGATGGGCGATACCGGTCCTTGCGGCCCTTGCTCAGAGATTCATATCGATATTCGGGACGATCAGGAGAAGGCGGCTTTCCCCGGTAGGGAGTTGGTGAATAAAGATCATCCCCAGGTGATCGAGATCTGGAACCTGGTCTTTATGGAGTTTAATCGCATGGCTGATGGCTCTCTTCGTCCCCTGCCCGCGAAACATGTGGATACGGGAATGGGCTTTGAGCGGCTGTGTATGGTGTTGCAGCATAAGCAGAGTAATTACGATACCGATGTCTTTACGCCGCTGATTACCAGGATTAGTGAGATGGCCGATGTCTCTTATGGGGCAAACGAGGCACAGGATATTGCCATGCGCGTGATTGCTGACCACTGTCGAGCCATCTCTTTTGCCATTGCCGATGGCCAGCTTCCCTCCAATACGGGTGCGGGGTACGTGATTCGTCGTATCCTTCGGCGTGCCGTACGGTATGCTTACACTTTCCTGGGGCAGAAAGATCCCGCGCTTTATCGCTTGGTGGAGGTGCTGGAAGTGCAGTTTCGGGAGGTTTTCCCGGAGTTGAGCAAGCAAAAAGAGATTATTGAAAAGGTGATAAAAGAGGAAGAGACCTCTTTCTTGAGAACTCTGGCCAATGGGATACAGCGCTTTAACCAATATCTGGAACAACATAAAGAGGAGGATGTGATTGATGGTGTCTTTGCCTTTGAACTCTTCGATACCTATGGCTTTCCCTTTGATCTTACGGCCTTGATGGCAGAAGAGAATCATAAAAGGGTGGATGAAGAGGCTTTTAAGAGAGGCTTGCAGGCACAAAAGGAACGCTCCCGTAAAGCGGCAGCCGTCGATACCGATGATTGGGTGGTATTGAAAGAACCGGAGGAGTCCAACGTTCAAGGTTTTGTGGGATATGATCATACGGAGCTGGCCGTGCATGTGATGCGTTATCGAAAAATCACTTCAAAAAATAAAACGACCTATCAACTGGTGTTTGACGCTACCCCCTTTTATGCGGAGAGCGGTGGACAGGTGGGCGATACCGGATTTCTTGAAGCCGTTGATGGAACGCGTATTACCATTGTGGATACCAAAAAAGAGAATGACCTCATCGTACACCTTGCTAAAAAACTTCCGGAAACGCTTGAGGGGGCTTTCCGTGCAGTGGTAGATGCTCCGCGTCGGGAAGCCATTATGCGTAACCACTCGGCAACACACCTGCTTCATCATGCCCTTCGTTCCGTGCTTGGAACCCATGTGGAGCAGAAGGGCTCTTTTGTGGGGCCCGATTACCTGCGTTTCGATTTTTCCCATTTTGGGAAGATGAGCGAGGAGGAGATGCGGAAGGTGGAGCAAAAAGTGAATGCCGAAATAAGAAGGAACCTCCCTCTGACGGAGAGGCGGGCCGTCCCCATGAAGGAGGCCGAGGCGATGGGCGCAATGGCCCTCTTCGGAGAAAAGTATGGAGATCAGGTGCGGGTGATTAAATTTGGTGATTCGGTAGAGCTCTGCGGAGGTACGCATGTGGCCGCAACGGGTAATATCGGTGTGGTGAAAATTGTCTCCGAAGGAGCTATTGCTGCTGGCGTTAGACGGATTGAAGCGATTACAGGAGAGAAGGCGGAGGCCTATCTTGATCAATTGGCTGATGTGGTCTCTCAGGCAAAAGGACTTTTAAAGAATCAAAAAGATGTGGTCAAAGGTATTGAGATGCTTTTGGCAACTAACCATGCGTTGCAAAAAGAGCTGGAGGTATTGAAACGGGAGAAAGCTGCACAGTTTAAGCGCACCCTCCTATCGGAAGTGGTTGATACCGGGAAGTATAACCTGTTGATAAAGGAGGTAGACCTTGATGCGGCTACTATGAAGGATTTGGCATTTCAACTGAAGGGTGAGCTTTCTAATTATGTGATTGTACTGGGAACCAAAGCTGAAGGAAAGGCGGGGCTGCTGGTGATGATTGATGAAGCTATCGCTAAGGGGTATGACTTACACGCCGGGACGTTGGTGCGTGAATTGGCCAAAGCCATTAACGGTGGTGGTGGCGGACAGCCCCATTTTGCTAGTGCTGGAGGGAAAAAACCGGAAGGAGTACCAGAGGCTTTGCAAAAGGCTGAAGAGATGCTTGCGTAATAGAAGTTAATTTACTCTTGGCTAAAACTTTTTTCCGCTTTGTCCGTTAGGAGTTGCAAGGAGGAAGAATGAACAAGCAACGATATTCCATAAGTGAGCTGGAACGAATGACCGGCGTTAAGGCGCATACCATACGCGTATGGGAGAAGCGTTACAGCATTGTGGAGCCCCTTCGTACCCAAACCAATATTCGTTTCTATTCCGATGAGGATCTGAAAAAGTTGCTGAATGTCTCTATCTTGAATAACTCAGGTTGGAAGATTTCTCAAATCGCCGAACTTTCTGATGAGGCGATTAGCCATGAAGTATTTAAAATTGCAACCCAAAATCAAAAGACGGAGAGTCTCATTGAACGGATGCTTCATGCCACATTAAACCTTGATTCCATCCAGTTTAATAAGGTGATTACCCATGCGGTCATTACCCATGGCTTCGAGAATGCTTTTCAAGAGGTCTTTTTCCCTTTCTATCAAAAGATTCAACTGCTTTGGCTTGCGGGAACGGTGAATGTTGCTCAACAACACTTTGCCGATAGTATTCTGCGGCAAAAAGTGATCGTGGCTCTTGATGGGTTGATGATGTCTACAAACCCCCGAGGAAAACGTTTTTTTATCTTTCTGCCGGAGGGACATTATCATGAACTTTGTATGCTTTTCTTTGCCTACCTTGTGCGAAAGGGTGGACACCGAAGCCTCTATCTTGGACAGTCCGTAGGGCAGAAGGCGTTGGTTTCGATCTCTGAAGTGAAATCACCCGATGCGCTTGTTACCACTTTCTCCTCTCCCTCCAGCAGGAGAGAGATGGAGACCTATCTGACAACGTTGAGCCATCAATTCCCCCATAAACCAATCTATGTGGCTCGTATACAGCAGCCTGATAGTAGTATTGACTGCCCTCTGGATGTGCGGTTAGTCCGTTCTGTAGAGGATTTTAAAGCAGATATTCTTATTCGTTTCCCATTGTAAATATTCATATTTCCGTTCGGAAGGTTAGACAAGGAGTGAATAGTTTTTGTTTGTATAAAGTGTTTTTAATCAGGTTTTTGTGTCTTTTTCTTTGGTTTATACTTTTTTATTTCTTGTGATTTCTAATTATTTGTTTAACTTTGCCTCTGTTTTTGTTAAACAATAGTTATTGTTGGCATTTTGAATAAATAGAGATTATGTCAGAGCAAGATTTTAATTCAAAACTACTAAGACTAAAGGAAAATTTGCACTTTTTTGCTAATTCGTTGACTTCAACCCGAGAAGAGGCGGAGGATCTGGTTCAGGATACCTTTGTGAAAGCATTGGTTCATAGAGATAAGTTTATGGAGAATACCAATCTAAAGGCATGGACTTATACCATTATGAAGAATACCTTCATTAATAATTATCGAAGAAATCAAAAGGCAAATACCTTTTCAGACGCTACGACGGATCAATATTTTATCAATATTCCCCGAAAGAACGATGAACTATCTCCTGACACTACCATTTCGGTAAAGGAGATTCGTAAGGCAATAGATCGTTTGGAAGATGTACACCGTTTACCCTTTGAGATGCATACTCATGGCTTTAAGTATAAGGAGATTGCTGAGAAGTTGGACCTCTCCATTGGAACGGTGAAGAGTCGAATCTTTTTTACCCGTAAGAAACTGATGAAGATGTTGGGTGGTGATTACCAGAACTAATCTTCTTTTTTATCCTATTGGCTCCTTTTGGAGGCGTGATAAGTGGCTTTAGAGAGCCGCTTTTTTTTATGCTTTGGGGGTGGCGGAAGAGCGATGGTTTAACATATAGAGGGCAAAGAACATTACAACAACACTTGTCCACTGCACAGCATCAAGCTGGTTCCCATTAATGAGGTAATCAAACAGGATGACGGAGGTGGGAAAGAGGAGTTCGCAGATGGTAGAGACAATGGCTTTTACATGGCGTAGACCATAGTAGTATAAAAAGATGGCGCCGCTTCCGGTGGTGATCCCGATCACGGCAAATAGGAGCCAGGAGGAGGGGGAGGTTTGTTCAAATTGCCCCCATTTATTCGAGATGATCATGTAGAGGAGCATCAAAAGGGTGGTTACCAGGTATCGGTAAAAGGTGGCAGTGGTAAAGGCGAATTTGTATAAGACTTTTTTGCTTAGTACGGTGGAGGCACTGAAGGCCAGAGCAGCCAATAATGCATAACCTGCTGCCAGAAGAGTATTGCCGCCCGTATGGAAGTTGGGACGGTTGAGCCCAAAGGTTAAGAAATAACCAGCGGCGATGGCAAGGGCTGCCCAAAGCGCATAGGACTTTCCGGGTCTCTCTTTTAAGATAATCCCCGCTAAAGCGATGCCAAAGACCGGTTGCAACTTTTGAAGCAGTGCCACAACGGTTAGGTTTTGGAAGTCAACAGTAAAGAGTGCCTTGACAATGAAAAGGGTTCCCAGGGCCCCTCCCAGTAATGCGACCATGGTGATATTTAGCAGATCCGATTTAGAGAAGTTTCTCCACTGTTTAAACTCCTTTCGTAAGAAGAACGACATCAACAGAAAGGGGAAGGCATGCAATACGAAGACCACATAGCCGGTATCCAGGTGATTCCCGCTTGTGTTCGCCAATCGGGGGGTTAAGACAACGCCATCAAACCCCCATAAAATGGCGGAAATACTGATTGCAAATGCTCCAATAGTGGAAGGCCTTATGTTTGCCATGGTCTCTTTTTATGGCAAAAGTAGGATAATTTGTTATGGAACGTCGACTTTTAGGGATAGATTTGTCACAAGACCTATCTCGTTGGAGACCTCACAGCTTATCTCATGATTTTTCGCCTGGTCGTACCAAAGTACGTCTACATGGTCCTCATAAGTTGCCTTGATAACGCCTCCTTTGATATACCAGTTCACCAAATGGGGCTTTTTCTGATACCCTAAGGTATAGATGGAGGCGTCTTGTTTTCGGGTGATGGCTCTCTCTCCTTCAATGGTATAGCCGGGATCAGCAAGCTGCTCCAACAGGAAGATCCTGGATTGGTGGAGGATGGTGTCAAAATAGGCATTGAAATGATGGTGTTCGTCGAGATGAGGCATGTGTCCTTTCCCCTTGAATCGGAAGAGGCGAGAGTCCCACTTCTTGGACAGAGCCATCGCATGAATGGCCTTGCTGCCGCACATTCGGGGCATAAGCCATCGGTTAATCTTTCCCGGTGTATTGGCAAAGGGGAATCCGCAGGAGTAGGGTACAATTTTGTCTTGGTCACCATGAAAGTGGAGTAGGGCTACCTGTTCGTTATCATCCATGATGGCAGTGGTGTCTACCGCTCCCCACATATTGATAATCCCTTTGATGGTAAAGGTGTTCGTGAGGTTGTTGCCACTCTCGTTGAGTTTACCCAAATCTTTATGGAGAAGTCCTCCAAGGGAGGATTTTGGGCGTTCACTTTCATCTAAAAAGGCTACGTTCAGCGAGGTGATTGCCCCCGCAGAGCTCCCCATTAGAAAGATGTGATTGGGATCGAACCCATAGGTTTCATGATGGGCCACCAGAAAACGTAACGCTGCTCGCGCATCCTGTACTCCCCGAACCCCGGCACGCTCTACCGCTTTCGAAGAGGGTAGAAACCCCATTCGATAGTTCATGGAGGCGACTACATAGCCTTTTTTGACGTAGTAGTTGGCCAAGGCTAAGTAAGTGGGATCTGTCTTGTCGCCAATGTAAAATCCTCCACCATGAATCAATAATAGGAGAGGCCTTTTTTTGCTGGGGTCTTTTTCCGGTTGGTAAATGTCCAGTCGCAAGGGGAGCTCTTTCTTTCTGAGCGCGCGTTTCGTGCCCTTCTCCAGGATCTCAAGGTAATCCATGTTGTCGCTCTTAAAAGAGGTCCAAAAACCTTTTGCCCTTCCATATTCTACGTCCTCATCTTTGCTGAATGTATGAAACAGATCCTCTTCATAGCGTCCGGCAAGAACCTTGTGGTGTCTGATTTTATAGGGGGTCAGGTGTAGCTGGAACGTTTTTCGCCCCCAGGGGATAAACCATAGTATCTTTCGCCGTTTTGAGAGTTGAAGATGGATGGTGTCTTCCCCTTCAAAGGTCCCTTGGTAATCCATTTGGCCTTCAAAATCGGGAGAGAAGAAGTTTATCCTCTTTTGATCGGTAATGTAGAGGCTAAAGGGGTGTTTCTTGACCAAAACACCCCGCTTCTGAATGAGGTATTCTCCCCATAAACTGTCTCCTTTTTGTTGAAGGCTATCCATAAAGATAAATTGCCCATCAAGCAGGCCCGACATTTGAGGGGAAAGTTGTTTCGAAAGGAGGGAAACTTTGTTTGCGATCTGTGTGGAATGTTCCTTGGGGGTGCATGCAACAACGATGAAACCCAGAGTGAGAGCTATCCCTATTGCTCTTGTGATGCGTTCCTTCATAAATTCTGTGATGAAAACTCTTTTTCTGTCAAAGGTATAAGTTTTGGAGAAAGAAAAAAAGAGCGTAAGAAAATATTTTTTTAATTGGGTTTGTATAAATAATAGATTATCTTTGCAGCCCCAATTTTTGGAGTAATAAGCAAAGTAAGATCAAAAAGTAGAGACATGTACTTAACGCCAGAAACAAAAAAAGAGATATTTAAAGAGCACGGCAAAGGAGAATTTGACACGTTGCATTGTTTACCTATCGCATTAAGCATTTGACAGAGCATCTGAAACAAAATAAAAAGGATCGTGTAACACAACGTTCTCTTGTACGCATGGTAGGTAAGAGACGCAGATTGCTTGATTACTTGAAAAAGAACGACATTGAGCGTTACAGGGCGATCATTAAGAAATTAGGTCTTAGGAAGTAATTCTGTGGGGTTTTTACCTTACAAGAAAAAGGCAATTAGAACAAATTGCCTTTTTTTGCATTATATTATATACAAAGTAGTACATACTTAATAAAAATTTAGCATGTCAATTGAATCTATTTCCAAATCCTTTGAACTGGGAGATGGAAGACAAGTAACTATTGAGACCGGCAAGCTGGCAAAACAAGCGGATGGATCTGTAGTCGTAAAAGTGGGTAACACCATGTTACTGGCAACTGTAGTGAGTGCAAAAGAGGCCGCAGAGCATGTGGATTTCATGCCCCTGTCGGTTGATTATCGTGAAAAATATGCAGCCTTGGGACGTTTTCCCGGTGGCTTCTTCAAACGTGAAACAAAGGCTTCCGATTACGAAGTGCTTATCTCTCGACTGGTAGATCGGGCTTGTCGCCCCCTCTTTCCGGATGATTACCATGCCGAGACCCAAGTGCTGATTACCTTGATCTCCGGCGAGAAAGAGACCCTGCCCGATGCGTATGCCGCACTGGCCGCATCTTCGGCACTTACCCTTTCCGATATTCCCTTTCACGGTCCCATCTCCGAGGTTCGCGTAGCTCGTATTGAGGGCGAATTCGTGATCAACCCTTCCGTTGAGCAAATTGAGCGGGCTGACTTAGAACTTATCGTAGCCGCATCCATTGAGAATATCATGATGGTGGAAGGCGAGATGAAAGAGGTCTCCGAAGAGGTGATGATGGAAGCCATGAAGGTGGCTCATGAAGCCATTAAAGAGCAGTGCCGTGTGCAGTTGGAGTTGGCCAAAATGGCTGGTAAGCCAAAGCGTGCGTATTGCCATGAAACCAACGATGAGGAGTTGGAAGCAGCCGTACACCAATTTGCCTATGATAAATGTTATGAGATTGCAAGTCAACAGATTGCTGACAAACATCTTCGTTCAGAGAAGATAGGGGAGGTAAAAGAGGCTTTCATTGAAACCCTGGAAGAGGGTGTTGCCGAAGAGAAAGCACCGCTCATTGGCCGCTATTTTCATAAAACACATAAAAAAGCAGTGCGTGACTTTATCCTGGAGTCCCGTACCCGTATTGATGGCCGTCAGTTGGACGAAATTCGCCCCATTTGGTGTGAAACTGACTACCTGCCCTCTGTTCACGGATCCGCCATCTTTACCCGTGGTGAAACACAATCCCTCTCAACTGTGACGTTGGGTAGTAAAATGGATATGCAGGTGATTGATGGAGCCGTGGTAGAGAGTAAGCAGAATTTTATCTTGCACTATAATTTTCCCCCTTTCTCCACCGGAGAGATTAAGCCGCTGCGTGCCACCAGTCGTAGAGAGGTGGGGCATGGGAACCTAGCGTTGCGTGCGCTGAAAGAGGTATTGCCTCCCCTGGAGGAGAATCCCTATACCATCCGTATCGTATCCGATATCCTGGAGTCTAATGGCTCCTCTTCCATGGCCACGGTATGTGCCGGAACCCTCGCACTGATGGATGCCGGTGTGCAGATTAAGAATCCTGTTTCCGGGATCGCCATGGGTCTGATCTCTGATGCGGAAACCGGAAAGTATGCCGTACTCTCCGATATCCTCGGTGATGAGGATCACCTGGGGGATATGGATTTTAAAGTGACGGGCACTGAAAATGGCCTTACCGCATGCCAAATGGATATAAAGATCGAAGGTCTCTCCTATGACGTGCTTGCCGAAGCGCTGGAACAATCCAAGCGAGGTCGGATGCATATCCTGGAGAAGATTACAGATACCATGGCGAAGCCTCGTGATGATTATAAGGATTTTGTGCCTCGTATCGAGACCTTGAAGGTGGGTAAAGAGTTTATTGGTGCTATCATTGGCCCCGGCGGAAAGATTATTCAAGAGATCCAGGCTGAAACGGAAACTACCATCATCATTGAAGAGGTGGGTGATTTTGGCATCGTGGATATCTTCTCTCCCGATAAGGAGTCCATTGAAGCTGCGAAGGAAAGAATTCGCAATATTGTGGCTGTTCCCGAAGTGGGTGAAGTCTACAAGGGGAAAGTGAAGACCATCACCGCTTTTGGTGCATTCATAGAGATCATCCCGGGTAAAGAGGGACTGCTTCACGTTTCAGAGATTGCCTGGGAGCGCATTCAAAATGTGGAGGATGTGCTGAAGGTTGACCAGGAGATAGAGGTGAAACTTATTGAGGTAGATGAGAAGACCGGTAAGTTGCGTCTCTCCAGAAAGGTATTGCTTGAGAAGCCCGAAGGGTACAGAGAGCCGGAGAGAAGAGGCCGAGGTGGTGGAGACCGCCGTCCCAGAAGAGATTTTCATCGCCCGGGAGGAGATCGCGATCATAGAAACAATAATAATCGTTAGTTTTGTACGTCGGAAGGATCCCTCCTTGGGGGGGATCGTTTCAACGTGAAAGGTTGATGCATTAATTTTATAAGAATCGTATGAGGCAACTAAAAATTACGAAGCAGGTTACCAATCGTGAGACGGCATCCCTGGATAAGTATTTACAGGAGATTGGCAAGGTTGAGTTGATCACTGCTGAAGAGGAAGTTGCATTGGCGCAGAGGATCAAGCAAGGTGATAGGGATGCGTTGGAGAAATTGACTAAGGCAAACCTCCGTTTTGTGGTTTCCGTATCTAAACAGTATCAAAACCAGGGGTTGAGCCTTCCTGATCTTATCAATGAAGGGAACCTGGGGTTGATCAAGGCTGCGCAGCGGTTTGATGAAACACGTGGTTTTAAGTTCATTTCCTATGCCGTATGGTGGATTCGTCAGTCCATCTTGCAAGCATTGGCAGAGCAATCGCGAATTGTGCGGTTGCCTCTGAATAAAATAGGCTCCATTAATAAAATTAATAAGGCTTATGCCAAGTTGGAGCAGGATCTGGAGAGGCCTCCTAATGCAGATGAAATCGCCGCTGAGCTTGATGTTCCGGTGGAAGAGGTCAAAGAGAGCTTGAAGAATGCCGGTCGCCATGTCTCCATGGATGCCCCCCTGGTGCAGGATGAAGATAACAACCTCTACGATGTCTTGAAATCTGATGATGGTCCTACACCGGAGAAGGAGTTGCTTTACGACTCGCTGAAGAAGGAGATTGATAGGGCTGTGTCAACGCTGACGCCCCGCGAAGCTGACGTGATTCGGCTCTATTTTGGCTTGAACCAAACACACCCCATGACCCTGGAGGAGATCGGAGAGCGATTTGACCTTACCCGTGAGCGGGTTCGCCAAATCAAAGAGAAGGCTATTCGTCGCCTGAAACACTCCTCCCGAAGTAAGATCCTGAAGACCTACTTAGGGTAGCCCCCCCTTTTTCTTTTTCAATAACTTCCCTGCGACCTTGCCAAAACTCTTTGGCGGAATGTGGGGGTGGGATTCGTTGCCTAATGCCAGGCGACGAATATGTTTTTTCTGGCTGTGAACTTTTGAAGAATTTTCTTACCTTGCTCCCGGAAACTTTTTAGCGCTCTCCGCTTTGTGGGGGTACCTAAACGTTATCGTGTATTTTTTATAAATAATAATAACTTAAGCAATGTTTGAAGGTTTTTCTCTCTCTTTCGGCTCTGCTCTCACCGCGTTGCTGGTTTTTGTAACGACCGTATTGGTGATGTGGGGGTTGCAGCTACTGAAAAAGGAGCGTATCGCCATTAGTGTGTTTTCTGAAAAGGGGGCATTCTATATGGTTCGTCTGCTTCAGATCATTGTGTTCTTATGGGGCCTCTTTTTCACCGTTTTTTTTCTTGAACTGCCTTTTCTTGATGTGGTGAAGCAACCCCTTGTTGCGTTTGATAACTTTAGGGTTACCCCCTATGTCGTTTTTATCGTAGTTACTGAGTTTTTGTTAATTCTGCTTGTGAGACAAGGTTTCTCGACCTTTTTTAGGCGTTGGTTAGCCAAGAAAGAGCTTAAAACCTCACGGATGAATACGATTTTAATGTCGATTGATATTTTTATCTGGCTTGGGGGGCTTTTTCTGATCCTCTCCACCATGAATGTCCCCATCCGAACGCTCTTTACCTTTCCCCTCTTTAGTTTTGGCAAGGGGAATAAGGTGATTACGGTGGGGAGTGTGGTTGTCCTTATATTGGTCTTCTCTCTAACAAGCTGGGTGCTTTCTCTTTTGGAAGATGTCTTTATGAATGTGGGGGCAGTGGATAAGGAGTCCAGGCCTCGAAGAAAGGCGATCTTCTCCATTTTCAAGTACTTTATCTGGGTGCTTATCGTGGTGCTCTCCCTTGAGACCATAGGGGTTAAACTCTCTGTGCTCATCGCTTCTTCAGCGGCGATCTTTGTGGGGCTTGGCCTGGGAATACAGGATATCTTCAAAGATCTTATTTCCGGGGTATTTCTTAATTTTGAAAAAAACCTTCGAGAGGGGGATGTTATTGAAAGCGAAGGGATTGTAGGAGAAGTGAAGGAGATGGGGCTGCGTACGACGAAGATTAGAACCCGGGATGATATCTTTATGATGGTCCCTAACCATCAATTTATCACCCAACCAGTGATCAACTGGAGCCACTTCAATCAGAATACACGCTTTAACGTGGAGGTGGGGGTAGCCTACGGTTCCGATGTGTCCAAGGTGGAAAAGCTGCTGCTGGATTGTGCGATCCAAAACAAAAGAATCAGCAGCAGTCCCAAGCCGTTTGTGCGGTTTCATAATTTTGGAAATTCCTCCCTGGATTTTCAACTCTTCTTTTGGACGGAGGAGACCTTCAAGGTGGAGAACATTAAAAGTGAGGTTCGCTTTTCCATCTGTCAAGCCTTTTCGGAGCATGGAATTCAAATTCCGTTCCCCCAACAGGATGTCTATATCAAAGAGATGAGAAGCGGGCTTCCCCAGGAAGATTAATACACCGTGATGACATCACGCATGTCGTCGTGCAGCCATCGTGTGAGCTCTTCGTGGTGTTCTTTGGTTGATCGGGCAAAGAGGAAGGCAGCCATCGGGAAGATCCTGTAATCCATCTTTCTTACCTCCAACACTTCTGAGAGCTTACTTGCCATTTTCTCGTAGTCGAAATGAACCCTGTTTTTATCTAAGTTGCGGGGGATGTCAATGACGGCCATCACATAAATATCTTCGGGATCATGTTGAAGTAGGGTATCCCAATCCGGGCTCTTCTGCTCCAGGAAACAGCGGTAGGGGTTGATGCCAAAAGCGTAGGATGCGATATCGGTGGTGCAGAAGCCTGCAAAACGCATGGGGTTGATCTCAATGGGGATAAACTCTCCCGCATCAGTAATACGCATCTCCATATGCATGGGGAAGTTTTTGATGCCCAGTGCCTTTGATACGCTGGATAGGTACTCCTGCACGGGTTTGAGATAACGCCTCATAATCGCTACGGACGATTTGTATAGGCGATCGCTATTATCTTCCAAAGAGGCGAAGTCGTGTTCCATGATATTAACAATCACAGGGGTCCCTTCACGATTAAAGAAGGCATCTACGGCAATCTCTTGTCCCAAAATATAGCCCTCCACCAAAAAATGATCAAGGTCCATAACCGTATGGGAAAAGGCTTCTCCATAGTCATGACGGTCTTTTTCGACCTGTTGCAAGATCTGTGGCCACTCCTCATCCTTGAATACGGCTCTGATACCAATGCTGGCAATGCCTTTTGTCGGCTTTACGATGAACGGTTTGGGAAGGGGGGTGACATCCATCGTTTTTAATTGTTCGAAGGTAACCTTTTGGAAGAAGTAGCTGGGGTTGAGGGTGGCAAATACCTCCCGCATGCTATGTTTATCTTTGATGGCTCTGATGCTCTTGGCCAGATCCGACTCCGGAATATGTTTATAAACCCATGCAGCGCTATCTTCGGAATTGGAGTATAAGCCTGTTCCCGCTGTCTCTCGATAGTATGCAAAGAACGCCTCTTCCGACATAAGGTTCAGGTTTTCCGTTCCGGCATAGTTTCGAACAAAGTCGGTGGCCAATACCGGTGTCCGATCCTCGGACAGGGTTTTTAACAGGTATGGGGAGATAAAGGGTTTTTCTAAGATGATCATAAGGCAAAAATTTTTGCAAAGGTACTATTTTGCCAAGGAGTGCCGTTGGTGTGTGATAATTTCTTTTTTTTGGGGGGGGTAAAGGCCACCTCAAAAGGAGGCAAGAAGAGCCCGTATTCTCAAAAAAATGCCCTTTGCAATAATCCAGTGTAACATTTAGGATAGGATGGAGATTATCCATACCTTTGTGAAAACATTAAATGATAGCTGATGAAAACTATGTTACGATTTACAACGCTTCTTTTTTTGGCTCTTTTCTCCTTGGGTTTGCAGGCGCAGATCAGTAAGGGAGGGACGCCCCTCTCCTTTACCGCTAATCTGAAGGGAGATTATCAAATACTTGAATATGAGCAGCCTGATATGGAAGCTGTGATCTTTCAGGATCAGATAAATGACAATGATCCATCTCGTCCTTTGAGAGCGGCTGTACCTGTCTCGTTGAATCTGGATATGATGAAGCATGCTTCCGAAACCACCATCGCCGGCAAACGGGTTTGGCGGTTGGGGATTCGTGTTCCGGAGGCTCGTGCCATGGCCGTATATTATGATCGTTTTTGGATTCCTTCCGGAGGTGAACTCTTTCTTTATAACGAGAACCATAAGCAGGTGATTGGTGCTTTCACCGAAGAAAATAATCCGGAAGAGGGTTTGTTTGTTACAGAACTTATTCAGGGTGATATGGTTACCTTGGAGTATGTGCAGTCGGCTGAGATCGCTGTATTGCCCTCCATTATGATCGCTGAGGTTGCTTACGGGTATCGCTTCGTAGAGATGGAACGGTATGCCGATGACCAAACCCGGGATCCCTCTTGGTGGTGTATGATCAATGTAAACTGTCAAGAAGGAGATGACTGGCAACAAGAGAAACATGGGATTGTACGGCAGTGGATGAAAGTGCCAGGTGGCTATGCCTGGTGTTCCGGCTCTCTCGTGAACAACACCTCCTGGGACCTTACCCCCTACGTGCTGACGGCAGGGCATTGCGGCGAGGGATGTTCCGCCTCAGACCTTAACCAGTGGGTCTTCTATTTCAACTACGAATCAGCTACCTGTGGGGGAAGCTCAGGGCCTGAGAACCAAACCATGACTGGATGTTATAAGCGTGCTGCAGACGAATCGGCAGGGGATAGCGGTTCCGATTTTTACCTCCTTGAGATAAAACAGGCGATCCCCTCTTCCTATGAACCCTATTGGAATGGATGGGATGCCTCCGGAACAGGGAGTGTCGGTGGCGTTGGTATTCACCACCCCAGTGGCGATATTAAGAAGATCTCTACCTATACCCAGGCACTGCAAACATCCACCTGGTGGAATGGTATGCCTACACACTGGACTTTTGAATGGGCTCCTACCGTCAACGGTACTTCCATCGTACAAGGAGGTTCTTCCGGAAGTCCCCTGTTTAACTCCGACCACCTTATCGTGGGCGATCTGACCGGAGGCTATCAATCGAACTCCTGTGAGTCTCCCTCCCCGGTATGGTACGGTAAGTTTAGCTATTCCTGGGACCAGATGGGTTCTACCCCGGAAGTGCGCCTTAAGGATTGGCTCGATCCGGGTAATACCGGCGAACTGGTACTCCCCGGAACCGATGGTAACGACCCCATTGCTGACTTTAGTGCAGATCCTTCCGGAACCAGCCCCGGTGGACAAATCCAGTTTACGGATGAATCCATGGGGAACCCGGAAAGCTGGACGTGGACCTTTGAGGGGGGCGATCCTCCGACCTCTACCGAACAAAACCCCCTGGTTACCTACAACAACTATGGTGTCTTTGATGTGACCTTGACCATCTCTAATACGTTTGGTTCAGACACCGAGGTGAAGCATGACTTTATCGTTGTGGGCGATCCTCCTATTGCCGACTTCGAAGCAGACGTAACCACGATCTCTGTGGGAGAAAAGGTGGATTTTGAGAACCTCTCTTCAGGCGATCCCACGAGCCAGGTGTGGAAATTCCCCGGTGGAAGTCCGTTCCAAAGTCATAAGTATGATCCTCCGTTGATTCGTTATGATGAACCCGGAGTGTATGACGTTCAGCTTACCGTTTACAACGATTATGGTAGTGATGTGGAAGTGAAACACGCATATATCACCGTTCTTGGGGCACCACAGCCTGATTTCAGTGCAGATACTTCGCTTGTACTGGCCGGAGGAAGAGTGCAATTTATGGATAATACCCTTGGTGAGGTGAATACGTGGTCCTGGACTTTCCAGGGAGGAACTCCTGGCACTTCTACTGAGCAACATCCTCTTGTCTCTTACGAGATAGCGGGAACTTATGATGTCTCCTTGGAGGTATCCGGCCCCAATGGAACCGGAGATACCACCAAGCAGGATTTTATTGTGGTAATTCCTCCGGTAGATGCCGATTTCTCCTGCTCCAATACCGCAGTGATTGAGGGTTCTTCTACCTCTTTCACGGATGAATCCCACGGTGAGGGCATCCAGGAGTGGCATTGGCAGTTCCCGGGAGGAGTTCCTTCAGAATCCAATGAACAGAACGTGTCACAAGTGTTTTATCCTGAGGCTGGTACCTATGATGTCTCCCTCTCTGTTGTCGGGCCTTATAACGAGGATACAGAGTTGAAGACAGGATATATTCGCGTGGGAAATCCACCGGAAGCAGCCTTTGAAGCCTCTGCTCTCCTTGTCGAAGAGGGACAAGAGGTCGATTTTACTGATCTCTCCCAGGAGAACCCCACCGAGTGGTTGTGGACCTTTGAGGGAGGAACCCCGGGAAGCTCCTCCGAACAAAACCCCACCGGTATCCAGTGGTTGGAGAGTGGAACGTATGATGTATCTCTTCAGGTATCCAATGTTTTTGGTACCGATGAACTGGAAGTGACCGATTATATTACCGTGAGTGGTGTGGGTATTGAAGGCTTTGAAGAGACCCTTAATATCTTCCCCAACCCCTCTGATGGAACGTTTACCGTTGATCTTACCGGTCTGAATGAGGAAGTTGAGTCCATCGCTATTCTCTCCTCCACCGGGAAGTTGGTGAAAATGGTAACTCCGGAAGCACTGCAAAAGAAAGTAGCCATTGCCATTGCGGAAGTTCCTGTGGGTATATACACTGTGAAGATTACAACTGATGTGAAGGTGATGACCCAACAGATTCAGATTGTGAAATAACCGTCTCTTTCGAAAAGGGGGGCTTTTGCATGGCCCTCCTTTTAAAAAGGGAAATGAAAGAACAAGATAAGTGAAAAAAGTCGGCTTTTTGTACCGGCTTTTTTCGTATATTGCTACCAATTCTTATGGTATGAAGGTTCGTATCTCCTTGTTAGCTTGCGGGAGGAGGGTCTTAACTCTCTTTTTTGGGGTGGTTCTGGTAGCCTTACTAACCCTCTCGTCGTATGCCCAATCCTCCCGAAATAGGGGAGAGGCTGCAAAGAGGGTGGTTTGGTATGAAATGAAAACCCCTCCCCTCTGGGAAACCCATGAGGTTAAAAAGGGAGAGGCGCTTTCTGCCGGTGTTTTTTGTCCCTTCTCCTTTTCTTGTGCTTCGATATTAAAAGCGGCGATCCCCTCTTCGCGCGATATCCTTCTTGCAGGGATGGCTTTTCCGGGAACACCCTCCGTGGGGCTGGTGTTTAACAACTTCTTTATCCCCCAAGGGGTGGAACTTTATATTTATCCTCCCGATTATAGTGACGTTCGCGGGCCTTTTACCTGGAAGGATATGAGGTCGGGTGATTTTTTTCTTCCTCCCTTTCATAGCGACTCCTTGGTGTTTGAGCTGAATGGCGCCGTAGAGAAGCGTTCTCTGCTTAACCTATCCCTATCGGAGGTATTGGTGATGCGGACCCCCCTCTATGGGAAGTTCAAGTTGGGATTTGGCCATGCGGAAGATTGTGAAATTAATGTGAACTGTAGCGAAGGCGATGACTGGGAGATGCAGAAGAAAGCCGTGGTGCGCATCTTATTGCGAAAAGGAGATCAGGCCTACTGGTGTACCGGGTCGTTGGTGAACAATACCCGTGAGGATTACTATCCTTACCTTCTCACCGCCGACCATTGTGGTCGTGGCGCCTCGGAGTATGATCTCTCTCAGTGGGTCTTTTATTTTAACTATGCTTTTCCCCAATGTGACAATGGTGAGGAGGAACCTGCCCATCAGACGATGGTGGGCTGTCGGCATGTGGCCTCCTCCAATGACCCCTCTTACCGGGGATCG
>PDRJ01000045.1 GCA_002748065.1 Bacteroidota bacterium
CGAGGCTTGCGAAGGCTGAAAAATGTGAGTTTACTGAGGTAAATGATCATTTTGAAGACAAGCATAACGAAGAAGTCGGACTTTATAGACAGCCTCTAACTAAAGGTGAAGAGGGGATGGGAAAGGAGGTTATTAACATTCCTCTGTGAATTATTTTTAGGTAAGGATTTGTTATTTAAGGATAAATACCTAATTTTGCACCCCTGAATTGAATGGAGAAACGTTTTAGAGATTAAAATAAAAGAATATAACGATGCAAGCAGGAATTCACCCCAAGGACTATAGGCTAGTGGTTTTTAAGGATATGTCCAATGACTATACCTTTATGTGCCGTTCAACGGTGTCCTCTAAAGAGACAATTACCTGGGAAGATGGGAAAGAGTATCCCCTGGTAAAACTGGAAATTTCGCATACTTCTCATCCTTTCTTCACCGGAAAGATGAAACTTGTGGATACCGCCGGACGTGTGGATAAGTTTAGAAATAAGTACAAAAAACATTATCAAAACCGCAAATAACCTTGCGTTTTCGTTTAACGATATTGTGAAGCTGCCTTATTCGTAAGGCGGCTTTTCTGTTTTTATCCGTACCTTTACCCCAAAACAGATATCATGAACCTTATTTTCTTTGATGATAATGGGGTGGAGCGGCTTCTGCCCCTCACCTTTTATCGCCCGACGGCTGCCCTGCGTACAGGGATTTTGACCAATGCGGAACGATGGGAAAGGATCTTGCAGGTCGACGGCTCTTATCATACCCGCCCATACCTCTCCAAGGCTTTCCCCCTGACCGTTACCGAGGATAATCTGCTTCTGAATGGCCGCCTTCTTCCGGATGAGGAGCTTGTGGAGGCCGTGAGAAACCTGCAAAAAGGAGAATACCTTGTTTGTGAAGAGGTTATCGTTGCTGCTCGTCTTGGAGCCGGGAGCCTGAATTCTTGGGATATGCTCCAACCGCCGGAAGGGAGCAGAAAGAAAACATGCGCTGCCGTCAAAATGATTCGTTATGGTTGGGATCTTTTCGCCCTTTGTGATGAGTTTATTCGTTATGATTTTGAATTGATAACCCAAGGAAGAGAGAGCGCGCCTTTGAGCAACACCAATACGGTGATTGGGGATGGCCCGGTTTTTTTGGAAGAGGGAGCCGTGGCTGAGTGTGCGGTGTTCAATACCAACGGTGGACCGGTCTATCTTGGAGCGCACTCAGAGGTGATGGAGGGTGCTGTGGTGCGTGGCCCCTTTGCTTTGGGAGAACACTCCGTTCTGAAGATGATGGCAAAAATCTATGGAGCTACCTCCATCGGCCCCCATTGTAAAGTGGGAGGGGAGGTTAGCAACTCCGTATTTCTGGGATATGCCAATAAGGCTCATGACGGATTCCTGGGGCAGGCGGTCATTTCCCATTGGTGCAACCTGGGGGCAGATACCAACAACTCCAACTTGAAGAATACCTACGGTAAGGTGCGCATGTGGAGCTACCCCGAACAGCAGTTTATCAGCACGGAGTTACAATTCTGTGGCCTTCTTATGGGGGATCATTCCAAATGTGGCATCAACACCATGTTCAATACCGGTACGGTGGTGGGCGTAAACTGTAATATCTTTGGAGCAGGCTATCAAAAAAATAGGATTCCCTCCTTCTCAAAAGGTAGCGGCGCTAAGATGTCGGGTTATTCCCTGGAGAAAAATAAGGAGGTGGCTG
Source organism: Bacteroidota bacterium (assembly GCA_002748065.1). Taxonomy (GTDB): domain Bacteria; phylum Bacteroidota; class Bacteroidia; order Bacteroidales; family BM520; genus BM520. The sequence continues at coordinate 1,701 of PDRJ01000045.1, forward strand.
CCATTGTTTATCAACGAAGAGGCTTGCCGTTTGATGAGGTGGAGCGCGAAATTATGGCGTCCGTTTACCAATTGTGTAGCGCAAATAAGCATTATTAGCGTTTTTGGCATAGCTTTTGACATAACCAATGCAGAAAGACTATTTTTGACACTTTGACATACATTTTATGAATAATAAGGATCTGGATTTTTATCAGTTTGAAGAGGATATCAATGAGGAGCAGGAACAGGATATGATTCCTTTATTGGCGTTGGAGGATGAGGAGAATACCCCGTTGGAGAATCTGCCGGAACAACTCCCTGTGCTGCCTCTCAGGAATACGGTGCTTTTTCCTGGTGTGGTGATTCCTATAACCGTGGGGCGTGATAAGTCCTTGAAACTTATTAAGGATGCCAATGATAAAGAGGAGTCGCATATTGCCGTGGTAGCCCAGAAAGATGTGGAGGTGGAGAATCCGAAGATGAGCGACCTTAACAGGGTGGGTACCGTGGCTCGTATCCTGAAGATCCTTCACATGTCTGATGACAGTCAGACGGTGATTATACAGGGACGTACTCGTTTTGTCTTGGATAAAATTGTGGCGGAAGAGCCCTATATGATTGCCGAAGTGCTTCCCTTTGGCTCTGCCAAAGAGACCGCTCCGAGTGAGGATTTTTCAGCCGTTATTGCGACCATAAAGGATATGGCCATACAGGTGATTGAGAAATCACCCAACATTCCCAATGAAACGGCCTTCGCCATAAGGAATATCGATAGCCCTCCGTTTATTGTCAATTTTATCGCCTCGAACCTTGATATAGAGGTGCATAAAAAGCAGGAACTCCTCGAGATCGTTGAGTTGGGAGAGCGGGCATCCGCCGTGATGAACCTGTTGAATAAGGAGCTGCAAACATTGGAGGTGAGGAACCAAATTCGCTCAAAGGTGAAAAGTGACCTGGATCGGCAACAACGTGAGTTTATTCTTAATCAACAGCTTAAAACTATTCAGGAGGAGCTTGGCGACCAACCACTATTGCAGGATGTGGATGAGTTGAAGGAGAAAGCTAAGAGTAAGAAGTGGAACGAAGAGGTAAAAGAGGTCTTTGACAAGGAGATGCGCAAACTTCAACGGATGAACCCCGCCGCGGTGGAGTACTCCATCCAGAAGAATTACCTTGATGTATTGGTGGAGTTGCCCTGGGGTGAATACACCACGGAAGATTTTGAACTTGCAGATGCTCAACGAATTCTGGATGAGGATCATTATGGCTTGGAGAAGGTAAAAGAGCGTATCATTGAATACCTGGCCGTGCTGAAGCTGAAGGGGGATATGAAGTCGCCCATTCTTTGCCTTGTGGGGCCTCCCGGCGTGGGGAAAACCTCCCTGGGCAAATCCATTGCGCGTGCCATCGGCCGTAAATATGTCAGAATGTCACTCGGTGGCCTGCGCGATGAGGCAGAGATCCGCGGACATCGGAAAACCTATATTGGAGCCATGCCGGGACGGATCATTCAAAACCTGAGAAAAGTTAAATATTCCAACCCGGTGTTTGTCCTCGATGAGGTGGATAAGGTCTCCGGCGCCTCCCTGAACGGTGACCCCTCGGCGGCTCTCCTCGAGGTGTTGGATCCCGAACAGAATGACACCTTCCATGACAACTTCCTCGAAGTGGAGTACGACCTCTCTCGGATTATGTTTGTGGCTACGGCCAATAACCTTAACAGTGTCCATCCCGCCCTTCGCGATAGGATGGAGATCATTGACATCTCCGGATACCTTATGGAGGAGAAGGTGGAGATTGCCAAACGGCATCTTATCCCGAAACAGCTAAAAGAGCATGGGATCACCCGCAAAGACTTGACCCTCTCCAAGAGTGTCATCGAGCGAATTATCCAGGATTATACCCGCGAGTCCGGGGTGCGGCTTCTGGATAAGAAGATCGCCACCGTCATTCGAAATAGGGTGAAGTATATTGCCCTGGGGGAGTCCTATAACAAGCGGTTGACACTGGCTGACCTCAAGACGATTTTGGGAAAACCGCGTTTCCATCACGACCGGTCACTGGCAAAAGATGCGGTGGGGGTGGTCACCGGACTGGCCTGGACACAGGTGGGGGGAGAGATCCTCTTTGTGGAGTCCAGCCTCAGCAACGGAAAAGGGAACCTTACCCTCACCGGAAACCTGGGGGAGGTGATGAAAGAGTCTGCTACCCTCGCCTTTAAGTATCTGAAAGCCCACGCTGACGAGTTGAAGATTAACCCGGAAGAGATGGAAGCAAAGAATGTGCATATCCATATTCCCGAAGGAGCAACCCCCAAGGATGGCCCCTCGGCAGGCATCGCCATGTTTACGGCCCTCACCTCGGCCTTTACCCATAAGCCCGTAAAGAAAAATGTGGCCATGACCGGTGAGATCACCTTGCGGGGACAAGTTCTTCCCGTGGGGGGGATAAAAGAGAAGATCCTAGCGGCAAAACGTGCGGCTATCACAGATATTATCCTCTCGGAATCCAATAAAAAAGATATTGAAGAGATCCCGGAACGTTACCTCAAAGGAATTACCTTCCACTATATCGATAAGATGATTGAGGTGATGGATTTGGCCTTTTAATCTGGCTGTTGCCATTGTACTATGAAAACGAAGATATTCCCCCCTGTTTTTTTCCTCCTCTTATTTCCCGTTCTCCTGATTGCGCAGTCGGGAGACTCGGCAGTAGTGGAGCGCTACTATCCTAAAATCGCCTTGCGTGAAGACCTGAATACCTTTGTGGGCTCTTTTCGCTCTGTGCATCCCAAGCCCTATTGGTACACTTCTGCCGAAGAGTTTGATACCACCTTTAGGGTGTTTGCCGCCAACTTACCTGACTCGGCTACGGTGATGGAGTTCTATAGCCTTCTGTTGCCTTTTGTAAATCTCATCGGTGATGAAAATACCCGGGTCTTGTTTCCCCGGTCGTTACTGGCCGATTATAGGGCCAAAGGGGGGACTTTTTTTCCCATGAAGGTGCGTATTGTGGAGAATGAGGTCTTTGTGAAGGAGAACCTGTTGCCGGATGATACTACGGTGCGTACCGGCATGAAGATTGCAGCGATCAATGGTGTGGGCATCAAGCGCCTATTGAAAAAGTTTAATGAGATGGTTCCGGCTACCAAGGCTTCTTTACGCATGGCGGAGATCGCCGAGAACTTTAGCCTCCTGCTCTGGTCCGCTTATCAGTTTGAGGGGCCCTACGACGTGAGTGTAACTCTTCCCCGTGAGGGGATGGTCGACACCTATCGGGTGGATGGCGTGCCGGCCGAAAAGCTGGGGATCTCCTCACACCCTGGGGAGAAGATACATACCAATGACTTGGAATATGCGGTGGATCTTCAACGGAACTTTGCCACGGTGACTATTCGTGATTATGTGAGCCATCGGGATCTGAAAGCCTTCCTTGCTAAAGCCTTTGGCCATATCAAATCCACCGGTGTCCCCCATGTGGTTATCGATGTGCGTGACCTGGATGTTCAGGATGAAGGATTACCCGATGCCGTTTTGCAGTATGTCACCCGTAAGCCCTATCGTCACTATGCGGCCATAGAGGCAAAATCAAGTCCCCTGACCAAGAAGTTTTACCGAAAAACCTATAGGGCTGAGATGCGTGCTGAGAAACGTGTTGTCAGGGATAAGAGAGCCGTTAGAAAGGCCTATAAAATGGTGCGAAAAGGGTTGGATTATGCCAATACCTACTACGCTCCCGAGCTTAAACGGCCCTTTGGAAGAGGTACAAAGCTGGATGGCGAGTTTTACCTTTTGGTGAACGAAGGCTCTCGAAATAGTGCCACCGTTCTGGCAGCGATTGTGCAGGATCATAAATTGGGACTGGTGATCGGTAACGAGACCGGCTCCCGTGCCAGCCGCTTTAAAAAGAGCTACCCCTTTACCCTTCCCCATACCGGACTAGAGTGTCAACTGCCTCATCGCTATTATCTTAGACCCTCTTCTTTTGATTCAGGTTTTGGCGTACTTCCCGATTATGTGATTGATCAGGGGGGAGAGAAGCAGGTGGATAGAGAGTATCCCTTGACCTTTGCCGCTGAACTCTTTAAACGGAGAGAGGTGTATCGGCAGAGGCGCGAAGCATTTGAGAAACGAACCCGGGGGAGGTAGCCTCTCCCTGTTTCGTGTGTGTGGCAACTCACCGGTTGTTTTTATCTGTTTGTCTTTTCTAGCCTTTGGCTTTTAGCTGTTAGCCTTTGGCTTGGGTTAATGGCAACGTTCACAAAAAGTTGCTCCCCATCTTCCATCTTCCATCTTCCGTCTTCCGTCTTCGGTCCTCCGCCTCCTGTCTTCCATCCTCCGTCTCCCGCCTTCGGTCTTCCGTCTCCCGTCTTCCATCCCTCATTCCGCGGTGTCTCTAAAAATTAGTCATGGATGTTTCATTTGAAAACCCTATCTTTATCCGCTGATTATTTTGTATCGTGGGATTTATCAATAACATAAAGGCTTTTGTGGCCGAAAGGCGGCTTAAAAAAGAGGCCTCACGAAGGCGTCGCGACCGGAAGATTGTATCTTTTAAGGAGGTGAAAAGTGTGGGCATCCTCTATTTTCTTGAGGACGAAACCACCTACCACACCATTAAAGGTATCGCTTCATCCCTTCAGACTCAGGGAAAAAAGGTGCGGGTTGTGGGGCTCTGTGACGGCGACCGGGTGCCGCTCTACTATCTTCCAACCATTCGTTTTGACCTGTTAACTTCCAAGGAGCTGAATTGGTATGGAAAACCCGTGGGAAACTTTGTCCCCTCTTTTCTTGACGAGCCTCTGGATGTTCTCTTCTTCTTTACGGAGAAGGATTTCCCTCCCCTTGAATATCTTTTTACCCTCTCTTCAGCCCGCTTGAAGGTCAGTAATGGCCACGACTCCATCCGTGAGTGTAGCGATTTTATGATTGAAGGGAACAAGAAGGGGTGGCCCTCATTTGTGGAGACCGCCATACACTATTTGTCCATAATTAATAAGCATGATGCAACAACGTAATATTGCCGGTACAGGTACTGCCCTGGTGACACCTTTCACTCCCGACGGGGCGGTGGATTATCCTGCCTTAGAGAAGCTCATTCAATACCAAGTCTCTCATGGCGTCGATTTTCTGGTGGCTTTGGGAACTACCGGAGAGGCCGTAACCCTTTCCAGAGAGGAGAAAGAGCAGGTGATCTCCCTTTTTAAACACCATAAGCGAGAGGCCTCTCTGGTGGTGGGAATAGGGGGCAACAACACCCAACTCGTGTGTGAACAGATCAGGCATACCGATTTTGAAGGGATCGATGCGATCCTCTCGGTGGTACCATACTACAATAAGCCCGGCCAGGAGGGTATGTTTCTCCATTTCTCGGCCATTGCAGCCTCCTCTCCGGTGCCGGTTATTCTCTACAATGTGCCGGGAAGGACAGGGAGCAATATGACGGCGGATACGACTCTTCGCCTTGCCGAAGCCCATGAAAATATTATAGCCGTGAAGGAGGCTTCGGGGAATATGGACCAGATGATGGCAATTCTCCGGAGAAGACCCGATGGTTTTTCCCTTTTTTCGGGGGATGATGCCCTGACCTTTCCCCTGTTGACTCTAGGGACTGACGGGGTGATCTCTGTCGTCTCCAATGCCTATCCCGCTCTTGTGGCTTCCATGGTGGCTGCAGCTCGGAGTGGAGACCTGCATCGTGCCCGGAAGATTCATGAGCGCCTGCTCCCTTTTACGGAGATGCTCTTCCGGGAAGGAAGTCCGGCAGGCGTGAAAGAGGCACTGAAGGCCATGGGGCTGGGAGAGGCTTTTGTCCGTTTGCCCCTATCGCCTGTCTCGGAAGAACTGAAACGTAAAATTATTACTTTTGTCACCGAAAAAGAGATCCCTTTAACCTAATTTAATCCCATGAGACATTCAATTCTTGCCTTACTCTTTGCTCTTCTGTTTTCCTTCCCGCTCTCTGCACAAAAGGAGGGAGAGCTCGACAAAATTTTTGCCGAGAAAAGAGAGGTTTGCTTTTATGCTTACCCTCAGGGGCTTATCGGCCTGGATAAACTGGGCAATATCATCTCCATTGATAAGGTTTTTCCCGACCGTGTGTTCGCCTATGCCGGGAGAGCCGATTTTGAACGCTTCCTGGCCTTGGATATCCCTTACTATTTCAGCTTTTCTCCCTCGGAGTTGGCCACAGGGATTGTCATGAAAGAGAAGGTGGACTTGAGCCGACTGGAGGCATGGGATTTTTACCCCACCTACGATGAGTATGTGGCGTTGATGTACGAGTTTGAGACGAACTACCCCGATCTCTGCGAAGTGATCTCCTTTGGGGAGTCCACAGAGGGGCGGAAACTTTTAGCTGCTCGTATCCATGGAGACTTGTCACAGCACAGTGCACCGGAGTTTTTCTATACCTCTACCATGCATGGCGATGAGACCACCGGGTTTGTGGGAATGATAGCCCTTATTGATTATCTGCTTAAGAATTATGGAGGGGATGATGAGGTTACGGCATTGCTGGATAATGTGGATATTTACATTAATCCCAACGCCAATCCCGATGGTACCTATGCTGCGGGAAATCATACCGTGACGGGGGCAACCCGTTCCAATGCCAATGGGGTGGATCTGAATAGGAACTACCCTGACCCGCAAGATGGCCCCCATCCCGATGGTCATGAGTGGCAGGCGGAGACCGTTGCCTTTATGGCATTTGCAGAGGCGCACAACTTTGTGATGTCAGCCAATTTTCATGGCGGTTCCGAGGTGGTGAATTACCCCTTTGATACATGGTCGACGCTGCATGCCGATGACCTATGGTATCGCATGATCTCTCACGAGTATGCTGATACCTGCCAGCAGTATAGCCCCGACGGCTATATGTCGGGATATGATGACGGAATCACCAATGGCTACGATTGGTATTCCATAAATGGTAGTCGGCAAGACTATATGAACTCCTTTCAGCGTTGTCGTGAGGTTACCATTGAGTTGTCCGATACGAAGTTACTTCCTGCTCAGGAGTTGGATAGCCATTGGGAGTACAACCGCAGGTCTTATATAAACCTTATCAAGCAGGCCACCTATGGCCTTCGAGGAACCGTTACCGATTTGGCCACCGGCGAGCCGTTGCAGGCTACGCTCTTTATAGAGGATCACGACCGGCTGGGGTCGCAGGTGGAGTCTAATGGGGAGGACGGAATGTTCTATCGTCCCGTGAAAGGGGGCGAGTATGATCTTACCTTTCTGGCTGCGGGCTACATGCCTCTGCAGGTGAATGGGGTTCAAGTTACCGACTATGGTGTTACGCAGTTGGAGGTCCAATTGGATGTCGGATCCCTTACAGCAGGTTTTACGGTGGACAATACCGTTACCCTGATAGGGGAGGAGCTTGCCTTCTCTGATCGCTCTTACGGAAACCCGGTTGCCTGGGAGTGGACCTTTGAGGGGGGAGATCCTGCCACCTCCACGGAGCAAAATCCGGTGGTAAGCTGGAGCAGCCTGGGCACCTATGATGTGTCGTTGACCGTGTATGATGCCGATGGGAACCAACAAACCCTGACCAGAGAGGACTATATTACCGTTTCCCAGGAGTATACAATGCAAAATACCACGGTAACTACCTGTGCTGGTGTTTTTCTGGATACCGGAGGGAGCGCCGCTAACTATGGGAATAACGAAGATTATACCATGACCTTCTATCCCGGAGAGGAGCATCGTATGCTTCGTTGTGAATTTTTAGCTTTTAACCTGGAGTATCAGGATGATTGTGAATACGACTATCTGAAGGTGTATGACGGGGCAAACTCTTCCGCGCCGTTGCTGGGCACTTTCTGTGGTAATACCCCTCCTCCGGTGCTGCAGGCAGACAATGAAGAGGGGGCTCTCACATTTGTTTTTCATTCCGATATCTCCACCACCGCTGAGGGATGGATGGCAAGCATCGTGTGTGTCAATGGCGTTGGAATTGACGGGGAATCGCATCCCAAGGCATTGCGCATATACCCCAATCCGGTGAAAAACATCCTAAGGGTGGAGAGCCCCGAAAGGGTTGTGGAACTGGTATTTGCTGACCTTTCCGGCAGGAGGTTAAAACACCTTCACCCCCACAACGGCAGCCTAACACTCGATCTGGGCAATCTCGACGCGGGCATCTACCTTGTGACCCTCCTTACCGAGGGGGGCGATACCCATGTGAAGAAGGTGGTAGTAGGGCGGTAGTGCTTCGCCTTATCTTGTCGTTACGTTTTCCCCATCCAAGCCACTTCCGGATGGGGATGTCTCTCATTGCAAATCAACCTACTTACCCTGCAAGGTTATTTTACCCAATGAATGGGATGATGACGAAAGGCCCATCCATAGGGGGGGTGATGTACCCATTTTCTATATGAGTGAGACGGAGGTGACGCATGGGCAATACATTGCGTTTTTGAATGCGCGGGGAGTGGGGAGCGACGGCAGCTATGGCGGAGAGGCGTGGATATGGATGATGAAATCCTTACGGCTTATACGATATGAGTGGTAATGTATGGGAGTGGTGTGAGGACAGATGGCAAAGTCAACATAGCCTCCCCCCTTTTTCGTTACCGGTCATAATTGGGTGTTAATTTTTTCAATTTTCGTTGATAGGATTGTATAAAACTCCTTTTTAACTTTTCTGATAAAAAATGTAAGCAGTAACTTGCAATCATCAAATTTTCGCAAATGGAAATCATCAAATTTTGGCAAAAGTAAATCGTCAAAAAAGAAGAGTGCGACCTTTGAAT
>PDRJ01000008.1 GCA_002748065.1 Bacteroidota bacterium
GGAGCGACACCTTTGTAACAGGGAGGCCCCCTCCTCCCCCCAAAGCCCCGGAGGGGCGGCACCTTTTTCAATTAGGAATCAACAATTATCTGAAAATCAGATGATTATATTTTTTTTTAAATGTGATAATGTAACCATGCGGCGATATGGTGATGGAGTGATTATAGGGACGGAAGTCGGAAGACCGAAGACGGGGAGCAACTTTTTGTAAACGTTGCCATTAACCCAAGCTAAAGGCTAACAGCCAGTAAGCTCCGTAGGAGCGACACCTTTGTAACAGGGAGGCCCCCTCCTCCCCCCAAAGCCCCGGAGGGGCGGCACCTTTTTCAATTGGGAATTGCAGAAGGCGAAGGAACATATACCTTACTCTCCCTGGATAAAGGCAATGGCTTGTTCGATCATGGTATCTATTCCGGCCGCTTCATCAGCCGGGTCGAGAGCGACATAGTGATCCGGCGCGATACCTCCCTCGGTATTAATCCCCCGGTTATCGAAGGTCTGGGTCGTAGAGAAACGGTATATCCATCCGTTGGGTAGTTCACAATAGATGGGTAATCCCCCACCGCCTCCGGTTGTATCCCCCATGATGGTCACTTGATACAGCTCTTTCATGCGCAATACAAAATCGTTTGTGGCTGAATAACAGCCACGATTGGTCAACACAACAACCTTCTTTCTGTAAGGGGGACTCTTCGTGGCGGACTGTTTGAGTGCTATAGGCTCGGTAAAATCCTCGTGCCCGGGCCCTGACTTCTGTACAAAGGTTCCGTACACAAAAGGAGAAGAGGTAAAACGGCTTACAAGGGTCGTAATATTTCCCATATCCCCTCCCCCATTGCCTCGAACGTCGATAATCATTCCCTTCAAAAGGGAGAAACGCTCTAACACCTTATCAATATCCTCCTCCGATACAGGAGAGGTAAAACTACGGTATCGAACATACCCTACCTCCTCACGGAGAATTTGATTCTCCAACGCCCCGGTGATCCAGTAATCTTTTCCAAGATAATTACGTGTTACAAGGGTACTGTTCAGGTTTTCCGGATAGTCTAACTTCCAATCCCAGTTGCGTGACACATTCCATGAGCTCTCAATGTTCACATGGCCATCACGCAAGGCAAAGAGAGCTCCTGCACAATAACGAAAAAGCAACTCCTCCGAAATGCCACCATGGATTTCCGGCCGATAGCGGCGATAGATGGAATCCCAGTCGATATTTTTATAGGCAAAAAAACTATACTTCTCATCAACGGTGGTCCATAGGGACTCAAATACGGCTTCCGGTGTATTTTCCACATCCGGCTTCATGGCTATCCGCTCGCAAGAAACCAGCAGCAGAAGCATCCCCATCAAATAACCTATTTTTTTCATCTGTTTCTATTTTATAGCCTTTGGCTTGAGTTAATTGCAACGTTCACAAAATTGCCTTCCAACTTCCATCCTCCAATTTCCGTCTTCGGTCTTCCGACTTCCGTCTTTAGTGCCTATCCATAAAATCAGCATTTTGAGAAGAGGCTGTCTAGAAAGTTCGAATTCGAGGCTTGCGAAGGCTGAAAAATGGGAGTTTACTAAGGTAAATAACCATTTGGAAGACAAGCGTAACGAAGAAGTCGGACTTTATAGACGGACTCTAATTAAGCCTTACCAACAACCCCACACTCATATAGTGTTTTGCATCCGCGAGGTAATGTCCCATACGATTCTGAGTAAAATCCCAGTGATACTTTGCAAAAAAAGCATTACCGTTGGCAAGGGTCCAGACCAAAGAGAGATCGCTAACCATCCTAAAAAAACGCCCCCAAGAGACAATTTCGCTATTTTGAAATAAGAATAGCGGGTTCACCTCTTCATTCATTATAAAACCCTCCGGAGAGCGCCCCACATAGGAGGGAGCATTGGCCACAGAGAGCACGGGCAACATAAGTTTCCACTGTACAGCGGCCGTGTGTTTTTTCAACGACACAGAGTAAGTGGCCATTCCTGCTAAAGCAAGAGATATCGCATAGTCTGTATCAACGTTGTTATTGCTGTAACGCTGGTGATTGCGAAGGGCAAAACGTTGGGTTAAGGCACCCCCAAGATGCAAAGTTAAATTCGATTTATCGGCCTCCTTAAGCTTGAAAAGGCAACTATAATCGGAATCCCAGGCAAAAAGACGCAACAGGGTTTCTGGCCTCGCCAAAAGATTAATCGTCGAGACCCCTCCCAGATAACTGTTCATCTCATGGAAGAATTTTTTGCCTTCATAGATTACCCCAGTATGAGCCTGAAACCCTATCCCGAAATAGGTCAATGGACTCATATTCTCATTTTTCAAATCACAACCGGTAAGCCCGGATCCAATGGCTACCTTAAGATCTTGCGCGCCAGCCCCAAATCCTAAAAAAAAGAGGAGGCACACCCAAAAGAAAAATCGTTTCATAAAAGTATCATTCATGGAATGGGAAAATACACCTACGTCTATTCGATATTCAACAACTCAACGGTAAAAACAAGCACGGAATTGGCGGGGATATCACCAACAGGCCGGTTTCCATACCCTAAGTGAGAAGGAACTATCAGTAAAGCCTGTCCCCCCTCGTGCATCAATTGCAGCCCCTCTTGCCAACCCAAAATAACCTCACCTAACGAGAATACCACAGGTTCTCCTTCTTGGGTATGGTCAAAGATCTTTCCGTTGAGTAACCTTCCCGTATAGTACACACTTACCTGATCAACCATGGTGGGAGATACACCATTCCCCTCTGCTATAATTTGGTAATAGAGGCCCGAATCCGTTTTTATAGCCTCAAGGTTATTTTCTGCAATGTAGTTTACAATCAATTCATCATCAATCTCTTTCTGCGATTTTTTACCGCAAGACATGAAAACGACAGTGCCCATCATAAGGAGCAAAAGGACTATTTTTCCTCTCATAGGGTTAAATTTTTGCACTAAGGTAGGCATAAATCTATTATGCTTCTAAATATTGTTTACTTTTATGGCTTTTCTGCCTGCTGTCACATACCAGGCAACAATATTGCTTTTTTTGTTGTCTGTTTTGTACGCATTACTTAAAAATATAAACGATATGAGACGAACTTTATTCCTTTTTGCATTAGTTGTAGGTACTCTCGCGGTACTTCACCTCTTTTCAAACAAAAATACAGAGCGAAAAGCTTATGTACAATGGTTAGAAGAGCAATATGCCTTAATTCCAGAGATGGATTATGAAGAGGCCAAGGCCATTCCTAAACTGGATCGTCCTGATTTGGCGGCCATGCAGAACTTTCTCACCGTTGTAGACCCCAAGGAGAAGCGTGTTCCAAGGGAGCGATTGTTAGCAGCCTATAACACCACCAAAGCGCGGGAGAAGCACCGCGATAATGGCTACTTGGATTCGTTGACATGGGAGATTCAGCCCTCCGTCATGGGAGGACGTACCCGAGCACTGATGTGGGATCCCAACAGCAGTTCCGGCAACAGAGTTTGGGCGGGTTCTGTTACCGGCGGACTTTGGTATAACAATAACATTGCCAATGAAGAAGAGCCTTGGCAAAGTGTGGATGCCTTCTGGGCCAACCTCTCTATCTCCTGCATCACCTATGATCCCAATAACACCATGGTATTTTATGTGGGAACGGGAGAAGCAGAGACTGCCATTCAGACCTATCGCTCCTCCAGTGGATTGGGATATGGTATCCTGAAATCCAATGATGGGGGAGAGACCTGGGACTTTCTGGAGTCAACGCAAGAGTGGGCTTACGTCACCGATATTCAGATTCGCTCTGAGAATGGCGTAAGTGTGATCTACGCTGCCGTAGCTTCCGGAGAATATAACGGCCCCCACCAAAGTGCGCCCTCAGATGGTCTTTACCGCTCAGAGGATGGAGGAGTCTCATGGGAGCAGGTCTTGCCCAATATGACAGGCTCAGACACCCCCTATACCCCCGCAGATATTACCATGACAGCCAATGGACGCTTGATCGTAGGTACCATGCCCAACATCAACGGTGAAGGAGGTGCAACCATCCTCTACTCTGACCAAGGAACCGAAGGGACATGGAGTGTAAATGAAACCTACAAAACCCTTATTGAGGGGGGTACGAGCGGATATTATCTTCCGGGACGCATCATGCTTGCCGCAGCACCCAGCGATACCAACCGGGTATACGGTATTGTAGCCGGAGGATATCTTGATACTTACCCCTACTACCACTGCCGGTATGTCATCAAGTCAACCAATGGGGGAGAGAGTTGGGTCAATGTGAGCAATCCCTCCGGGGGACAGTGGTCCTCATTGGCGTGGCACGCCTTCACCGTTGAGGTAGATCCCAACGATGCTGACAAACTCTATATCGGAGGATTGGATGAGTGGACCTCTTCCAATGCAGGAAACACCTGGATTCAGGTAAGTGAATGGGCGCTGATGTACTATGGCGGGGGTGACGACTACGTCCATGCCGATCAACATATCATTGCCTACAAACCGGGAAGCTCCTCCGAAGCCATCTTCGGTACCGATGGCGGCGTGTTCTACACCGACAATGCCCACAGCAGCAATCCCGTTTTCCAACAACGTAACAACCACTACAACACGCTCCAGTTCTACTCCTGTGCCATCAAACCGGTGGCGGGAAGTCCGGAGTTATTGGGAGGCCTTCAGGATAATGGTTCACTATGGCACAATGGCGCACCGGTAAGCATATTTGACATGGTACAGGGTGGCGATGGCGCCTTCTGTTTCTTCGATGAAAACGAGCCCAATTATGCCTATACTTCCGTCTACTATAACCGATACAACACCTATGTCAACGGACAAGCGTATAACTACCTGGGCGAAGAAACCGGAACCTTTGTCAACGCCGGAGACCTTGACTGGAAAGACAATATCCTTTTCAACAATGGAGTGAAATATACCGGTGCCAATGCCCACAAAATTCATCGCTATGCCAATGTCCCCTTGATAGGAAGCTCCTCCTATTTCACGGTGCCCACAGGCGATGTGGCCTATTTTTCAGCGATTACTTACTCTCGCCACTCAGACGAAGGAGACCCCGTCATCTTTGTGGGAACCAATGCAGGTAAATTGTTCCGGGTAAACAATGCCGATGCGCCCAATCCACAGAGTAGCGAGATCACCGGAACCAATTTCCCCATAGGGAACATCTCAAGTATCGCCGTGGGAGGTTCTGCGGATACCCTGCTGGTAACCTTCTCCAACTATGGGGTTCCATCGGTGTGGCAAACCTATGATGGCGGCCAAACGTGGAACAATATTGAAAGTGACCTTCCGGATATGCCCATCAGGTGGGCTCTCTACCACCCGGAAAACAGCCTACAGGTGATGCTGGCCACCGAAACCGGAATATGGACCACCGTCAACGCCGCAGCAGAAGAGGTTACATGGACACCCAATACCCTTGGCCTCGGAAATGTGCGAGTGGATATGATACGCGTGCGTACCGCCGACAACAAGGTGGTGGCCGCAACCCACGGAAGAGGGCTTCACGTAGCTGATTGGCCGGTGGATCTCTCAGTGAAAATCCAAGAAACCGAAACAGAGAGTCTCTCCCTCTACCCCAATCCGGCCACGGACAAGGTAACCATAGTTCTCCCTGATTATCAAAATAGCCAGCTGATAATCCATCAGGGAAATGGAGCCGTGGCACTGCAAAAACAAATCACACAGCCTAAGGAAACCATCAACACCACAAGCCTGAAAGAGGGGTTCTATACCGTCTCTGTGGTGAAAGAAAATAAAACCACTCACCAAACTAAATTACTTATTGCAAGGTAAAAAGATTCTCTCCACAAGCCGGCATAACAAATGTGGGCTTGTGGAGAAGATCATGTGATTGCTATGCACAAAAAGAGATAGGTAGTGTCTGTCCATAAAGTCAACATTTTGAGAAGAGGCGGTATAGAACGTTCGAATGTGAGGCTTGCGAAGGCTGAAATAGGGGAGTTTACTGAGATGACCCTTTGGAAGACAAGCCTCACAAAGAAGTCGAACGTTATAGACGGACGCTAGGTAAGGTACCGATATAAGCAGAAACATTTATCACTATGCTTTTTAACACCATTGAATTTGTCATTTTCCTGCCTGTTGTCATCATTGCATACTTTTTGATTCCCCATAAGTTTCGATGGATATTGCTGTTGGCAGCAAGTTACTTCTTCTATATGTCCTGGAAGGTTGAATACATCTTCCTGATCATCACATCAACTCTAATTGATTATTTCTCAGGAATATTCATGGAACGGCAAAAGGAGAGAAGGGCGCGCTTGCCCTGGTTGATTCTGAGCCTCTGCTCCAACCTGGGGCTTCTCTTCTTCTTCAAATATTTCAACTTTGCCGCCTCGAATCTTAATCTACTCTTTGCCAAAATGGGCATGGATACCTCCCTTCCCCTAATGAAGTTTCTTCTTCCCGTGGGAATCTCCTTTTACACGTTTCAAACCTTGAGTTACTCCATTGATGTCTATTTTGGCCGACAAAAAGCAGAGCGTCATTTGGGTTATTTTGCCCTCTACGTATCCTTCTTTCCCCAGTTGGTGGCGGGACCTATCGAGCGATTTTCGCGGCTAACCCCCCAACTTAAAAAGAAGCACGACTTCTCCTATCAAAACCTCATCTACGGACTGCGCTTAATTCTGTTCGGACTCTTTATCAAGATGGTGATAGCAGATAACCTGGCCGGCATTGTGGATGCCATCTATGCGGCACCGGGACAATATGCATCATCAGATATTCTAAAGGGAATTCTCTTCTACTCGTTTCAGATCTACAGCGACTTCTACGGTTACTCCATCATTGCTATCGGCAGTGCCAAAATCATGGGCATTGAGTTGATGGATAACTTTAAAACGCCTTATCTGGCAAAAAATATTGGTGAGTTTTGGCAACGTTGGCACATCTCACTCTCCACCTGGTTCCGCGATTACCTCTACTTCCCCATGGGAGGAAACCGGGTCACAAAATTGCGTTGGGCTCTCAATATCCTCACCGTTTTTGTGGTGAGTGGATTTTGGCATGGCGCCAACTGGACCTTTCTAATATGGGGCGGTATCTTTGGAATCATCTACCTCACGGAACACATCTTGAATAGCCGCTTAAAACTGGTGAAGCCCCATGAAGCATTCTCTCTGGGACACCTCCTCCTCTCCCTTAAGACATTCACTTTTGTCACCCTGATCTGGGTCTTTTTCCGGAGCCCAAGCCTTGGGGAGGCGATACATCTGTTCGAACTCTTATTCCAAACACACCGGGAGGTAGAATCCTCTTTGATGATCCCGACCTACGTATGGATCTTTTTCATTTTCTTTGTATTGAGTGATATGATCCTATACAATAAACGTATTGACAGCTACTTAAGCAAGGTTCCCTTCTTAGTAAGATGGGGCGTATACGCTTTTCTCATCTTCAGCATCATTGTGTTTGCCGGCGTAGAAAATTTCCCTTTCATTTATTTCCAATTTTAATACTCGCATGATGATTAAAAAGATACTCTTACGAATAGGGATACTTTGCCTCTTATTAGTGGCCTTCAACTTCATTTATACCAAGTGGTTTTATGAAAAAGATCTCCAACAGCATGCTGAGATTATCAACCTGGTAAGAGAGGTACCCGATGATGCGGATATCATCTATCTGGGAGAATCTTCCAATGTCACTTTTAGGGGTAGTGACCTGGATAAACGCCCTATTTCTGCCTTTGTGGGAGACCACTATCCCCACCTGCAAACCTATGACATTACAAAACCGGCCGGACACGCCGGAATCTACAAGGTTCTCTTGGAAAATATCCCCCCCACAAATTCGGTTAAGACGGTTGTGGTTACCCTAAACCTACGCTCCTTCAATGCCCAATGGATCTACTCGGAACTGGAGACACCACTACAAAAAAGCCTTGTCCTTATCAAACACTTTCCTCCGCTGCTAAACCGATTCTTTCTCTCGTTCAAAGCCTACGATATCAAGACCAAGGATGAGCGTACCAGGCAGTTTAAACGCAAGTGGAAACGAGATACCTTTCATGTGCCTTTTGAATTGCCCTATAAAAACGTAACGGAATGGGATCACCATATGTGGAAAAACGGCATACAGAATGAAGATGGGACGAAAAATCAGGAGATGACTGAATTGGCCTGTCACTATATCAAAGCTTATGCCTTCCAGATCGACACGCTGCATAATCCAAGAATCAAGGACTTTGATGCTATTGTTGCGCTGGCCCAAAAGAGAGGATGGAACTTGGTATTTAACCTTATGGCGGAAAATACGGAAAAAGCAAAAGCCCTTATAGGAGATCCCTTACTCTACTTTATGGAGGAGAATACCCGGCTATTGATGGACTATTATGGTCGAAAAGGAGTAGTGGTTGTCAATAACCTACATCAGGTGGCCGACGAACAATTTATTGACCAAAACTGGACCACGGAACATTATGCGGAAAAGGGACGGCAAACCATTGGCAAGAATGTGGCAAAGGCCATTAGGGTTTGGCACGAAGAAGATTACGTACCTGTCGATTACGACCAACAATACCAAACGACCTTTTTCAACGATTGTGACCACCATGTGGTTTGGGGACAGATGCAGACCGCGACAAAAGAGGAAGTGCATTCGGGCAAACAGGCCTCAAGAACCGGGAAGGGAGCAGACTACAGCATCACCCTGGAGTACCCGCTGAAGCTCATTCCTGACAGCCTTAAAAACCAGGTAGCGATCAACTTGTGGTTATACCAGACATCCCTGGATCACGAAGCCTCATTGGTCATACAGGCTGAAGGGGAGGCCATCGAATACTATTGGAAAGGGTATAGCATCACAAGCTACACAAAAGAGACGGGGAAATGGGTTCCCGTAGAGGTTGTAGCGCCAATTCCGGATCGCATCAAGCAAGCAGATCTCATCAAGATCTACATCTACAACCCCTCCAAGGAGTTGATCTATATTGATGATTTTGCGATTTCGTTCAAGCCGTAGAGAGGAGCAAACGTTATCTGCAAAAAAACGCCCTACTCATAAATTACAGCCATAAGAACCTCTCCCACAACCCGTAGGGTGGACTTATCGATGGTGGTAATGTTATCCTCCATGGTGTGCCAATGGTCGAAGAAGGTTCCATTAACGGAAGCCATATCCTGATGAATAATATCAATCATGGGAATATTGGCGTATTTATTCACGTAAAGATGATCATCGTTGATGTAGGTCCCTTCTTGTTGAGGGAAATAACTCTCATACCCCATATTTTGGGCTTTACTCCATACCTTTTTCACGATATGCGGTGCATAGTAAAGCGAAAAGCGCTCCATGGGGAAGACGGCATCCTGCGCCCCCACCATATCAAGAAGAATTCCATAGACGGCACGATAATCGAAAACGTGGGGATTATTGGCCCAATATTGGGAGCCTAAACCCCAGAATTCCCCGTCACTCTCCTTTTGTGGTTGATCCTTTGGGGGACCATAATCTTCCAAATCAAAAAGAATGATATCCACACCAACCTCGGGTAAAGTCTGTTGCATGGCTCTTGCACATTCCAAAAGAACCCCTACTCCACTGGCACCGTCGTTGGCACCATCAATGGGTTGGCGATGTTTAGCCTCATCGCTGTCCTGATCTGCATAGGGACGGGAGTCCCAGTGCGCGCTAAGAAGAATACGCCGATTTGCCTCCGGATTAATGGTTCCAATAATGTTAATGCCGTCAAGAATCTTGCCATTGTAGGCCCGCATCTGAAAAGCTTGCTGCTGCACCGAGGCCCCAAAACGCTCCAGGTTGCTTGCGAGGTATGCAGCACACTTCTTATGCGCTTCTGATCCGGGCACTCGAGGACCAAAAGCCACCTGCTCAGCCACATAATGATACGCAGAGTCCCCATTGAAGGAGGGAATAACCACCGCTTGTTGGGGTGGCACCGGAGGCGGTGTTTTTTCCTTTTTGTTTTTGGGCGAATGATTACACCCTGCCAAAAGCAAGGCACTCATCACAAGGGCAAAGATCGACTTCACAGAGAAACCCAAAGGCCTTCTCTTTACGATAGCCCATACCCGCCACCAAGTCCCATTGGAAGAGGGCTCTCCCCACACCTCAGAACAAGAGAGGGCTGGACTCTTTTTCTCGACGGGAAGAGAATGTAACGTATTTTCGTTGATTCGCATAATCACTGTTTTACAAGGGAATAGGCCAAAATAGTAGCCAGAAGCCCCAACACAACACTAAGAACCGCATAAAGAATACCCTGCACCGTATGGCCAGTCTTTAGTAAGGAGAAAAGATCGTGAGAAAAAGCACTGAAGGTAGTAAATCCTCCACAAAAACCGGTAGCCAAAAAAAACTTCCACCCCTCATTCACTTCTCCCCTACTGACAAAGGCATACACCAATCCTATAAGAAAACACCCCACAATATTTACAAGTAGAATCCCAAAAGGAAACTCCCCCGAGATCTTCCCTTCCATATACTGGCCGATAAGATAGCGCAACACGCTTCCGGTAAATCCCCCTACACCAACATACAATAACGTATTCATTACTACATGATATAACGGTTACAAAAGTACCGCTATTATCTCGTTATTTCAACCCTATATTTTTCCCCATTACCACGTCACTGCATGAACCGATCCCCCATTATCCCATGATTAATCACGATCTTCCCAAGAAAATATAAACTAATGTTAAAAGTTGTTAATGAATATGATCTTCCGATGAAGTCTGGAAAAATGTTTCAAAATGCCGAAAAAAAACCTATTTTTGCGCCTGTTATCCTATTAGGTATAGGGTATTAAAATGAAAATATTAAATATCTCAACTATGAAGTTTGGTAAATTAAGTATGGTAGCTATCGTTATCTTTTCGATAGTTTTTGCAGCGTGTAATAACGTAGATAGTGGTGCCGTATCACTTGATAACAAAATAGATAGTGTTAGCTACATTATCGGTCAAGATTACGGTAAGAATCTTGCAAAACAGTCTTATGAGATCAATCCTGCTGCAGTTTATAAAGGAATTAATGATGCCATAAACGGTACAGATTTGATCCCGAAAGAGGTACGCACAAAGATTGTCAGCGACTTTAATAACCAGCTGAAAACGGAGCAACAAGCGGTTATTAAGGAACAAGCTCTTAAAAACAAACAGCTTGGAGCTACTTTCTTGAACCAGATGAAAAAGCAACAAGGAGTTGTGGCACTTCCCAGTGGAATGCAGTATAAAGTGATTAAGAAGGGGAAAGGGAAAAAACCGGTAGATGGAGATTCCGTAACCCTGCACTATCGCGGTTCTTACGTAGCAGAAAAAGAGGGTAAATTCGACTTCCCCGTATATGCTGAATCGTATGGCTCAGGCCCTGTAAGCATCATGGTTCAGAATACCGTACCCGGCCTTCGCGCAGGTCTTCAAATGATGACGCCCGGTTCTGTATACGAATTCTATATTCCCTCTTCTCTGGGATTTGGAGACAACGCAAAATCAGAAGTCGTTCCTGTGGGAGCAACCCTTATTATCCGTGTTGAATTGATCTCTATTGATAAAACAGAATAAACCAAATAAGCTTCGTCCTGAAAGGCTGTCTGGAGTTCTCTCAGACGGCCTTTTTTGTATCAAAACCGAAAAATGTCATGAATCCATTTTTTAAGCCATTTCATACCCCCTACGGCGTACCTGCCTTTCACACAATTAACAATGAACATTACCTCCCGGCATTTGAGCAGGGGATGAAGCAACAACAGGAGGAGATCCAAGCTATTATAGCCGACCCTACTCCTCCCAATTTTGAGAACACCATTGCGGCAATAGACTATAGTGGCAAACTTTTACAACGGGTCAGTGGGGTATTCTTCAACATGGTGGAGTGCAATACCAGCGATGCCCTCCTGGAGATTGCAAAAACCATAACCCCTCTTCTCTCTGCCCATCAGGATAACATTTTTTTAAATGAAGCGCTCTTTAAACGAGTCCATGCGGTATATCAAAACCGTAAAGAGATGCTCAGCCGGGAACAAACAATGTTGCTGGAGAAAACTCATCGCCATTTTATAAACGGAGGAGCCAACCTTCCTCTGGAGAAGAGAGCTCGTTTTCGAAAAATTAATGAACGACTCTCTCTCTTATCGTTGGAATTTGATGACAATCTTCTCAAAGAGACCCATGACTTTCTTCTTGTAATTGATAAGGAGAAGGACTTGGAGGGCTTGCCCGCATGGGTTATTGAGATGGCAGCCAGCACAGCTTCGGCCAAAGGGCTAAGAGACAGTTGGGTCTTTACCCTACAAAAACCGTCATGGATGCCCTTTTTGCAGTATGCTAAAAATCGAAACCTAAGAAAAACCCTCTTTGAAGCCTATACAAAGCGAGGAGATCGAAATAATCAGCATGACAACAAAGAGCTTGTCATGGAGATGGTTAACCTTCGATTAGAAAAAGCAAAGATACTGGGATATGCAACCTGGGCCGATTATCAACTGTCGGATCGTATGGCCTCCTCCACCAAGCAGGTCTATGATCTGTTAGAAAAGATATGGGAGAAAGCCCTTCCTGTGGCAGAGAGAGAGATCCGGGAAATGCAACAAGAAATAGCACGAGAAGGAGCAGATTTTAAACTTGAACCCTGGGACTGGTGGTTCTATGCAGAGAGAGTGAAAGCCCGTCGATATGCTTTTGAAGAGGAGGCATTGAAGCCCTATTTCTCCCTAACCAATGTCCTGTACAAGGGGGTCTTCGGGGTGGCAAATCGGCTCTATGGCCTTACCTTTACGGAGATGGAAGAGGTTCCTCGCTATTTGGAAGAGGTAAAAGTCTTTCAAGTACAAGAGCGTGATGGAACAGTAATAGGCATCCTCTACATGGATCTCTTTGTACGGGATAATAAACGAGCAGGAGCCTGGATGACCGAATTTTGTGAGCAGATGAAGACCCCAGAGGGTAAGCATGTATTGCCCGTAATCCAGGTGGTAACCAATTTTCCCCGTCCCGTAGAGCATAAGCCTGTCCTTTTAAGCCTGGAAGAGACACTCACCCTTTTTCATGAATTCGGCCATGCCTTACACGGCCTGCTAAGCCGCTGTACCTACCCCGGCATTTCAGGAACAAACGTAGCCCGCGACTTTGTGGAGCTCCCCTCCCAGGTGCTTGAAAACTGGGCCACAGAGCCGGAAGTATTGGCGCAATATGCGCGGCATTACAAAACAGGAGAGGAGATCCCGGAAGCACTGGTGGCCCGATTGAAAAAAAGCACCACCTTCCATCAGGGTTTTGCCATGATCGAGTTTCTCTCCGCAGCACTATTGGATATGGATTTTCATACCCTCACGGAACAAACCTCCCAAGGGGCAAACACCTTCGAGCGTCAGGTGATGGAACGAATCGGCATGTTACCGGAGATCATCGTACGCTATCGCCCCTCCTACTTTGCTCACATCTTCAGTGGAGGCTATTCTGCAGGGTATTATAGCTATACCTGGTCAGAAGTTCTCGACGCAGACGCCTTTGAGCACTTTAAAGAGCGGGGACTCTTCGACCCACAGACCGCCGGGGCTTTTCGCGAACATATCCTTTCCAAAGGAGGATCCGATGACCCCATGGCACTCTATGTGCGTTTTCGTGGTCAGGAACCCTCACCCGATGCCATGATGAAACGTAAAGGCTTCATATAGTCCTCCCATGAAATCGCGTGCCACCATCCCCCTATTCATCCCCGAGATAGCCTGTCCGCACCGCTGTGTATTTTGCAACCAGTATGCCATTACCGGCAACATTCAGGCGCCCTCCCCGGAGCAGATACGACAGACCATCACGCACTACTTGAAGACGCTTTCCGGTGTACCGTTTGTGGAAGTGGCCTTCTTTGGAGGCAGTTTCACCGGGATTCCCATAGAACAGCAACAACAGTACCTCGACCTTGAGATGCTCAAAAAGGCAGGGGTAGTAACCATTGAGTTAGGCGCGCAAAGCCTCCACGAGGAAGTGCTCCTACATAGTGGCCGGGGGCACTCGGTTCAAGCGGTGGAACAAGCCTCCCAGATGATTGTAGCTCATGGTTTTCAGCTTGGGTTACAAATGATGGTCGGCCTACCGGGCGACACCCCGGAACGATCGAAGCATACGGCAAAACGGATTATCGCTCTTGGAGCAACCAACACCCGTATCTATCCCACCCTGGTAGTGAAAGAGACTGCTCTCGCTCGCAAGTGGAAAGAGGGTTCCTACCAAGCACTCTCCGTGGAGGAAGCTCTCTCCTACAGCATAACCCCATACCTCCTCCTTGAAGAGGCCAACGTGGAGATTATACGCGTAGGTCTTCACCCTTCCGAAGGATTTCTGCGTGGAGATGAACTTCTGGCCGGTCCCTTCCATGTGGCCTTTCGAGAGCTGCTGATGACGGCGATATGGCATAGAATATACCTCCCTCTATGTACAGGAACGCCCAAAAAACGAGCAATCACCCTATGTGTACCCCGGGATGAGCTGCCCTACGCCGTGGGACACGGTAGCCGCAACAAAAAAAGGCTGTTACAATCTTTCTGCTATGTAAACTATATCCCCATGGAACGTATCACCATCTCCCCCCACCCCAAAAGGTGTAGCCGGCTGTTGCACAAAGCGTGAGAGCCAACCCAGCTTACCATCCAGAGAATATTCCCCATAAAAGAAAAATCATTCACCATACGGAAAATTATTGTACTTTTATCTATCCATAGATAAATCGTATATATTGATGATTATCAGAATTATAACAAAAACCTTGTAGCGACTGAATTGGTTGTACATTTAAAATAGTGTGATAATGAAAAAATTTGCAGTGATCCTCTCCGGATGTGGCGTGTATGATGGAAGTGAAATACATGAAGCGGTCATGACCCTTTATGCCATTGAAAAGTGGGGTGCAACCTACCAATGTTTTGCGCCGGATATGGAGCAGGTAGATGTGATCAATCACCTAAAGGGTGAAACGATGGCAGAAACACGTAATGTGCTGGTGGAGTCGGCACGAATTGCACGAGGCAAGGTGTTGCCTCTTAGCTCCTTCACCGCCTCAGCCTACGATGCCCTGGTATTTCCTGGTGGCTTTGGCGCAGCAAAGAACCTCAGCAACTACGCCTTCTCCCAAGGAGATGGCTATACAGTAAATCCCTCAGTGGCGGAAGTTATCAGGAGAATGATTGACGCAAAAAAACCCATAGGAGCCATGTGTATCGCTCCCGTCCTGCTTGCAGAGGTACTTGATAAGGTAACCGTAACCATCGGACATGACGAAGGAACAGCCCTTGCCATCGAAGAGAGGGGGGGCAAACATCTGGTTACAGATTTTGGAGAGGTCACCGTGGATCCCCACTATCGCGTCTACACAACGGCATGTTATATGCAGGATCGCAACCTTATGGAAATTGCTGAGAGTACCAGTAACCTCATCGGGAAGATGATGGAAGATCTGTTATAAGATCTTTGGAGAAAACACCTGATCGCAAGCCTCTAAGTTAAAAGGAAATAACCCAAACGAAATTCTCTCCCCATAAAGGGAGAACGTGTGATTTTTATTTTCTGCCAAAATCTGCCGGAATCTCTCCCCAGGCTTCTGTCTCCCATTTAATAATCTCATTCTCCCATTGATTACTGTTGATCCAGGCTACAGCTCTATCGGTAAGCTCAAACAACTTCTCTGTCTGCTGGTTACGAGGCAGTTTGGTCCGAATTTTCTTCTCCCTTACCCAGGCAATGGCCGTTCGTGAATCGGAGTATATGGGCAGGTCAAGATGGCGCTGTTTCAGAAAGGCCAAAGCATGGACGAGTGCCAGAAATTCTCCAATATTTACAGTTCCTAAAGGAAAGGGGCCCACATGGAACAACTTAGCCTGGGTCTCTGTGTCCACCCCTTGGTACTCCATCTTTCCCGGGTTCCCCGAACAGGCCGCATCCACAGATACGGAAGGATAGATGGGTTTTCCCAGTGCTTCAATCTCCCTATCCGACAACTTGGAAGTAGTCTTTTTTCCCCAATAGTCATGGTAATCACCACGAAAGGCGATGGTTGCTGCCTCCAGGGAAGTAAACGCCTTATACTTTGCGGCAGTATAGCCGTCAATCTGACGTCTACAATCGTACCACTTGGTATAGATTCCGGGCTGGTGTCCCTCCCAAACCACATAATATTTCTGTTTCCCGGCCATATTTGCCACAATAATATGCTTTTCTAACGATTAATTCAAAGGAGATACTTTTTCTCCACTACCACTGTGTAAAGGGGATCACTCAATAACGCCCAATCGGAGCATATTGGTGGTTCCAAACTCATACACAGGTCCGCTGGCAAGGTTGATGATCACATCCCCCTTCTCAAGGGAGTGGTGTTTTCGAAGCAGTGTGATCATCGCTTTGATGGTCTTGCTGGTGGAGCCCTGGGGTTCCAGAAAGAACGCCTCTACCCCCCAAACGAGAGAGAGAGTCTCCACCAGATGAGGTCGATTGGTAAAGATAAACAACCGTGTGTTGGGGCGCAGGGAGGAGAGCTTAAAGGCAGAATATCCCGAGTTGGTAAGCGTATTGATC
The DNA here is from genome assembly GCA_002748065.1 of Bacteroidota bacterium. Taxonomy (GTDB): domain Bacteria; phylum Bacteroidota; class Bacteroidia; order Bacteroidales; family BM520; genus BM520. The sequence goes on from PDRJ01000008.1 coordinate 16,537, forward strand.
GAGGCCGCTTTACACTGTTGCGCCAGGGTACAGGATTGTGTCAGGATAGCGTCGGAGATAAAACGCTCATCTTCCGGTTTCGAAAGGGTGTATGGACGGTAATAGGGATAACCCTCTCCCTCGGCCTCCGTAATGATCTGGTGCATCGTCTGTACCACCTCCACCGGATAATCGCCCACGGAGGTCTCCCCTGAGAGCATCAGCGCATCAGCTCCATCAAGGACAGAGTTAGCCACATCACTAACCTCAGCGCGCGTAGGACGTACGTTGCATATCATCCCCTCCATCATCTGGGTGGCAATAATAATAGGCTTCGCCAAAGCGAGACATTTCTTTACCAACTCCTTCTGGATCATGGGCACCTTCTCTTGGGGGACCTCAATACCCAGATCCCCACGAGCCACCATAATGCCATCGGAGACCGCAATGATTTTGTCGATCTCTTCCAGGGCTTCCGGTTTCTCAATCTTTGCAATGATACGAGGTTTAACGGGATTGGGATGGGCCTGAATTAATTCACGTAAGACTTCAATATCGGAAGCTGAACGAACAAAAGAGAGGGCAACCCAGTGCACATTCAACGACAGAATAAACTCCAAGTCCTTCTTGTCCTTCTCCGTAAGTCCCGGTAGGGATATTTGAGTGTTAGGAAGGTTTATCCCCTTTCGTGACTTAATGACGCCCTTAACTTGTGCCTCAAGTAACACCTCCTTCTCCCCATCGGTTGACAAAACCTTAAACAGCAGCTTTCCATCATCAATCATAATCATATCACCCAACTTCACATCATTGGGAAAATCGTGATACTGAACGCTAATCTTCTCTTTTGTCCCGATCAACGGTTGGTTGGTAAAAACGATTCGATCCCCTTTCTCAAGGGTGATACCATTGTCGGGGACGATGCCCGTCCTGATCTTAGGCCCTTGCAGATCAGCGAGAATAGCCACATTACTCCCCAACTGCTCGTTGGCCTTGTGTACCAGGTTTACCCGCTCTTGATGCTCTTCATAACTTCCATGAGAGAAGTTAAAACGAACAATGTTAACACCGGCTTCAATAATTTCTGTCAGCGTTTTTAAATCTTTTATAGCTGGACCTATGGTTGCAATTATTTTGGTTCTTTTTGTCATAATATTTTCGTTTTTGCGATGAGGGATCTTCTAAGCTATGGCATTCCAGATCTTCAAGGATATGATTAATATGGTCTTTCTCATTAATGGGAATGGATAAAACAGCAAGGATTCCGGTAATGGAGCGCATCCTTTTTAAAAATATTTTGGGAGAGGGGTGGTTTGCAAACGCTTCAATAATAAGAAAATAATCGACACTCCGTAAGCGAGGTATCAGGATATCGTTTTGATTTTCATTCCTCAAGAGAAAATAATTTATATGAAGCGTTTCATCGGTAAAGAAATAAAGCGAGCAGAGAATAACCTGTTCTCTCAAATAGACCGATAAGTCGGGGCTTTTACAAAACTGCATCCCCATCCCCTTATTCAATCGATAGGCCATCTGATAATCTGGCAAAGGTCCAACAATACCGAAAAAAGAGAAATTTTCAGTACTCAGGGAATCAATACGAAAGCTCTTCTTTGCCATGACAAATCGCTTTCGGTAAAAGTAAGAAATTACTGGTTCTCCGTCTGAATTATCTTCCAGGTTCTTTCTGAAGCATTCTGTTCCGCCCCTTTGATGGAGTAATCAAACCCCTTTTGATATGCTTTATGGTTGATGAATACCTGTACGATATACTGTCTGTTATACCCTTTTCCCTCTTCGCCTATCAGGCGGAACTCAACCTCATGTCTATTTTTTTGTGCCCATTCAATAAGCTTACTCTTGTAATTAAAATCGGTCTCTTGCAATTCATCAATGTTATAACCGATTCGAATCACATGGTTGATGATAATCTTCTTGGAGAATTTGTACCCCTTGTCAAGATACATCGCCCCCACGAAAGCTTCAAAGGCATCCCCGTTGATAGAGCGATAATGATTGTTATCGTTACCGTGGATCTTTACCAATTTGTGAAGTCCCAACTTTCGTGAAAGTTTATTCAGCTGGGAGCGAGAAACGATTTTGGAACGCATCTGGGTAAGAAACCCCTCATCCTTATAGGGAAAAAGCTTAAATAAAAAATCAGCAACAATGGCTCCAAGAATAGCATCGCCAAGATACTCAAGCCTCTCGTTGCTGATTTTCAACCCATGCGCTTCCTCTATTGAAGCCGACTTATGGCGCAAGGCAAGCTTATACAGATGAATATTTCCAGGATAATATCCAAAGATATTTTTTATGGAATCGTATAAAATCTTATCCTCAGAAAAATACGCTTTTACGGGTTTCACAAAACCGAAGTCTCTGTTTTATTTGTCAAATTTCTTAAAAATAATACTGGCATTATGTCCACCAAACCCGAAGGTATTACTTAAAGCATAGGTGAGTTCGTGAGACGTAGCCTTATCGCCAAAGTTAAAGTTGAGTCTATTATCAATTTCAGGATCATCGGTAAAATGGTTGATGGTAGGAGGCACAAGGCCGGTATCAAGCGCCATGACTGTTGCAATAGCTTCAACGGCTCCTGCAGCACCCAACAGATGCCCGGTCATTGATTTTGTAGAGTTAATCACAATATCATAAGCATGATCACCAAAGAGATTAACAATAGCTTTGGGTTCGGCAATATCTCCCAGGGGGGTGGAGGTTCCATGCGTATTGATATGATCAATATCATTCAGGCCAATTCCTGCATCTTCCAGGGCATACCTCATCGACTTTTGGGCGCCTTCTCCCTCAGGGTGAGGAGAGGTAATGTGATGTGCATCAGCTGAAAGGCCCCCGCCAACAACCTCCGCATAAATCTTCGCTCCCCGGGCTTTGGCATGTTCATACTCCTCAAAGATGAGCGTTCCTGCCCCCTCTCCGAGAACGAATCCATCACGGTCTTTATCAAAGGGGCGTGATGCCGTTTTGATATCATCATTACGTGTACTGATGGCGTGCATCCCATTGAATCCGCCGATACCACCTACGTTGATAGAGGCCTCCGAACCTCCGGTAATGAAGAGATCCGCCCTTCCACAACGAATGTGATTGAACGCATCCACAAGGGCATTAGCCGAAGAGGCACAAGCCGAAACTGTGCTGTAATTGGGCCCTTTAAAACCGTACCGAATGGAGAGGTGCCCGGCCGCAATATCAGAGATCATCTTAGGGATGAAAAACGGACTAAAACGCGGGGTACCATCTCCCTTTGCAAAATTGATGATCTCATCAATAAAGGTATCTATACCACCAATTCCCGAACCCCATATCACACCAGCTCTATCAAGGTCAAGAACCTCAAGGTCAATGCCGGAATCCTTAATTGCTTCCGCACTGGAAACAAGAGCGTACCGCGTGTACGCATCTAACTTACGGGCCTCTTTACGGTCAAAGTACTCCTGAACATTAAAGTTCTTCAGCTCACAAGCAAAACGAGTTTTGAACTTGCTCGCATCAAAACGGGTAATCTCATTAGCACCACTAACTCCATTAACCAAACCGTCCCAATATGCAGAGACAGTATTGCCCAATGGAGTTAGCGCACCAAGACCTGTAACAACAACTCTTCTGTGGGTCATGTTACAATTTTTAGTTTTTACTTCGAATTATCTTCAATATAGTTGATGGCTTGTTGTACAGAACCAATCTTTTCTGCTTGCTCATCGGGAATAGCAATGTTAAACTCTTTTTCGAACTCCATAATAAGCTCAACAGTATCGAGAGAATCTGCTCCAAGATCGTTTGTAAAGCTAGCTTCCGGAGTTACTTCACTTTCATCCACTCCAAGCTTGTCAACGATAATAGCCTTTACTCTTGTTGTAATGTCTGACATGACTTTCAATTTTTAGTTAAACAAGGTGACAAAGAAAGGTATTTTAATAATTATAAACAAAATTTTGATCCAAAAATGTACGCCAGAGCAACACAAACAGCTCATAAACAAATATTTATCTAAACCCCAACCCAAAGAAGTGCATTAAGACAAAGAATTACGCATCATTGGGTTGCGAATTCCTCTTATTTTTGTAAAAGGAAACGCTCATGTCGGTAAAAAGACACGCCATGGTTATGGGGACGGAAGTCGGGAGTCGGAAGACCGAAGAGGGAAGTTGGAGAACAATTTTTTGTGAACGTTGCAATTAATCCAAGCCAAAGGCTAAGCTAACAGCTAAACGCCCAAGGCTACAAAATAGAAAGAGATGAAAAGAGTGATTCTTTTTGCTTCCGGTGGCGGAACAAATGTTCAGCGTATTACAGAGTTTTTCAAGGAGGATTCTGAGATTTTCATTACAAAGGTGTATGTGAATAATCCCGATGCCTACGTGTTACAACGGGCTAAAGCATTGCATCTCCCCTCCCTTCTATTTGATAGAAAAGACCTCTATGAAACAGGGCGAGTTCTTGAACAGTTGGTGGCCGATCAACCGGATCTGATCGTATTAGCAGGATTTTTATGGTTAATTCCTCCAAGCATCATTCAACAGTTTCCCAACCGCATTGTAAATATCCATCCGGCTCTTCTTCCCCAATATGGGGGAAAAGGAATGTATGGAATGCATGTTCATAAAGCAGTAATTGCCCATAAAGAAAAGGAGTCAGGGATCACCATCCATCTGGTAAATGAGCAATATGATGAGGGGGATATCCTCTTTCAGGCAACATGTCCCGTCTCACCGGAGGATACGCCGGAGAAACTGGCACAAAAGATCCACTCACTTGAGTACGAGAATTTCCCCAACGTTATCCAATCCTATCTCCGGAAAATCACTCCATAAACAAAAGAGGAGGGGAGTGCTGCATCCCCCCCTTTTTTTAAAGGTAGTCCTATTGTTCTAAGCGCTTTCGGATCTTGAGGGTCTCCTCTTCAAAGCCCGGTTTTCCCAACAGGGCAAACATATTTTTCTTATACGCCTCCACGCCAGGTTGATCAAAGGGATTAACATCGAGAAGGTAGCCGCTGAGGGCACACCCTGCTTCAAAGAAGTAGATAAGCTGCCCCAGGTAGTAAGGGGTCATCTCGGGAATCCGGATCTGCATATTGGGCACGCCACCATCCACATGAGCCAACGTGGTCCCCATCTCCGCCATACGATTCACATACTGGAGCTCCTTGCCGGCAAGGTAGTTCAACCCGTCTAAGTTGGCCTCATCGGCGGGGATAACCATGGTTTTTGCCGTCCTCTCCACAGAGAGAGTAGTCTCAAAAAGGGTGCGTAACCCCTCTTGGATATACTGTCCCATGGAGTGAAGATCTGTGGTAAAATTCACCCCGTGAGGTAAGATACCCTGTTGCTGTTTCCCCTCGCTCTCCCCATAAAGCTGCTTCCACCATTCAGTAAGATAATAGAGTGAAGGAAGATAGCTTACCATAAATTCAACCGTTTTTCCCTTTCGATAGAGAAGGTTACGAATCGCCGCATATTGAGCTGCAGGATTCGCTGTTATATCGGCGCTACCCTTAACGATACGCTCCATCTCCCTCGCTCCCTGAATAAGCCCACGAATATCAAAGTTGCCGGCTGCAGCAGGTAACAACCCCACCGGAGTGAGAACAGAGTACCGTCCTCCGACATCATCCGGAATCACATAAGTAGGATACCCCTCTTCCTCGGCCAGATTCTTCAAAGCTCCTCGCTGCTTATCGGTAATGGCTACGATACGTTTTCTGGCCTCCTTTTTACCATATTTCTCCTCCAAATGTTTTTTGATCAGGCGAAAAGCAATGGCCGGTTCTGTGGTGGTGCCTGACTTTGAAATCACAATCACGGAGTACTCCCTTAATGCAAGCACATCCATAAGGCTGTGAAGATAATCCTGGCTAATATGATTTCCAGCGTACAGAATCTCCGGCTCCCTCTCTTCTAATAAGGTGCTAAAGGGATGTTTGGAGGTTTCGAGAAGAGCCCTCGCACCAAGATAGGACCCCCCAATACCAATAACAAGAATCACTTCAGAGATGCTACGCAAGCGCTGTGCCTCCCGCTCAATGGAGGCAAGGGACTCCTCAGTAATCGTTGAAGGAAGGTCCATCCACCCCAAGAAATCATTCCCCTTGCCCTGACGATTCATCAACAAAGGATATACCTCATTCAACTCTTCCTGGAAAGCCTCCAGCTCCCCCTTCTCTATAAAATGGTTCAAATGCCGGGTCTCAAGTACTATTCTATTCATGTCCATATATTTAAAAAGTTCTCCATATTTTGTAACAAATATAAAAAAAGTGTAGCGATTTCTCACTACACTTCAAACACACATTCCAGCGCGATGTTGGAATTCATGATACAGGTTTATCTAACATAAAACTTAAACGTTCGTAACAACTCTTTTGTTACAAAATGCTAACGGCAAAGATATCCCTAAAATTATACGAGAATTGTTAAGAAAGATCAACAAACGTTAATATATGTTAAGCACGTGTTTTTTTGCGCTGTGGGATGTAAATTTGTTCCATGCGATTGATGAAGAAAAATACCCTGGTCATCATTGTTATTGCCGGCTTGGCCCTGATCGGCTTGGTGGGCATTCAACTTTTCTGGATGCAGAATGCCATAGCCGTGAATGAAGCCAACTTCAATCGCAACGTATCAGAGAAGTTGGAAGGGTTGGTACACATTCTTGAGAAAATCGAAATTGCCGATCAATTCGAAACGAACCTGGGGGGCGAGGCACTCCTACCCCTTCCCGATTCATCAACCTACCCCACCGACAGCTGGAGGCAACAAATTAATGAACGATATCCGGATATCTATTTCTCTCGATCATTGTTGATTAATCAGTTCTTTGAAGAGCTCCTCAACAACGGGCAGTACAAAAGTACGCTTGAACGGTTGGATGTGACACTCCTCGACTCCCTGATCCAAGTGGCACTAAAATCAGTAAACACCTCTTTATCTTACCATTATGCCATCTACGAACCCTTAAAAGATACCATTCTGTACCGGGGAATCAACGGTTTTGAGAAGACAATGCTGGAAAACTGTATTGTACAGGTTCTCTACCCCGGGGATAGCAATCCCAATCCCGACTACCTGGTAGTGAGTTTTCCCAAGGAGCGGGTTATCTTTCTCCGAAGTATCTCCGGCATGATCTTTATCTCCATATTACTGGTGGCATTCGTGGTCTTCTCATTCTTTATTGCCGTAACCACCATCGTGAAACAACAGCGATTGGCCGTAATGAAGAATGACTTTATCAATAATATGACCCACGAGTTTAAGACCCCGGTCTCTACCATTGCCCTCGCTTGTGAGGCCCTAAGCGACCAGGAGGTATGCCGTATTCCCAATCTATCGGAAAACTACATTAAGATTATTGGGGATGAGAACAAACGTTTGGGCGTGATGGCGGAGAAGATTTTGCAAACAGCCATACTGGACCAGGGAAGGCTAAAGCTAAAGCCGGAGCCTGTCAATATACACGATATCATCCTTGATGTCGTAAAAAAAATCAGTATGCAGGTGGAAATTAATGATGGGGAGATCCGCACCAGGTTAAAGGCTACCAACCCTGTAATTATGGCCGATAAGGTTCACCTCTCCAACATCATCGGGAACCTGTTGGACAATGCGAATAAGTACTCCCCAAAACAGCCTTTTATCACGGTGGAGACCCGGCAATCCCCCCAAGGGGTCTTTATCTACGTTGAAGATAATGGCATTGGTATTAGTAAGGCCAATCAAAAGAAAATCTTTGATAAGTTATTTCGGGTTCCCACCGGCAATATCCACGACTTTAAAGGGTTTGGCCTGGGCCTCTCCTACGTAAAAGCCATCGTAGATGAACATCATGGCACTATTTTGGTAGAGAGTGAATTGGATAAGGGAACAAAGTTTACCATCTTCCTGCCTCAAAAGCAGGGATAAATTTTATGGAGAATATGGAGAATAAAGAGATCCGAATACTATTAGCGGAGGATGACCCCAACCTGGGGCAAATTCTACAGTCCTATCTGAAAGCCAAGGGGTTTCCTGTTCAGCTTTGTGAGAATGGAAAAGAGGCTCTCACCGCCTTCAAAGAGGAAGATTTTGATTTTTGTGTGTTGGATGTGATGATGCCGGTGATGGATGGTTTCTCTGTGGCTGAGGAGATTCGGAAAACAGACAAGCATACGCCGATCCTATTCCTTACCGCAAAGTCGATGCAAGAGGATAAGCTCAAAGGTTTTGAGGTGGGCGGAGACGACTATCTTACGAAACCCTTCAGCATGGAGGAGTTGATCGCCAGAATCAGTGCCATTCTACGCCGCGTGGATAAAAAGGAGGAGCATCAGACCATTTTTGACATTGGGAGTTACCAATTCGATTACCACCTGCACCTGCTGAAACGGGGAGAGCACATCCAGAAACTCACCAGCCGGGAAGCAGATCTGCTAAAACTCCTCTGTGATCATAAAAATAACGTGTTGGATCGAAGCGTTGCCCTGAAAAAGATTTGGCTGGATGATAGCTACTTCAACGCTCGGAGCATGGATGTCTACATTGCCAAACTGAGAAAATACCTTAAAGAGGATGAGGAGGTTCAACTAATGAATGTGCATGGTATCGGCTTTAAGCTGGTGACAAGCCACTAAACATTCGTTTTTCTCTTCGCGCAATATTTTGTACATTGCGCTGAAACCACAATTGCATAATTCTTATGAAGAAACCTGCTTTACACTGGCAGATCCTTATCTCTTTGGTGTTAGCCGTATTTTTCGGCCTCTTTCTTCCCAATCAGGTGAAGTACCTCTTTTGGATGGGCGACCTCTTTCTTCGAGCCTTAAAAATGGTGATTATCCCCTTGATACTAAGCAGTATCATCACAGGGATGACCAATATCGGTTCTGCCGGTAACCTGGGGCGTATCGGAATTAAAACACTAGCATACTATGTCACCACCAGTCTCTTTGCCATTATCACCGGACTGGTGATGGTCAACTTGCTAAAACCTGGTGTGGGTGCTGACCTGGGCCTTAGCCAAACGGTTGAAGGATTGGGCGTAGCGCAGGAATCTTTTGGCAATACGCTCCTCCGAATGGTTCCCAAAAACATTTTTGCGGCCTTTGCCAACGGCGAGATGCTCTCGGTAATCTTCTTTGCCTTGCTATTTGGTTTCTTCATCATTAAGGTGGACAAAAAATATGCTGATTTCCTAACCACGGGGTTCAACGCCGTTTTTGAGGTGATGATGAAAATCACCATGTTCATTATAAAGTTTGCCCCCTTGGGCGTCTTTGGTATCGTTAGCAAGGTGGTCAGTACGCAATCGGATCTTCTGCATCTGGGAGAGCGAATGGGGATTTATGTGGTTACCATTTTACTGGCAATGGCCATCCATATCTTTATCACCCTACCACTGATTGTCAAGGTTGTAGGCAGAGCAAAACCCTTTCAGCATCTCTCCAACATGAGCACCCCTTTGTTAACGGCATTTTCTACTGCTTCCAGCAGTGCCACCCTTCCCTTGACCATGGAGGCCGTGGAGCACCGTTCCGGAGTAAGTAATCAGATCTCCAGCTTTACCCTTCCCCTTGGGGCTACGGTAAACATGGATGGCACCGCACTGTACGAGTGTGTAGCCGCCATGTTCATCGCACAAGCCTATGGAGTAGAACTTGCATTGGGCGAGCAGCTTATTGTGATAATCACCGCCCTACTGGCATCCATTGGTGCAGCGGGGATCCCCATGGCAGGGCTGGTCATGCTGAGCGTAATCCTCTCTGCCGTGGGCTTACCCATGGAAGGAGTTGGATTAATCCTGGCTGTAGATCTACCCTTGGACATGCTACGCACCGCCACCAACGTCTGGTCGGACAGTTGCGGAGCTGTTGTTATTGCCAAGTCTGAAGGCGAAACGCTTACGGTATAACCCGCTATTATCGGGTAGTAGTTTTCAAAAGTTTCATACTTCCTTCCCTCTTCTCATCCACCACATAATGAATCAGGTAAATACCGTGTTGCAGGTGACTAGTGGAAATATTTTTCTCCGTATGGGGAGCCACACAAGTCTTGAGGACATTTTTCCCGTAGATATCGGTCACCCTCAAAGTAACTTCCTTCGCATGATCATTCTTCACATGTATCACATCCGAGAAGGGGTTCGGCGAAACCTGAATTGCCATCTTCTCATACGAGGGAAGCCCAACCTGAGAAGAGTCTGTGACAATCACCGGAAAAGTGATCTCATCCGTTTCCGGAGGCGTACAAACGGTATTGATTGCCGTCAATGTTACGCTGTAAGTTCCCTCTTTCGTGTAAGTGTGAAAAGGATTCATCTCGGTGGAGTAGTTGGCATCACCACTTTCAGGATCACCAAAATCCCATTCCCATTCGTTGGCATTGTACGAAAGATTGGTAAAACCTACCTCACTGGTATTGGTCTCAGGATCGATGAATGGAAAGAAAGGCCTGGAGTAAAAGAAGGCCAAAGGCTCTTCTGAACAGTAAATGGTATCGATATAAAATCCTTCCGTATAAATCTCAACACCCCCCAAAAGCTGATAACCATGCACCTCCAATAGAGGGAGCTTCTCTTTAGGACTAAACCACTGATAAACAACCCGATTATCAAAAGGATTGCTAAGAATCGTCCCATTTACAATGATCGTATCGGCAATATCAATACTCTTCCTCACTTTTAGCACATCATCATAGCTCTTCGAAGGAAGGGTAAGACTTCCATACCCCTCAACCACACTCTCTGTTTTACGATCCCAAATGTAGACGAAGTCACTTCCCAAAGAGTTCATATCAATGACGTAGCGGCCATGGGAGGCAAACTCCTGACCATACTCCACGGGAAATTGAAGCAACGTGTCGTAATCTTCCAATTCCAACACCACAGGAACATAACCGGTCTCCATTCCCACCATTCCTCCTATCATTGTTTGATAAAAAGCCTCATCACTTTTATCATATACCGAGGTCAGAGCCGTCATTGAAACACCTCCTACCTCAATGGTATCCGAGAAGGTCTCTGACATATAAGCAAAATCTTCCCATTTCGCGATACAATCCAATAGCCCACCTCCTCCGGCAACACAGAGTGCGATAAAACTTTCGCGGAAACCATTGAAATCGGGAGAGAGATACCCCTTTTTCTGTTGTGAGTCCAAGGAGAGATTGCTGTAGTCCCATTGGTAATTTTCACCCGTGGGCGAGAAATCCTTTCCCACCAACTGCAGAGCTTTCAAATTGGAAACAAAAGAAGACGTTCCCGGCTCTGCAAAATCATTCGGCTGGTAGGTAGTCTGCGCCAATGTCATTAACGAAACGGAAAAAAGAGCAATAAATAGTAAAATAAACCTCATAATATCTGTTTTTGATGGTACAAAGGTAACAATTTTATAGAGTTGGACATGTGAATAAGAAGAGCGGGGTGCCAAACGGCTAATGGGAGGCGAAAAAGAGCTCCATCTTTTCAATGGCCTGAGCGATTTCATGAGAGGGACGCGCAATGTTAAAACGCACATAACGTTTCCCTCGTTCCGAGAAGTGTTCTCCCGGTACCACAGCAATCTGTTGATTACGGTATAAATCCAAGGCTAGTCTGTAACCATCCGGCAAATGCGGAGGAATTTTTGCCCAAATAAAATATCCCCCTTTGATGTCAGGGATTTCAAATCCTTTTTGCAAAAGGTATCCCTTTAAGGTCTTAAAACTCTCAAAAAGATCCCTCCGCAACTGTTCCAAATATGCCTTCCCAAAGTGGTACTGCTCTAGATAAGTAGCTATGGCCTGTTGGAAAAGAGAGGGCGCACAAAGACCCGTATAATCATGGATCTGCTTTATCTTCACCATATGCTCCCGGGAGGTGATAAAGTATCCAATACGCCAACCGGTGATACTGAGCATCTTGGAGAAGCTGTTGATGTAAAAAAGGTTCTTCCCCGTATGGGCAATGGGAATGTAGGGCTTCTCTTGGTAATAGAGATCCCGGTAGACGGCATCCATTAACAAATAGATGTGGTACTTCTCACTGATTACAAGAAGTTTATCATACTCTTCTTCCGTCAAGAACGCCCCGAGAGGATTGCCGGGAGAGTTGAGAAAGATAATCCGAACCCGCTGTGCTTTAATCGTCTGTTCCAGACGCTCAAAATCAATACGGCCCTTTTCCGGATAAAAGGGAACAAAACGAGAACCAAATATCGCGGGAAGATGGCTAAAGGTTTCGTACACCGGGTCAAAGGCCAAAGCGGAGAAGGGCTTCTCAATCAATTGGGAGAGATAGTTATAGATCAGGCTTCCCGCTTCCGTAGCTCCCTGCACAACCAACAAATTCTTGTCCGTAATATCAGGGAGTTCCGGCCGGTAATGCGCAAGCAGTTGATTGATAAGATGGGCATTCCCCTGTCCCGGCGCATATTGATGGTAATCCTTTTGTATGAGGGAGGAGAGAATCTCCAACAACTCCTGAGGTGGATCAAATCCGGGAATACCTTGGGCCAGGTTTAATCCCCCATACTGCTTGGCCAAAGAGCCAAAGAGGCATATCAGCGATTCGGTAGGACGTGTGTGATACAGGGTATCTGAAAAATAACGATCTTTCATGGGTAATCTCTTCAAAACAAACATTTCATGGCGGCACTTCACCCGGTTTACTCAGATGAAATACCACCATGTCAATCGATAAGCCCCTGCTAAGGGATTTCCCTACAAAGATAGGCGTATAAATTATATATGATACCCTTCCTGCAACAAATTCGGAAGGGGATGATGACACCGCTTACTTGCCCTTTCCCCGGAAATCCTCAATAATTCCCCCAAGGAGGTACCCTATGATCCCCCCAAAAAGGGTGGACATATACCAAACGGATTTTATGGGACAAGAGCCGGAAGTGCAACCAACGAAATACCAATACGCCAATCCTGCCAATGCTCCCACCACCAAAAGGATAACCCGTAAAAGGTGTTTTTTGATCCAACTCATAGACTAATCAACCTTTAAGACATCACTGATTACCTGCTTGAATGACTCCTTAGGCAGGGCTCCCGCGGCCATTTGCGGTTGTCCCTCAGCAGGAATAAAGAGAAGTGAAGGAATGGAACGGATTCCAAAAGCTGCTGAGAGCTCTTGTTCATTCTCCGTATTCACTTTATAGATAACCAACTTATCACCATACTCCTCTTGCAACTCCTCTAAAATGGGAGCAACCATCTTACAAGGTTGACACCAATCAGCGTAAAAATCAACGATGGCAGGCTTATCGCCTTCAAATTTCCACTCTTTATGCACCTCATAATTGAATACTTTCGATTTAAAGGTCTCTTTTGTTAAATGTTCTAAAGCCATATTGCTCTTTTATTTTAAAAATTTCTAGTTAGTCTCTGCAAAAAAATGTCAAAGACCCTGAATTATTCATACACTACCTAAGCAGCCACTACGCTCTTATGTACGTATATTTGACATCTCCTTTCAAAGGTCATACCAAAACATACATACACATGCATATACGTATATATGTAATAGATCACACGACATATTGTCAGTTTTTTACAACAAGACCGTATATTAAAAGACGTTGTGTCGCTTATAAGCGCCTCTTTATGGCAGTGCCATCGAATATCCGTACGATAAGAACCACAGCCTTTGAAGAACAAAAATGATTTGTATTTTTGTCTCTGTTAATTATTTCAGAAGATAGCATGAATAGAGTCATTGTTTTCATCATCGCGGCACTGTTTTTCGTCGGTTGCTCCGGAGGAGAAGAGGCTTATGAACGAGAGGTAACCTTTGAAAAGGGCATTTGGGATCGTTTTGAGAAACTGGATTTCGAGTTTCCCGTAACACACACCGACAGGGCCTATGATTTCGTGATGGTGCTGGAGTATGATGTAAATTTCCCTGAGGATAAGATCCCCTTTCATGTGATCATGCAGATGCCCAACGGAGAGGAACGTATCAAAGAGTATCACCCTCGCATCCGAAGCAATAAAGGGATGATATATGGCCGGATCACCGATGGAAGAGCCACATTGGAGGTCCCTTTAAGAGAGGAGCACCGTTTCACGGAGCAGGGAACAGCAAAGCTCAACATCGAATGCTTCTACCCAAAATATACCATTCAGGGGATCTATAAAGTGGGGGTTGTGATGCGTCGTGCCGCCAAAAAATCAACCTAAGCCTTAAAAGGGCTGACTTTACATTGTTTCAGGATCTCTCTGACCACCTCCTGATCCTCTTCCAACTGAACCTTCAAGGCATCAAGGTCTTGAAATTTCTTTTCATCCCGGATACGCTGCACAAAATAGACGGTAAGGTAGTCCCCATAAATCTCCTGGGAGAAGTCGAAGATATTTACCTCAATGGTACGGTGGTTTCCATTGACGGTAGGTCGGAAACCGATATTTCCCATACCAATAAGTTTTTGGCCTTTCCATAAGATTCTGCAAGCATAGACCCCATTGGCTGCAATGAGTTTCAACTTATTAGGCACTTCGATATTGGCTGTTGGGAAACCGATGGTTCTTCCCAGTTGCTTGCCATAGATAATTTCACCAAAAAGGGAATACTCATAACCTAAAAGAGTATTGGCCAGTTGGACGTTACCCTCATGGAGAGCGCTCCGAATTGCGGTGGAGCTTACAATGATATCAGAAACGGTAACCGCAGAAAGCTGTTCCACAGAAAAACCCCACTCTTTCCCCATGGCCAACAACCCTTCATAGGTGCCCTCTTGTCCTTTCCCAAAGCGATAATCATACCCTACAACAATGTGAGAAACTCCAACTTTTTGTACCATAAAAGATTGGATAAACTCCCGCGCAGGGGTTTGTGCAAAGGCTTTGGAAAAGGGAATCTCTATGACATAATCAATGCCCGTACGCGCCAGAAGGTCGATCTTGCGCGACCGACTATGGATATACTTAAGGTACTTATGGTCTTTGTGGAGAACCGATTTGGGGTGGGGGTTAAAGGTCACCAACACGGTTTCTCCCCCTCTCTCCTTAGCCACCTCCCGCATCCGCTCAATGATGCGACGATGACCCGAATGCACTCCATCAAAGATACCAATGGTTGCAATCACATTGCGGAGGCGGGGAAAGTCTTCGATACGACGGTAAAATTTCACGATACAATGGGTTTATGGGGGGTTCTATTCAATTTCCCTTAGGCAACAATTTTCTCCCTGACTAAGTATTCCAATATTTGAACAGCATTGGTTGCAGCGCCCTTGTGTAGGTTATCAGACACAATCCACATCATAACCACATCGGGGTGAAAAAGGTCGTTGCGGATACGACCCACAAAGACCTCATCTTTCCCTTCACTAAATAGGGGCATAGGGTATTCATTTTTCAGAGGATCATCCAAAACGACCACCCCCGGCGTCTCTTTTAGCAGTGCCGTAACCTCTTGTGCAGGACACGCTTTGTGGCAAGTGATGGTGGCGCTGATGGAGTGTCCTCCCGTCACCGGCACCCGCGCCACGGTTGCTGCGACCTCCATCTCCGGTGCCGCTAAGATCTTCCGGGTCTCAAAAAGCAGCTTGTCCTCTTCCGCAGTGAAACCATTGGGAAGGAAGGAGCCTCCGTGGGGAATGATGTTATTGTGGATGGGCCAGGGATAAACGCTCGGCACCGCTCTCCCTTCGCGCTCTCCAAACAGTTGTTCAAGCGCCTCCTTTCCTGAGCCACTCACGCTTTGGTAGGTGGATGCCACCACCCGGTGAAGGCCATACCGCTCCTTGAGGGGCGCCAACGCCATCACCAATTGCGCAGTGGTACAGTTGGGGTTGGCAATGAGATGATGGCTTTTACGAATGATAGACCCGTTAATCTCAGGAACCACCAGCGGAACCGCCTCTTCCCTCCGAAAGGCAGCAGAGTTATCAATCACATAGGTTCCCTGTGCCGCAAAACGAGGCGCATGGTGTTGCGAGATTTCCGTTCCGGCACTAAACAGCGCCACATGGGGATGCCTCGTTAGAGCCTCCTCCATCGAAACGACAGGAACCAGCTGATTCCGAAAGGGGATCTCTCTCCCTACAGATTTTGTGGAGGCGACAGGAATGAGCGTGAGCTCCTCTATCCTCCCACCTTCTAACTGCGCAACCATCTTACGCCCCACAAGCCCCGTAACACCTACAACAGCAATTTTCATGTGTTTATATTTTGTAGCCTTTGACTTGGTTTAACAGCAAAGTTCACAAAAAGTTGTCACTCAACTTCTATCTTCCGTCCTCCCTCTTCGGTCTTCCGACTTCCATCCCCATAATCATTCCATTGTGTGTCTAAAAATGACTCATGGATGTTTCATCTGTTTAATCTTGCAGCTGTTAGCTCCTGGCTGTTAACCTTTGGCTTGATTTAACGGCAAAGTTCGCAAAAAATTATCACTCCTCTTCCATCTTCCGACTTCCGTCTTCCGACTTCCATCCCCATAATCATTCCGTTGTGTATCTAAAAATGACTCGTGGATGTTTCATCTGTTTAATTTTGCAGCTGTTAGGCTCCTGGCTGTTAACCTTTGGCTTGATTTAACGGCAAAGTTCGCAAAAAATTATCACTCCTCTTCCGACTTCCGTCTTCGGTCTTCCGACTTCGATCTTCCGACTTCCGTCCCCACAATGTGGTATATCCTCTAACGGTTATGAATGTTTCATAGGGTTATCTTTTCCCCTTTTTTGTATTAATAAGCAAGGGTAGCCATTTTATGAGATATGCAGTGCTAATATTACTGGGGTTGTGGAGTTGGGCAGAGGTGATGGCTCAAGTAAACGAAGATTTCTCCGATGGGGAGCTCCATCACAATCCCACATGGGTAGGAACCATGGAGGATTTTACGGTAAACGCGCAGACCTCTTTGCAATTGGATGCCGAGGAAGCCGGGACATACTACCTCTCTACGGAGAATAACCTCTGTGACAGTACCGAATGGCTAATCTCTATCCAACAGAAGTTCTCCCCATCAGCCAACAACTATAGCCGGATCTGGTTAATTTCTGACCACGAAAATCCCTCCCGTGCCAAAGGTTACTTCTTGCAATTAGGGGAAACGGGAGCAGAAGATGTCCCGGTTCTTTACTACCGGGGAGAAGGAGAGGCATTCCCCGTGATTCGCTGCTCAGGGCCCGACATTCACACCTCCTCATCCCATCGGTATCGCATCGTACGAAAAAAGGGGGGAGAGTGGCATATCGGTACCGTGGAAGAGGGCATTTTTCACGAATATGGCACAGGTGTGGATAACCGAATAACGAATACAAAATGGTTCTCCATCACATGTCAGTGTACCGCCAGCAATACCGACAAATCGCTCTTTGATGATCTTCAAATTCGCCCTGTGGAGATAGATACAACACCTCCGGAGGTGGTATATGTGAGCGTAAAAGAAGAAGATAAGCTGCAGGTATCCTTTTCAGAACCACCAGACCCCATTTCCGCCACAACAATCCATCACTATCGTCTGACCTCAGAGGCACGTTATCCACAGGAGGTAGAAATGACCCCCGAAACGCTCAACGATGTAACATTGCTCTTTCATCCCCCTTTTATAGCAGGGCAAGACTACACCATTGAGGTAAAAGGGGTGAAAGATAGGATCGGAAATGAAATAATTCCTTCCATACATCACTTTGGATACCACCCCGTTGGCGTGGGAGACATCCTTATCTCCGAAGTGATGGCAGATGTGAATCCTGCTCCCCCCGGACTCCCGGCCGTGGAATACATCGAACTATACAACAACACATCGGAAATGGTCAATTTGGAAGGATATCACCTCAGCATCAACAACAGGGATATGGCCGTAGCAGATAGTTACCCCCTTCTCCCCCACCATTATGTGGTGATGACCAAACAAACCATAGGGCAAGATTCGACGGAACTAATCATAGCGGAACTCTCCATTCCCAACGAAGCTTGCACCATCGTGTTAAAAGATGAAGAGGGTAGTCCGGTGGACTGGTTATTATACCAAGTAACGATGCACCAAGAGAGCAAACGTGAAGGAGGATGGTCGTTGGAACGCATCGACCCAAACAACAGAGGTGGAGGGGAAAAAAATTACGCCAGCTCACAAGAGGAGAAAGGAGGAACACCGGGGTATCCCAATAGTGTGGCCGACAACAATCCGGATCATACCCCCCCCTACGTGGTACGCACAGCGATGAGGGATCCCGAAACCATAATGCTGTTTTATAGCGAGGCTATTCAGTGTGTTAATGAGCAGGAAGCCTTTCACTTGCCTCCCCAATATAGCCTCCGGGAAATAACAATACCGGAACCTTGGGAGTGCCGCCTCTCCCTAAAGATCACACCGCCCCTGCAAGAGGGAGAGGTGGTAACGATGACACAGGGAGAGGGAATCCGGGATTACAACGGAAATCCCTGTGAACCCTCTCCTGTAAAGGTAGGACTACCCGGGCAAGCCACCACGGGGGATATCGTAATCAACGAGGTATTGTTCAATCCGGAAGAGGGCTTCTACGATTATGCCGAGTTGTGGAACAGGTCGGCGCATGTAATTGACCTTGCAGGATTTCTCTTTGCCGAATATGACACACTTTCCGGAAAACCCTACAATTGGCAGACGGCCGTAAACATGCCCTACCTATTATTTCCCGGCGATTATCTGTTGATCACGCGGGATACTACAGGATTCTCCCGGCGTTACCCCACGGCGGGAAGGGCACCCCTGTTAAGAGGGGCTTACCTTCCACCCATGCCCGACCATGCCGGAAGCCTGGCACTACTGCAGCGCCATAACGGAGCGGTAATGGATTTTATGACCTACCACAGCGCCATGCACTATCCCCTGTTATTCAACCAGGAGGGCGTATCCCTTGAACGTGTGACCAAAGAGACCTGGCTCTCGTCTGGAGAGCTGAATCACTTTGGAACGCCAGGATATGCCAACAGCCAGCGCCTGAACTCCAAAGAGGCAACAGGAACAATAGAGATATGGCCCAAAGTGATCACCCCCGATAACGACGGCAGAAACGATGTGGGGACAATCACCCTCTTTTCCGAGAGCCTCCACGAAGTTGCCGATATCTATGTATATGACCGGGCCGGATACCGGATTCGGAAATTGAAAGAGAATGTCCTGCTGAGTACAGAGAGTGTATTGGTTTGGGATGGATGTAATGACAAAGGCAGGGTGGTTCCCCCCGGCTACTACGTGGTGGTGGCCTCTCTACGAAACCGCTTTGGGATGCTAAGCCCCCTCAGAGCCTCTATCGCCGTGGGCTTATGAAACAGGTTTGGGCCGATTTTCTGAACCTCTTCTTTCCGGAGGTGTGTATGGCCTGTGGAAATAGCCTCTACCGCGGAGAGAAAGTCCTTTGTACCAAATGTTTATTGAGGCTACCAAGAACCCATTTTCATCACCGGGAGGAGAACCCCGTAGCTCAACTTTTCTGGGGAAGAGTAGCGGTGAGCTATGCCACCTCTTTCTTCTATTTTCGTAAAAACAGCAAGGTTCAGCATCTGATGCACCAGTTTAAGTATGCCGGAAGAAAAGAGGTGGGAAGCTACTGCGGTCAACTTTTCGGGATAGCCCTATCCCAATCCTCCTACTTTTCGGAAGCAGAGTACCTGATCCCCGTTCCGCTGCATCCTCAAAAAGAACGAAAAAGAGGGTACAACCAGAGTGAGCTGATTGCCAAAGGGATGGCACAAAAGATGAACGCTCAACTGGATATCTCCACCCTATTCCGAAGCGTCAACAGCGCCACCCAAACCAAGAAAAACAGGTACCAGCGTTTTGAAAATATGGACGGTATCTTCCGCTTGAAAGAGGCCTCCCATCTAAAGGGGAAACACCTGGTGCTGGTGGATGATGTAGTGACAACGGGAAGCACCCTGGAGTCGTGTGCCTCCACCCTGTTGCAAATACCGGATGTGCGAGTGAGTGTAGCCACCTTAGCCTGCGCCATATAAGCATTAACCCCCATTAGCCCCTTCCTTGCCCAATTGCATCTCTACCTGTTTAAGAGAATCGTTCTATTAGGTCATCTGTTTTTTAGCATTTCAATAATTTTTTACATCTATTAATTTACTTATGATCAATTACTTAAATCTATTTTTCTGAAAAAAATCCATGGGGATAGGGTCATATTTTAGGCCATTTGATATTAACTAATAAGAGATGGAATTTTTGAATGATAATCAGATTTTAGAGGGCATTCGAGACAGCAATGAAGAGATTGTCAAAACTGTATATAAAGAGTATTTTAAGCATATTCAACATTTGGTAACTTACAACCATGGAACAGTAGATGACGCAAAGGATTTATTTCAGGATGCGATGATCGTTATTTGTGAGCGACTACAATCTAAGGAATTGACCCTTTCCTGTTCCTTTGGTACCTTCTTATATGCCATTGCACGTAATATTTGGCTTCGGCGACTGGCAGAAAAGGGAAAAACCATCGTACTGACTAAGGAGGTTTTTGATAATAGTATGCCTCCTTGTGAGGTCTTGGAAAATAATCTTTCATTACATGAGCGACGAATGATTATGTTTCAACGACATTTTGATACCCTTACGAAGAGTTGTAAGAAGATTATTAAAATGATGTTGAAAAAAGAGAAAACAAAAAAGATTCAACAAGAGATGGGATACAACTCCTTAGCTTACACACGAAAACGAAAGTATCAATGTAAGAAGGCGCTGATTAAACGGATCCGGGCCGATCATGATTATCCCAAGTTAAAAGAAGAAAATGAAGACACGACAGGAGAAGTTTATCCTACTTGATCGGTTTTATACGAACGAGATGGGAAAAAATGAAATGAAGCATTTTTACAAATTAATGCAAGTTGAAAACTCACTAAAAGAAGAATACCTCCAAACCAAAGAGCTCTATCAAGATATCGGTTCTTTACCATCACTAGAAGTGCGTGAACAGATAAGGCGTCTTTATGCAAAAGAGCCCTTAAACCATTCCTCAACCTCCCCGTGGGTTAGGATAGCAGGTATCGCAGCACTCTTTATAGGACTGCTGTTTATTTCTGCACTGTTCTTTAATGCTTCCAACATTGGGGTAACAGATCCCCCTTTGGAAAAGGAACCCCTAAATCATCGCTTGGAAACACTTATGAAAAGCCATTTTCGAGGCCACGAAAAAACTGTTATCGTCCCCCAACAGGATGTAATTACGCACTCCGGAGAGGTGTTAACATTTGATGGCCATCATAAACCCTTCCAGGGAATGACCATCAGCCTCTACACGGTGAAGGATGATCAAATAAAGCAATACCCCTACTCCACAACCCGGATGTTCATACCCGTTCCCGAACTCACCGGAACCTACTATTGGGTCTTAGAAACGCCCGAAAAAATCATAGAAGTTGGGCGATTTTACGTCCAGTAAAGGGGTTAAACCATAAGGGAAAATAAACCCCTACAGCTAAGATCAATTACATAACAACGTATTTGGCCTTTTTCCGCAAGAGACGGTTTAGTGCCTGTCCATAAAGTCAGGATTTTGAGAAGAGGCTGTATAGAAAGTTCGAATTCGAGGCTTGCGAAGGCTGAAATAGGGGAGTTTACTGAGGTAGATGCGATTGTATTGGGCAGAACTAAAGTAACCATTTGGAAGACAAGTATAACGAAGAGGTCGGACGTTATAGACGAATGCCATTTACCAATTATAAAACCTTGAATATCCCTGTTTCTAAAAGCCCTCATTTCTTCATCCTATCCGCAATTGTTGGGCTTTTTTTCATCACATGTGGTCGCAACCACAACAGCCATGTGAAAAAGCGAAGCAGTAACAATAGCACCGAAACCACTCAGACAATCACTTATGATTCAGACTCCCTATATCTCCTTTCCCATAATGAAAAGAGCAACAACAATCTCCCTGTAACACCCAATAGCAAGGAGGATAAGGAATCCGAGGGCTCCACCCCCTCTAAAGAGAAAAAAAACACTCTATGGAGCAACGATTATAAGCACGGTCGGTTAAACGCTTCTGAAAAAAAGCTCATCCACCAAGCAGAAAAACTCATACGAGTTTCCCCCTATGACTCCGAGCTGGAAACCATATACCATAACCTGGGGTTAATCTACTATCACAAAAAGGATTATTACAGTAGCATCTACTATTTATTGCTTGCCCTTAAATTAATTCTCTATCATACCTCTATTGAAAATCAACCCTTAAGGATCGCAAGAATCTTACAGCAAATCACCTTATCGCTGTATCAGCTTGAAGATTATAAAAGAGCCCAACAAGTATTTTATCTACTACAACAGACCTCCCTAAATACCGCATCACAAAAAGTGGATCTGTATGATCCCTGTCTGGAAAATGTACACGGTACACCCACGCCCTCGAAGCATAGTAACACACTGCTGCAAACATACTTTAGGCAGTGTGTAGTCTCCATAAAGTTCAACGATTGTAACGCTGCCCTAAACGCATTGAAGATGCTTTCAGGTCTAATCGCCCGGGAAACATCTCGGGAACCGCTTTGGCAAATTCGTTACCACCATGTCTCCGCAGCCTATTATCAGTTGAAAGGGCAGACACTTCAAGCTATTGCACATTATCGGAAGGCAAATATCATTAACATCAACATTCTCAACAATAGACCATTATATGCAACCCACTATGTCGAGACATTATTTAATATCGCAAAACTACAAGTTGACCTATTCCATAAAAATGCAGACCCCTTGATGTTAAAAGAAGCTCTCTCTACCTATCGAGAAGCCATCACACAGACCGCAATCCCCTTATCTGAAATCAAAGAAGATAAATCCAGGATTATATACAACGAGCACCTATACCATCACTACAAGGCATACATCTCACTACTATTATCATTGTACCATAATACCTCCTTTACCGATAAAACGAACGCTCTCATTTTAAATGAAATTATCACCATCTCGGAGTTGTGTAAGTACCGTACTGTGCAAAATAGAAAGGTTCCAAAGCCCCCTCATAGCCTCAAGGCTACCCAAAGATATATTCACCAATTTCTTCAAAAGGCAGGAAAAAATCCCTCCAACATACGAGAAGCGATAAAGGAGGTTCCTTTCTTAAATCACGCTTATATACGCAGTAAAGAGGAGGGATCAACTTTAAAAAAGGGGGACTTCTCCATCACTTCCATACAGGAACAATTAAACGACAAGGAGATCATCATCAATTACCTGCTCTCTTCAGATTCCATTTACTGCAACCTGATCTCCAATAACGCGCTATCCATCATTACCATCGGGGAGATAACCGCTGTAAAGGAGGCACTGCAACACTGTTTGGTAGCCATTAAAAAGCTTCATCCCAATGAGAAGCTAACACCCTCTATTACCAGGTTATCTACCCTCTTGATCGATCCCATTGCCCCCTATATAGCGTCATTTCGTACCATTTATGTGGTGAATGAAGGGATTACCTCACACATTCCCTTTGATTGTTTAAAAGTAAAGGGAAAGTACCTTATTGAGCAATACACCATCCATGAGTTGCTCTATTTATCAGGCTGGGAGAAAAAGTTTCTTCCTCTTACCCCCTCACTCTCTTTCCTGGCATTTGCTCCTTCAGCGACCCATTCCGTGCCGGAAATAGCTCCTTCTTTAGCCTTTTCTAAGATAGAGATCGAACAATGCGCTTACTTTCTAACAAAAAAAGGATGGCATTGCCATACATACCTCAACGAAGACGCCAGCATGATAAATTTTCAAAAGGCATTAACATCCGACGGAATGCTCCACCTTTCCGGCCATCTCTATGCCTTGGAACGGGAAGAAAGTTATCCCTATCTCCTGTTAAATGAAGGAGGCCACCCCATAAAATATTATCAATGGCATATTACACCGCAAGACATAAAGGTGAAACACCTTGTCTTAAGCACCTGTGGTTCAGGATGTGGCCCCTATTATGATAGCGAAGGGGTAGATTCCTTTGTACGCTCCTTCCACTATGCCGGGGTTGAGCACATTATCTACACCCGATGGGAGCTAGAGGATCAATTTGCTTCCTTCTTCTTCCCCCTCTACTACCAGGATCTACTCAAGATAGGCGTACCCTCAAAGGCCCTTCAAAAAACAAAAATCCGATGTATTCAATCTGAAAAATATGCCCACCCCTTTTATTGGGCTGCCATCAATGGCATTTAATCCGTGACCATGCGGTAATCTTTCATGTTCACCCTCCGAAGACGGGCATTCATCCTCTTCTCCTCCCCGTTGCATAACCTGTCAAGCAGGGCATGAAACTCCCAACCATGATGCTTGTGTATGGTGTGGCACAGTTCATGAAGAATCACAAAGTCAATGAGGTCATAAGGGAGACGCATAAGATGCAAAGAGAGGTTGATGTTATTGGTGTCTGAACAACTCCCCCATCGTGTTTTTGCATTGCGAATAGCTACCTTCCGGAATTGGAAGTGGTGCTGCGCTGCTAAAGAGGCGACTCTCGAAGGGAGGTATCTTTTGGCCTCCACCCGCCAGGTCTCCTCCACCGCATGCCTTATCCAATCCTGAATAAAGGGATCACGAGGATCCCTATTATCCGGAACTCTTATGGTGGTGGCATCCTCCCCAATGTGAAAAGTCAACTGCTCCTCCCCATGGGTCTTGATGAGAATCTTATGAAAATGGGTATGATACTCCATCGCAGGAGTGAACAGAAAACGCTCATCTTGTTCCTCCCTAAACTTTCTCAGTGTCTTCACGATCCACCCCTTCTTCTCCTGTACATACCGGATAGCCTGTGTAGCGGAGACCCGGTAAGGGAAAGAGACCTGTACCTGAAGATCCGGTTTAACGGTAATGCGCACATGCTTTAGGTGACGACGCTGATTAAGAATGACGCTGCCTATGTCCGGATCATCATACTGTCGGGGTGTTTTCATGGAGGGCAAAATTAGCGAAAAGATTACAAATCGTGCCTCTCCAAAAGGCGTTTCAACACCTCTTTTCGGTCAATCTTTAAGGCCCTATTCCGGGGAAAAGGAGTAAGAAATCGGGGGATTCTGACCAAAGGAGCCTCCCTTCGAAGCTCTTCGATACACGCTACGGCCTCAGCCATCAACGTCGGATCCTCGATCCCCTCCACCACCACCAGGGCTTTCTGCCCCAGTAGGGGATCAGGAAAGGGGATAATCACCACCTCTTTACCCAACCTTTTCCCAAGCACATCCTCCAAAGGAGAAGGATTGATCTTTATCCCTCCGCTGTTGATGATAAAATCCTTTCTCCCGATAATAGCCAGCCTTCCCGGAGCGGGGATAACGGCCAGGTCGGCGGTGAGCAGGGGAGCCTCCAAAAGGTGAGGAGCCTCAATGGTGAGGCATCCCTCCTCTCCCACAGTGGCGGATACGCCGGGAAGAAGTTGGAAAAAAGCATCGGGATGCGCTCCGTTGAGGCGCTGCACCGCAATGTGAGAACAGGTCTCTGTCATCCCATAAGTGGCATACACATGGCTCTTCAAGGGTTGAAGTTTTTCCCTCAAATGCGGAGAGACGGGAGCACCGCCCAAAAGTACGGTTTGGATGGTATCCTTCCAGCCGTCATGCTGCAAAAGATGCTCCATCTGCATGGGAACAAAGGCCCCCAAAGAGGCTCCCTCCGGAGGTAACTCCGGCAAGCGGGAAGGCAGCTCAATCCACAGGTTCATCTCTCCAATTAAGGCACGCACCACCATCATCTTTCCGGCAATGGTGCTGATAGGAAGGGGAAGATAGAGGGTATCCCCCTGTCGTAACGAAAAAAATCGGTTGGTGACAAGGGCCGAATTCCGCATGGATTCCTTCTTCAGGCGGATACGTTGGGGCGTACCGGTACTCCCTGAGGTTCTCTGCTCAATCACATCCGTGTCATCATACCAGCGTGTAAGGAATTGTAACACCCCCAAAAGAGGCTCCGGGAGACGAGAGGTACACCCCAACCTTCTGATCTGCGCTAACGTATAGGATTGACCGTTGATAATCATAACAGGCTACGTATTGATGAGAGTCATATCCCAGGATTTTTCCGGATGGTGATAGAGTTTCTCTCCCCGAAGATCCAACGGAGCAGAGAGGTTGTTTTGGTAAATATCTCCCAATCCCAACCCCTGAGGAAGCATCTTTTTCGTAAGGTCATGATCCTCAAGGATCTTATAACTCCACTGTGCAATGGCATTTAAGCCAATATTGGATTCTAAGGCCGAAGTGATCCACCACTGTCGATTTTGTGCTTGGGCAAGAGCGATCCACTCCTCACACTGCTTAAACCCTCCCAACAGGGAAGGCTTTAGGATGAGAAACGCCGGGTTGAGCTGCTCCAACAGTGCTTTACGTTGGGCCTTCCCACAGATGCCAATAAGCTCTTCATCCAGGGCTACAGGAACTTCACATTTATCGATAACCTCTGCCATCAACGCATGATTCCCCTTCTCTACCGGCTGCTCAATGGAGTGCACATCCAACGCCGCCAAATCATCCATCACCCCAAAAACATCCGCTCGACGAAAGGCTCCATTGGCATCCACACGCAACGTGATGGTTGAGGCATCATAACGATCCCGAATCCGCCTAAGCAAGGCTCGCTCCTGGGGCCAGTTCAAGGCTCCGATCTTCATCTTCAGGGTATGAAATCCTCGGGCAAGCTTGTCATCAATACGTTGCTGCATCTTTTTCTCCTCTCCCATCCATATAAGGCCATTGGTGATGATGCCCTCCTCCCCCCGAGTGTACGCGGAGGGAAAGAGTATTTTTTCTCCTCCATGGTGCAGGTCCAACAGTGCCGTCTCCAAAGCAAAGGCGATGGAGGGAAACCGCTCCACAGAGCACGCATCAGGGGAAGCACCTTCGTTAATCTGACGACAACACGCAGCCAGTTGTGTTTCGTATTCCGGGACATCGTCTACGCTCAGCCCGGAGAGGAGATTGCACTCACCAACCCCTCTACCCGAATGAACATCATCCCCTAAAAAGAGATAATAGTTGATCTTTTCGGTATAAACACCCCGGGAAGTGCCGATGGGTTGCCGAAAGCGAAGGCGATATTTTTTATAAGAGGCCGTATATTTCATAAAAGTAGAGAGATACCGTAGGTTAAGGAGAAGAGGAAGGTAGCCATGGCCAGCCGCTGTAGCTCAGCAATCAGGCCCGAGGCGGTTTGTGCACGCCATACCCTCAATAACCCCGCAAGAAAAAGGGGGGTCATAAGTAGCCACAAAAAGTTGAGATAGCCCCGAAAAGAGAGCAGATTATAAAGAAAGGCCAACACGATCCCCCCCAAAATAAGCAGGGTGTGATAACGCTTGGCAAAGAGGGCACCTTTCATGGTTACAAGGGTGTTTTTACCCGCCCTCCGGTCGCTCTCTTCATCCCGAAGGTTGTTGAGGTTGAGCACCCCGGTACTGAAAAAACCGATGGCCGCTGCCGGAAGCAGAAGAGTTCCATGAAACGCTACCCGCTGCATGAAATAGGAACCCCAAACCCCCAGAAGACCAAAAAAGAGAAAGACGAAAAGGTCGCCCAAGCCACGATAACCATAGGGTCTTTTTCCCATGGTATATTTCCAGGCAGCGGCCACAGAGAGAAGACCCAGCAGCAAAAAAAGCCAACGGAATTTTGCAGGGGCGTCTCGCAAAGCAACCACGATGAGCAGCACTCCCGACAGAATAGCCGCCACAGAAAACAGCACAATCATGCTTATCATGGCCTTGCGGGAGATCAATCCCGTATGAGTGACACGGGTGGGCCCCACGCGCATCTCGTTATCGGCACCGTTATCGGCATCGCCGAAGTCGTTAGCCAGGTTGGAAAGAATCTGAAGTAAAAGGGTGGTTAAAAGGGTTAAAAGAAACACACGCCATTGGAAAGAGCCTTCTGCAGCCGCAAGAAACGTACCCATTAGCACACAAGAGAGGGCCAACGGAAGGGTACGAAGTCGGAAAGCCTTAAGCCAAATTGTAATGTTTCTCATTAGGGCATTTTAGGATATTGCTGAAAATTGGGCTTACGTTTCTCCAAAAACGCCTTCTTCCCCTCCTGAGCCTCTTCGGTCATATAGTAGAGCATGGTAGCATTCCCGGCAAGTTCCTGAATCCCCGCCTGACCGTCCAGTTCCGCATTGAGACCGGCTTTGATCATCCGAAGAGCCAGGGGGCTGTGTTCCATCATACGATGGGCCCATTCAACCACTGTATCTTCAAGCTGCTCCAAAGGAACAACACTGTTAACCAACCCCATATCCAACGCCTCTTGGGCACTGTATTGACGGCAGAGGAACCAGATCTCCCGGGCCTTCTTCTGACCCACCACCCGCGCCAGGTAGCTGGAACCAAAACCAGCATCAAAACTACCCACTTTAGGGCCCGTCTGGCCGAAAATAGCATTCTCACTAGCAATGGAAAGGTCGCAAACCACGTGCAACACATGGCCTCCCCCAATAGCATAACCGTTGACCATGGCAATAACCGGCTTGGGAATGCTACGAATTAACTTCTGCATATCGAGGATATTCAATCGGGGAACCCCATCTTTACCAATATATCCGGCATGACTTTTCACCCGCTGATCACCCCCCGAACAAAAGGCTTTGTCCCCCGCTCCGGTAATGACAACCACATTGATATCCGTACGTTCACGACAAATTACCATCGCCTCACACATCTCTTTGGTGGTATCGGGAGTGAATGCATTGCGGTAACGTGGCCGGTTGATGGTGATCTTTCCGATCCCTTGAAAATATTCAAATTTTATCTCTTCAAACGCCTTAATGGTCGTCCATTCTCTTGTGGTACTCATCTGTTATTTTTTAACTTTTTATAATAGGATTGATAACTGTTGCCGTTTTCCTGCACCGGCGTTTTAACTTCAATGATCGTGCGTCCGGGAGGATCCAAAAGGATAGGAAGTCCTTTTTGTAGATCCTCTTTGGATTGCCAAAGGCGGTGGCTCCACCCAAACGCTTTGGCAAGCTCCCCAAGAGCCACCGGATGATGGGCCACCTGATAATCTTCAAACCCACGGTATTGGCTAGGCCCCTCCATCAGACGAAAAATCCCTCCTCCCCCATTATTGATAATCACAATGTGCAGGTTTGAGGGCATATTTCGGTTCCATAGCGCATTGGAGTCATAAACAAAACTCATGTCCCCGATAAGGAGGATGTTTTGTGTCGAAGGATCTGCCTTGCTGATGCCCACAGCCGTGGAGAGGCTGCCATCGATGCCTGAAACACCCCGGTTGCCGTAAACCGTGAGGGAGGAATCAAGGGGAAACATCTGGGCATAACGAATGGCAGAGCCATTTCCCAGGTGAAGGTGACTCCCCTTGGGAAGGTTCGATACGAGTTGCCCGAAAAGGTAAAGGTCTGAAAAGGGAATCTCCCGCAGGTGATCCTGAAGGAGGTGCTCCACCCTGTGATGAAATGCCCTCCACCGCTCCACATAAGCCGAACAAGGAGCATGGGAGTTAGGGAAAAGAGCCTGTAACACCCGGGCACTCTCCCCCACCACCAGTCCACTCAGGTTTCCGTAGGTGTCAAGTTGATCGGGAGCCTCTGAAATGCGCCAATGCACCAACTCCGGATGCCGTTGCATCCACAAAAGCCACTGTTTTGATACAATATGCCCCCCCGTAGAAAACATAAGATCCGGCACATAAGCGCGGTCATCACTGTTCAGAAGGTGCGCCGCAAGAGCATCCGTGGCATAACATATGGTTGCATCATTAAGGTTTGAAACCGCCTCGGCTACCACCACCGCCTGTTGTCGTTGAGCGATGGCCTTCAGCACCTGTAACAGAGAGGGATCAGGCCGCTGCTGTCCACAAAGAATCAGGATACGTTGTGCCCGTTGGAGGGCCACAACAAGATCCTCGGGGATCATATCCCTCTTCACCTCTTTAGGAGCAAAGGAGAGAGAACAACGACGCGGCTGAGGTAACGGGCGATACAACGGCTCCTTAATGGGCACGTTGAGGTGTATTGGCCCCGGGTGAGAAGCAGCGGCGAGGCAAAGAAGCGCTTCCAATGCCTTCTCATCCGCACTCTCATGGCTCCAATTCAGAAAACCCTTCGTGTAGTTGTTAAAAAGATCCTCCTGTAACAGCGTTTGATTTTGTTGGGTCTCCACCACATCGGCAGGCCTATCTGCTGTTATAGCCACCAAAGGCACATGCTGATAGTAGGCCTCTGCCAAGGCAGGGGCTAGGTTTAAAGCCGCCGTGCCGGAGGTGCAAAGCACAATAACCGGCCTCCCTGTTTTCAAGGCAATCCCGAGGGCAAAATAACCCGCCAC
Source organism: Bacteroidota bacterium (assembly GCA_002748065.1). Taxonomy (GTDB): domain Bacteria; phylum Bacteroidota; class Bacteroidia; order Bacteroidales; family BM520; genus BM520. Next base: position 46,760 of record PDRJ01000008.1, read on the forward strand.
ACGTTCATCAGGAATGCTGTGACAAGAAACCTGCTCGCAATGAACAAAACCGTGTATCAGGGGTGCATTTCGCGATCCCGGACTCATAACCACATCCCGAATACCCCATGTATACATGATATGTACAAGGTCGGCAATATGTTGAAGAGGGTTCCCCATCCCGGGGTGCAAGTTAGGGATTTTCTTCATAAAATGATCGTACAATGGCCATCATCGTTTCACTTTTTAACACCGTTTCATTCCACTCCTGCCGGGGAAGAGAGTCTGCCATAATGCCCGCCCCCATAAACAGGGCCAACTCCCGCGGCATAACCTGCATGCAGCGAAGATTCACATAGAGGGATAAGGGTGTACCGATATGAACCGGCCCCAAAAAGCCTGCATAATACTTTCGGGAATGTTTTTCCAAGGCCATAAGAAGACTTAACGCCTTTGGGGTGGGGAGGCCGCAAACCGCTGGCGTGGGATGAAGATCGCGGATAAAAGAGGCGAGACGATCGTTGAGATGCTGTTCAGCGATGGAGAAGGTGGTTTTGAGATGATACAGATTCCCTGCCACATAGGGAGCGGGCCCAACGACCTCATAGGGCGCAGCAGTATGCCTGCCAAAACAATCGCTAATATGGTCGCTGACAAATTCCTGCTCTCTGCGCTCTTTGTCACTCCAATCGGAGAGAGCCTGGCAAGAAGCATGCGAACTACGCGTACCGGCAATGGCGGTGGTTATATAACGGCCGTTATCCGCCAGCAGAAAGGGCTCCGGAGAGGCTCCGCACCACAGTTGGGTAGGGGTCTGCACCACATACACAAACGCACCCGGATAGCGATGAACCATTCGCTGAAACAGGGTTCCCATAGCCAACGAGGGGGGCCTTGGAGACAACAAAACACGGGAAAGCACCGCCTTGGAGAGTGTTCCAAGCCGGATCTGCTCAACAATTGCCTGTACCTGCGTTTCATACTCCTCCTGAGAGGCTTGATAAAAGAGCTCCTCCTGCCCACAAACTTCTCTCCCCGCAGGAAAATCGCCCTCCTCGAAGCCATGCGACTCCCGAAAAAGGATATCTGCCCGGAGAAAAACAGGGGAGGCCTCCGCCGTGGAAAAGGGATGAAAAAGAAAGCCCCTTTGGTTCAAAAGCGTATGCTGAAGATCAAAGAGAGAAGTTGAGGCCTTATGGGAAATAAGAAGATAGGCTTCCCCTGCTGTGGGACTCTTCCATGCAGCGAAGGATAGATTCCTGCGCACGCATAAATCAATGGCCTCTCCGAAATTCATGCTACCTCTTTTTAACAATCGTTATCACAACACGTATGGAGGCTATAAGTTTACCACGAGGATCAGAAATTGTACAATCCCAGAGGTGACTGCTACGACCTTTATGAAGCAATGAGGCACGCGCATAGACCTCCCCGGATCTTACACTCCGCAGATGATTTCCTGAAACCTGAGTACCAAAGATATCATAGGCCTCAAGATCGGTAATCAGCAAGGAGCCAATGCTGGCAACCGTTTCTGCAAATGCTAAAGAGGCACCCCCGTGAAGAAAACCCATGGGTTGCCTTGTACGATCATCTACGGGCATGGTCGCCAACACTTCTCCCTCCGCCAGGTGGGTCACCTTGATGCCCAAATGGCTCACCAAAGTGTTTTGGCAGAGGGCATTCATCTTCTCTGTATCAAATGTTTGCCTTGTCATCTTTCTCTCTTGCTAACTTACGCCTTAGGGCCTGCCGTAGCCCTTTGGTTTTTAATACTCTCTAAAGTCCTTCTTCCGGGTAAGTTTAAGATCCTGTAAAAGCGAAGATTTCGCCCTGATCATAAACTCCCACCCCTTGGTGTAGCCCATGGGAGTCCACTGAAACGACATCTCCCAACAGTGCAAGTCCCGGTGGATGTCAAACCGTGTGTAAGACAACTCCATCTTGGCCAAATCATAATTGGTATTAAAGGCCACCTTCCACTTGGGCGTGATATTCACATCGCCCCTTGCACTGATGGTATGGATGTAGGAGGGCGTTTTCGTAACCTCCCCATATCTTCCGTACCGGTATGCGGCCCCCAACCGCAGGTTATAACCAATATTGATATTCCAAGGATTATCCCAGTCCAGAAACATCTCCGGATTCTCTGCAATCTCCATGCGCTCCTCTTCCGTACCCAGTTTACTGTTCAGTGCAGCACGGGTTTTGTCCCTCTCCGCACGTTTCTCTCGCCAGGATCGGAGTTTATTGGAGCTAAGACTATAACTAAGGCTAAACTGATAGGAGGTGCTGCTGGGACGGAACAACCGCTTATCCACCGCATACTGAAAGGTATTGATCCTTCTTCCCAATGAGTCCAGGGCATAGGGATCATAACTGGCGGCATAAGTAACGTTGATCAAGTTGAAAAGTTTGGTACGCCCGGATAAGCGCAGGGGATTCCAACGGAGGGAATCTCGCGTCATATCGTAAGAGGTACTTAGGTTAAAATTATCAATAATCTTCACCTTGCGTGTTCCCACAAGGGTATCACTTCGATCCCGGACCTTGATCTCAAGATTATTCCCAATATTGAAACTCACCAACCCCTGCTCTCTGGCCGGCACACCACCATAGATAGCGCTATAGTTTCCACCGTCAAAAATGGAATAGGTCACAAACTCTCCTCGAGTGGGATCAAAATAGTCCTTATAATACCCATGTTTCTCATCCCCAAAATCGGGTGTATAAGAAAGGCTTACCGAAGGGGTAACCACATGTCTTACGGCTTTCAGAACCCCTCGTTTGAAGTTGAACATCCCGTACAGCTTCGTGGAGAGGGAGGAAGCGATACTGTAGTCGGCTCCTCGTACAAATCCCGAAACCGTATCGGTTTGCACATGACCGGAGAGGTCATAGGTTCCCGAAAAAAGGGAGTCATAAACCCACTTCTGCCGTACACTCCTAAAATACCATCGATCGGTATAGTTAAAAGAGTTGGTAACATTAATATATTTGAGAATCTTCATGGGACTCTGAATCCGCACCGAGTGTTTGATCCCGTTATTGAAATGTTGGGAGAGAGTTCCTCTACGAAAATAGTCCATAAAGAGGGTGTCCGTGGTATTGATGGTATTTTGAGCCGCCATGTTATATTGGAGGGAGAGATCCTCATACCATCGTTTTTTCCCTGTAGCCTTTTTTCGCTTGAACGGATAAAGGCGTTGTAACGAGAAGGAGAGTGAAGGAAGATTGATATTTAGCGATCCTGACTTCGTATTCTGGGTCAACCCCGCATTGAGGGTAAGGTTCCCCTTTTTATTAAACAGCTTCGTTTGATAAGCAATACTTGATTGGTAGGTATTAGAGAGGTAGTCGGTGGTGGAAACCGGATTAAAGGTGTTAAAGTTGCTGGACTTAAAGTTCACGTTGGCATTAAAAGAGCTGTTGGGGCGAGCCTTGGGATCCTGCACATGTGTCCATCGGATATTAAAATCCCTGGATTCCCGGTAAGAGGAGGTGTTGGGCTGCCCCACCTTATTCACCGCATAACCAAAATAAAAAGATCCCGAAAACTTATAGCGGAGTTTATAACGAAAGGAGGGTTTTACCGCCCACGACCCTCTGGTGTAGATATCCCCCAACACCTTTAGGTCCATATAGTCGTTGATATGCCAATAATAACCGCCCTCTTCGAGGTAAAAACCGCGATTTTCCTGCTCACCATACCGGGGAATAACAATGCCGGAAGTGGCTCCCTTAGCGATGGGAAAGAGGCCGAAAGGAAGCCCCACAGGAAGAGGCACATCCTCAATCTCTATCCAGGCAAGCCCGGTCACAACCTTGTCGTCAGGAATCACCCTCGCCTTATTATATTTTAGGCAAAAATGGGGCTCTTTGGCACTACAGGTGGTATACCAACCCTGTCCCATATTGGAGGTATTATCCTGCAACTTCTTAACCACATCACCATGCAAAAATCCCTCCCCCTCTTCCGTACGCACATCCTTGATAACCCCCTCTTCCGTACGATAGTTGTAGGCAATCTCTTTGGAGGTAAACTCCAAATCATTGTTCTTAAAAAGAGGCATGCCCACAAACTTTCCCGACGAGTCCGGAAGCCCACGGGCAGAAGCAATATTTTTTGCAAAATCAATTTGCACATAATCGGCCTCAATATGAATATCCAGATAGTCGATCTTCGCCCCCTTATACATAAAGACCGATTGGGATTCGATATCAAAAATTAACGAATCCATGGATAGGCATTCAACCACATCCTCCAACTGATTCTTCGAGGGGGTCCCCTCCTGATGATTGATTTTCAGTGAATCAGCCATAGAGATACGCAACGAATCCGACGCCGCCTCAAAAGAGGTCGTATCCACACGAACCACCTCCCCCTCTTGCGCAAAAAGCACGGTACTCCCGTATAAAAAAAGGAGTAAGAGACAAACAACCCGTGGTCTGAAAAATATTTCTTTTTGCCGTATCAATATAGATATGAGATGCTATTTTTATATTTGTAACGTTTATTATGTAATAATAGGGTCCAAAACTAATTAAAAATTGCAAAGTTACGTGAAAAGGGAAATACTATTCTGTGTGCTATTGCTTGTTTTCTCCCTTTCTTGGACGCTCCATTCCGCGGCTCAGAAAGCCTCCTACCGGGTTAAAACGGTGGTGATCGATGCAGGACATGGAGGAAAAGATTCGGGAGCCAGCTCGGGAGGCGTAAAAGAGAAAGATATCGCGCTGAAGATTGCCCTGAAGTTGGGAGCCTATATTACAGAAGGTCTTCCTGACGTGAAGGTAATATACACACGTAAGGATGACCGCTTTATTGAATTACACCGCCGTGCCGCCATTGCCAACGAAGCACACGCTGATCTGTTTATCTCCATCCATTGCAATGCCAATAGATCGTCAAATCCCTATGGAACGGAAACTTATGTGATGGGATTGCACAAAAGCAAGGCAAACTTAGAGGTGGCAAAAAAAGAGAATGCCTCCATCTTATTGGAAGACAATTACGAGAATGAATACCAGGGATACGATCCCAACCTCCCGGAAAATACCATCATATTCAGCCTGTTTCAAAATGCCTATTTAAACCAAAGTTTATCCATCGCCTCCATGGTAGAAGAGCAATTCCGAAAGCGCGTAAATCGGCATGACAGAGGCGTAAAACAGGCAGGCTTCCTGGTCTTGTATCGTACCACCATGCCGGGAATCCTCATCGAAACGGGCTTCCTTACCAATCCTTCCGAAAGAAAATTCCTGAATAGCGATAAAGGACAGGTCTATATCGCCTCCGCCATCTACAGAGCCTTTAAAAGCTATAAAAAACAACAAGAGGAGGAGAACAACAGGGTCATGGACTGCTCCGAAGAGGCGAACACATCGCCGGCAAAACCCCAAGAACCGGAACCAAAGAAGGAGTCCCCCCAACCAAACCCCATCTCTTTTTCCGTACAATTTCTAACTTCAAAACTTGATAACAAGGAATTTAAGGATCTTACAAAGGTAAAAGTTTACACCCATGGAGGATTATTCAAGTATGTATCCGGGGAATTTTCTACTTTTGAGGAGGCTTGGCAATACAAAAAACAGGTTGTAAAACTGGGTTACAAGGATGCTTTTGTGGTAGCCTTCAAAAATAACAAACGGATAGATATTAAGAAGGCACGAGCATTGACGGAACCCTAACAGCGTGGTAAAAATGTGAGACTATGAAAAAAAAACAAATCCGGATCGCCCTATTCTTCCTTTTGGGATTTGGTGTCCTGTTTTGGGGGATTAACTTCTTAAAAGGAGTAGATATTTTTAATAAACAGATCACCGTATACAGTGTCTATCCCAGGATAGAGGGGTTGAACGTAGGTGCACCCGTAGAAGTCAACGGATTGAAAATAGGACAGGTGAAAGATATTCGCTTTGCCCATAATAATCCCCATAGAATCCTGGTGGAGATGATGCTGAAAACCGACCTGGAGATTCCCCGCTCCTCCGTTGCGCGGATCTATAGTTCCGACCTGCTGGGAACAAAAGCGATTGAGCTTCAACTGAAAGGTAGGGGGACCCCCCTGCATTCGGGCGACACCCTCTCCTCCTCCACAGAGACTTCACTGATGGAAGAGGTGAATCAACAGGTGGCTCCCATCAAACTAAAAGCGGAAAACCTGCTGGCTTCCCTGGATACCATGGTAGTGGTATTTCATAGCATCTTCAACGACTCGGCCAGACGCAATCTGAAAGCGAGCTTTAAAAGTATTAAACAGTCGGTGGACTACCTGAAGAATACCTCCTATAACATTGATACCTTGGTGGTTTCACAAACACACCGCTTGGCCCAGATCGTGGGAAATGTGGAGGCCATCACCCGAAATATCGACCAACACGAAGAGAATATCTCCCGCATCATCACCAATACCTCCATGATCAGTGACTCGCTTGCAAAAATAGAGTTCACCGAAACCATTAAACGCATGGATAAGGCCCTGAACCAAGCTTCCTCCATGATCGAGAAGGTAAATGAGGGAGAAGGAACTCTGGGACAGCTCATGAAGAACGACTCTCTCTACAACTACCTACAGCAATCGGCTGAAGAGCTCAACTCGTTACTTTATGATATGAAGCACCATCCGGAACGTTATGTACGCTTTTCTGTCTTTGGACGGCGCCCCTCAAAAACCCCTTATCAGGATCCTGCTCAAAACTAACCCGCTCATCGCCAAAGGCGAAGAATAACCATCCTCACCCCCGTATCAACCACCGACGAAGGGAAAGGGGAAGGGGGTTGTTACGCCCCTCCCTTTCGCTCCACTTTAAGGGGATATTCTTTCCCTACCGAGACCGGTTACAAATCTTTCATTAATTTTGCCATGATGACGACAGCACATCCTTTTAAGCGACTCATGGGGGAAACCGCCATCTACGGACTCAGTAGCATCGTGGGAAAGTTGCTCAACTGGCTCTTGGTTCCACTCTATGTGCGAGTGCTGATCCCGGAAGACTACGGCATTGTCACCAACCTGTATGCCTATGTGGCGTTTCTATTGGTACTACTTACCTACGGCATGGAGACCGGCTTTTTCCGTTTTTCACAAAAGACCCAAAACCCCACACATGTTTTTGGCACCACAACCAAGTTAGTCTTCACCACCAGTCTCCTGTTTATGGGGGGAGTCTCTCTTTTTCTCTCCCCAATCACGCATGCCATGGGGTACGAGGGCATGGAACGCTATGTATTGATCCTCGCCATTATTGTAGCGCTGGATGCCTTCTCGGCCATCCCCTTTGCCAGGCTCCGCCAACAAAACAGGCCCCTGCGTTTTGCCTTCATCAAACTCACAGGAATCGCCATCAACATCACCCTCAACCTCTTCTTTCTGGTTCTTTGTCGTCAACAATACCTCTCCGGCTCATCGGGCCTTCTCGCCAACCTGTACAACCCGGAGATAGGCGTGGGATACATTTTCGGCGTCAACTTAGTAAGCACCGTGGTCACCCTGCTGCTGCTCCTACCGGAGATCTTCTCCGCAGGCAAAACACGCTTCGATAAAAAACTTGTCCGGCAAATGCTGCGATATGCGTGGCCCCTTCTAGTGGTGGGTATCGCCGGACAAATTAACCAGAACCTCGACAAGCTGATCCTTCCCTACCTCCTCCCCAAAAGTGTTAACGCCTTGGCGAAAACAGGGATCTATGGTGCCAACTACAAACTGGCAATTTTGATGACCATGTTTATTCAGGCTTTTCGGTACGCCTTTGAGCCCTTTTTCTTCTCTCGTAACAAGGATAGCGCAGATTCCAAACAACTCTACGCCTCCATTATGAACTACTTTGTCATTTTCGGCCTGCTCATCTTTCTTGGGGTGATGTTTTATTTGGATCTCATAAAATTCTTCATCGAGGAGCGCTATTTTGAGGGATTAAAGATCGTTCCCATTGTACTACTCGCCAACCTCTTCCTGGGAATTTTTTACAACCTCTCCTTATGGTATAAACTGGAAGACAAAACCAGGTATGGCGCTCGCCTGGCCCTATTAGGATCATCTATAACACTAATTATCAATATATTATTTGTTCCTCAATACGGTTATATGGCCTCTGCCTGGGCCGCCTTAATCTGCTACTCCACCATGACCGTCGTCTCTTACTTATGGGGACGAAAGTACTATCCCCTCCCCTACAACCTGCGGAGAATCGGCCTCTATACCCTCCTCGCAGGTGTACTTTTCTTCATCTCACAACAACATGGAATCACCATTCTATGGCAGAAACTAACTATCCATACCCTCCTTTTGCTCCTCTTTATGGGATTTGTTGCCCGCATCGAAGGCCTTTCCAAACTCCTCCCCAAAGCGACTCCACTATCCGAAAACAAAGGGGAAATAAAAGAGAACCGGAAGAATTAGGAATTATTTGAAAATCACGTAATTATATTTGTTTTAAATGTGATAATGTGACAATACGGCGATATGGTAATGAAGTCGGAAGACCGAAGACGGAAGTCGGGGAGCAACTTTTTGTGAACGTTGCCATTAACCCAAGCTAAAGGCTAAAGGCTAACAGCCAGTAAGCTCCGTAGGAGCGACACCTTTTTTCAATTAGTAATTGTTTGAAAATCATATAATTATCTTTTTTTTAATGTGATAATGTGACAATGCAGCGATATGGTAATGAAGACGGAAGACCGAAGACCGAAGACGGAAGTTGAGTGATAACGTTTTGTGAACGTTACCATTAACTCAAGCTAAAGGCTAAAAGCCAACAGCTGGTAAGCCCCGGAGGGAGGAATAAGTCTGTCACCATACCAAGCAAAGCACCTTTCCCGGAGGAAACGCGTTTATAACAGCACCATAGCAAGCACCTCCA
>PDRJ01000017.1 GCA_002748065.1 Bacteroidota bacterium
TAAAGGAGAATTTATTGATGACAATCCCAATGGTCGCCACTACCATTATTGGAAGAATGGAAAGCTAAAGGACGATGCCTCCTGGTTGATGGGACAACGACATGGAAAGTGGATTAAATACGACAGCCAAGGGACTCCCTTGATCGTAATTTCTTATCGCAATGGGGTAGAGTTAAAGTACGACGGCTACTCCCTTGAACCTTAAAAAAAGGTTGCCCAAACCCCTGTTCGAACAACCCTCTTTTTTTAAAAAAACCGGACTTTATGGATAGACACTAATTAGTGTTTTTATCCATAAAGTCAGCGTTTTGAGAAGAGGCTGTATAGAAAGTTCGAATTCGAGGCTTGCGAAGGCTGAAAAATGTGAGTTTACTAAGGTAAATGACCATTGCTGAAAAATGTGAGTTTACTAAGGTAAATGACCATTTGGAAGACAAGCGTAACGAAGAAGTCGGACTTTATAGACAGACGCTAATTAAGTTCGATGCTCTTCTGTCCTATCTCCTGATCATTGGCAAAAATATTGATCACATAGTTTCCTTCTTTTAAAGATTCATCGTTGGGAAGTTGTATCCAACTCACGCATACATTCATGGCTTTATTGTTGTATGCTACCTCCTGCTTGATGCTATATTGCAACTTTTCGCCTTTAAAGTTAAAGGCATATTCATCGCCTTCTCCGTGTGCCAGGATATGGTTATCCGGCGCAGCAATACGGCAATAGATGGTATGAGTACCGGGTTTTATAACGAGGTTTTCTCCCAGGGTAAAACAGATATCAAGCCGGTCAGTTCTTCTTGCTTTGTTGGTATTTTTCTCTTTTGCCCCACGAATACGTATTGCTTTGATATCAATGCCGTAGGCTTTGAAGATAGCCGCTTCTGTCACTTTTTTAGTTAAGGCTTCCTGTGTCTTTAGTAGTTCGGTATTTTTCCGTCGCTCGCTTTGGTACTGTTTGGTAATTTTCGCATTCTCCTCTTTCAGGGTCTTATTAACCGTATAGAGCGAATCCAGTTGAACCACATACACTTTTGATATCTCTTGTAACTGTTTCAGTTTACGCTTTATCTTGATATACTCCCACTTTGTATTCAGTAATTTTTTGATCTCTTTCGCATTTTCTTTTATCACACTATCCTTTGCCATAAGGGAATCAGCAATGGCGCCATAATCAGCTTTCACCTGTTCATGAGCCAATAGCAATGAATCCAGATCAGCTTTTAGGTCTAGTCGTTGGATCTCTTTCTCTTGTTCAAGTTGTTTTAATCCCTTTTTAGTATTCATAAAAAGGAATAGAAATAAAATGAATAAAATAGATAAAAGAGCAATAATACTTATAAAAAGTATCGATTTCTTTTTTGATTTTGAATTATTTTCAGTGTTCATAGTATGGCATATTAAGATTTGAGATGATTCTTCAAATATAGTTAAAATATGGAGATATTCGTAATTTTGTTTTATTTGGTAGCTGGAGGAAGAGTGTACACAACCTCAAATTTCTGATAAAAAATATCAAAGACTTCGTTATGTTTACTTTTTAGCCCTGATTTTTTGGGGCAACATGCTCCGAAATATCCACTATTAAGATCGAATGATATTTCTGTCTTAATGTCATAAAAAAAAACTTCCTTTCAAGGAAGTTTTTCGAGGTGTCGAGCGGATTCGAACCGCTGTACAAGGTTTTGCAGACCTCTGCCTAACCACTCGGCCACGACACCAATCATTTACGAGGTGTGCAAAGGTAATATATTTTTTTAGATATGAAACAGTTTTTCCACACTTACTCGGTTGATCTTTCCTCCCATGGCCGGATTAAGTTTTGAAACTTTTACCTTTGCCGATTGAATTTCATTAAATTCCTTGGTTATGGTTGTGAGGATTTTATGACATACGTGTTCCAATAGGTTACATTTTTCTGTCATGATACTTTTTATGATACGATATACCCTTGAATAATCTACAGTATCATTCAGATTATCTGATATTTCTGCATTATCTGTATGGACTTCAAAACTGAGATCAACCTCAAAATAAGTTCCGATAATTTGTTCCTCTTCAAAGTGTCCTATGGGAGCATAAAACTCCATTCCTTCAATGGTGATGGTGGTCATTTTTTGTGGTTATTTTAGTGCGGTCAAAAGTACCCCTTTTTTTTTAGCCTCCATTTCATCTGTTTATATTTTGTAGTCTTTGGCTTTTAGCTCTTAGCCTTTAGCTTGGCTTAATTGCAACGTTCGCAAAAAATTATCGTTCAACTTTGGTCTTCCCTCTTTCAATCCTATAATCCTGCCGTTGTGTCTCTTTCACCGTTATGGGAGTTTCTTTTTATGGCGTAATTTGTAGAGACCATAGACCCTATCACTACAACCAACCCATACATTCATATTCCAATATGCTTAACCTACTATTTTACGGCGGCTAAATTGCAGGATGCAGGTTAAAGGAAGATAGCCTATTTTCAACTTTTATGGTTACCTTTGTCGTTTGGCTCTTACAAGAGCTGCGTAAAGATAAATCCTAACGTTAATATGGTGGTTATGGACGCAAAAAACAATACAATCCCGGAATCCAAAGAGGGACGGACACTTAACTTTTTAGAGCAGATCATCGAAGAGGATTTGAAGGATCCCATCTATGAGCAATCAATTCTTACCCGTTTTCCTCCTGAACCCAATGGTTATCTTCATATTGGACATGCTAAGTCCATCTGTCTTAATTTTGGGTTGGCACAGAAATATAATGGAAAGACCAATCTTCGGTTTGATGATACCAACCCGAGCAAAGAGGAGACAGAGTATGTGGACTCCATCAAAGCGGATATCCGTTGGCTGGGGTTCGATTGGGGAGATCGTGAGTTTTATGCTTCCGACTATTTTGACCAATTGTATGCGTGGGCAGAGAAGTTGATCCTTGAGGGGAAAGCCTATGTGGATGACCAGGATCCGGAGACCATCAGTAAAAATCGGATGACACCCCAGGAACCTGGGATCGAAAGTCCCTTTAGGAATCGAACCCCGGAGGAGAATCTAACCCTTTTTAGGCGAATGAAGGCCGGGGAGTTTAAGGAGGGAGAGAGGGTATTACGTGCTAAGATTGATATGTCTTCGCCCAATATGCACATGCGGGATCCCATTATGTATCGAATTATGCATGTGGATCATCATCGTACCGGCAACAAATGGTGCATCTACCCTATGTACGATTATGCCCACGGCCAATCGGATTATATCGAACGAATCTCGCACTCTATTTGTACCTTGGAGTTTGAGGTCCACCGTCCACTGTACAATTGGTTTCTTGACCAGGTTTATGAAGAGGGTACGGTGCGGACTAAACAGCGTGAATTTGCCCGATTGAACATCAACTATACCGTGATGAGTAAGCGTAAGCTGTTGGAGTTGGTGAAGGAGGGGTATGTACAGGGTTGGGATGACCCCAGAATGCCTACGATCTCCGGCCTTCGAAGAAGGGGATATACGCCTGCTTCCATCCGGATGTTTGCCGAAAAGGTGGGGGTTGCCAAACGGGATAACATTATCGACATGAGTTTATTGGAGTATTGTGTTCGTGAAGATCTTAATAAAACAGCGCCCCGTGTTATGGCCGTATTGGATCCGGTGAAGGTGGTCATTGATAATTACCCTGAAACGTTGGTGGAGACAATGGAGATCATCAACAATCCTGAGGATGAGAGTCAAGGGACACGTACGCTCTCCTTTTCCAAGGTTTTGTATATCGAGCGCAATGATTTTATGGAGGATCCCCCCAAAAAGTTCTTCCGTTTGGCTCCTGGCCGGGAGGTGCGTCTGAAGGGTGCTTACATCGTGAAATGCGAATCGGTGGAGAAGGATGAGAAGGGTCAAATTTCAGTGATTCACTGTTCTTACGACCCGGAAACCAGAAGCGGTGGCCCTGCCAGCAACCGTAAAGTGAAGGGAACCCTGCATTGGGTTTCAGCGGAACATGCTTTAAATGCCGAAGTGCGACTTTACGATCGCCTCTTTATCGACGAGGATCCTTCAGGTTATAAAGATCGTGACTATAAGGAGTTTATCAATCCTAACTCTCTCGAAGTTCTTACCAACTGCAAGGTGGAGAGCTCTTTGAAAAAGGCCCTTCCTCTTACCCATTTCCAATTCCAGCGCCTTGGGTATTTTTGTGCTGATCAGGAGAGTACCGCCGACCATCTCGTCTTTAACCGAACCGTTACATTACGTGATAGTTGGACGAAAAAGAATAAGTAGTGCCTGTCCATAAAGTCAGCGTTTTGAGAAGAGGCTCTCTCCCTTATTGCCTGATGGAGGCAATGCCATTGGCAATGCGTTTGAGTGTCTCTTCCTTGCCGATAAGGGCAATGATATCGAACAGATGAGGCCCTTTTCCGGCGCCAACAATGCAGAGACGAAAAGCATTCATCACCTGCCCCATATTGAGTTCTTGGGCTTGAATCCAATGCTTTACTACCTCCTCCGTTTTTTCCGAGGTGAAGGGTTCGATGTCGTTGAGAAGAGTTTTCAATGAATCCATGAGTTCCGGAATACCCTCTTTCCAGCGTTTCTTTACCACTTTGGGATCATAAGCAGTGGGAGCTTGGAAAAAGAAGGAAGATTGATCCCACAACTCGTGAACAAAGTTTACCCGCTCTTTGACCAACCCCACTACGGCCACCACTGTTTCCGAGGGAACTTCAATATTGCGTCGTTGCAACTCTTTTTGAAACGGTTTGGCCACCTCTTCATTGGAACGATTTATAAGGTATTGATGATTAAACCATTTGGCTTTTTCCGGGTCAAACTTTGATCCTGATTTTCCCACCCGTTCCAGGGAGAAAGCTTCGATCAACTCTTCCAAAGAGAAAAGTTCCTGCTCCGTTCCCGGGTTCCATCCCAACAGAGCCAACATGTTCACCATGGCATCGGGGTCGTATCCTGATTCCCGATATCCGGAAGCGATCTCCTCTTTTTGGGGATCCACGGGCCAGCGTAGGGGGAAGACCGGAAAGCCCATCTTGTCTCCGTCACGTTTGCTGAGTTTACCGTTGCCATTGGGTTTCAATAAGAGCGGAAGGTGTGCAAAAGCGGGCATGGTTTCTTCCCACCCGAAGGCACGGTAGAGCATCACATGCAATGGCATGGAGGGGAGCCACTCTTCGCCACGGATCACATGGCTGATTTCCATAAGATGGTCGTCCACAATATTGGCCAGATGGTAGGTGGGCATTCCGTCCGACTTGAAGAGAACTTTATCATCCAGGGTGGAGGTATTTACGGTGATTGCTCCCCTAATCAAATCCTGCATCTGGATAACCTCGTTGTCGGGCATTTTAAACCGTATCACATAGGGCACCTTTTCGGTTAAAAGCCGCTCTGTCTCCTCTTGGGGAAGAGTTAAAGAGTTGCGCATGGTTTTGCGGTTTACGGCATCATACTGGGTAGAGGAGGATTTGGCTTCTGCCAGTCTGTTGCGCATGGCTTCCAACTCTTCCGGAGTATCAAAGGCATAGTATGCAACTCCTTTTTCCAGCAGTTCATCCGCATATTTTTTGTACAGTCCTTTTCGTTCCGACTGGCGATAGGGACCATAGTTTCCACCTATATTCACCCCTTCATCCGGCGTAATGCCGCACCATTGGAGGGATTCCAAAATGTAGGCCTCTGCATCCGGAACAAAGCGGGTCTGATCGGTATCTTCGATACGTAAAACGAACGTTCCCCGATGTTTTTTGGCAAAAAGATAATTATACAATGCGGTCCTCACGCCACCGATATGTAACGGTCCGGTGGGACTTGGTGCAAAACGTACGCGTACTGCTCTTTCCATAGTCATCCATTATTTGGGGCAAAGATATAAAAAGCCCTTGTGTTTGCGATCATCCTTCTTCCTCCTTTGAATGCCCGTGCTTTTTCATTATCTTCGCAAAAAATGTGTAAAATCGTATAATTTCATCTCCTATGTGTAAAAATTCTCTTTTTTTTATGGTCGCAGTGAGTGTGGCAACCCTTACCCTCTCCTGTTCTTCCTCTCAACAAAATAAATATGCGCAAACGTTGCTTCCACAAGAACAAAATTTTTCAGCCATAGATGCGCCGGCTGTGGCGGAGCGTGTGGATATTTTTGCACCCTATGAGCTTACTGCCGATATTTCTCATCTTTCGGATAAGGAGAAACAAATCCTCTCCATTTGGTTTGATGTGGCAGATATTATGGAAGATCTTTTTTGGAAACAGGCGATAGGTGATAAGGAACAATTTTTAGGGAATATTAGTGATCTGGAGACCAAACGTTTTGCTACTATAAATTATGGTCCATGGGACCGTCTTGATGGGAATAGTCCCTTTATTGCCGGCATTGGAGAGAAGCCCAGGGGAGCCAATTTCTACCCTGTGGATATGACTAAAGAGGAGTTTGAAGCTTATTCCGATGAGGCCAAGTCCAGCCTTTATACCGTCCTTCGCAGGGATGCAAAGGGTGCGCTGGTGACAGTGCCCTACAGCGTTATTTACAAGGATGAGTTAACCAAGGCTTCCAACCTGTTGAAAGAGGCGGCTGAGCTTGCTGAGGATCCCGGATTGAAGCGTTATCTGACATTGCGTGCTGAGGCGTTGGTGACCGATAATTACCAACCCAGTGATTTTGCCTGGATGGAGATGCAGAATGCTAATATTGACTTTGTGGTGGGTCCCATTGAAAATTATGAGGATGCCCTTTACGGTTACAAGGCAGCTTTTGAGTCGTTTATTTTGATCAAAGACCTTGAATGGAGTGCCAAGCTGGCCAAATATGCGGCCATGCTTCCCGCTTTTCAGGCGGAGCTGCCCATCGAGGAGGCCTACAAAAAAGAGGTTCCGGGCTCCAAAGCGGATATTAACGCTTATGATGTGGTCTATTACCGTGGCGACTGCAACGCTGGTAGTAAAACCATCGCTATTAACCTTCCCAACGACGAGGAGGTACATGTGAAGTTTGGCTCCCGTAAACTTCAGTTGAAGAATGCTATGAAAGCGAAATTTGACAAGATTCTGGTGCCCATTTCTGATGTGCTTATCGATCCGGCTCAACGGAAATACATCACGTTTAGAGCCTTTTTTGAGAATACCATGTTCCATGAGGTGAGCCATGCCATGGGAATTAAGACCACCGTGGATGGTTCTCAAACCGTGCGAGCAGCTCTTAAAGAGCAGTACTCTGCCATCGAGGAGGGGAAAGCGGATATTATGGGACTCTATTTAGTAACCCGTCTTTATGAAATGGGCGAACTGACCGAGGGGGAAGTGATGGATAACTATGTTACCTTCTTTGCCGGCATCTTCCGTTCCAGTCGTTTTGGCGCTGCCAGTGCCCATGGGAAAGCCAATATGTTGCGCATCAACTTCTTTAAGGAGAAAGGTGCCTTTACCCGTAATGACGACGGAACCTATACGATACACTTTGAACCCATGCGTGAAGCAATGATTTTGCTGATGCAGAAGATTCTTCATATTCAAGGAGATGGAGACTATGAGGCGGCACGGGAGTGGATTCGTACTGATGGCATTATTAAACCTCAACTTCAGGCGGATCTTGACCGTCTGGGAGATGCCAATATTCCCGTGGATATCGTGTTTGGTCAAGGGAAAGCAAATCTTGGACTATAAGATTGTGAAATTGCTTTAATAGCAAGGTTTTGGCGGAGGCTAAGGTATGGTTACAACATAAATGTAAGGAAGTATTTGGTGTCTCTTTTTAAGACCTAATCATTTTATAATTAGTTATTTACGAAATGAGGGAGAGTGTGTCTTACTTTTCCCTCTTTTTGTACGGGGTTTTGTGCTACCTTTGCAGTTTCTTATACGACTGAAAATCAAAATTGTTAAATACTATTGCACATGAAAAAAGTTTTATTTGCTTTTGTTATGGTTTTTGCCCTCAGTGCAGGAACCTTTGTCAAAGCTACTCCCGACGAGGGGATGTGGCTGCCTATCTTTGTTCAACAACTCAACTACGATGAGATGCAGGCTATGGGCCTTAATCTGACGGCTGAGGAGATTTACAGCATTAACAACTCTTCGTTGAAAGATGCCATCGTGAATTTCGGCAATTTTTGTACCGGAGAGATTGTCTCTTCCGAGGGATTGATTCTTACCAATCATCACTGTGGCTATGAGGCGATACAGACCCATAGCACCATTGATCATGATTACCTTACGGATGGTTTTTGGGCAATGTCTCGGAAGGAAGAGCTTCCCAATGAAGGTCTTTCTGTTACTTTTTTCGTTCGCATGGAAGATGTGACAGCGCGTGTTCTGGAGAATGTGACCGATGAGATGAGTCGGGAAGAGCGTCATAAAGAGGTGAAAAAAGCCATTGAAGCTATTGAAAACGAGGGCTCTGAAGAGGGTCGCTACACCGCAGATGTAAAGGGTTTCTTCAATGGAAATGAGTACTATCTGTTCATTTATGAAGTATATAATGATGTACGTTTGGTAGGAGCACCTCCCTCTTCTATTGGGAAATTCGGTGGTGATACCGACAACTGGATGTGGCCCCGTCACACCGGTGATTTTAGCATGTTCCGGGTATATACTGCTCCCGATGGCTCGCCTGCAGAGTACGCCGAGGAGAACATACCCATGAAGGTGAAACGTCACCTGAAAGTTTCCCTGAAGGGCATCCAGGAGAATGATTTTGCCATGATATGGGGCTATCCCGGTAGCACCGACCGTTATCGTACTTCCTGGGGAATAGACCTTACCCTTAACCAGATTAATCCGGCTATCGATGAGATGGGTGATGTGGTGCTTTCCAACATGAAAAAGGGGATGAACAAACATGATGAGGTGCGTATTATGTATGCATCAAAGTATGCCCAGATTGCTAACCTTTGGAAAAACAAGAGGGGAGAGAGCCGTGGTCTTAAGCGTTTGAATGTGTTTGATAAAAAGAAAGCCATTGAAAAAGATTTTGCCGATTGGGTAGCCGCTCATCCGGAGAAAGCCGGGAAATATGGTACGGTGCTGAAGGATTTTGAGGAGGCCTATGAAGCAATTGCCCAGTCGGGTGTAGAAGCTACCTTGTGGAATCTTCAGTTGGGACTCTTTGGATGTCAAATGTTTACCATTCCTTTGCAATTTGGAAAGGTGGAGAAAGTACTGGAGCAAAAGCTGAAGGGAGAGGAGCTTGAAGCAACTCTCGAACCCATGAGGCAGATGGTGCCCATGCTCTATGCCGAGTATGATCCCTATACGGAACAACTGATTATGTCCGGTGTGCTGAAAATGCTGAAAGAGAAACTCTCGGCAGACCAGCTTCCTGATATCTATTCGTTGATTGATAGCAAGTATAAAGGCGATATCGATGCCTTTACCGAGGAGCTCTTTAAGAAGTCCATCTTTGCCAATCCGGAGAGCCTGACGAGCTTTCTGCAAAAGCCGAAGCGTAAGAAATTGAAGAAAGACCTTGCCTTTAAGGTTTCCAACTCCCTCTATGGAGCCATTATGAAGATGCATTCGGCTACCGATAAAGAGGCAGAAGATAAGCTTGCTCGCGCCCAGCGCCTCTTCGTTGCCGGATTGCGGGAGATGAACCCCGGGAAAGCCTATTATCCTGATGCGAACTTTACCATGCGACTGACCTATGGTAAGGTGCTGGACTACTATCCTGCTGATGCGGTACATTATGACTATGTGACTCATATCTCTGGTATTATGGAGAAAGAGGATCCTTCAAACGATGAGTTTGTGGTTCCTGCAAGGCTTAAAGAACTCTATGAAGCAAAAGATTATGGCCGGTATGCCGATGCCAATGGGGATATGATTGTCTGTTTTCTTACGGATAATGATATTACCGGAGGAAACTCAGGAAG
>PDRJ01000009.1 GCA_002748065.1 Bacteroidota bacterium
CCGGAGCTGATGTACCGGCTGTTGGCTGTTAGCCTTTAGCTTGGGTTAATGGCAACGTTCACAAAAAGTTATTACTCCACTTCCGACTTCGGTCTTCCGACTTCATTACCATATCGCCACATTATCACATTTAAAACAAAATTAATCCTGAACTTCCCTAAATGGTGTCTGTCCATAAAGTCAGCGTTTTGAGAAGAGGCTGTCTAGAACGTTCGAATTCGAGGCTTGCGAAGGCTGAGATAGTTGAGTTTACTGAGGTAAATGACCATTTTACATAAAATAGGCTGCACCTCAGCAAAATATAAGCAAGCTTACTTTTGCGTTCGGTTTGCACTATTTTTGAAGAGAAGCATAACGAAGAATTCGGACTTTATAGACAGCCTCTATTTAGTTTCATATTCATGAGTGATATGTGAAGTTGAGGATTTTTAAACGTTGTTGTTCGGCTTCTTGCTTTTTTGATGGGGGCGATGAGGTAAGGATTAATGTTGTAAATTTGTCGCCGCAATGAAACAGGATGTGATTAAACATGAGGGGGTTGTAACCGAAACAACGGAGGCAACGCATACGGTGAGGATTCTCTCCAAGTCGGCGTGCTCCGCTTGTCATGCCAAAGGGGCTTGTAGCATGGCCGATATGCAAGAGAAGACCATTGAGGTGAACCTGAGTAACGTCTCGTTAAAGGCAGGTGATAGGGTGAATGTGACCATGCGTACTTCGCTGGGGGTGAAGGCTGTTTTATGGGGGTATCTCTATCCATTTCTCTTGGTGATAGCGGTCTTGTTTTTTCTATTGATTTTCACGGAGAAAGAGGGACTCTCTGCCTTGGTCGCTTTGGGTATGTTGGTGCCTTATTATCTCATTCTTTATGCCTTGAGGGATCGCCTCAAGAAAAAATTTCAATTTGAGGTGGAACCTTTTTACGAATAAGGATGTCTTTGTATTGTATAAAACAGATAATATGAACGGTGTAACGATGTATGTAAGATTATTTTTTCTTTTGTCCTGGATCTTGCTTTGGAGTGTGGTTGGCCATGCCCAGAAGCCCTTAATTCAGGAGAAGACAGTATCAAAGGCCTACTATTTTGATAAGACGCCTCCTTTGCGTGATATGGCTGTTATTGAACCCCATATCCGTGATCGTAGTTGGAAGAATTATGTGATCAAGAACCCCTCTGTAGAGATGAGTTTTGAAAACAACCAAGGAGGGGGGATGGCTCCGCTGTATGATGCGACCTGGCAGATGGCTCAGGGGACAAGAAGTTCCCGGGGGCCTGAGGTGAATATCCCCGGCGTCTCTAATGTGAATGGGGTGATGCCTCCCGATACCGATGGGGATGTGGGGCCTAACCACTATATGCAGATGATCAACCTCTCTTTTGCCATTTGGGATAAAGAGGGGAATAAACTGTATGGCCCGGTGGATAATAGTACCCTATGGCAGGGGTTTATTGGGCCGTGGACAGGCACTAATGATGGAGATCCTATTGTGTTGTATGACGATATGGCCGACCGATGGCTTGCCAGCCAGTTTGCGGTGCATGTGGAGAACGGGAAATTTTATGAGCTGGTGGCCATCTCTGCTACGCCCGACCCCTTGGGAGAGTGGTATCGTTATGCGTTCGAATATGATGTTTTTGTGGATTATCCTCATTTGGGTATATGGAGAGATGCCTACTATATGACGACCAATAACTTTAATGGCGGTTTTGTGGGGATTGGCGTACACGCCTATGAGCGTGAAGCCATGTTAGCCGGAGATCCGGATGCACAAATGGCCTATTATCAGTTGAATTCATGGGCGGGCTTTTCCATGCAGCCGGCAGATTGTGACGGTACCTTGCCTCCTCCGGAAGGAGAACCGGGCCTCTTTATTGTAAAGGGTGACAACAGCGAACTTGATCTGTACGAATTTGAGGTGGATTGGGAGAACCCGGAGAATACCGATTTCTCCTTTGCATACAGCATCCCCGTTGCAAGTTATAATTCCAATGTTTGGGGGATCTCCCAGCCCAATACCACCCAGGAGTTGGATGCCCTTTCCAGCATGATTATGTATCGATTGCAATATCGAAATATGGAGGATCACCAGGCGATGGTGATGAATCATACGGTGAGTGCCGGCGGGGTTGCCGGTATCCGGTGGTATGAACTGCGAAAAACGGATGCGCAATGGGATATCTATCAGCAGGGAACCTTTGCGCCGGGAGATGGCTTAAACCGTTGGATGGGAAGTATTGCCATGAATGCCAATGGGGACATTGCCCTGGGGTATACCGTATCCAATGCCATGGTCTATCCCTCCATACGCTATACTGGGCGTGCTGCGGAGGATCCTTTGGGAGAGATGACCTTTACGGAGATGGAAATTATCGGGGGGACTGACTCCCAAACAACTGGGAGCCGATGGGGAGACTACTCCAATATTGCTGTGGATCCCTCCAACGATTCCCTCTTTTGGCATACCAACGAATATGTGGATCGTAACTGGAAAACGAGAATAGCCTCTTTCTCTTTTGGCCCGCCCAAAATGCCAGAGGTGGACGCCGGCCCCGACACCACCATCTGTTACGAACAGTTTTATGAAACCACGGCAGCGATAGGACGTTACTGTAAGTCGCTTCATTGGGAAACCTCTGGTGATGGGCGTTGGATCCCTTCCAATGAACTTCTCTATACCAATTACCGACGAGGCTCTGAAGATGTTGAGCATGGAGGAGTGACGCTTTCTCTCTTTGCAGAGGGGTATGGTAGCACCGGAACCGTTTCCGATAGCATGCGCTTGTCTATCCAAAACCTTCCCACTCTTTTTGCTGGAAATGATACCACTATTTGCAATAATCACTCTTTGCCGCTCTCCGGTAGGGCTGTTGAGGCTCTATCCACGGAATGGAAAACCGATGGGGATGGTTATTTTGACGATCCCTTTAGTTTGGAAACTACCTACCATCCCGGGGTGGAGGATTTTGCAGAGGGCAATGTTTACCTGCGTTTGTACGGTAATCCCATTGAACCCTGTGTCATCCTGTTATACGATAAGATGAAACTCTCATTTGATAATTGTGCGGGAGAGGAGGAGGCCTTGCCGCTGTTTGTGAAAGTGGATCCTAACCCCGTGTCCGATTTGTTGACAATCCATCTCCATGGTTTAAGGGAAGAAGCAATACTCCGTATGGTGGATTCTGAGGGAAATGTTGTGTATACCGATGTATTAAATGCATCTTCATCCACTGGTTATCGTATCGATGTAAAAGATTTACCTAAGGGTGTTTATGTGGTTAATATTCAGTGTGATATGGGCGTTTTTGTGGAAAAGGTGATTAAACAATAAAAAGGGATCTTTTCTGCTAGTTAAATTTAGAATTTATCTAAATAGGAATTGTAAGATTTTTATAATCAGTAATTTATATTTTTCTGTATTTTGCTGATTTCTTGATACTTATTGTTGTTTCCTTGCTTTAAGGTTCTGATTTTTAATCGTTTGGATTTCTTCTTGGGGGGTAAATGGATTGTTATTATGCATTTATCAGGTTTCGTATTTTTGTGCTACCGTCGAAACAGTACCTAAAAGAGATTATTGTGAACAATGTGATTCTTTATGCGGTGATATCATTAGGAGCAATAGGAGTTGCTGCTGCCGTTATTCTTTATTTTATTGCACAGAAGTTTAAAGTTATTGAAGATCCAAGGATTGATGTGGTGGATGAGATTCTTCCCGGGGCGAACTGTGGCGGATGTGGGTATGCCGGATGTCGGGCTTTTGCCGAAGCCATTGTGAAGGGGGAGACGCTGGAGGGATTTAATTGTCCGGTGGGAGGTTCGGAAACTATGGGGCGTATTGGGGATGCTATCGGCTTGGTGGCGGAGAAGAAGGAACCCCAGATTGCCGTTGTCCGTTGTAACGGGAGCAGAGCCAATGCCGTAGGAAAAGTGCACTACGACGGGCCTAAGAGTTGTACTTTTGCCACCAATCTTTTTGCCAGTGAAGGGGGATGTCCCAATGGCTGTTTGGGCTTGGGTGATTGTGTTTTCTCTTGTGAATTTGATGCTATCTATATTGATGAAGAGACCGGTTTGCCGATGGTGAGCGACGAGAAGTGCGTGGCCTGTGGTGCCTGTGTGAAAGCGTGTCCCAGGGGGATTATCGAACTTCGTAATAAAGGAAAGAAAGATCGGCGCATTTTCGTTTCATGTATGAATACGGAAAAGGGAGGTCCTGCCAAGAAGAATTGTTCGGCTGCCTGCATCGGTTGTGGAAAGTGTGTGAAGGCATGTCCCTTTGAGGCTATCACCCTTAAAAATAGTTTGGCTTATATCGATCACAACAAGTGTAAGTTATGCCGTAAGTGTGTGCCGGAGTGCCCCACAGGAGCTATCCATGAGTTGAATTTTCCTCCCAAGAAGGTGAAGGAACCCAAGCCTGAAGATGCGGTGTCGTCTTCCTAATTTTTTGTAGTTATTAATGTCATAAAAAAAACAGATATATCTTGAAAACATTTGCTAAAGGAGGAGTTCATCCTGCAGAAGATAAAATTGCTTCTCATGTTCCCATTGAGGTGATGCCTTTGCCAAAAAAAGCTTACATCCCTGTTTTGCAGCATCTTGGTGTTCCGGCAAATCCGGTAGTAAAACGTGGTGATAGGGTGAAAACAGGTACGCTCATTGCACGAGGAGATGCTTTTATCGCTGCCCATGTGCACTCTTCAGTATCCGGTAAGGTGGCTAAAGTTGATCAGTGGATCGACACCTCCGGTTATAAACGACAAATGGTGATTGTGGACGTGGAGGGGGATGAGTGGGAAGAATCTATCGATAGGAGTCCTGATCTTGTGAGGGAGATCAAACTCTCCAGGGAGGAGATCGTTTCACGGATCAAAGAGATGGGAGTGGTAGGATTGGGAGGAGCCACTTTTCCCAGCCATGTGAAGTTTATGCTTCCCCCTGGGAAAAAGTGTGAAGTGCTTTTGATCAATGGGGTGGAGTGTGAGCCCTATCTGACTTCTGATCATAGGGTTATGTTGGAACGTGGTGAGGAGATGCTTGTGGGGATTCAGATCCTAATGAAAGCCTTGGAGGTGAACCGTGCCATGGTGGGTATTGAGAATAATAAAAAGGATGCCATTGAGCATCTCTCCAAGCTGGCAAAGGATTATCCGGGAATTACCATTCATCCGTTGAAAGTTAAATATCCTCAAGGGGCAGAGAAACAGCTGATTAAAGCTCTTATCGGTCGTGAAGTTCCCTCTGGAAAATTGCCTTTGGAGGTGGGTGCTGTGGTTACCAATTCCGGTACTTCTCTTGCCGTTTATGAGGCGGTACAAAAACGTAAGCCTCTTTTTGAGCGGGTGGTAACCTTGACCGGAAAATCGGTGGAGAAACCCTCCAATTTTTTGGTGCGTGTGGGGACTCCTGTGGCTGAGTTGATTGAGAAGGCTGGGGGGCTTCCCGAAGATACAGGAAAGATTATCAATGGTGGCCCCATGATGGGGAAAGTGTTGACCTCTACGGATGTGCCTGTGACCAAAGGGTCGTCCGGGATCTTGCTAATGCGTAAGAAAGAGAGCATTCGGCATAATCCGTTGGCCTGTATTCGCTGCGCAAAATGTGTGGGAGCCTGTCCCATGGGATTGGAGCCATTTCATATCTCGCTGCTTTCACGTCACCATAAGTGGGAGGATGTTGAAAAGAGCCATGTGATGGATTGTATTGAGTGTGGCTCTTGCCAGTTTATCTGTCCATCGGCACGTCCGTTGTTGGACTATATTCGTTTGGGCAAACAGACGGTAGGACATATTATTCGAAACAGAGGAAAAAAATAGGATATGAGTTTATTAAGAATTAGTGGTTCTCCTCATGTACATGGGGACCAATCGGTATCGAAAATCATGCTTGGGGTGATCATTGCGTTGATCCCTGCAGTTTTGGTTTCTCTATACTTTTATGGATTGGGTGCTTTGAGGGTGCTGGTATTGGCTGTGGGAGCATCCATGCTTTTTGAGTTTCTTATTCAGAAATACCTTCTAAAAGGGGCTTATTCTCTTTCCGATTTCTCTGCGATGCTAACCGGTGTGTTGCTCGCATTGAACGTTCCCTCCAGCCTTCCCTGGTATATGGTGGTGATCGGGGCGTTGGTAGCCATTGGAATTGGAAAGATGTCGTTTGGAGGTTTGGGAAACAACCTCTTTAACCCGGCGTTGGTGGGGCGGGTCTTCCTGCTGGTTTCCTTTCCCGTACAGATGACCACCTGGCCCAAGGCGATTGTTGCCCGGTCACATCTGTTCTTCAACGGGGTGGATCAAGGGATGCTTGATACGGTTACCGGCGCGACGCCCCTGGGACATCTTGCGGAGCAGGGCGTGATGCAAGACCCTGCCTATATGGACTATCTCATCGGTAGCATGGGGGGCTCTTTGGGGGAGATCTCTGCCATTGCTCTTCTGCTGGGGGGAATCTATATGCTTTTTAAAAAGATCATTACCTGGGAGATCCCTGTGGCTTTTTTGGGCTCGGCAGCCCTGTTGTCGGGGATCTTTTGGCTTGTGGATCCTACCCAATATGCGGATCCGCTCTTTCACCTGATTACCGGGGGGATGCTGCTTGGAGCGATCTTTATGGCTACCGACATGGTGACCTCGCCCATGAGCCGTAACGGACAGATTGTCTTTGGCATCGGAGGGGGAGTGCTTACCATTTTAATTCGTATCTGGGGGGCTTACCCGGAAGGGGTCTCCTTTGCTATTCTTATTATGAATGCTTTTGTTCCACTCATTGACAGGGCATTTAAACCTAAACTTTTTGGGGAGGTTGTGAAAAATGGCTAAAAAATTAGAATCTACATTTATCAATATGGTGCTTGTTCTGTTTTTGGTTACGGCCGTGGCAGCACTTGCCCTTGGAGCAGTTTATAGTGTAACCAAAGAGCCCATCGAAGCGGCAAAGGCGCAAAAGTTGAAAGCCGCTATTGAGAACGTACTTCCTCCCTTTGATGATTATTCCGAGGCTGAGGTAATGCCTGCCAACGGAAAGGATCCGCTAATTTTTTATACTGCCAGAAAGGGGCAAGATGTGGTAGGAACGGCCATCAAAACCTATACGGATAAAGGGTTTTCCGGAAGAGTTTCCATTATGGTGGGCTTTACTCCAGAGGGGGAGATCTTTAATACGGCAGTGCTGGAACATAAGGAGACACCTGGTCTCGGGGATAAGATGGAACCGGCCAAGTCGGATTTTACTGTGCAGTTTAAAGGGAAGAATCCCGAGCAGTTCAAATTAAAAGTGACCAAAGATGGAGGAAGTGTTGATGCCATCACCGCTGCCACCATCAGTTCGCGGGCCTTTTGTGATGCCACTAACCGGGCATGGCAGGCCTTTAAAGTAGAAGGAGGTAAACAATGAGCCAATTAAAGAACTTAACCAAGGGGTTTATTAAAGAGAACCCCGTATTTGTTTTGCTGTTGGGAATGTGTCCCACACTTGGGGTTACCACCTCCGCAAAAAATGGCTTGGGAATGGGGCTAGCCACCACCTTTGTGTTGGTCATGTCTAACATGGTGATCTCGTTGGTGAAAAATCTCGTACCAGATAAGGTTCGTATTCCCGTCTTTATTGTGATTATCGCCTCCTTTGTCACCATTATTGATTTGGCCATGGCGGCCTATCTTCCCTCATTGCATGGGCAGCTGGGGCTTTTTATCCCTTTGATTGTCGTGAACTGTATTGTGCTGGGACGGGCAGAGGCCTTTGCTTCCAAGAATAATATTGGCTCTTCGATTGTGGACGGTTTGGGTATGGGGCTTGGATTTGCCTTTGCGCTTACCCTTTTAGGTGCAGTTCGCGAAATGTTGGGAAGTGGTTCCCTTTTTGGCTTTAAATTCCTGGCAGGTGATGGAATGCTCGTGTTTGTGCTGGCTCCTGGTGCTTTTATTGCCTTGGGGTATTTGATCGCTTTGATGAACAGGATTGGAAAAAAAGGTGCTTAACGTTTAATTGTTTTGGATTATGCAATATTTAATTATTCTCATATCCGCTATATTTGTTAATAACATTGTGTTAGCCCAGTTTCTGGGTATTTGCCCCTTTTTAGGGGTTTCCAAGAAGGTAGAGACTTCGGCAGGAATGGCGGGAGCCGTGCTCTTTGTGATGACGCTGGCAACCATTGTCACCTGGTTGATTCAACAATATATTCTGGGGCCTTTGAATTTGCAGTTTTTGCAGACAATCTCCTTCATTTTGGTGATTGCCTCGCTGGTGCAGATGGTTGAGATTATCCTGAAGAAGGCGAGTCCTTCACTCTATCAGGCCTTGGGGATCTTTCTTCCCCTGATCACCA
This sequence comes from Bacteroidota bacterium, assembly GCA_002748065.1. Taxonomy (GTDB): domain Bacteria; phylum Bacteroidota; class Bacteroidia; order Bacteroidales; family BM520; genus BM520. The sequence continues at coordinate 8,330 of PDRJ01000009.1, forward strand.
CCAACTGTGCCGTTCTTGGGGTGGCACTTCTCACCATCCAGAAAGACTTGAACCTTGCCGAGGGGGTTGTCTTTGCCATTGCCAATGCCATCGGGTTTGGCCTCGCCTTGGTTATCTTTGCCGGGATGCGTGAGCATCTGGATAATATGGACGTTCCCAAGGGGATGCGTGGCATTCCTATTGCTTTGGTTGTGGCGGGAATCCTGGCGCTGGCCTTTATGGGATTCTCAGGGTTGGTATAAGTTCTTTGGGGGTGCTATGCCTGTTCTCGTTTTTTCCACGGAACAGTACGTATAATCTTAATCTCTTCGGGTGTTACTTTTGCCATGACCGGCAGGATCTCGACGCCGTTCTTCTCAGCTTCACGCAGTGCCTGCGCATAGGAGGGGTCGATCTCCCCGGCGGTATCGAAGAAGAGGATGTCGGTACGTTGAATGATGTAGAGCATTACGGCTCGTTTTCCCTCCTCTTTTACTTTTTGTAGCGTTTTTAAATGTTTGAGCCCTCGTGAGGTTACTGCATCGGGGAACAGGGCATACTCCCCCTCCCTATAGGTTACATTTTTTACCTCCACAAAACACTTCTCTATCGTATTTTCTGCGTAGATGTCAAAACGGCTATCACCAAACTTAACCTCCCTTCTTACGTTGTTATATCCGGATAATCCGGGAATCGTCTTGTCTCGAATCCCCTCGAATGCTAATAAGTTGGGGTTTGAGGTATTGATTCCAACCCACGATCCTTTAATCTGTATCATTTCCCAGGTGAATTGGGTCTTTCGTTTAGGATCATTGGCAGGGGAGAGGTATACCGCTGCGCCCTCTTCAATACACGATTTCATGCTGCCGGAGTTGGTGCAGTGGGCTGTGACCAGTTGTCCATCATCCAACACGACATCGGCAAGAAATCGTTTGTATCGTCGTTTTAGGGTGCCGTGTATAAGTTTTTGTGAGAATTGCATGTGGGGTCTTTTTTTGAAAAAAGCATGAAAAGCCTGGGTTCTTTGTCTTGGTTAAAAGAGGCTGATTTGTCCCTTGGCCTCCTCTTTAGGAGAGGGTTCGGAAGGTTCCTCTTGTGGCTTGATCTCGTCACTAGCGGGTTGTTCAGGGGGAAGGTTTTCTGCATCCTCCTGCCTTTTTTTCCAAGGTTCCAATGGAATAATATCCTTTAGGGGATGGTTGGTAAGCCTTTTGCCTTTTGCTTTTGTGCTTTTTATTTCAATAAACTCAGTAGCCAATACCATCTCATCATAGGGAGCTGTTCGGCTATTCTCTTGAGGTTGGTGAATAAGGGCAATCCTTGGTGCCTCATCCTCCATAAATAGGGTTAATTGAGAGGCTTCATGTTCTCCAATTAGAGAGATATCATTATCTCCGGGGGTGATGGCAAATCGTTTTAGGTAGTATGAGCCTTTCTCTCCATTGAAATAGACCAGAGAGTAGATCTTTTCCGGGTCGTGTTTGAATAGGTATTTAAGCTTTTCCGAGAAGCGAATGTTTACATCATACCCATAAATCCGGCAGGTTCCATCGTTTAAGATACCGACAATCTTGTCATCTGCAGAGAAGGCACCAATATATCGGCCCCGTTCCTCCATGTTGAGCCGGTGCACGGTGTCATCGTACCAAAGTTGGATGGCTTCTAAGGTGGAGACGCCCTCCTCCTTGATCGTGATCTTTCGAACGGCATGTTTGGTTAAGATATTTCCTTGTGATGCCCTTCCTTTGATGGCCAGGTTGCTGAAATCATACTCAAAACTTTGGACTTTGAGGCGGGGTTTGGGGCGAAGAGATACTTTAATAATCTCCGCCTCTCCATTGGGATTTGCCGTAAAGTAGAGTACCCGGCTTCCAGCCTTTCCTTTGGTGAGGTCGTACTCTTTTTCGCGGGTGATACCCAGTACGGAAAATCGCTTTACGTAGATATTTCCTCCCCTCCCATCGGCATATATCATGTTATATACGGTGCGGTCGTCATTCTTGTGGAATACATCAATGTGGATAATATGGTCTCCTACATAGACCTTATCTGCAACCTTTACCACTTTGAAGGTTCCGTTGCCATGAAACACGATAATATCATCAATGTCGGAGCAATCACAGACAAACTCATCTTTTTTTAGGCTGGTTCCAATAAACCCATCCTCTCTGTTGACGTACAGTTTGGCATTATTGGCTGCTACACGAGTGGCTTCGATATTGTCGAAATCTCTCATTACGGTCTTGCGTTCATTGCCTTTACCGTACTTTTCCCGGATATGCTGGTACCATTCAATGGCATAGTCGACCAGGTTTTCCAAGTGGTGATTTACCTCCTTCAACTCCTCTTCATATCCTCTTCGCTGTTCATCGGCTTTAAGTGTATCGTATTTGGAGATTCGTTTGATACGAATTTCTGTGAGCTTTACCAGGTCATCCTGAGTAATTTCTCGGTAGAATGAAGGTTTAAAGGGATCCAATCCTTTGTCAATGGTTTCGAGTACGGCTTCCCAGGTGGTGCATTTTTCGATATGTCGATAGATTCGGTTCTCTATGAAGATTTTCACTAACGAGCTAAAGAGGATCTGCTCTAGCAGCTCTTTTTTTCGTATCATTAACTCCTGTTTAAGGAGTGCTACTGTGTGTGCTGTATTGTATCTCAGGATTTCGCTAACCCCCATAAAACAGGGTTTTTGGTCGCGAATCACACAAGCATAGGGAGAGATGGAAACCTCACAATGGGTGAAGGCGTAGAGTGCATCAATGGTTTTATCCGGTGAGACATTGGGCGCCAAGTGAATCAGGATCTCCACGCTCGCTGCGGTATTATCGTCTATTTTCTTGATCTTGATTTTACCCTTATCGTTGGCTGAGAGAATAGAATCGATAAGGGATGAGGTGTTGGTGCTGTAAGGAATCTCGGTGATGGCCAGTGTTTTTTTATCTACTTTATTGATTTTTGCCCTTACACGGACTTTACCCCCTCTGATTCCGTCATTATATTTTGAGAAGTCCCCAAATCCTCCTGTAGGGAAGTCGGGATAGAGCTCAAAGGGTTCATTTCTGAGGTGTTTGATGGAGGCATCAAGCAGTTCAATGAAGTTATGGGGGAGGATGCGTGAGATAAGTCCTACGGCGATGCCTTCCACGCCCTGAGCCAATAGGAGGGGGAATTTTACCGGCAATGCTACGGGCTCCCTGTTTCTTCCGTCGTATGACTTCATCCAACAGGTGGTTTTGGGGTTGAAGACCACCTCCCGGGCAAAGGGAGAGAGGCGTGCTTCAATGTAACGGGGGGCTGCCGCATTGTCCCCGGTAAGGATGTTACCCCAGTTTCCCTGAGTGTCAATAAGGATCTCCTTTTGTCCCAATTGTACCATGGCATCTCCAATGGAGTGATCGCCATGGGGGTGGTATTTCATGGTGTGTCCCACAAGGTTGGCCACCTTGTTGTAACGGCCATCATCCAACTCTTGCATGGCATGGAGGATCCTCCGTTGTACCGGTTTTAATCCATCATCAATTCCGGGGATAGCCCTATCTAAGATGGCATACGAGGCGTATTCCAAAAACCAGCTCTGGTACATCCCCGAGAGTTGTAGTGTCTTCCCCTCTTCGTGAACGCCCTCTTCAACAATGGTTTTTTGCTTCTCTTCCGGTGTATCTTTCTTCTTCGCTTCGTGCTCTTCCATCTAACAAATAGTTTACTTCCAAATTCGTAATAAAATAACCTCTGCCAGTAATAACAGAAGACAAAAATATACAAAATAGTGCCATAAATTCTGTCCGTGATCCAGTGTTTTTAACAGGTATTGAATCTTATGGGGGGGAGCTTGTAATATGGAGAAGTTATGGAGTCCCAGTTTATCCAGAAGTTCTTCCCCCTCTTGGAGGGTATAGCATTCAAGGTCGCTCTCTTTGCGGTTAAAGTTTACTGCAAATTGTTGGTAAGTAATGTGCTCTCCATTGGGCGTTTCGCGCACTACATGGTAAAAGCCAGCTTTTGAGAGGGTTTTGTGAAACAGGAGGGCAACACCTCCATCCTCTTTGGATATTCCGGGAATGAAGGTGAATTGGTCTTGATCCGACACAATTTTTATCCCCTCTGCATCGGATTGTGGCATGGTTACCGTCACGCGGTCATCCGTTCCGATGATCACATTGGCCGACTGTCTCGGAATACTTAAAAAGGCCATGCGATAAAAGACAGGGACAAAGAGTGCGTGGTGGATAAAGTTGCCATTATTCTCGTTTAGCGGAGCTGTAAAGCGATAAACGAAGCCATTTCCTCTTTTTTTGAGAGAGAGGAAGGGCACTCCATTGGCCAGTGTCATGAGTTTTTGTGCCTTGAAATCCGTGAGGGAAGATGGATAGTAGCCTGTCACAAAGGGGAGATCTGTTTTGTTGGGTAACTTGCTTTTTTCCAGCTGATCGGTTAAAAATACATCGTGAAAGAAGGGAGCGAGTACCGCAATCTTATCTACCCGAACTTGATTGGTATCGTAAGCTAGCAGCGGTTCAAAGTCAAAGAGTGAGGAGAGCACATCCTTGTCGTGTGCCTCTTTTCCGGGAATAAGGACGACGCTTTTTCCTTTTTCAACCTCTTTTTGAAGTTCGGTGGCCAGTCCGCTCCCGGGATTATGGAGTCCATTGAGGATGATGAGGTTGTGCCTCTCTAAAAGGGAAGGGGAGAGCTGTCCTGCGGTAATATTGGTAAGGTGAAAGATGGTGTCACCTGCAAAAAGTGCAGTGAGGTACTTGTTTTGTTGTTTTTCATTGACAATAAGTACGTTGATCTTCTCCATAATCTCGTAGGTGAGGTAGAGTCGGTCGTCATAGGTGACGGGGAAGTCCGTGATGGCGATTTCTGCTTTTCTAATGCCTGTTTGGTGGTCTTTGAAGGTGAATTGTGCGTTAGCACTTCCTTGTGCCGGGATATTGATGGTGGATAGGGCTTTTTGTTTTCCGTCTATGAGGAGTTTTACGGGGATTTTTTCCAGGGCCTGATCGGAGGTGTTTACCATTCGGCAGTGGAGGGTGAGCATCTGATTCTTCAAATTGATAGGGTTGTCAAACCAACAACTGTCGGGATAGATATTGTTTGATTTTTCTGCCTTTAGAGCGATGAGGCGCGTACGAGCGGTAGTATCCATGACGATTTTTGACAAATCGGTGCTGCTTTTCTGCATATCACTGAGCACGTAGTGGTCTCTGCTTAGGAGGGTTGCTTCATCTGGAACCTCCCTGAATCGGTCTAAAATTGCGGATAAGGGAATGGCTGTGGGGGAGAGTTTTGTGGAGGCTGCATAGCGATTTAGCTCCTTTGCCGTCATCAGGTGGTTATGCTCCGGTTTTAGGTCATTGGTGATAAAACGGAACAGATCCTCCTCCGAATAGTTTTCTACGATACCAGGGATCATGCTTTTGGCTGTCTCCAGCAGCATGTTATCCGAATCCCGCATCTCCATACTGAAGGAGTTATCGAGATAGATGGAGACCAACTTTCGTTTTCCGGCTGAAGCTCCGGCCTCTTTGTTGGGAATGTAAGGACCGGAAAAAACCATCACAAGGGAGGCGATGGCCAATAGCCGTAGGAGTAAGATGATAAGATGCCTGATTCGGGATTGTTTGCGGGTCTCTTCACTGAGTTCGCGTATCCTCTCCACATTGGTGAACCATATCTTTTTGAAACGCTTGAAGTTGAAGAGATGTATCACTATGGGGATGGCCAGTGCCAATAATCCCCAAAGATGTGCCGGATGCGTGAAATTCATACCATATTCTTTGGTGCAAAGGTACTGAGGAAGGGGAAAACAAACAACAGATCGATTCTCCCAATTTTGGGGAGCTCTTGTGCGAGGAATGCCTTTTAAGGCGTGAAGAACAGGGGGGTGGGAAAGGGAGGTCTATTTTTCTTTCCGTTGCCAATTGTAACGTGGGGTGTTGGTAGAAGGACGATAGAGAGATTTTACTATCTTTACGACGCAAAAAATAGAGGATATAATCCATGAAAAACATTGTCTTGATAGCGTTATCGTTTTTTTCTCTGCTTATGATGGTTGTGCCCTCTTCCGCGCAAGAGTATGATGGCCTGTGGGAGTGGCGACGTAAAGATGGTGTTCGAAAATACCATATATTGGTTGTTGAGAGAGAGAACCAACTTTATGGTCGTGTTACAAAGACCTTTAGTAAGCAGGGGGTAGCTATTGACAAGGTGTGTTACCAGTGTCCCGGTAGTTTTAACGATCGTTCTATTGCGGGGTTGACCATTCTTAAAGGACCCCGGCGAGAGAAATCCAACGGTAGTTTTTATGGAGAGAGGGCGCTTTTTATTCCGGAGCAGAAGCGGTGGTTTAATTGCAAGATCTGGAGGGACGGTGATGATCGTGTAAAGGTTAGAGTGTACGAAGGGCTCCTCTTTAAGACGGAGGTGCTTTATCGTGTGGAGTGATAAATAAAGTAGTTACAAGTATGTCAGTAAAAATTGTTGAAGCAACGACCAAGAAGCTCTTAAAGAGTTTTGTGGAGGTGCCTTTTTTAATTTATAAAGATAATCCTTGTTGGGTTCCTCCCATAAAAAAAGATGAGCTGAATGCGCTTCTTTCCGGGAAAAACCCTTCTTTGAAGTATGTGGATGCTAAGTTTTGGGTGGCCTATAAGGAGGGGAAACCCGTGGGGCGGATTGGGGCCATGGTTCATTACAAGGCCATAGAGAAGACAGAAAAAAGATTGGGGCGGTTTACCCGGGCGGAATTTGTGGACGATAATGAGGTGGTAGATCGGCTGTTTGAAACGGCAGAAAATTGGCTCAAAGAACAGGGGATGAGAGGGGTAGAAGGACCATTGGGGTTTACCAACCTGGATCATCAAGGTATGTTGATAGAGGGCTTTAACTATATGCCTTCCATCGCTTCGGAATACCATATGGATTATTATAAGAAACATCTACAGCGCCTGCATTACAAGAAGCAGATGGATTGGTTGGAGTTTCGCTTGACGTTGGACAAAGAGGTTCCTGAGAAAGCTTCTCGTCTGGCAGATATGATTCTTCGAAGATACAAGTTGAAGGTTGTTCATTTTCAGAAAGCCAATGAGGTTAAACCCTGGGGCCTTAAGATCTTTCATACCCTTAACAAGGCTTTTGCCGATCTGTTTTCTGTGGTTCCCCTTGATGATGATATTATCAATTATTATATAAAAAGATACCTCCCGGCCATTCATCCTGATTATCTCAAGGTGATTACGGATCAAGCCGATGAAGTGGTTGGGTTTATCATCGGGGTTCCCTCCCTATCCGAGGCGATGCAGAAGATTAATGGGAGGGTAACGCTTTTTAACGTATCTTCCATTTTTAAAGCAAAGAAAGAGCCTGAGGTTGTTGATCTGTTTCTTACGGGTATCCTCCCTGAGTACCAGGGAAAGGGGGTCAGTGGTGTGCTGATTAATGAGTTGCAAAAGGTGATGATTCGTGATAAGGTGGAGTATGTGGAGACTACCGGTATCTTTGAAACGAACCATAAAGCCATCCAGCATTGGAAGAATTACCAACACATTCAGCATAAGCGGAAGCGGTGTTATGTGAAAAAGTTTCGGTAGAGTGCCCCCTTCTTTTACGGAGCCTTTTTCTCTGCGTAGAGTCGTTGATATAAGGCCGCTGTTTGCTGAATAGTTCGGACGTGGTTCAGGCGTTTGGCAATATATTTCTTGGCATTTTTTCCCAACTCCTGACAACGGGCTTTGTCCTGGCTAAGTGCTAAGATAGCGTGGGTGAGGTCGTCGCTGTTTTTGGCCCTGACCACAACGCCGCTCACATTGTGCTCTAAAAGCTCCCTGTTTCCGGGAATATCGGTGATGAGGGCAGGAGTCTCCAGTGACATGGACTCGATAACCGACTTGGTGATGGACTCCCCTTTGATGGAGGGTAGTACAAAGAGGTCGCTTCCTGCTACAATTTCCAACACATCATCGCGGAATCCCGGAAAGTGAACTTTATGAGCATTAGGGCTTTGGTTAAGGATGGATCGATTCTCCTTATTATCCATATCCCGTCCAATGAGCAGCAGGTGGATATTGGCCTCCTGGGGTAGGTTGTTCATGGCCTTCAGCAGATAGGGAATTCCTTTCATTCGCCTGTTGTTAGCAATGTTCACCAGTACAAAGGCGTCTTGGGGGAGGTTAAAGAGCTGGTGAACATTGGCGGCGCGGGTTCCTTCGTACCAGCTTACATCATGTCCTTTGTTGATGGTGATAGCCTTCTCTTTTTTGCAGAGCATTTTGCTTCGTAGATATTCCTCCACACCTTTGGAGTTGCAAAAGATGGCGTCTGCCCGTGGATGAAGAAATTTCAGGTATGCTGTGGGATCCCACCAATTGATATTTCCGGCATACCCCCGATAGAGCACTACTTTGACATCGAGCCCTCGCGCAGCACGGAGGCCGTTCATGATGGCTTTCCCATTGAAAAGGTGAAGGATGTCAATGTGGTGCTCTTTGATAAATGTCCGTATAAACTGGCTCTCTTTGCGGGCAAATTTTTGGGTGGGATGAAAGTCGATGACCTTGATTCCGGATTTTTCAAACTCCTCCGCGTGTGCCGAATCTCGGCGGGTCATTACATAGATTTGAAACCCTTTTTTGGCTAATCCGTGAAAGATGGAGGCCTCAGGCCGGGTTGAGTGGTAATCTGTGTATTTGCTGATGACAAGGACATTTATGGGCATACTGCAAACGTGTTATAGCTTTGTAGTTGATGCGCAAAGCTATGAATATTATAAGATATTCGGGTACTTTGCAGGATTATTTGCATTCATTAGTCGATAGATGGCGTCAAATACATCCTCCGCACTGGGGTTTGAGAAGTAATCGCCGTCGGTTCCGTAGGCCGCACGGTGGTCTTTAGCTGTCACCGTAACAGGCTGTTCGTCTAGGTAATAGTAGCCTTTTTGTTTCTCCAATACCTGTTGTAGCATATAGGCCGTGGCGCCGCCCGGAACATCCTCATCAAAGAAGACAATTTTGTTGGTCTTTTTCAGTGATTGGAGAATGATATTGTCAAGGTCAAAGGGTATGAGAGATTGGATATCAATAAGTTCTACAGATATGTGAAAGGGCTTTAGCTGTTCGATGGCATCCTCTGCAATGCGGATGCAGGAGCCATAGGTGACAAGGGTTACATCGTGCCCTTCTTGCAGTATCTCGGGGTGCCCCGGAATGATGCGATATTCGCCTATGTTCTCCGGTTTTTTCTCCCGGAGGCGGTAACCGTTTAGGGGTTCAATGATCAGTGCTGGTTCGTCGGAAGCCATAAGGGTGTTATAGAATCCTGCAGCGATGGTCATGTTTCTGGGAACGAGAACACGTACCCCCCGGATGGAGTTGATCACCATGGAGAGTGGCGAGCCGGCGTGCCAAATTCCTTCGAGCCTATGTCCTCGCGTACTGATGATGACGGGGGCTTTTTGCCTTCCTTTGGTTCGGTATTGCAGGGTGGAGAGGTCATCGCTCACCACCTCAAGGCCGTAGAGGAGATAGTCGAAGTACTGAATCTCTGCAATGGGACGCATGCCTCTCATGGCCATTCCAATGGCTTGCCCGATGATGGAGGCTTCCCGGATGCCGGTATCAAAAACCCGTTCGGTACCAAATTCCGTTTGCAGTCCTTCCCAGGTCTGGTTTACGCCACCGATGTGGCCCACATCCTCTCCAAAAGCCACCATTTCGGGGTATTTCCTCATGAGCATGGCAAAGTTATCCCGCAGGATTTCACGGCCGGGCACCAAGGGGGCATCGGCGGCGTAGGAGGGAGCAAGATGGGATAGGTGATCTATGGCTTGAGCAGAGTGGCTGTAAAGATAAGAGCTGTATGCGTCGCTGCCTTTCTCCTGCTCTTTGGTGATCCAATCCCTTAGGCGATTCTTCAGTTGTTGGTTGGAGGCTCCACAGGAAGCGCAGATATGTCGTAGAATTTTCCGAGCCTGTGAAAGGCTGTCTTTTCGTGTGGGGTTGCCAATGCGTTTTAGTTGGACAATGGCCTGTGCTATCTCTTTGTTTGCATGACAATCACATTCGACACTGTTAAGGGTTTGGATCAACTCATCCCTTGTGGCTTTCATGGGAAGGAGGTATCTTTTCCAAGCCTTTACCCGTGCTTCCTTGGTCTCTTCTACTGCTTTCTGCTCAATCTCCACCAACTCAGATTCCTGGGCAATGCCCTCTTTGAGGATCCATTCCCTCATCTTTTTCACACCATCCTGGCTCTTTTCAAAATTGAGCCGCTCTGCATTTTTATAGCGTTCGTGCGACCCGGACGTGCTGTGCCCTTGTGGTTGGGTAAGCTCTGTAAAGTGGAAGAGTGCCGGTTCGTGGTTTTTCCTGCATCGCTCAATTCCGGTATGATAAGCCTCTATGGAAGCCGCATAGTCCCATCCCTTTACGGTGTAGATTGCCATTCCTCTTTTTTCGTTGGAGCTCTCCATTCCGGCGAGCATTTCAGAGATACTCTCCTTGGTCGTTTGGAGTTTTTTGGGTACCGAGATGCCGTAGCCATCGTCCCATACCGACATGGCGAGGGGAACTTGTAGTACGGCAGCGGCATTCATCACTTCAAAGAAGTGTCCTTCGGAGGTGGAGGCATCGCCGATGGTTCCAAATGCCACCTCGTTGCCATTGAAGGTAAAGCGTTGAAATTGCTCTTTCTGGGGGTGGCTTCGGTAGAGTTTGGAGGCCAATGCCAGCCCTAAAAGCCGGGGCATCTGCCCTGCGGTGGGGGAGATGTCGGCCGAACTATTTTTTTGTGCCATAAGGTCGAGCCACTCCCCCTTCTCGTTTAGGCTGAAGGTGGCGTAGTGGTTGTTCATCATTCGGCCGGAGGAGGCGGTGTTGTGTGCTGTATTGGTGTCGCCATATAGTTGCGAAAAGAGCTCTTCTGGTGAGGTGAGACCTGTGGCAAGCATAAAGGTCTGATCTCGGTAATATCCTGAACGCCAGTCGCCTTTTTTGAAGACCCTGGCCATGGCAAGCTGGGGGACTTCTTTTCCGTCGCCGAGGATGCCAAACTTGGCCTTGCCGGTGAGTACCTCTTTCCGTCCCAGGTAGCTTATTTCACGACTTAGTCGTGCAATGGCATAGTCGTGGAGGATCTCTTCTTTTGTCAGTTGGAGTGTGGTATATCGTTTCATGATGTTTTTTGTTTTCATAACAAAAAGAGATGCAATTTGTTGCTGATGGAGTGCCTCAATAAAGAATTACGAATCGTAAGTTTAAGAGAGGGAAGGCCAAGAGCTGAAGGCCACCACCCATCACCCCAATCCCTTGTATAAAAAAGAGTAGCCTTAAAAATGAACCATAAAAAATGATTCCAACGGATAACCTCATGCGAGTTTACCTAGAGGCTGTATAGAAAGTCCGACTTCTTCGTGATGCTTCTCTTCCAAATGATCATTGACTTCAGTAAACGCTCCTATTTCAGCCTTCGCAAGCCTCGAGTTCGAACGTTCTATACAGACACGCTTAAAGACTTTAAAACAATACGTTACAAGATAGTCAGGTTTAGCCTTTGGTGTTGGTTCTGCTCAATAGTGTGGCCGCGATGATATAGAGTATACAGAGTAGCAGCACCACAATTCCCCCGTTGAGGTTTTGTTTCATGGCATAGCCGATGAAAAAGGGGATGATTGCGCCACCCGAGATGGCCATCATCATCAACCCGGAGATCTCGTTGGCTCGTTGAGGGTATTTCTCTACGGTAATGGAAAATACCAAGGGGAAGATATTGCTTACACCCAAGCTGATAACGGCAATAATAATCCATGCCGCCAGGGTACTCGGAGTGAAAATTAGCGCAACCATGGCGATGGCGGCCAGCAACGAGGAAGCCAGCAGGAATTTCTTTCCGGAAATCCGAGTGAGTAACATGGCCCCTACAAAGGTTCCGGCCATCTTGGCAAAGAAGTAGACAGACTTGCCATAGACCGCTTTCTCTAAACTTACGCCCAGCTTTTCCGTGAGAAACGTGCCAATATTGGAGTTGATCCCCACATCGATGCCCACTACGGCAAAGATGGCCAGGACCATCATCAAGACATAGCGGTTTTTAAGCAGGCTAAAGCACGATTTTAGCGAGGCTTTTTCGCTACTACTTTTCTGTTCTGGGATATTGACAGCACTAAGCCATACAAAGGAGATGAGGGAGATTAATGCAAAGAGGTAGAGCCCGTAACGCCACTCTCCACCAGAGGTGTTACCCAAAAGTTTGGCCAACCACGGTCCCACTACGGCTGCTACAAAGGGCCCTATGACAGAACCCAAGGATTTTACAAATTGGGAGAAACTAAGGATACTGGAAGATTGTCCCTCGGGAACCACATCCACCAACAGGGGGTTTGCTGAAACCTGGAGAATGGTGTTACCGATGCCTAACAGTGCAAAGGCTACCAAAATCACCGGGAGTGTATTGCCCAGAATGGGAACCAAAAGCCCCACTGCCGTGATGATAATTCCTGTGTTGAGTGCTCGTTTTTTTCCCACCTTATCCTGCCAAATGCCCACCGGTACGGAGAGCAGAAAAAACCAGATAAAAGCCACAAAGGGGATCAGTTGAAGAATGTAAGAAGGCGTGTTGGAGTCTCTTCTCAGTTCATCCACCCCGGTTCCCACCAGGTCGATAAAGCTCATAACGAAGAATGACATCAGTACCGGAATGATGAGTTTCCAATGGTAGGTTGGCTTTTTCATAGTGATTCTTTTATCAGTGATTTGGATTGTTCGTGTTTTTTGCCGAGGGCAAATGTAGCGATTTTTTGTGGTAATAAAAATCCCGTAATACCATGGCGGCATTACGGGACTCGGGGTTAGGGTAGAGGTCTTTTTATTGGCATTTAAGCACCTCTTTGGTCTTGTATTCGGCTTCTGCTTTAAATTTTCCAAAGGCGGCTAACTTGTACTCTTTACATGCTTGGGCACTGTTGCCTGCCGCTTCATAGGCTTTCCCCAGCTCCAGATGGATTCCTGCCTGGGTTTCCTGGGAGTTGTCGGAGTATTCCAGTGATTTGGTACCGGCTTCGATGGCCGCATCCGTATTGTTGAGGTTGTTGTTGGCTACCGCCATAAGGTAGTAGGCATTTCCATTCTTCTCATCGTATTTGAGAACGCTTTGGGCATTGCTGAGGGCTGACTTGAAGTTCTTCTTGGTGATGTCCTTCTGGGTCTGGCCCAAGTACACATTACATCCGGTTTTAATGGCATTCATGGCCGTCTTTTCGTCGTTGCTTGCCCGTCCGTACTCTACTGCTTTCAGAAGCGCCTTGTCCATCTCTTCGTTGTTGTTCATGGCCTTGTAGGTGAGTCCTTTATACAGGTAGATATTCCCTGCCTCCGGGGCATAGGTCAAGGCCTCTTTGAAGGTGGCTAATGCTCCCTCATAGTCCTTTTTCTTGGTTTTTTTGTATCCCATGGAGCCCAGTACCTTGGCAATATATTTTTGACTTCCCTTGATGACTTTGGTGTTGTTGGAAACTTTTGCGTTGCTTAATGCTTCTTTAAGAATCTCCAACCCTTTGGAGGCTTTCTTGCTTTTGATCAGGTTGAGCCCATAGTAATATTGTGCACTGGGTAGTTGTTTTTCGATGTTCTGCTTGAGGTCGTCCGCATCCATTCCAATGATGTTGCACATGTTGAGTGCTTTTTTGTATTTTGTGACCGCAACTTCGTAGTTTTTTGCTTTTAGTGCTTCGTTGGCATCGTTAAAGATAGCCCCTGCTGCGTTTACATCGCCTTGGGCAAAAAGTGCTGTAGTACTTACCATCACTATCATTAGTAACGTTGCCAGTCTGCTGATAATCTTCATGTTAATTGTTTTTTTGTGAAACTTAATAGTTAATTATTTCTTTTTTGTTCTCTTTTTCGGCGCGTAAAAGTATAAAATCCCAACTATTTTCCATAATTAGAGGCTGTCTATAACGTCCGACTTCTTCGTTACGCTTGTCTTCAAAATGGTCATTTACCCTAGTAAATTCACCTATTTCAGCCTTCGCAAGCCTCGAATTCGAACTTTCTATACAGCCTCTTCTCAAAACGCTGATTTTATGGACAGACACTAATTGGCGTTCGTCTATAACGTCCGACTTCTTCGTTACGCTTCTCTTCCAAATGGTCATTTACCCTAGTAAACTCCCCTATTTCAGCCTTTGCAAGCCTCGAATTCGAATCTTCTATACAGAGGCTGCTCAAAACCTTGACTTTGTAGACCGCTTCTTCAGGTGCTTCTAACGGAGTTTTTATGCTTATGCGATGTTTTCAAAGAGCAGTTTTTTTTGTTGCTATCCCTTCTTTATCAAATACTGTTCCATAATTGTTTTCTCCTTGTTATTTGGGGGGTAGCCTTCCTTTTCTTAGGGCAAAAAGAGGGCTTTAGGACAGCTCCCTTCCTTCGTTTCATCGGAATTGGGTAGCACTCTTTATGGGGCTGATTGTGTGGGTGATGAAGTGGTTTTCAACAGCGTTTCTTCTTTTATTGTTGATATTTTTCCGGATCGTTTATGGTTAGAAGGAGGGTGATGTGATACCTTTGTATGGCGTTGGATGAATCCGTGGTAAACCTTGTTTTCTGTTTCGTAACAAGATGGGGTGTAGGGTGTTTTTGCGGAGTAGGGGATTTGTCTGAGCCTATTTTTTTCATCATTTATTAGTTTAAAAAGGGTATATGGATCCAATACATGTAATAAAACGGGACGGCACACGCTCTCCCATTGATTTGACCATGATTCATGAGGCTGTGGAGTGGGCTTGCAACGGGTACGAAGATGTCTCGGTGTCGGATATTGAGATCAATTCTAAACTTCAGTTCTATGAGGGAATCACCACTTCGGAGATTCAAAAGGTGATGATTCGCTCTGCGGCTGACTTGATCACGGAGGAGCAACCCAATTATCAGCATGTGGCGGCACGGCTTCTTTTGATGGATCTGCGCAAGCAGGTATACAAGCAGGCTGATCCCATCCCCTTCGAATATTTAGTACGAAATAATATTTACAGAGGAATTTATGACAAGGTGCTGTTGGAGCGCTATAGCCCTCAGGAGTTGGTCTATTTTGGCAAGCATATTGATTACGACCGTGATTTTCAATTCACCTTCGCCGGTTTGAGCCAGATGGTGGATAAGTATCTTTTGCAGGACCGTGCCACAAGGGAACTGTATGAAACGCCCCAAGAGGCGTTTATGTTGATTGGGATGTTTATGTTTATGAATTATCCCAAATCGGTTCGTAAGGCGTATGTGGTTCGGCTTTATGATGCTCTCTCGTTATTTAAGATAAGCCTTCCCACGCCCATTATGTCGGGCGTTAGGACGCCATTGCGGCAGTTTAGCTCCTGCTGTCTGATCGATGTGGGGGATTCCATTGAGTCCATTATGAACTCCAACACTGCGGTGGGATATTACACGGCACAGCGTGCCGGCATCGGATTGAACTTTGGCCGTTTGAGGGGGATTGATGCTAAGATTCGCGGTGGGGAGGTGATTCATACAGGGCTGATTCCCTTCTTGAAAATGTTTGAGGCTACCACCAAGAGCTTTACCCAGAATTCCATCAGAGGAGGCGGCTCCACCTCTACCTTGCCCTTTTTTCATTGGGAGATTGAGACCTTTATTCAGCTGAAAAATAATAAGGGAAACGATGAAAATAGGGTTCGACGAATGGACTATTCCATTGCGCTAAATCGGCTTTTCCGAGAGCGTGTAAAAGAAAATGGAGAGATCACGCTCTTCTCCAGTGAAGAAGTGAGAGAGCTTTATCATCTCTTCTACAGCTCCGACTACGAGCGGTTTGAAGAGCTTTACCGCACCTTCGAGGAGGATTGTTCGGTGCGGAAGAAGAGGGTGAATGCCCGGGAGCTCTACCTTGCCATTTTGAAGGAACGTTACGAGACGGGGCGGATTTACATCCTCAATGCGGATCATGTGAATAGGCATAGCTCCTTTAAGGATAGTATCTTTATGAGTAATCTTTGTCAGGAGATAACCCTTCCCACCGAGCCCCTCACAGATATCAATAAGGCCAATGGGGAGATTGCCATGTGCATCCTGAGCAATATCAATTTGGGAAAGCTGGATTGCATTGAAGAGCTTGATAATCTGACAGATCTGTTGGTGCGGTTTTTGGATGAACTTATTGATTATCAAGAATATCCTGTGCTTGTAGCGGAGAAGTCCACCAAAAGCCGGAGGAGTTTGGGGATCGGGCTTTCCGATGTCTTTCATTTTCTTGCCAAGAACAACCTCCATTTCGACACCCCGGAAGGACGAAAGGTGATTCACCGCTACACAGAACGGTTTCAGTATGGGTTGATAAAGGCTTCGGCTACCTTGGCCAAAGAGCGGGGCGCTTGTAAATACTATAACCGAACCAAATATGCCGATAACATCTTTCCCATTGATACGTACGAACGCAGTGTGGATGAGGTGACGCCCCATGAACTGCTGTGCGACTGGCCCGCACTGAGGGAGTTGGTGAAAACCTATGGTCTTCGTAACTCGGCTCTCAGCGCCATCCCCCCGGCAGCCTCCAGCTCTATCGTCTCCAACTCTACCCCCGGTATTGACCCGGTGCGGAAGTTGTTGATTGCCAAAATGAGTAAGTATGGGCCGTTGAAACAGTTGGTTCCCGGTTTTGACTCCTACAAAGAGAACTATCCCCTGGCATGGGATATGGATAATGAAGAGTATGTGAAGTTTGTGGCTGTTTTTCAAAAGTTTTTGGATCAAAGCATCAGCACAAACCTCTACTACGATGTGTCCAAATATGCGAATAGTAAGGTGCCCATGCGTGACCTTATTCGGCATGAGAGTCTGGCCTATAAGTATGGACTGAAAACCCTGTATTACCTCAATAGTAATGACAATTCGGGAGAAGTAACTCAGGAGTTGGCTCAACAGGATGGATCGGAGAAAAAGGAGGAGGCCGTCCCTCTTGTAACCCCTTTGAGTCCTGAGATGGATATGGAAGAGGGATGTGTGGGTGGTTCTTGTTCGGTTTAATCGTTAACAATAAAAATTATGAGTATAAACAGACCCAATCTTTACAACGAAGAGAAAATAGATTTCCTGAAGGAGAAGATGTTTTTCGGCACCGGGAAAAATGTACAACGGTATGATGTTCAGAAATACCCGTTTTATGAAACGCTGTCGCAACGTATGTTGAGCTTTTTTTGGCGCCCGGAGGAGGTCTCTTTGATCAAGGATATCAACGATTTTAATACCCTCTCCGAACAAGAGAAGTTTATCTTTACCGAGAATCTGAAATATCAAATTCTTTTGGATAGCGTTCAGGGACGCTCCCCTTTTCTAACTTTTGGACAGGTGGTGACGCTTCCGGAGGTGGAGGAGGCCATTATCATTTGGGACTTCTTTGAAACCATCCACTCCATGAGCTACTCCTACATCATTAAGAATGTGTATGCTGACCCTGAAAAGATCTTTGATGATATCATGCGTAATGAGATGATTGTGGAGCGAGCCGGTTCGGTGACGGATCAGTACAATGATTTTTATCACTATCTTATTAAATACCAAGCCCAACAGCTGGGGGTGAAGATGGATGAACCCATCGATCTGAAGGAGTTAAAGAAGAAGCTGTACCTCGCCTTGGTATCGGTCAACATTTTGGAAGGGGTGCGTTTTTATGTCTCTTTTGCCTGCTCTTTTGCCTTTGCGGAGAATAAAAAGATGGAGGGGAATGCCAAGATTATCAAGTTTATTGCGCGCGATGAAAATGAACATCTGGCCATTACCCAAAAGATGATTCGGGACTTGCGAAAGAATAAGGATGAGGGATTTGCCGAGATTATCGCGTCGTTGGATGACGAGGTCTATGCCCTCTATCGGGATGCGGCTGAACAGGAGATGCGTTGGGCTGAGTACCTCTTTGAAAAGGGTTCCATTATTGGTCTCAATGGTAAGTTGCTAACCAAGTATATGATGCATCTTACTGATAAGCGCCTTAGAGGAATAGGTTTGGAACCCCTCTACGGTGACCTGAAGAATCCCCTCTCCTGGATGAACCATTGGCTTCGAAATGACGAGGTTGAGGTGCTTCCTCAGGAGACGGAGATTAGCTCCTACGTCGTAGGTGGTATCGACATGGAGGTGGAGGATGATGATTTCCTTTAGGCATGGAAAAAGAACCTCTTAAAGGTTTCCTACATTGGAGATTTGAACGGAGATGACCTCCACGGAGCCGGAGGATACAAACAGTTTGATCCAGTTGTTCTCTTCGCGATACCAACGCTCCATATTTTCCAAAGGGATAACGTATTGTTGTGGCTCCTGTGACTCAATTTCATGGAGTACAACGCCTCCATTTTTCTGGTTTCCTTTTCCAAAACTGAGAAAAATCTTTGGGGTTTCTTCGCCACTGTTTCTTGCGGTTAAGAGGATATAGTTGTTTTTCTTTTGGCTGTAGTGTAACGGCTTAAAGGTGAGTGTTACCCCCTCTTTTTCATGGAATACTCTTCGTTGCACCTCGATATCCACTGCTATTTGCTGTGCGATCAGTTCGTTAATCTCATTAATCCTCTGTTGGGGGTAAGCCTCTTCGGTTCCCAACTTATTTGCCTGTTCATACGCTTTCAAGGCATTGGCATATCGCTTTTGTCTAAATTCGCTGTCTGCCTTGCTGATGAATTTTCGATACTCTGCCAGCAGAGTCGTTTCTTGTTCCCTGATAATTGCTTCTGTCTCTTTGATCTTTTCGTCGGGGTAGGATGCTGAGGAGAGCAGATTTTTTGCCTCTCTGTAGTGTTCCAAGGCCGATTTATATTGTCCTTTTTGGAAGAAGTTATCAGCGGTTTCAATGGCTTTATCATAGGCGAGGCGGTATTCCTTTTCCAACTGTTCCATCTGTTTTTGGATCTCCGAAAGGCGTGTTTGGGGTTGCTCTTCCGCGGGGAAGAGTTCTGCTGCTTTTTGATATTTCTCCCGGGCTCTGAGGTACTCTTTTTCTGCAAAGGCTTTTTCTCCGGCTCGCAGGAGGGATTCATACCGTGATCTCTTGGTGGCCATTTGGTTGATTTGTTGCTCGGTCTCTTCTATTTTCCCTTTGATAAGGGCATTGTCCGGCATGATTGATGCAGCCTCTTTGTAGGCTGTTAAGGCCTCCTCATAGCGTGTGGCTTCAAAATGCGCCTCTGCGGTGGAGAGGGCTTTGTTAAAATGCGCCTCTTGCTCTTTAAGTTGAGAGAGGGCATTGGCAATGAGTGTCAGTTGCTCGTTGGGATAGGTCTCTTCTGGTTTGAGGGCTTTGGCCTCTTGATAGGCCTCCCTGGCCTTTTCATACTCCTTGTTCTCAAAATGACGGTCGGCTGTTTTGATCTTCCGGTTGTATGCCGTGCTCTTTTGGGCAAGCTCCTCTCTGAGGGTTTCTATTTTGGCGATTTGTGTTTTGGGGTACGCTTCTTGAGGTTTCAACTTACCGGCTTTTCGGTAGGCTATCAAGGCTTCGTCAAGGTTGGAGGAGGCGTAACGTTGATCCCCCTCCCTGATGGCGTTCTCATATTGGGTCTCCACCTCCTGGATCGTCGTAAGGAGTCGTTTCGCCTCTTCCAGCTGCTGTTGGGGGTAGGTTTCATCGGGCTTTAATTGCATGGCCTCCTGATACGCCTGCTCCGCTTCGCTGTATGCTTTCTCTTTGAATAGTTTGTCGGCTTTGGCGATGGTCGTAAGGTATTGTGTTTCGGTTTTTTCCGTCTGTTGGATAAGGTGGGTGATCTCGGTAATTTGTGTTTTGGGATAGGCCTCCTCCGGGAAGATCTCGGAGGCCTGAGTAAAGGCTGTGAGGGCTGCGGCGTAATCCTTTTTCGTCAGACTCTGCTCTGCCTTTTTGAGCTGCGCGTTGTATTGTGCCTCTTTCTCCGCTTGTTGTGTGCGAAGCAGGTTGTTGATTTTCTCTTGTTGTTCCAAGGCATAGGGGGCGTCGGGTTTGAGGGCCAAGGCTTCGGTATAGGCGGAGAGGGCCTTCTTTAACTCATCGTTTTCTAAGTGGTTATCCGCTTTGGCAATGGCTTCGTTAAAAGCCTCTTCGGTTGCCTTTTCTTTGGCCATCAGCGTCTCTAATGCTTTGATCTGTTCGGCAGGGTAGGGCTCTTGGGGAAGGAGTGTTAGCGCTTCACGGTATTTTGCCATGGCTGTCTCCCTGTTTCCGGAGGCCTTTTGGGCATCCCCCTCTTGTATCAGCTTGTCGAAGGCTGCTTGCTGTGACTGTCTCTTTTGTAGCGCCTCTTCAATCCGGGAGATCATGTTTTTGGGGTAGGAGTCTGAGGGTTTCACCTTTTGAGCTTCACGGTATTTTTTCTTGGCGGCTTCATATTTTTGTGCCATGTAGAGGTTGTCTCCCTCCGTGATGATCTTTTCAAAGTCAGCCTGGAGGGCCGCGGCCTTTTCCATCTTCTCTTTGAGGATTGCTAACTGCTCCCGGGGATAGCGCTTTGAGGGAATCATTTCTGAGGCTTGTTGGTAATAGGTTAGTGCCTCTTTCTCTTTTCCTGTTTTCTTTAGTTCGTCTGCTTTCTCAATGAGTTTGCTATATTTTTCCTCCACAATTTCCGATTGTGTGATCATCTCTTTGGCCTTTTCCAACCGGGTGGTGGGATAGGACTCCAATGGTTTGATTCTTAGGGCTTGTGCGTAGGCCTTTTCCGCCTTGCTATAGTTGCCGGAAGCGAAGGCGTTGTCGCCCTCACCAATGGCATTATTATACCCCTTCTCTACCACTGGGTCGGGATATTTCCTGGTGATCTCTTTGATCTTATTTTTAGGGTAGGATGAGGAGGGACGCAGGTAGGAGGCTGCTTTATAAGCGAGCAGGGCCTCTTGGAAGTTCCCTGCATTTAGTCGTTCTGCTCCTTGGGTGACATTTTCTTCAAACAGCGCTTTTTGAAGTTGGGTGTCGGAGAGCTTTTCTTCCACTTCACGGATCTTGTCGGTGGCGGTTGCATGATTATTCTCCAGGATAAGTACATCGTGGTAGCAGGCGAGGGCTTTCCCGTATTTCTGGGAGGAAAGCCAACGATCGCCCTCGCTGAGTAGTTGTGCCGTGGTTTGTGCCCTCCCTATTTCTGTGAGTGTGAGGAGAAAAAAGAGGAACAAGAGGGTGAAGAGTGGCCGGAGAATTTGTTCTTGTCTTTGCATAATCTTAATCAATGAAAATACCGTCTTGCATGGTGAGCTTTCTGTCGGCCATGGAGGCTAAGCTCATGTTATGTGTTACAATGATAAAGGTTTGGTTTAGGCGGTCGCGAAGCTCCAAAAAGAGGTGATGCAGTTTATGAGCATTCTCGGAGTCGAGGTTTCCGGAAGGCTCGTCGGAGAGTACCACCTGGGGGTCGTTGATAAGCGCCCGGGCGATGGCCACCCGTTGCTGTTCGCCTCCCGAGAGGGCCGCCGGTTTGTGCTGCATCCTGTCCGAGAGGTTCATCATCTCCAACAGTGCTGCCGCCTTTTGTTCAGCCTCCTTCCGGCTCTTCCGGGCAATGTAAGCAG
Source organism: Bacteroidota bacterium (assembly GCA_002748065.1). GTDB lineage: Bacteria > Bacteroidota > Bacteroidia > Bacteroidales > BM520 > BM520. The sequence continues at coordinate 29,837 of PDRJ01000009.1, forward strand.
GCATGGCCACATTTTCAAGAGCGGTAAACTCCGGTAGCAGGTGATGAAACTGAAAGACAAAGCCGATATGCTTGTTTCTGAATGTGGATAACTGTTTGTCATTCATAGAGAAAACATTCTTTCCTCCGATGGTAAGTTCCCCTTTGTCCGGTCGGCTTAGGATGCCCAAAATGTGTAAAAGAGTCGATTTTCCGGCTCCCGAAGCGCCTACAATGGAGACAATCTCCCCGGTGGCAACCTCCAAATTAACGCCTTTTAACACTTCCAACGTGCCATAGCTTTTATGTATCTCGTTCGCGCTAAGCATAGCTTATTAACGTCTGGTTTGTTGATTTGTTATTTTCCGTAGTGGATTGGCGAAAATAAAGATAAAGATGAAAAGTACGCTCGTGAGCTAATTTTTTTTACATTTGTGATCGTTTTTAACGTATAATTATTTGGTTCGATGAAACATACAGCATTTACAAAATTTCATGAAGCATTGGGGGCAAAGATGGTTCCTTTTGCAGGGTATAACATGCCTATTCAGTACGAAGGAATCAGTGTGGAACATGTCACCGTGCGTAAGGGTGTGGGTGTCTTTGACGTGTCGCACATGGGAGAGTTTTGGGTGAAAGGGCCCAAGGCTGAGTCTTTTTTACAGTGGATCACCTCCAACGACGTGGCGGCGTTGACGGACGGGAAGGTACAGTACTCTTGCTTCCCCAATGGAAAAGGGGGGATTGTGGACGACCTGTTAGTTTATCGCATTGATAAGGAGACCTACCTGTTGGTGGTGAATGCGGCCAATATCGAAAAGGACTGGCAGTGGGTGTATGGAAAAGCCCAGGAGTTTGGGTTGGACGTGGAGAAAGAGCTGTATAACGCTTCCGATGAGATTGCCCAATTGGCCGTACAGGGGCCGTTGGCACTGAAGGCAATGCAGAAGTTGACCGATGCCAACGTGGAGGATATGCCCTATTATACGTTTCAAAAGTGTGCGTTTGCCGGTATCAAAGAGGTGATCTTTTCTACCACCGGCTATACCGGTTCGGGTGGCTGTGAGATCTATGTGGCTAATGAGGATGCTGAAAAGCTATGGAAGGCCGTTTTTGAGGCCGGGGAAGAGTTTGGGATTAAACCCATCGGCCTTGGTGCCCGCGACACCCTGCGTCTGGAGTCCGGCTTTTGTCTCTATGGCAATGATATTGACGATACCACTTCTCCGGTGGAAGCCGGCCTGGGTTGGATAACCAAGTTTGTGGATCATAAAGATTTTGTGGATAAGGACTATATGTTGAAGCTGAAAGAAGAGGGCCTTAAAAGACGCCTGAAGGGGTTTGTTATGGTGGATAAAGGGATCCCCAGACAACATTATGAGATTTGTGATGCCGAAGGGAATGTCATTGGTGAGGTGACCTCCGGCACCATGTCGCCCATGCTTGAAAAAGGTATTGGAATGGGCTATGTAAAGACAGGCTTTACCAAGGTGGGAACCGAGATTTTTATCAAAGTGAGGACCCGTCTGCTCAAAGCAGAAATTGTAAAGACACCTTTCTATCAAGCATAAATTAATTGTTAATACAGGGGTAGAGAGATAGGCTCTGCCCCTTTCTTTTCACCATTGGAAAAGTAGGAGAGGGGGCGTTGGGCTTTGGCCTGACGTTTGGCGTTTCATCCCTGACGGGAAGGGAAGTTCCTCCTCGCGAAGAGTTGGCCAGTGGTGCGGAGTAATGCGTTATTGTTCTACCATGCATACCATCGAAGTTTGTTTTACGCCTTCCCTGTTTCCCCATAAGTTGACGGAGGAGGATTATGTGGTGGTGGTCACGGATATTTTACGGGCTTCCACCTCCATTGTCTCTGCTTTCACTAACGGCGTGAAGGCAATTATTCCGGTTTCCGGTTCGCAGGAAGCAAGAGCGTATAAGCAGAAGGGCTACCTCGTGGCTGCCGAACGGGATGGAGTGGTGCTTGATTTTGCCGATTTTGGCAACAGCGCCTTCAATTTTATGACTCCCGAAGTGCGGGGTAAGGTGATCGCTTATTCAACCACCAACGGCACCAAGGCCATAAAGATGGCTTCGGAAGGGGCTGTGGCGGTGGCTGTTGGCGCTTTTTCTAACCTTACGGCCCTATCGCATTGGCTTCATACACAGAAGAAGAATGTGGTGATTCTTTGTGCCGGTTGGAAGCAGAAGTTTAACCTTGAAGATTCGTTTTATGCCGGGGCTTTGGTGGAGCAGTTGATGGCTTATCCTGAGATGGAGATTATCTGTGATGCTGCCCATGCTGCACTGGATATATGGCGGATTGGCAAAGAGAATCCTGCCCAATATATTGAGAAAGCCCTGCATCGCCATCGGCTGAAAAAGCTCTCATTGGATGATGTGATTCCATACTCCCTGGAGCTGGATATTACCGATGTCGTTCCTGTGCTGAGGGGGGATGAGATTGTGAATGTGAATATATCGGAAGTGTAGTGTTTTAGTAACGTTGTTTTATGATTAGCGGTGGTTTGATGCAAAAGAGTGTTAGAGGGCTCTGGTTATTTATTTTTGTTTTGATGATGAACTCCTTGGGAGCTCAAAGGCCCTATGAGGAGGTTGATTATTGCTCTCCGGTTGATTTTCGAATCTTTTTGAATGGAACCTTTGGGGAGCTTCGTTCCGGCCATTTTCATTCCGGGTTGGATATTAAGACGGGAGGAGTATCGGGTAAAGATATTCATGCTATTGGTGATGGATGGGTCTCCCGGATAAAGGTTTCGCCCACCGGATATGGAAATGCCCTTTACATTGCCCATCCGGAGGGGTACACCTCCGTTTATGCCCACCTGCAATCCTTTGAGAGCGCCATTGCCGACTTTGTATTGGAAGAGCAGTACCAAAAGGAGCGTTTTGCCATTGATATCCCTGTTCCCAAGGGGAAATTTACCGTGAAAAAGGGGCAGGTGATTGCCAAAAGTGGAAACAGTGGTTCGTCAGCGGGGCCCCATCTTCATTTTGAGATACGCGATACGAAGACGCAACATGCCTTAAACCCCTTGCATTTTGGCTTTCAGGTGAAAGATTTTATTCGCCCCAAAATTACCGGGTTGATGGTCTACCCGGAGAGCGAATATACGCTTGTAGATGGTAAAAATGTAGCCAGAAGGTATAATGTGGAGGGGTGGGGACCTGTATACCGCCCCGTTGACTACTATAAGATCAATGTATGTGGACCCTTCTCCATAGGGGTGAAAGCCTATGATGTGTTTAATGATGCGCACAATAAGAATGGCGTGTATCGCTATGAGATGTTTGTGGATGATGAACGCCTTTTTGGGTGGGTGGCTGACAAGATTGCTTTCTCCGAAACCCGTTACATCAACGCGTTTATTGACTATGCAACCTATGTGGATAAAAGAGAACGGTTTGTGCGAACCTCCATTGTGCCTAATAACCGCTTGACCATGTATGACGGGGAGAATGGGGTGATTAACTTTAAAACCCCCGGGGAGCATACCGTGAAGTTTCTTGCCATGGACTTTGCCGGAGACACTTCGGTACTTACCATGACCTTTGTGGCCAGTGTCGGCTGCGAACAGCCAGTTGTAGCGGATGGTACTGAGGGGGGGCGACTTCTGGGGTGGGATCAGCGTGTGCATCTTGATGAGGAGGCCTACTCCTTGCATATCGCCCCTCAATCCCTCTTTGAGGATTTGCGTATTCAGACGGGAGTAGTGCCGCTTCCGGAAGGGATTAAGGGGTTTTCGGAGGGCGTTGGAGTGGGGACCAGAGGACAGGTCTCCCATAAGAGGTTTGATCTGGCAATTCGCTGTGAGGAGGCTCCCCTTGCCCATCGGGAGAAACTCTGTCTGGCCCGGCTGGAGGGTGGGAATGTAATCTATGCCGGTGGTACCTACGAAAAGGCTTTCGTGAAAACAAAAACACGAAACTTTGGTACCTACTTTGTCACTGCAGATACAACTGCCCCGGAGATAACCCCGTTGAACCTTGCTTTAAGGAATGAAAAAGGATATGCCCGATCCTTGAGGTTCAGGATTAAAGATGATTTTAGTGGCATTGCGGAGTACAACGGCTACTTCAATGGTGGGTGGGTGCTATTTCGTTATGATGCTAAAAATAACCTTCTCTATTATCGCCATGATAAGTACCTTCCCAAAGGAGAGATTGATGTTAAGATTGTGGTGAAAGATGCCAAGGGGAATGAGGCTCTCTTCGAACGAACCATCATGAATTAAACTGTTGAGAGGATGGTATGATTTCTTTCGTTACTTTTGCTCCATGAATGAAACCATCTTAATCCTGGATTTTGGGTCGCAATATACCCAGTTGATCGCTCGCCGTATTAGAGAATTGAACGTTTATTGTGAGATTCATCCGTATAACCACTTGCCTGCTTTGGGAAGCCACATAAAAGGGGTCATCCTTTCGGGAAGTCCTTTTTCTGTGCGTGATGCATCGGCTCCGGTACCGGATCTTTCACAAATTCGTTTGCACTTTCCCCTTTTGGGGGTTTGCTACGGTGCCCAGTTTTTAGCCCACCATGATGGGGGAGAGGTGTTGCCCTCTCAGATCAGGGAGTATGGACGGGCTAACCTCTCGGAGGTGAACTCGCAGCATCCCTTGTTGAAAGAGGTTCCTTTGGATTCCCAGGTCTGGATGTCACACGGTGATACGATCCTCGAGCTTCCAGACCACTATCGGGTGATTGCTTCTACTACCGATGTGAAGGTTGCCGGGTACCAGATTGAGAATGAGAGGACCTATGGAATCCAGTTTCATCCGGAGGTTTATCACTCTACGCATGGAATGACCTTGCTGAAGAACTTTGTGGTGGATATTTGTGGTTGCTCCCAGGATTGGACTCCCAACTCCTTTGTGGAGGAGACGGTGCGTGCGTTGAGGGAACAATTGGGCGAGGATAAGGTGGTGCTCGGTCTCTCCGGAGGGGTAGACTCCTCGGTAGCTGCCCTGTTACTGCATAAAGCCATAGGAAAAAACCTCTATTGTATCTTCGTGGATAATGGTCTCCTTCGTTTGAATGAGTTTGAGGAGGTGCTCGATTCCTATAAGCATATGGGGCTGAATGTAAAGGGTGTCGATGCCAAAGAGCAGTTTTATAAAGCCTTGGAGGGGAAGACTGACCCGGAGGAGAAACGAAAGGCCATAGGAAAGACCTTTGTGGAGGTATTCGATCAGGAAGCACACCTGGTAAAGGAGGTGAAGTGGTTGGCGCAAGGCACTATCTACCCCGATGTGATAGAGTCTGTTTCGGTAAAAGGCCCCTCCGCTACCATCAAGTCACATCATAATGTGGGAGGACTTCCGGACTATATGAAGTTAAAGGTTGTGGAGCCCTTGAAGAGCCTTTTCAAAGATGAGGTGAGGCGTGTGGGTCGTTCCATGGAGATGAGTGCACATCTGCTGAAAAGACATCCCTTTCCGGGACCGGGCTTGGGCATTCGTATCTTGGGTGAGATCACCCCTGAGCGGGTGGATATTCTTCAGCAGGTGGATCATATCTTCATTTCAGGATTGCGTGAAGCCGGCCTTTATGATGAGGTTTGGCAGGCGCTGGCTGTTTTGCTTCCGGTGAACTCCGTAGGGGTGATGGGTGATGAACGAACCTATGAAAATGTGGTGGCTCTCCGTGCCGTGGGCTCCACCGATGGGATGACGGCCGATTGGTCGCACCTGCCTCACTCCTTCTTGGCCAAAGTCTCCAACGAGATTATCAATAGGGTAAAAGGGGTAAATAGGGTTGTTTATGATATCAGCTCTAAGCCTCCTGCCACCATTGAGTGGGAATAATCGTTACCTTTACCGATTTAACTACAGTGTTTAGTGTCTGTTCATAAAGTCAAGGTTTTGAGAAGAGTCTGTAGAGAACGTTTGAATTCGAGGCTCATGAAGGCTGAAATAGGGGCGTTTACTGGGGTAAATGGTCCTTTGGAAGGCAAGCATAATGAAGAGGTCGGACGTTATGGAAGGACTCCATATTAGTATAACATATTATTGTATGATAGTGCGTATTGTCAGGGTTTTAAGTGTTTTTTTATCGTTCTTTTTTTTCTCTTTGAACGTCTCGGGACAGGATGTTCCGGTGGTGAAAAAATCGACCAAGATTGAGATCTATAAGGGGAACTCCTATTACATTCATGTGGTAGAACCCAAACAGACCCTCTATTCCATCGCCCGGGTGTATAGCACTCCCATCTCCGATTTGATGAAAGTTAATCCGGGATTGAGTGCAGAATTGACACCGGGACAGATCATCAAAATTCCTGTGGAGAAAGGGGAAGCGCCTGAGTTGAAGATTCTTTCCGCGCCGGACTATGATACGGCTGCCTTTCAAAAGCACTATGTGGCAAAGGGGGAGACGCTCTATCGCCTCTCCAGGCAGTATGGCGTCTCCATTGCAGCGATTCAAGGAGCCAACGATGGTTTACCTGGAGGCTTGAAAGCCGGCACATTCCTGTTGATCCCTCGAAAGGCAACGCAACCGACGGTTGTGAATGCTCCTGAGATGAAGGTGGAAGTGGAAAAGCCCCATCGAGAGAAGGAGCGTCAAACGGTGAAGGTGGGGAGTGTGTTGAAGGAAAAGGAGGATGTCGTTTCGACCGATACTGCTTTTATCTATCATCGGGTAAAACGGCGTGAAACACTTTATGGGATTTCTCGGCGCTACAGGGTTTCCATGGACCGGATTATTGAGATGAATCCGTTATTGAAGAGTCGTAAACTGCACCGGGGCGATCGATTGCGCATTCCTCAAACGAAAGAGGTTATCCGGCAGCCCTCACCTAATGAGAAACCCCTCTCTTTTGTGGCACATACCGTTCGAAAAGGGGAGACACTCTGGTCTATTGCTAAGCAATATGACGTGGATGTGGAAGATATTCTATTGTTAAACCCCCAGGCACAGAAGGGTATTAAGCGACGGAGGAAATTGAAGATTCCTGTTTTTCCCAAGGAGGAAGAACCTGTTGCCGAGGAGGTCCGGAAGGAGGTTGTCGAGATTGAAGCGGGGAATACCGTTGTGAAGATTACGGAAGAGTTGGCAGAGTGCGTGGGGAGAGCACATCAGGAAGAGTTTCGGATTGCCCTGTTGTTGCCCTTCTACCTTGAAGAGCTTAATTTGGAAGATTATGGTCAATCTCGGTCGCGTAGGTTTCTGGATTTCTATAAGGGAATCCGTATGGCTACCGATTCTCTAGCCAGGCGGGGGATGAAGATCCGCCTCGACGTGTATGATGTGGATGATGATCTGCAGAAGGTAGAGGAGGCGCTGAATGCCCCCGGCCTTAAGCAATCGGATCTGATCATCGGTCCTCTGTTTCGTAGGGTCTTCCCCCGGGTGATGAACTTTGCCCATGCTAACCACATTCCCATTGTGAACCCCTTTACCCCTCAGGTTGATTTTGTGCGGGATAATCCTGAGGTGTTTAAGGTGCAAGTTCCTGAAAATATTCATCTTAAATTGATTGCTCATAGCATTCGAAAGCATTATCCGGAATCCAATATTATCCTAGTGAGAGAGCGTGCCTATCAAGACGGAGAGCGGGTGGCAGCCATAAAAGAGGCGCTTCAAGGAAAATTGAAAGACCGTGTACTGTTACCTAATAGTTACCTCTATAATCTTCTTGTGGAAAAATCCTATGGCGATACCACCATAGAGGCGGGAGAGCTCTTTGATACCATCTATATTGAGAATAGAATGTTTAAAGAGGATTTTCTGAGTGATGAGATTATGGCTTATACCATCTTTCCCAACCCCATCCATGAATTGGTTTATGAGGATGATTCTCTTCATGGTTTGAGTCGCTATGCGAGTTTAGCTCGAAGGAATATCTTTGTTAGTTTAACGGATGAAAAGAGTTTTAGTATGGAGCTGCTTTCTCGTTTGAACTCCTTGAAAGATACCTTTGATATTTCTGTTTATATGTTGCCAGGAGCGTTGACGTATGCCCTGGAGGCAGATTTTCTTGCAGGGTTGGATGTGCATGTGAGTGGGTCGGGATATCTTGACTTTGGTACCCCCTATATGAGTGCCTTTGAGGAGGCGTATTTGAATCGTTGGGGGCATTATCCCCACAACCAAATGTATGCCTGTATGGCGTATGATTTAGGGATGTATTTTGGTAGTGCTCTCTACTCTTTTGGAAGAGATTTTGGTCACTGTCTTCCCAATCATCCGTATGAGGGGCTGTTTTTTAATTTCTTTTTTGTGGGAAAACCGGGAAATGGTTATGAGAATGGCTATGCCTCCATCTATCGGTTCTATGATTTTCATTTTGTGCCTGAAGAGAAACTGCGTTATACCATAGGGGTAGAGCCGTAATCTACCTTGGGGTCAGTTTTTTTGTAACCCGATTTACAGATTTTTGAGTATCAATCGGGCGGTGGGGTTGAGGTGAAGGGTGAACTCCTCGTATCCGGGTAGTTTGGTAGTATTGTAGTACCCTGTTCCCGCAACGTGTACACAGATTTTGGGACTGAAATGTAGCGCGAATCCTAAGGAGAACATGGTTCCCCAGCCAATGCCTCCCTGGCGAATGTCATACGTTTGGTAGTTGGTGTTGGGAACATAGGGGTTCTTCTTGTAGGTGTTTTTTATGGAGTAGCGTAACTTTCCTATCTCTATTTTATGCTCCTTAACCAAGGTATTTGTAAAATTAAATCCCGTTTCAAAAAAGAACTCCACCACCTCGTTAAGGGGATATCCTTTGTGAACTCCTATGTCAATAAGGGTGCGCTCTTCAACGCCCACAATAGGACAGATGGCATATCGCTCCACCGTATTGGTAGGGAAGAGGATGTCGTTGTAGTGAAGCAGGAAAACATCCACGGTCTTGAGGCGGGTATAGGTTCCTTGTAAGAAGATTGCTAACCCGTTATTGAAGTAGTAACTTCCTTGAAAGCCTGCACTCATGGTGGGCTTATAGTGCATGTTCTCCGGTAGTTCTATATCTGTCGTATCGTAAGTGTGGTCGAGCTCTTCTACAATATGCTCCCGAAAATAAAAGTTGCCCAATATGCGGTTGATGTTATTTTCCCCCGTACCGTTGTAGAAGTTGGCGGTATGCCTTCCTGCGAAGAGAAAGCCAAAGTTAAATCCGGCCTCCCAATATCCCCCCTTTTGTCCCTTTGTCATGAGGGGGAGAAACACCATACCACAGGCGATAAGAATGAGGCTATGGATAGTTTTTCGATGCATGAGACAAAGGTATGGAAACTCTGTAACATACAAAAAGAGTTAAATTCTGCGGATAAATGCAATTTTTTAGGAAGACAAAAGGAATAACTCTTTCTCTGTAGGAAAAAAATACTATCTTTGCCCTCGCAATTGCGGCTATTGTTGCTGCGATGTCTGGACCCGTAGCATAATTGGATAGTGCACCTGACTACGGATCAGGAGGTTAGGGGTTCGAGTCCCTTCGGGTTCACAGGGAGGTCAGAAAATGACCTCCCTTTTTTTACATCTTGTTGGTTTTTGAGAGGTTTAGGGGGGGGGGAGCCATTTTTGACCGTCCTAATACGAATTCCTCAATTTTTTTAGGCTAAAAAAACCTCAATACCGCCCCAATATCCGTATATCTTTTTAGGCGAGAAAAAACGTATAGGTCAAGTCAATTGGAGGTTGATACCAATGAATTAGGTACCCTTACAAGATCTCACTATACGCTCGTCTGTGAAAAAAAACAAAAAATAAAGTATTAATAATCATTTTACTACATACTATTGGGCAGGGTTGAGAAATAAATAGAGTCCGTCTATAACGTCCGACTTCTTCGTTATGCTTCTCTTCCCAATGGTTCTTTCGGCTTTGCTCAACACATCGCATTTACCCTAGTAAACTCACCTATTTCAGCCTTTGCAAGCCTCGAATTCGAACTTTCTAGACAGCCGCTGCTCAAAACGCTGACTTTTGTAAATAGCAATTTTAAAATCACCAATTTTTCGCAAAAGTAAATCGTCACTTTTAACTGGGTGTTTTGCTGTTGGCATCCTTTTTGAAGCGTAGCTTCATGGGTTTGGATATTTTGCTGGTTTATTGACTCAAATATTGTCTTCCGATTTTCCATTCTATAGCTTTGACCACTTAATTTTACTACCTCACAACGATAAAGAAGCCTATCAAGCAATGCGGTTGATAGCACTTCATCGTCAAGGGTCTCTGCCCATTGTTTGGGCGATTTATTTGTTGTAATAATCACGGAACATCTTTCATGCAAGTGATCAATAAGATTAAAAAATGCAACGGCCTCGTTCTTCTTCATTGGAAACATCATTATGTCATCAATTGCGATTAGATGCGCTTTTAAAATTCGGTTGTATTTCCCCAGTGCTCTGGATGTGATTTCTTTCATTCTTAAGATATTAACTATCTCTTCCATGGCCATAAAATATGCCTTGTATCCTTGTTTTATCGCCTCATAAACCAGACCAGCAGCGACAAAAGTTTTACCTGTACCCGATGGCCCCATAAATATTATATTATAATTCTGTTCCAACCATATTAATCCTCTCAGTTGTTTTAGTTCTGATTTAACCATACCATTGGAAACGGAATAATCATAACTATCCAAATCATGATCTTTTGGCAATGTCGCCATCTTTAACCTTCGTTGAAAGTCAGTTTTTCTGCGCGTTTCGATCTCCTTCTCTAATAAATTGGCCGTATAATCAAGGTAGGAAGGTTTATCGATCTGGGCTTGATGAATGGTGGCCTCCGGATGCTTCTTTAGATAGGTAAGCCGTAAAGCATCAGCGTATTGGCGTATTTTTTCTGTTTGTCTTTTCATTGTTGTTAGAATATATTTTCATAGATGTTAATATCACTTGTACTTACGGTGATATCAATATCATTCAAGGGGTTTGTTATGGCTTCTTTTATAGCTATACTTGGTTTGGGTGAGCGCTGTTCTTGTTGTTTTCGTTCCAATATTGAAATCAAATCTTTACCATTAAAGATTTGATTTTCTGCACATAATGTTAAAGTTTCCGTTATGACAGCTTCCGGATAAGCCGAAAAGTGATTCATGATGTATTGTAAATTATCCCGATAATAACGACTCTTTGCTCGCTGGAATTGATTTAAGTATTCACGTGCCATCGGAGTGTTTCCAAGCTGTTTTAACACTTGATCAGACATAACCTTTAATGTTTTTGATTTTTCTCTTTGGTGGTCACTTTTGGCTATTGTTTTCCCTTGTTGTTTACATAACTCATGTACACAAATTATGGATCTTTCTTTTGAATAAACGTGGATCTCTTCCGATAAAAATTTTAATAAAACAATGCTTTGAGGGCCTTCATATGTGCCCATAGGAACGGTGTAATAGTTGCTCTTATAGCAAAAAGTATGATCTTTCCTGACTTTATATGGATGCAATAACGGCTCTGGACCCCTTGGCCTTAATGGCAGTAAATAGCTCTTTTCCTTTTGCCACTCTTTCTTTGGTATTAATTGTATCGCTGCATGTTTTTTTGCATTTCCTGTACGCTCTAACCATGCCAGTGCTTGCTGATTAAGCATCTCTATATTGACAAACTCTCTACCCCTTAAAAAGTTCTGTTTGATATATTTAACTACATTCTCAATTTTACCTTTACTCTCAGGATCTGCTTTTCGGCAAAATATGGCCTGAAAATTATGTGTTTTACAAAATGAATGAAAAGCACTCGTCAATAGATAATCCCCAAGGTTTTCAGCGTGTATAAATACTTTATCCTGATCATATAAGATCTGATGAGGCACCCCCTGAAAATATATAAAGGCTTGAGTGTGCGCAGCTGATGCACTTTCAGCACTAAATGGTGATTTTTGAAACAACACGTATTTATATCGGGAGCGAGAGAGAACCATTGTGAAAAAATGTACTTTTAGACGATTTCCATACTTGCTACGCATCCAGCTCTCTCCAAAATCCACTTGCGCCTGTTGGCCATAAGGTAGCTCCGGTAACTTCATATATGCACGCGGAGTCTTGTCCGGCTTGGCTATCCCGTACTCTTTGCGTATTGACTGCACAAAATTATACACGGTCTTACTATGCACCCCAGGAAGGTTTTCATTTTGCTCTTTTAAACGATCCTCCACTTGTGCTGAGGATAAGTAGGGGGCTCTTTCTAGCATTGTTTTTACTTGCTCACGGTAATCCTTTAACTTACGTGGCAAACAATTTGAACGTCCTATCCAGTGATGAAATCCATCTTCATCCATCGCTTGATATTTACGTATTGTTGCTCTATCAAGGCCTGTCTCCAAACGTATTTGACTCTTATTTAGTCCCATTGCTGTTAATTCTTGTACTTTGTACCACATCTGTATTCGCTTTTTTTGTTTTGTTCTCATCTTGACAGAGTTTTTGACCATTTTGAATACTCATTCAAAGGTCGCACTCTTCTTTTTTGACGATTTACTTTTGCCAAAATTTGATGATTTCCATTTGCGAAAATTTGATGATTGCAAGTTACTGCTTACAGCTGCTAAGTTCTTTGAAGTACCACCGTACATATGGGCCCTCGCATACGGAGAAGTTTGCTAAATTGCAGGAAAGAAGGAACATTTATAACTCCTTCCTGCAAGGAGTTTTCACCCTCGGGAAAAACAATGCGGATAGCATTGACGTTCAAAAAAGTTGTCTATTTCGTCTACACTTCTATTTTTATTTTATATCTTTGAGGAAATCACAAAATAACAAACAGCAGGCACTAATAGCCGTACTGATTTGAAAATGATTGTGCTCAAATCCCACACTGCTTACAAGCGCCAGCTTAGGTATATCTTAGTATGAAAAACTCTTTTTCCGCAACAAACCCCAATGAACGCATTGAACAAATTGATATCCTTAGGGGCTTTGCTTTATTGGGCGTATTACTCGTAAATGCGTTGGGATATAACGCTTCATTTTTCGATTTTGGAGGCTTTTACAGTACATTTACAGATCCATTAAATAGTTCCGTATATCACTTTATTACGAATTATGGCGCCGACAAATTCATTGGATTATTTTCCTTTCTTTTTGGGGTTAGTTTCTCTATTATGTATTTGAAAAACAGGTATAGCGAAACAGAATTTGCGACCTTTTATGTACGACGATTATTGGTCTTGATGATATTTGGCATAATTCATATTACGTTTTTTTGGGCAGGGGACATCCTCTTTACATACTCCTTGATGGGAATCATCCTGTTGTCATCACGAAAACTACCCTCAAGGTTATTACTATTCATGAGCATTTTTACCTATTTTCTTCCGATAATATATATCGCACTAAATGTCTCTTTTCCCTCTCTTCCTGACGCATTAAGTTCTACAAGTAGTATTACCATGCCTGAGGTTTTAGATACCTACGCTAACGGAGCCTATATCGATGTTTTTAAATTACGACTACATGAATATTTTTCATTTAGGTACATAAATTTGATCTACTATGTTCCTAAAATAATTTCATTATTTCTTTTCGGATATCTGTTTCACAAACATCAATTTTTCGAAAAGATAAAACAGTCGAAGAATCGCTACTTAATCCTATCCATTATTCTTTTATTCGTTGGGATCGTGTTAAATACCTATACCTTAGAAATTGCAGGTCGTCTCGTTAACATGGAAACAAGCCCTTATGCAACAGCCATATATATGCTCATATTTGAAGTTACAAATGTCGTACTCATCCTTAGCTACATTTTAATAATTCTAACACTAACAAAAAATAAATTCTTCCGTTATATGCTCAACCCCTTGAAGTATATTGGACGTATGACTCTTACAAATTATTTAATGTATTCCATAATTTTTACAACCATAATGTACGCTTATGGGTTTGGTCAGTTTGGCAGTTTCGAGCCGTGGCAACTGTTAATTTTTTCCATATTATTTTTCATCGTTCAAATAGCTGTATGTAAAACTTGGTTACAACATTTTCGGTTTGGTCCATTTGAATGGCTTTGGAGAAGATTTACCTATCCCAAACGAACCTAATGTAATGAAAGGGTAGTGTTCCAATTAGTGTGTCTGGGGAGCTCTCCTTCTCAATTTAGTTTTGCGTTCCAAAGTTATATTTTTTTCTTTTTCCTGATCTGATAAATTC
>PDRJ01000048.1 GCA_002748065.1 Bacteroidota bacterium
CCCGATTCCAATGAGCAATATGGGAAGATCTTGATGTACTATACGCTTAAATGTGATGAGGCTACTCCGCACGATAAGTATCCTTGTGGTGAGTGGGATTATACCACCTACACAAGGGTTTATCTTCAAGGAGAAGAGGAGGTTGAGAGGACCCTGTGCCCCTCTTTTAAAGTGAAAAACCACGCACCTAAACATTATGCTTATACGGAACACCCCACCTGGAGGGTCTTCTCCTGGTATGATCATCGGAAGGAGGGAGAACCGGATTATTTTCTCCATTTTGACGGCGATGATTACCTCTCGGTGCCTTCCCAGGCTCTCGCCTCGGTGAAGGAGGAGTTTACCGCCTCTTTCTGGATTCTTGGAGACCCTGTTCAGCCGCGTCGGGATGCGGTGTTTGAAGCTACCAATAGCCGGGGTGAGAGGGTGATTAACTTGCACCTTCCCTACGATAATGAACACCTCTATTTCGATGCCGGTGGGTATGGTCAGGGGAAAAATGACAACGTGAGTTTGAGAATCAATCCCTTGCATTATAAAGGGGTTTGGACCCATTATGCGGTCTCTAAAAACAGTGTTACCGGAATGCAAAGGGTTTACCGGGATGGCGTATTGATTTTGGAGAAAGAGACGGGAAAGCGTTCCATGGAGGGAATTACCTCCCTGACCATCGGGGCGTTAGACAATAAGAGAGAGCAATTTTATGCGGGAAGCCTGGATGAAATCATGATGTGGAACAGGGAGCTCTCTGTCGAGGAGATTCGGCAGACAATGTATCCAAAAGCAGAAACAATCCCGGCAAGGGATGCCCTTTTGCTATGGTATCCCATGGGAAAAGAGGGGCAAAAGATTATTCTCGACAGGTCGGGCAATGAGCAACATGCTACGGCGTGGGGCGTTCCCCGGGTATGTGCTTTTGAAGCTCTCCCTTCGCAGAAACCCAAGCCCCGTCCGGGACAGCAGCTCCGTCAAGACTCTGTGCCCAACGCAAAAGTACATATCGTCTTGTATGACGATACGTTGCATCCCGACCGCCCTACGGATACCCTGTTTGTCTATCCCGGATATCGCTATCATTGCAGCGTAGATGGGAGTGTACTCGACTCGGTAGTGGTGGCATCATCCCGCTTATTGCAGCGTGAAACACGCGTGGTGGAGATGCGAAAACCCACCGAGGAGACGGTAGAAATTGCTCGGTTTATTACCCCCTATGGAAAGTATCTTGACTTGGGGCTCAACGGCTTTACCTGGGTGTATGAGGTTACACCCTATGCCCCGCTCTTAAAAGGCGTTGTGGATCTTCAAGCCGGAAATGGACAGGAACTGATCGATCTGCGTTTTGCCTTTATTGAGGGGGAGGGAGAGAAGGATCCCGTTGCGGTGAAGAATATCTATCCTTATGGCTCTTACACTTATGAAGACTTAGCTGACGATAAGGTGCTGCAGAATACGATTGTCCGTTTTCATCCCCAAACAAAACAGGCGTACCTGCGTGCCAGAATCTCCGGTCATGGACATGCCGGTCCCCATAACTGTTGCGAGTGGGATCCCAAAACACACTATATGCTGGTTAATGGAGATACCCTTTGGAGCTGGCGCGTGTGGCGGGATTGTGGGATGAACCCCCTGCACCCTCAAGGAGGAACCTGGCAGTTTGACCGGGCAGGATGGTGTCCGGGAACTTTTGTGGATACCTATGATTTTAGAATCCCTGACTCCCTGTTAGCCCATGGCATTGCCGGATTTGACTATGCCATTCAACCGTATAATTTGGATAATGGGGAAGAGAAAGGCTATTTTGAGATGGCTATTCAACTGCTAGAGTATGGGGCGACAAATTTTAAAAAGGATGCCTCCATAGAGGGAATTATGGCACCATCGGATCAACATGAGTATAGAAGATATAACCCGGTGAGCACCCACCCCATTATTCGGGTAAGGAATAGCGGAGAGCAGGAGATAACCTCCATGAATGTTAAATATGGACTGGAAAAGGGGCGAAAATCCTACTACCAATGGGAGGGACTCTTGTTGCCCGGTGAAGAGATACAGATGGTGTTGCCAAAGCCCTCCTGGAAACGAATGAAGGGGGGAGATCGTTTTGTGGCAGAGATTAAAAAAGTAGAGGGTAGGAATGACTTTAATTTGCTGAATAATAGACAATTATCTGTTGTTGAAGAGCCGGTAATTCTTCCGGACTGCTTTCTTGTGGAGGTGAAAACTCAGGGTTTTGGTAGAGCTATGGAGAATACTTTGACCATCACTAATCAAGAGGGAGAGGTGGTTTTCGAAAGAGAAAATTATCCCGAAGATACACTCGTAAGAGATAGGGTAGTCCTTGATCGGGGAGCTTATCTCTTTACCTTTTCCGATACGAAGGAAGATGGTTTAATCCGTCACTGGTGGAACTATTTTTCCGATAATGAGAGCGTAGGGGAGAACGGTGCTTTGCGGATTTTAGCTCCGGATGGCTCTTTAATTCTTGATTTGGGTTACGATTGGGCTGCCCAGAGACAATTGGGCTTTTTTGTGGGTAAACCATGGTGAGCGAACCGGTTCAATCCCTTTTCCCTTTCGTGTCTGTCCATAAAGTCAGCGTTTTGAGCAGCGTCTGTATAGAATCTTCGAATTCGAGGCTTGCGAAGGCTGAAATAGGGGCGTTTTCTAAGGTAAATGACCATTTGGAAGAGAAGCATAACGAAGAGGTCGGATTGTATAAACAGACTCCATTTAATGCGTAAAAAGGTTCACGCGTTATAGCTCCTGAGGGGTAGATAGGAATGCTACGAATGTAATGAAGGTTGCAAAATTAAATTTCTGTATGTACATTTGTGCGTATAATTGGGGTGATTTATGCGAGAGCGAATAATTGCTTTAGGGATTTTTGTAATGGCCTTTTTGGGAGGGTCTGCGCAAGATCTGGATATAAATGACGTTTTGGGGCGTTATTTTGGCGCGAATGGCGATAACTATATACAGCCTGTCGCGGATGCTTTTGGTGCCAATATGAACAGTGGCCTTTTTCATACGGCTTACATCCGTTCTGGAATGAAGTTTCAACTCTATTTTGGCCTTCAAACTATGTTTGCCTATATTCCGGAGTCCTCCAAATCCTTTGAGGCGAAGACGGAAGGGGACTATTTTCCTGAAATGACTGTTGAGGGAGTGCCCACGATATGTGGAGATCCTGATGGTAAGATTGTCGAGGGACCCGAAGGAACAAAGTATTATTTTCCCGGTGGCTTTGACTTGGATTATCTTCCTTATGCAACTCCTCAATTAACGGTGGGATCACTCTATGGAACAGATTTTACCGTACGCCTTCTCTCTGCTCGTCCCATGGCATCCCGACTGAGTATGGAAGAGCAGGAGTGGATAAATAGTTTGTATATGCTAGGATGGGGGGTGCGACATAACATCTCGCAATGGCTTGATCTCTCCGGTATGGAAATAGCCGTGGGGTATTATCGTCAGACACTTTCCAGTGAGGATTATATTGATATTCGATCAAGGTTGATTTCCCTTCAGTTTTCATATAACCTTGCCGCTTTCACCCTCTATGCTGGCGTGGGTTTTGAGACCTCTTCCATGATATTGAATTATCACAGTGAAGAGTTGAGTGTTGATTTCGACTTGTCGGGAATCAATAAAGTAAGAACCACTATCGGTGCAACCTTTAATATGGGGCCGGTGAAACTTAGCGCTGAGTATAATCTTTCAAAACAGCGTACGTTTTCTGTTGGGCTCGGTGTGGGTTTTAATGATTTTAAGCGTGATTAACTTGGTTAGGAGGCGTAATGATGAAAAGTGTGATTAGATTTCTGGCTCTTGTACTGCTTATGGTGTTTACTTCATGTCAATCCAAAGAGTATTTCTTCTTTCCTACCTTTTCCGGCTCCTTTGATTTTGACCTTCATCAGCAGGTCTCCGTAGTTTATTTGGAAAATAAGATCTCTTTTTCAGCGGTTAATGACTCCCTTTTAAATAGTTTGGAGGATGGTCTCCTCGAAAGTGTTGATGTGGAAGGTTTCTGTTTCGATTGTACCATATCGGAGAGAAATGAGGTGGATAGTGCCTATCTTGATGTGTATATCGCTGATCAAGAGGGAAACAATCTAGTGATGTTTGAGGATGTTTTTCTGGATACTGATGTGTTGGAACCGGGTGTGAATTATCCTTTGTATGACTATCTGAATAGTGATGGGGTTCTCGAACTTAAAAGCGTTCTCTCTTCTTTACAAGAAGATCCTGAGAGAGAAATCCTATTTGTATTGGGCGGGAGAGTCTTCCCTCCCGATTCCTATGCCGCTATGGAAATAGGTGTACATTTTAAAGTTAATATGAAGGTCTCAGCTTCTGGGTTTAGATAGGCGTGTTTGATTGTTATCCTCCCCTCTTTTTTTTTCTTTGGAAGTAATCGTATTTTAATGTTGTGATCGTGAGATGAAGAGTTTGTTTGAGCAATCGATAATATCTTTCTCTGGAGTCTATGCTGAAAAAGGGGTTGCCCTTTATGGTTTGAGAAATGGTAATCTTGAGATGTTGGTCTCTAATTTGGGTGCCAGAGTGGTGGGGCTTTGGGCTCCGGGACGGGATGGAAAGAGGGCGAATGTCTGTCTTGGGTATCGGAGTGCAGAGGCTTATATGTCCGATGAAGTCTATCTGGGGGCAGCAGTAGGGCCCCTCGCAAATCGGTTGGCCAATGGGCAATTTACCCTTAATGGAAAAACGTATCAAATGCCGGTAAATGCCGGGAAGAACTGTTTGCATTCGGGGGCGTTGGGAATCAGTAAACGTATTTGGAAGGTTCGTCGTGTGGTTGAGGATAGCATTGAGATGTCTGTAGAGGTGTTTCCGGAGAACCATCAATACCCTGGAAGGGTTGTCTTTCACCTACGATATACGTTGACACCAGAGAATGTATTGGAAATGTATTGCGAGACGGTTACAGATTCTCCGGCACCGGTGAACGTGACACAACATAACTATTATAATTTGAAAGGCGAAGCTGGAGGAGATATTGCTGACCACTGGATCTCCATGAAGGCAGACCACATTGTGGAGGTTGGAGAAACTTTTATCCCCACAGGAAAACTTCTTCCAGTGGAAAATACCCCTTTTGATCTGAGGGGAGGGCGTGTGATAGCGCACGCACTGTCTGAACCACACCCTCAGATTGCTCTTGCCGGTGGCTTTGACCATACCTTTGTTTTTTCTCCCCATCGCCCATGGGAGGAGCCCTTGGTTACTGTGGTCTCAGAATCTGCCGGAAGAAAAATGGAACTCTTTACCAATCAACCTGGTGTACAGTTTTATACCGCCAATTCATTGAAAACAGAAACGCCAGGATTTTCAGGGAAATGCTACGGGCATAGAGGAGGCTTTTGTCTTGAAGCTCAGAATTTTCCCGATGCAATTAACCAACCCGGATTTCCTGATAGTGTGGTGACCCCCGACCATCCGGGTGCTTTTTATGCCGCTTATAAGTTTTCGGTAATTTGATAACCATGGAGGATTATCGTACCTTTACCGAAATTACATACGATGAACTACCCGTTAATTGCTCCCTCGTTGCTCTCAGCAGATTTTGCAAACCTGCAACGTGATTGTGAGATGGTGAATGAAAGTGAGGCTGATTGGTTTCACCTGGATGTGATGGATGGGGCTTTTGTGCCCAATCTCTCTTTTGGTATTCCCGTGATTGCGGCCATCGGTCGGCATGCACAGAAGCCTCTTGACGTACATCTTATGATTGAAAATCCTGATAAGTATCTGGAGGCCTTTGCCGGGGCAGGGGCTCATTGGATCTCGGTACACTATGAGGCCTGTCGTCATTTGCATCGTACAGTACAGGCCATTAAATCATTGGGGATCAAGGCAGGAGTAGCCCTCAATCCCCATACCCCGGTGGCTGTGTTGGAGGAGATTCTTCCGGAGTTGGATTATGTGTTGGTGATGTCGGTGAATCCGGGGTTTGGCGGACAGCAGTTCATCCCCGCTGCTTATGCGAAGATTCGTAAGTTGAGAGAGATGATTAATGCCCTGGGGCATGGCAACTGTTTGATCGAAGTGGATGGCGGGGTGTCCAATGCCAATGCAGCTTCCCTGGTTCAGGCCGGAGCCGATGTGTTAGTGGCAGGGAGTTTCGTCTTCAAAGCGGAAAATCCTACGGTTGCTATTCGGCAGTTGAAACATAATGAGGAGACATCTGAAATCTAAACCCTCCCTATGTATAAAATAACCCATAACGAAATAAAATGATGAATTACGTATTGAAAGAGTTGAAGCCATCCCTTGTATGGAAATATTTTGAGGATATTTGCCAGGTTCCAAGGCCTTCGAAAAAAGAGGAAAAAATTAGGGCTTTTCTTGTAGACTTTGCCAAAGCCCATAACCTGTCCTATGAGATGGATGATATTGGGAATGTCATTATCCGTAAGCCAGCGACTCCGGGAATGGAGAAGAAAAAATCAGTGGTGCTGCAAAGCCACATGGATATGGTGTGTGAAAAGAATGCCGATAAGGTGCACGATTTTGATCATGACCCCATCGAGCCTATCATTGACGGTGAGTGGGTGAGGGCTAATCAAACCACCTTGGGGGCTGATGATGGGATTGGCGTGGCTACAGAGCTGGCCATCTTAACCGATCCGGATATCCAACATGGTCCCATTGAATGCCTCTTTACTGTGGATGAAGAGACAGGGTTGACCGGAGCTTTTGAACTGGCACCAGGGTTCATCAAGAGTAAAATTCTTCTTAACTTAGATTCGGAAGATGAGGGGGAACTCTTTATCGGTTGCGCCGGGGGCGTGGATACACTTGCTACCTTTGAGACAAAATATAATGGTCGCCCGGTAAATCATTTGGCCTATAGCTTGTCGGTGACGGGACTCAAAGGAGGACACTCCGGTGATGAGATCCATAAAGGTTTGGGAAACTCGATTAAAATTCTGAACCGTTTTCTGTGGAATTGCCATCAGAAATATAAGATTCGTATTGCTCACTTTGAGGGAGGAAATTTGCGAAATGCCATCCCTCGTGAGGCCTTTGCTACTATCACCATTCGCCCCAAAGATGTGCCGGAATTTGAGCGTTATTTCGAGGAATTTAAGGCAGAAGCGGTCAAGGATCTTTCCCTTGTAGAACCCGGCTTTACCATGGCTATGGAGAAGGTGGAAAAACCGGGTCAGGTAATTGACCGGGGAACGCAACACCGCCTACTGAATGCTCTTTATGCCTGTCCTCATGGGGTTATTGCTATGAGCCAATCCATGAAGGGAATGGTGGAGACCTCCACGAACCTTGCATCGGTGAAATTTTTGGATGATAACCGTATCCTTGTGACCACTAGCCAGCGTAGTGATGCTACTTTTGGCAAATACGACGTGGCATCAATGGTGGAGAGTGTCTTTACCCTTGCCGGAGCCGAGGTTACCCATACAGATGGATATCCGGGATGGAAACCCAATCCCAACTCCGAAATAAAAGATATTACGGTAGCCGCTTATGAGAAACTCTTTGGCGAGACGCCCATTGTCCGCTCCATCCATGCGGGATTGGAGTGTGGCCTGATCCTTGAAAAATATCCGGATATGGATATGATCTCTTACGGACCCACCCTGAGGATGGTCCACTCGCCCGAGGAAAAAATACATATTGGAACCGTTGCGAAGTTTTGGGATTTGACTAAAGAGGTATTGCTAACCATTCCTGAAGCCTAACAAAAGGTTACAACCTGGTGATCTCCCCCCTCTCTCTTGTATGGGGGGGAGATTAAAAAAATCCCCCAAAGGTGATGCGCACAATGGGATTGCTAAAAGGGTAGGGATCTTTGTCGTTGAGGTTCCACAATAGAAAGATATCCCCGTAGAGACGCTCATCAAACCATTGACGATAACCCGCTCCCAGCAAATAGCCGGGGGTGGTTGTTCTTTTTTTCTCTCCCGTAAAAATATCAAGGTAATCGTAATTGAGTAATTGGTACTCCCCCTGAAGCAAGAAACGTTCAAAAAGCTGGTAACGCATATAAAGGCTCCCACCTACTATATGAGCCTGGTAGGCGGGGGTGTAATAGCTATTTCTAAAATAGATGTAGCTGAAACCGATGCCCGCGTAGAAGTGGGGGAAGATCGCGTACCCCACACTTGGCGCAACTTCGATGTTTGTGATGCTGCCGATCTGTAGCCCCAAGGAGGACTCTACATAGAATCGGTCGTATTGTGGTGTCGTGGTAGTGGCCTGTTTCTCCCTGGGGATGAATTGCGCTTTTACGATACCGGGGAGCGTAGAGAAGGTGATCAGGAAGAGAAGGAGGAGATGTCGCTGTTTACCCATTATAAGATTGTTAGTGTTCGCTTTTTAAGGGGAAACGTAATTCTGTAAGGATTATTTTATCTCCTTGTGTGGCCTTATCGATAGTGGAATACTTTTTTGTTGATTGTAAAGTGTTGTTTATTAGTGTTTTAATATATTTTTCTCAAAAAACTTTTTGGTATAGTTGTTTTATTGAAAAAAAGGATTGTATCTTTGCACCCGCTTTTGAGGTAGCAACGTTCTTTTTAACATTGAAAATATTCAAAAAAAAAATTCACAAACAGTTGGAGTGAATAGTTTAATTTGTAACTTTGCAGACCCTAGTCGCTCTTTTTGTTTTGAGGATATTTTTTAGAAAAGAATAAATTTTTAAAATTGTTCTTGGAGGTTAAAAAAAAGTGATTACCTTTGCAGCCCCTTAGGGAGATAAGCGGAGCGAGATAGCGGCGAAGAGGGGAAGTTCATTGAAAAGGATGTAAGAGGAAATATAGCAGCAGGTGCCCTAAAAAGATTACTTTGAAACCAAGGTGATAAACAGAGGAGGACACGAT
>PDRJ01000010.1 GCA_002748065.1 Bacteroidota bacterium
ACAAATTAATTTTACAAAATTGGGGGTGAGTGGTAATTTTTTAAAGTTTTTCGGTATCAAAATAAAGGAGGGGAATGTTTTTAGCGAAAGCAAAACGAGGTATGAATTTATAATGAATGAAACCGCCATTAAACAATATGGTATGTCTGATTTTGCAGATATTCGATTACATATAGGGAACTCAAATGCAAATGTTGTAGGCGTGGTAGAGGATTTTAATTTTAACTCGGCTCATATGCCTATTAAACCCATTGCGTTTAGATATGAGGGAGAAATGTCCAACGTTTGTTTTTTGAAATTGAATGCGCAAAGTCTTGCCGCAATAAAACAGACCTTGGCAGAGGTTGAAGCTGTTTGGAATGAACTGTCTCCTAATTTACCCATGGAATATGAGTTTTTAGACGAAAATTGGAATGCGTTATACAAACGAGAAATGCAATTTCAGACAATGCTGAATTACGCAGGTTTCGTTTCGCTATTTATCGCCTGTTTGGGGTTATTTGGACTCAGTGTATTTGTCGCTGAACGCCGCACCAAAGAGATCGGTATCCGTAAAGTAAATGGGGCCACGGTTCGTGAGGTGCTTACGTTGCTTAATAAGGGGTTTGTGAAATGGGTGGTGATCTCCTTTGTGGTGGCGGCTCCCGTAGCCTATTATGCCATGGGTAAATGGTTAGAGAATTTTGCCTATAAAACTACGTTGAGCTGGTGGATCTTCGCCCTGGCCGGCATGTTGGTATTGCTTGTCGCTCTGCTTACAGTAAGCTGGCAAAGTTGGCGGGCAGCCAGCCGAAACCCGGTAGAAGCGTTGCGTTACGAGTAATGCTTCAATTAGCGAGTAAATAAAATTACTAATTACTGATTCCTGAATATTAATTGAAAAGGCTATGATACAACTAAAAGAAATTTACAAGTATTACGATTCCAAGTTTCAACGCAGTTTTGTGTTGAAGGATATTAACCTAACGGTGGAAGAGGGGGAGTTCCTCTCCGTGATGGGCCCTTCCGGTTCCGGGAAGTCTACGTTGTTACACCTTCTGGGGCTATTGGACCTCCCTTCGGAAGGAGAGTACTACCTGTACGATACTGATGTGCTGAAGCTAAAGGAGAAGAAACGTACAGAGTACCACCGGAACTTTATGGGGTTTATCTTTCAAGCCTATCACCTTATCGAGGAGATGACGGTATATGAGAATATTGAGACGCCGTTGGTTTATAAGGGGGTGAAGCGCAAAGAGCGTCAGGCAATGGTGGCCGATCTCCTTGATCGTTTTGGTGTCGTTGCCAAAAAGGATCTCTTCCCGCAGCAACTCTCCGGTGGCCAGCAGCAGCTGGTGGGCATCGCCCGTGCCATCATTGGTAAACCCAAGCTTTTATTGGCCGACGAACCCACCGGGAACCTGCACAGTAAGCAGGGCGAGATGATTATGGAGACTCTCAAGGAGTTGCATCGCGAAGGGATGACTATTATCCAAGTCACCCATAATGAGAAATTTGCGGCTTATGGAGAACGTATTATTGAGTTGGAAGATGGAAGAATTATCCGTTGAACCGGCCCATACCATAAATAAAGAGGAGTGCCTGAGCGCCTCTTCAAACCGATAAAAAAAGTATAAACCGGGTTGACCGTGTACCACCCATCGATAGGGGAACACCGTTGATCGCAACGTAAAAAAGATGATACGAACAGAAAATTTGACAAAGGCCTTCCGCACAGAGGAGGTAGAAACCTTGGCGTTGAATGAGGTGAATATTCACGTGAAGAAAGGAGAATTTGTAGCTATCATGGGGCCTTCAGGATGTGGGAAATCCACTTTGTTGAACATCCTTGGCCTATTGGATAACCCCACGGGAGGACGCTACTTCTTCGGAGATGAAGAGGTAGGACAACTGAAGGAGAGCCAACGGACACAACTGCGTAAAGGAAATATTGGGTTTGTCTTTCAGAGTTTTAACCTGATCGATGAACTCAATGTGTATGAGAATGTGGAGCTCCCGCTAATCTATTTGAAGATCCCTTCGGCCAAGCGTAAAGAGATGGTAAAAACAGTTCTGAAACGGATGAATATCGGGCATCGGGAAAAGCATTTCCCCCAGCAACTCTCCGGTGGACAACAACAACGGGTGGCCATAGCCCGCGCCGTGGTGGCAAACCCCCAGTTGATTCTCGCCGATGAGCCCACCGGTAACCTCGACTCGAAAAATGGCCTGGAGGTGATGAACCTGCTTAGTGACCTCAATGCGGAGGGAACGACCATCATCATGGTAACACACTCCCAGCACGATTCCGGGTTTGCCCATCGAACCATTAACCTGTTTGACGGAATGGTCGTTAGCCAAATGGAAAACCCCATAAAAATGGATGAAGTACTTTAGGTTCTTTGTGATTGGTGCCTGTCCATAAAGTCAACGTTTTGAGAAGAGGCTGTCTAGAACGTTCGAATTCGAGGCTTGCGAAGGCTGAAATAGGGGAGTTTACCAGGGTAAATGACCCTTTCGAAGATGAGCATCACAAAGAAGTTGGACGTTATAGACAGACACTATTTAGTAGATGGTTGACGGTGTTGTGGTTAGACCAAAGACGAGGTTATCTCCGTCCAAACGGTCAGACCTCAACACCTGAAACCTTAAAAAAACGGAAGAGGGAGGAAGCGTAACTTTTGAGGTTCCTGAACCGTCTAAAATTTAACACCGTAGCAGGTGAATAGTTGAGAGCCCAATACGAAGTATGAATTTAAACAATAACATCATGAAAACAATAAGGATAAAGATGGCTGTTCTGGCGGTACTAATGGCTACTGTCGTATGTGGACAAGAGATTACAACACAGCATTATGAGGTGGCCGGCTACGACAACATTGAAGTGAGCAGTGCCATTGATGTACGGTTGGTTGCCGATGGCAAAGAGGGCGTTACCGTAAGTTGTGATGAGCGTTTGTTGCCGGCTATCATCATAGAACAACGGGGAAATAAACTGGAGATTGGCGTGGATTGGAAGAAGCTTCATTGGATTACTGGTCGTAAAAGAGATAGGCACATCAGTATCCATAAAAATCGTGTAGAGATAAACGGTATGGTCTTTAGCGGGGGTATGCAGATAGACGTTTCTGTGAAGCATGTGAAGGCCATCAGCACTTCGGCTTCGGGTGATGTAACATGGGAAGGCGACTTGCCTGCTGATGAGCTCCATCTTAACGCCTTCTCCTCGGGGGATATTACCTGGGAAGGCACCTTAACGGCCAATGTATTACACATTGATTGTGCTTCGTCGGGTGATGTAGAGGGAGTCTATAAAGGGGGAAGCGCTTTTGTGGAGTTGAGCAGCTCCGGTGATTATGAAGGAGTCATGGAGGTGGAGACCTTGGACGCTCAAATTAGTAGCTCCGGCGACTTTGAGGGTCGGGTGAATGCTGTTAAGGCGGTATTTGACCTGAGCTCTTCGGGGGATGCGGAAGTGTGGGGTGTTATCGACTCCTTGTACGTGAATGCGTGCAGTTCGGCCGAGTTTAACGGAAAGAAGAATCCTCCGGCGTAAGAATCTTTTAGGAGCAGCGCAGCTACGGATGTGTGGATGCAATAGCGCGATCTAAGTTGCGGAAGCAGAATCTCGTCTCCCCAATCAAATGCCCGCCATGAAATTCTCAAATCTCCTGGGAGCAATCGCTCTGTTATGGCGCAATGAGTAGCGGTTAACAAGTGCGGATCTCCCGGCCAACGATGGGGTAATGTGTCGTTTCATCGGAATTCTGAAGGTGAAAAAAATCACACAATAGACTGTTTGATTTTTTGACAGCCTCCAAGGGAGGGGTATGGAGTAATGAGTTTATTTAGTGTCTGTTCATAAAGTCAGCGTTTTGAGAAGAGGCTGTATAGAAAGTTCGAATTCGAGGCTTGCGAAGGCTGAAATAGGGGAGTTTACTAGGGTAAATGACCATTTGGAAGAGAAGCGTAACGAAGAAGTCGGACTTTATAGACAGACGCTATTTATAATGATCTATGATTTTGGTACGATAATAGAGAGAGAAGAGTGCACGGTAGAAGGATGGAAGGTCCTCTCTCTTGAGAGGCGGTGGGGATGGGATGACTTACCGTGTGTTGAAACGTGCTGAGGGCTGAACAATCCTCTTTTTTATGCGCTTTGCGAACCTTGCAGTTAAAGAAAAGTGAATGATTATGAACTACAACCTACGAATCGCCATCCGGAATCTGCTTCGCCAGCGAATGGGGAGCTTCATCAATATTCTTGGGTTCTCGTTAAGTCTGACGGTTTGCCTATTGATTGCCCTATATGTGCAGTATGAGTTCTCTTTTGAACAACACAACGAGGAGCGAAATAACATTTATCGTTTGTTGGCAGGGGATAAAAAATCTGTAGTTCAGTCAATTATGTATTTCAAACCCTTGACGGAAAATGTACCTGAATTACAAGATGCGACAATTGTATACAAAGAATCCGAGCGTTTTTTTATGCTGAACAATGAGAGAAGGATTATAGACGAAGTTATTTTTACCAATACTAATTTCCTCTCGATGTTTAAGATAAAAATGTTGAAAGGAGGGAATGAGCAACTCTTAGATTTGCCCAACGCCGCACTTCTATCGGAAAGCGAAGCTAAAAAATTATTTCCCAACGGTGATGCCATTGGCAAATTATTAACATATCAAAATCGTTACGAAGTAGAGGTCAAAGGCATCTTTAAAGATGCTCCTGTTACAGCCAATTATCGTCCCCATATTCTGTTAAATATTGAGGCGATAAAGACCTTAAACGAATACCAATACGCCTCAAAATATAACAAGTCAAGTGTCTTTTATTTCAGGATTCCTGGTAATCCCGACTTTGAAGCCATTAAGGAGAAGATGAATAACCAAGGTAAGATAGCTTACAATTACGATGAGTTCGATGTCAAATACCAGTTTCAACCCCTGAGTGATATTCATCTTTATGCTGCCGACACCTCTTGGGATGCCATAAAACGTTCCGATATTAGAACAGTGAATGTGTTTGTGATTGTCGCGCTGTTAGTGTTGGTGATTGCCGTATTTAATTTCATTAATTTATCCCTCTCCTTAAGTGCTAAACGCAATTTTAATACAGGCATACAGAAGATATTTGGTGCAAATAAATCTGCTATTCTTCGTTATTTTCTTACAGAAACAAGTCTGGTAATGGGTGTTTGCATAGCCGTGGCTTTAATGCTTATCGCATTTTTAATTCCCGAATTTAATACAATGATGGGGACACGTCTCTCCTTTTCTCTTTTAAATCCCGTTTTATGGCTTGCTATATTGGGTATTGCCTTTTTGAATATTCTCTTCCCCAGCTTGATTCAAGCAAGAAATAAAATACGTTTAAACCCTGTTCTGGCGGTAAAATCAAAAGGTAAAATAGTTAGTAAAACTACCAAGTCGGGTTATTCGTTGGTTTCACAATCGCTTACTGTTGTACAGATTGCCATAACTATTATGTTGATTATCGCTGTTTTCACAATGAATAAGCAGTTTGATCTAATGTTAAATAAAAAACTCGGCTTTGATAAATCAAATTTGATTGCCGTACAAAATCCCTATGGAGAGAGAGCGATTGAAAGACACGGTTTGTTCACATCAGCGTTAGAGAAACTATCTTGTGTGGAAAATGTCACGGCAACCTGGAACAGTCCCGGCATTCGTCTCAACAATGGCGACTGGCTGTTAAAGGACGGCAAGGACAGTTTAAACTTGTATGTTATGAGGTCTCCTGTTGATGCAGGTTATTTTAATACGATGCAAACACAATTTATGTTGGGTGAACCATTTTCGGAAAAAGATAGCAGTAAACTGGTCATCAATGAAACGTGTTGGAAAGCTCTGGGGGTAGAGAATCCGATTGGCATGACCGTGAAAAGAAAAAATGACATAAAAGGACGAGAATATCAGATATGTGGGGTTATAAGAGACATTCAGAATCGTTCACTTCATGATGAGACTGATGCTGCGGTCTATTATTTAGAAAGATTTTTCATGGTATTTGTGATTCGTCTTTCGCCGGGGGACTTGCGAGAGGGGATAGCACAAGTGGAGGCTGCCTGGAATCGTATAGAACCCGATTATCCGTTTAAGTATAGCTTTGTTGATGATGATTTGCAGAGAAACTATGCAAAAGAGATACGCACAGCCAAATTGTTGAATATGATGTCGGGGTTGGCCATACTGTTGTCGATGTTGGGCTTGTTTGCCCTTTCTCTGCAGGTTATAGAGCGAAAGACCAAGGAGATAGGTATTCGTAAAGTTAATGGAGCAGCCATAAAGGAGGTCCTTGCCTTATTGAATAAAGGTTTTGTAAAGTGGGTCTTCGTTGCCTTTGTCATTGCTACGCCCATCGCTTACTATGCCATGAGCAAATGGCTGGAGAACTTCGCCTATAAAACAGCCTTAAGCTGGTGGATCTTTGTGCTGGCAGGAGGCTCCGCCCTGGCCGTTGCCCTGCTTACCGTAAGCTGGCAGTCGTGGCGAGCCGCAACCCGCAATCCTGTGGAAGCCCTGCGCTACGAATAAGGTTAATGGGGTAGTTGGAAAGTGTGGTCGTAGGTATAGACAGGGTATCTCTTATTCATACCAAATTCTGGCATCGTATGGAAGAGGGATACCTTACCTCGTTTTATCAAGAGGAGATTGATACGGCATACGTGACAGAATCTCTGGGCTATACCCGGCGGTTTGATGAACTGCTGGGCGCCTCTATGCCTACGGCAAATTACTATGGTAGATCTTGTAATACCATGTCCGATTTGCTGCATTTAATGGGGATGCCATATAACAAAGTTTATAACGGTAAGAATTGGATAATGATCAATTTTGATTCGGATAATCAGAAGTTTAATTTTTATACGAGGCGTTTCTTTGATGGAAGAGAGGTTGATCCTCACGATAAATTTCATGTGCGAGCTTACACCGTGATCCCTAAAGAGAAACGTAATCGATTTATGATCTGTGGATGTGCGTATCTCTATGGAGGGAGCTGGCTTATCTGTTGGGAAGATATTCAAAAACGGTTTAAAGAGACGGTAGATTATAAAAAGGAACAAGACTGGTTGAAACTATATTTCGACCGATATAATTTTGGTGTAAGCAAAGCTCGCCACCTTTTGGTGACACAGTTTATCAATGCATTGATCATCGAAAAAGTGGAAGAAGAACAGGGGTTCCCGGCAGTCAAAAAGCTACTGGCCAGCGGCAATATGTATAAAGAAAGAGATGCGTTTTTTCAAATTTTAGAAGAGGTCACAGGTATCAACGAAAAGAACTTCAATGAAGAAGTGGGTCGCCTTATCCTTGATGCCATGGAAAGGAGTCATTGACAAGACATCTTTTCGTTTCCTGGAAATTAAGCGTGAAGAAAAAGGGGCAACTGCTATGGTAAGGGGGGTAACATGAGAGTTTGGATGAGAAAGTAGCAGGGTACGGAGCAATAATCGGTCAGTGCCCTCGTGCTATCGCTGAATTTCCTTATTGCTTCAGGATCTTGTGGCTGACCCTGTGCGTGCCGGAATATAAGGTGACCTTGTTCCCTCCTGTGACTTTTTAGGCTGAATCCTTCAATTCCCGAGTTATAAATGACTAAAAATTCGTCATCTTGTATGGTGGTGTTTTCAAGGTGAGAGTTCGGGTCTCGGGAGTATAAAATATCGTTCCGCCCACCTCCTCTGTCACGGTTAAGTCAGCGGTGTTATCGGCAGTGACTTGTACGCCGATGATGTATGAATCATAGGCTTGTGCCAATGCCGTATTGCCGATGAACAAGCCAATGATAAGCAGTAAGCTGATGGATCGAAGATAGGTCTTCATAGCACTTTTTGATGATGAATACGCTCTGTAAGCAGAGATACGCTTTTCTGTGTGACCTGTGAGAAGAACTCTTTCTTTTTTCGGAGCCCAATCGTGTAAAAAATGGACACTTGAGTGTCTAATCCTTTTATGGTGTTACTTTTTTAATATCGTTGTTTAATAGGGATTTATCGTTATGGTATGATAATGGTTGATGAACCCATAAGAAAGAGAACCTTTAAAGGAGAAGGGAATGAGGTTGGGGGAATCCTGAAAAAAGATGCCCTCCATGACCATTAAGGGATGCACAACAAAATGGTTATAGGGACGGAAGTAGGAAGAGTGAAGAGGGACGTTGGAAGACAATTTTTTGTGAACGTTGCAATTAACCCAAGCCCAAGGCTAACAGCTAAAAGCCCAAGGCCAGAAAATGTAAAAAGATGAAAACAAACCTTAAACAGGCCTTTCGGCATTTGCGAAAAGACAGCACCAATACGCTTATTAATCTCTTGGGGTTAACCCTCGGTTTTAGTATTGTGGCGGTGCTTACCGTATTTTTAGTTAATGAGCTGGGATACAATAGCTCCGTAACAAAACGTGATCGCATCTATCGTGTATTGAACTACGATGAAAATACGCAAAAAAGATGGGCCTCTTCGCCCTTTGTATTGGGGGAGTATGCCCAGAAGCAGATTCCCGGTATTGCTGCCTTTACGCATAACGAGGGACACTTTAGCCTTGGGGTGAAGAAGGGAGAGGTGTTTATCACGGAAAAAGAGGCCATTTGTGCAGATGCCGCCTTCTTCGATATGTTTAGCGTAAAGCTCCTTCAAGGAGATGTAACCGCCGACTTTGATCAGGTTGAGAATACCTGTTTTATTAGTAAATCCTTGGCAAACAAATATTTTACCACACAAGATGTGGTGGGTAAAGAGTTGGTTATTCGCCTCCACAGAAAGGAGAGAGCCATGCAAATAGCTGGTGTCTTTGAGGATATTCCCCATAACTCCAGCCTAAAGGCTCAACTGGTTTTTAACATGAAGTTTGCCTTTGAAAAGATGAAGTCTACCCTTGTCACAACGGGTGATGTGGATGATCTGGAAACGCTTTATTACTCTTGGGAGAGTGGACAGCTCTCTTCCAACTATTTCTTGCTAAAGGAGAATGCCGATGTAAATGAGGTGGCGCAACAAATAGCGGCCATAGGTGCCGCCCACTCTACTGAGACGTCAAAACTCTCTTTTTCCCTGCAACCTCTCCGTGATGTTTATTTTAACTCGAAAGGCATTGTCGATAACACAAATCTTGATAAGGGAAACCTGGAGATGGTCTATATCTTAGCCATGGTGGGGCTGTTGATTCTGCTTATCGCTTGCATTAACTACTTAAACCTCTCATCGGCACAAGCGTTTATGCGCGCCCGGAGTTTATCGATCAATAGGGTCTTCGGAGCCAAGCGTTCTTCGCTCATTGGGCAAATGATCACGGAGTCGGTATTGGTGGCATTTATTGCGCTTCCCCTGGCCTTGTTCATTGCCCGCTATGCCATGCCCTATATGGGGCGCTTTCTAGGACACGACTATCCTTTGTGGCTGACTACCAATGTGGGCTTATCCCTGTTGGCTCTCATGCTTGTTGCCTTGGCGGTAGGGGTGTTGTCCGGCTGGTTAGTGGCATTGAAGATCACTTCGTTCAGCGTTACGGAGGCCATCAAGGGAAAGAATATCTTTGTGGGAGAGACGTTATGGGTGCGAAAAGCCACCATAAGTTTTCAGTTTGCGGTGTTTATCGTCTTGTTGGTGGTGGTATTTGGAGTCCATAAACAGGTGGATTATGTGATGAAAGCCGACATGGGATTTGTTAAAGAGGGTTTGATAAAGATCAATAGAGGGGATAAGAATTACGAGACCTACCGACAAGAGATTTTGAAAAATCCCAATGTGCATGCCGTAAGTGCCGCTCTCTGGTTACCTCCCAGCAACAATATGATGAATATGTCCTTCAATTTTCCCCATAAGAAGGTTCAGTTGCGGGGGAATATGGTGGATTACGATTTTTTGGAAACGATGGGATTAACGCTGTTGGAGGGTGAGGATTTCGAGAGAGACACCCATGAGTCGGGGGTTATCCTTTCGGCTGCGGCTGCAGAGCTGGTACGGGAAGAGGGAGAGCCCTTGCTTGGAAAGAGTTTTGGAAACTGGGGGCGTGTCGTAGGTGTGGTGTCCGACTTCAACATGTCCTCCTTGCACGATAAAGCAAACCCTATGTTGTTGCTTCTAAAACCCGCCTCTTGCGGAGAGATTGCTGTAAGAGTGAGCACGGCCGACCTTAAATCCACGTTATCTTTCCTGGAAGAGGCCTATAATAAGCTGGAGGGTACGGCACCCTTTTCCTACCAATTTGTGGATGATGTGTTGGCGCAGATGTATCGATCCGATACCCGCTTTTCGAAACTTATCGCCCTGTTGGCCTTCTTAGCGGTCTTTATTGCAAGTTTGGGACTTTTTGGTCTGTCGGTATTGATGAGTAAGCAACGGACCAAGGAGATCGGTATTCGCAAAATAAACGGAGCCAGCATTGGTGAAATCTTAACTCTCTTGAACCGCGTTTTTGTGAGGTGGGTGCTGGTGGCTTTTGTGGTCTCCACTCCTGTTGCCTATTACATCATGAGCAAATGGCTGGAGAACTTCGCCTATAAAACAGCTTTAAGCTGGTGGATCTTTGTGCTGGCAGGAGGTTCCGCCCTGGCTATTGCCCTGCTTACCGTAAGCTGGCAGTCGTGGCGAGCTGCAACCCGTAACCCGGTGGAAGCTCTGCGCTACGAATAAAGTTAATGAGGGAATGAGGTCGTTGAGCGGGTCTCCCCGACTTCAATAGGAATGTAAAATAGGGGGCTTTTTCACGAAATGGCCCATGATGTATTGAAAGAAAACGCCAAAAATGAGCTTGTGCCACGTGCGTAACAACGTATTTGGCGTTTTCTTACCCCCATTAGAGAAGGTGATTTATTGCGGGAAGGGCGATCACGCCTTCCGCCTTAGAGCGTAAACCGAATCGGTAAGTTATACTTCACCCGTACCGGTTTCCCTTCATGTTTTCCCGGGATCCAGGCAGGCATCTTCCGAACCACACGCAAAGCCTCTTTGTCAAGAGACTCACTGACCCCTTTGAGGATGTGAAAGTTGGACATTGTTCCGTCTTTTTCCACAATAAATTGTACAAAAACGACCCCTTGAATGGAATCTTTTACGGCATCCTTAGGGTACCTAAGGTTATCGATTAAGAACTGTATTCTTGCTTTGTCACCGCCCTTGTATAGGGGTAGTTGATCTACCTGGTCATAGACTTTCTCTTCCTTTTTCTGGTTGTTCTCTTCAGGCGGAGATATGATAGCCTCTGACTTCACCGACACACGGGAGTCATCCTCTGCGACCACCGAGTACCCCCTTTGGGTACCAAGGAGGAACAGGAGGCCAGCAATAACAGGGATCCATACGAAATAGTAGATGCCCTTTTGTTTTTTTGTGGGTTTGTTGATTAACATTTGTACTCTTTTTTTTAAAGATGGATAACTAAATTGATTGGCCATGCTGACCCCTTGAAGTCGTAGCGTTTCTGAGTATAATAACCTCAGGTATTTCGACCGGTCTGTATGTTGTACGGCTCTCCGGTCAGCTTGGTATTCATGAATGGCATTTAAGGAATGCCGGAATAGATAAATCATGGGATGGAACCACAGGGCAATGCGCATAAGTTCCATAAACAACTTGTCCCAGTGGTGCCCCAGTTTAATATGGGCTCGTTCATGTTCGATGATGAGTTTCCCGCTCTTCGTCCGGTATTGCTCCTTGTGAATGAAAATAAACCGAAACAGGGAGAAGGGGGAGCACTTTTGCGTTGTGAGAATAAGTGTATATCCCTCCCTTTTGAGACGTTGCGCACCCCTATATTTTAGGAACGGTGAGAGGTTCTGGACAATAGCCGCTAACAGGAAAAGGAGCGAAAGGAGGAGATAACCCATCGTCAGTAGGGTCATCACAGAGTACTCCTGTGCCTCCGCAATCCTTCTTTCCGGAGTGATAATAACCTCCTGAAGAAGAGCCACCTTCTCGCTTGCTGTATGGCCCATCATGGGGAGATGAAGCAATGGAAGGAGAAGGGAGAGAAGTAGGGAAAAGAGCAAAATTATTCTGTTGGTGCCGTGAAAACTGTTTCTTCTCCCAACCCAAAAAAAGGGGAGGTAGAGTATCCCCAAGGTAAGGGAGGCCTCGTAGAGGTAGTTTACCAGGGTGGGTATCATGACTCTTCTCCTTTCTTTTTGATGTTCTCCGCAATGAGTTTCTGGATCTCCTCCATTTCGCCAATGCTGAAATCCTCCCATCGAGTGAAGGTGGAGGCCAACTCCGCAAAAGAACCATGAAAATACTTGGAGAGGAAGTTCTTGAAAAACCGATTGGTATACTCCTCCTGTCCGATGAGCGGATAGTAGATGTGCGTTCTTCCCACCGCTTTGTGGGAGATAAACCCCTTGGTCTCAAGAATCCGAACAATGGTGGATATGGTGTTGTAGGCAGGTTTGGGTTCCTCAATCTTGTGAAGAATGTCGTGAATGACCCCCTCTTTGATCTCCCAGATGATCTTCATTACCTGCTCCTCAGCCCTCGTTAACTCTCTCATGATTGTTTTGTTTGTGGTTATAGTTATATAACTAATTTTTTAGTTGATTATTGCCTAAAAAAAAGAACCTCTCCGGAACAAAAGTATAACTAAGTTTTTAGTTATACAAGAAAGAACACAAAAGAGGCGGAAAAAAAGTGTAGCTCATAAGGGGGTTAACCGATTTTAATAAGCTCGATATCAAATACTAATGGTGTATGCGGAGGGATAGCATTTCCAGCACCTTTTTCGCCATAGGCAAGGTCAGAGGGGATAAAGACCCGCCACTTAGAACCGGTTGGCATCATGGTAAGGGCCTCTTGCCAACCTTGAATAACGCCATTGACAGGGAAGGTGGCAGGTTCACCGCGCTGTATGGAACTGTCAAAAACAGTACCGTCGATAAGTGTGCCGTGATAATGAACGGTTACCTGGTCGGTGGGCTTGGGTTTGGGGCCTGCACCTTCGGTAAAGATCTCGTATTGCATTCCACTGGCGGTGGTGGTGATCTCTTTCCGTTTTCCATTCTCCTTAAAGAAGGCTTCTTGTCCCTCTTTCATCGCCTTAGCCTTTTGGGCTTGCAAGTCTTTGAAATACGCATTTACAATCTCATTGACCTTATCTGCGGGGATGGCCAACTCATTTCCGGAGAGTACATCGTTCATCGCTTTGGCAAAATCCTCCACGCTATCCACTTCAAATCCTTGGTCTTTAAGGTTTAATCCCACGCTGACACCGAGGCTATAACTTAATTCGTTCATTGTTGTTTTTTTTTCTGTGATTTATAAAGTGGCAAAGGTACATCTTTTATGATGATTTGATGGTAGATAAAAATCTAACAGAAAATGGCGTGGCGAAGGGGAGAATAGCGTACTTTTATCCTCTAAAGTTTATGTATGATGGGAGAACCTGTGAAGATACACTGTGAAAATGACGGGAAAGATTATCTCTTTCCGGTGGGGACGACCCTGCAAAGGGTTCATCAAGAGGTAACGGATAACCTGCGTTTTCCGGTTTTGGGCGCCTACGTCAACAATGCGCTCAAAGAGCTCTCGTACCAAGTTTATAAGCCCAAGCATGTGCGGTTTATTGCTATTACTACGGCGGATGGAATGCGGATGGTGATCCGTTCGTTACAATTTTTATTGTATAAGTCGGTGAAGGATCTCTTTCCTAAGATGGATTTTCATGTGGAGAATCCGGTGTCCAACGGGATCTATTGCACGGTGCGCAGTGGGCGAAAAGTATTAACAAAAGAGGATATTGCGCTGATTAAGCAAAAAATGGACGCATTTGTTGCCGCAGATATCCCTTTTAGACGGGAGGAGATGTTGACCACAGAGGCCATTGCCATTTTTGAGAAGAATGGGCTGGGAGAGAAAACAACCCTATTGAAGACCAGGGGTAACTACTATACCTCGGTCTATTTTCTTGAGGATACGCCGGACTATTACTACGGTTTTCTGGTTCCTTCGACCGGATACCTGAAGCAGTTTGATGTGATCCCCTTTTACAATGGGATGTTGCTTCGTTTCTCCGACAGGCACAACCCCGAGCGACTGAAGCCCTTGATAAAACAGGAGAAGATGCTCTCCATTTTTGCAGAGTTTAATCGTTGGCAGAAGATTGTGGGAGTTAACCATATTGGCGAGTTGAACAATGCGGTAATGGATGGTTCGGTGAGTGAGCTGATCAAGATCTCGGAGGCACTCCATGAGAAGAAAGTGGCCTTTATTGCCGACCAAATTCGGGCGAAACGAAAAAAGATACGGCTGGTATTAATTTCGGGCCCCTCCTCCTCGGGAAAGACCACCTTTGCTAAGCGTCTTGGGGTGCAGTTGCGGGTTGCAGGGTTACAACCGGTAAAGATTTCCATGGATAATTATTTTGTGGATCGTCCTCTGACGCCGTTGGATGAACATGGTGCATACGACTTTGAGGCACTGCATGCCATTGATGTAAAGCTATTTAACGAACAACTGCTCCAGTTGATGGCGGGAGAAGAGGTTGAGTTGCCCCATTTCGATTTCCAGGAGGGGAAACGCTACCCTTCGGGAAAGAAGTTGAAAATCAAGAAGCGGGAGGTGATTGTGGTGGAGGGAATCCATGCATTGAATCCCGAACTTACCGCCCATATTGCGGAAGAGATGAAGTTTAAGATCTATGTCTCGGCACTGACCACCATCTCCATTGATGGCCATAACCTCATTCCCACGACAGATAATCGTTTGGCGCGACGAATGGTGCGAGATCATAAGTTTCGTGGCTATAGTGCCGCGGAAACCATCTCCCGTTGGCCTAGTGTGCGGAACGGTGAGGAGAAGAATATTTTCCCGTTTCAGGAAAATGCTGACGTGATGTTCAATTCGGCATTACTCTATGAATTGGGGGTGATCAAGCCCTTTATCACGCCGCTGTTGGAAGCCATACACCCCAACCAACCTGAATATCCCGAGGCGAGGAGGCTCTTGAAATTTTTTAGCTATTTTCTTCCCATTGCCATGGATGAGATCCCTCCCACCTCGTTGATGAAAGAGTTCTTGGGGGGAAGTAGCTTTCACTATGAATAGAGAGCGTTCCCCTTCTATGGCCAACGATAAATAGCGTCCGTCTATAACGTCCAACTTCTTCGTTATGCTTGTCTCCCAAAGGGTCATTTATCTCAGTAAATGCATCTACTTTAGCCTTCGCAAGCCTCGAATTTGAACGTTCTACACAGACGCTGCTCAAAACCTTGACTTTATGGAAAGACATTAAATAGCGTATGATGGAGATTGTTGATCAAATCGTGAAAAGCCCGGTATTTCGAGGACTCCCTAAAGAGACCCTGCGAGAAGCTCTGACCACGGTACGTTGGCAAGTTAAAAAATATGCCCGGGGTGATGTGATCGCCTCCCGTGGGGAAGATGTGGCCAACCTTATGATTGTTGCAAAGGGGAAGGTACAGGGGGTGATGGGTGGCCGGGAAAAGAGGTACATAAAGATTGATGATATCCCGGCGCCTTTTCCCATTGCAACGGGATTTATGTTTGGGGAAAAACACTATTTCCCAGTGGATGTAATCGCAAGCAATGAGGTAACTATCTGTTTTATTCCCCGGGAGGATTTTAGCCATATGATGATAAAATATTCGGTGGTTCAAGCCAATTTTTTGGGGATGATATCCAACAGGATACAATTTTTGACCTCAAAGATTAGCCTGCTCTCTGGGAAGTCCTTGAAGGCCAAGCTGGCCGCGATGATTGTGCAGTATGTGGATGCAGCGGATTATGTGGTAATGGCCATGAGTCAGCAAAATGCTGCTGATTTGCTGGGTGTTGCACGACCCAGCCTTGCCCGCACCTTCGGTGAACTGTTGGAGGAGGGCATCCTTGAAGGAACCTGGAAACGATTCCGGATTGTCCGTTACCCTGACTTGGAAAACTATCTTTCAGAGGCAGACTCGCCATGAGCATCCCATTTTTGTGTTTGATTTACTGAAGAGGGGGTGTTTTTCTGTTAATTTTTTGTTTACTTTTGCCTTAAGAAAGAATAAAATACTAAAACTTATTACGTATGAAACATTTTTTTACTTTATTATCTGTTTTTACTTTTGCTGTTCTGCTCGTGAATGCGCAGACAGTGGTCACTTATGAAGCGCATTGCCCAAAGGTTGGTGATTCAAATATCTCCTATGATAGTGACGTGTCTACTTCCATTGATATACATGCTCCGGGAGGAAATCAAACATGGGATCTGAGTGCTTACAACGTACCTTCAGAAGGTTTTGTTATTCACTATGTGGATCCGGAAACGACACCTTGGGGTGCAGAGGTTCCCAATAGTAATTTAGCTGTTTGGGAAGAAGATGATGAGGGAAGTTATGCTATGTACTTCTCTGTGACGCCTTCTCAGGTGAGCGCGTTGGCATATGCCTCCAAGACGGATGGTGCCCCTGAGTCATTGGTCTTCTTTGATGATGAACTGGTGCTTATGCATTTCCCTTTCGCTTATAATGATCAGTTCGAGGATAATTCCTCTATGCAGTATGATTATGAGGATGAAACGGGGCTTACTTATCATTTTGAACATAGTGGAGAGCATGTGAACAAAGCCGATGCATGGGGTGATCTTGTGACTCCCCTTGGTTCATTTAATGATGTTCTTCGCATAAAAGAGGAATCAACAGAAAGCGTGAAAATCTATACCAACGGTACGTTGGTAATGACGACCTATAGTACCACCGTGTCCTATAGCTTCTACCACCCCTCTTCTAAGTTGCCGATTGCCGTTGTGGAGTATGATTCAGATTTTGAAGATGAGATTGCGGTATCATTTAACCAGATGGCTACGGGAATAGCAGAGCATGAAACTGCTATAAAGGTGGCCTATCCCAACCCCGCATCGGATTATATGACCCTCGACCTTCGTCCTTTTAAAGATGAGAGTGTGGTTCAGTTGTTGGATATCTCAGGAAAAGCGGTTGCCTCTTTTATCGCCGGTAATGAGGAACAAAGAGTAGATCTCTCAAATTACTCGGAAGGTGTCTATCTGGTGGTGGGAGAAGGTGAGAACCAGAGGATTCTGACCCAGAAGATTACCCTTGCAAGGTAGAAGGATTTTTTGTTCAATAGATCATCGTTAAATAAATAGCGTCTGTATAGAACGTTCGAACTTGAGGCTTGCGAAGGCTGAAATAGGTGAGTTTACTAGGGTAAATGACCCTTTGGAAGAGAAGCGTAACGAAGAAGTCGGACTTTATAGACAGACGCTAAATAGGGAAAGAGGATGTTTCTCTTTGAGAAACATCCTCTTTCTTCGTATAGAAAAGGAAAATAGGGACTAAAAGAGTCCTCCGTTTTTGTAGATCTCCAGTTGGACTTCTGAGAACCTCTCTGCTTGCATTGTTTTTCCGTTGGAGAGGTTTTGGATCGCACCTGTTTTAAAATTGACTCGAAGGGTGTCCCCATCCTTTAGTGCAATCTTCTCCATGGTATCGTACGTCATAATGGGCATGGCGGCATTGATGGCGTTACGTTCATAGATGGCTCCAAACGACTCTGCAAGGATCACCTGTATGCCCAATGCTTTGAAGCAGTCTACCGCCTGTTGTCGTGAGGATCCGCTGCCAAAGTTCTTTTGCACGACAACAATATCTCCCGGTTGGGATTTTTTGGCAAAATCCTCGTACCCCTTTAAATTATCGAAGGTATATGGCCCCATCTCTTCGATGTTTGTGATGGTGAGGTAGCGGTTGTGGAAGATCATATCGGTATCGATATTATCTTCTTTGATAAACCATACTCTTCCTTCCACCTCCTCCGGGCGCTCTTCTATTGTGTGGGGTGAGGTGTCGGCTTCTGGTTTCTCTTCTCGGGTTGGCGTATGGGCGAAATCCCAATTGGCCGGCTCTTCGGGGATTTTGTCCGCAGTGGTGATATAACCGGCAACAGATGATGCTGCCACTGTGGCGGGAGAGGCGAGGAAGACCTCCCCTTTGCCTTGCTTTCCGGGGAAGTTCCTGTTTCCTGTGGAGACGGTGACCTCTCCGGGACCATTTTGTCCTACCTGCCCTGCAGCACACCCGGCACATCCCGGATTGGAGACTAAGGCTCCTGCTTTCTTGAAGATTGCAATGTAGCCCTTCTCCAGGCATTGTGCCCAGATCTCTTCTGTGGCCGGTACAATTTTGAGCATTACTCCTGGTGCAACGACCCTGTCTTTCAAAACCGCTGCTGCCGCAGCCATATCCTCCAGACGGCCATTGGTACAGCTTCCAATGAAGCCGGAGTCTATTTTAATTCGCTGCTCATCAATCCCCTTTGTCTCCACGGTGTCATGGGGTTTTCCCGGTCGTGAGATTCGCGAGGTAAAGCCACTAAAGTCAATCTCATAAATGGCTTTGTAAGTGGCATCTTCATCAGCCTTAATTAACGGGAGTTCTCTTCCTGCACGTTGGCTGCTATATCGCATAATGGTTTCGTTGGGTGTAAAGAGGATGATGATACATCCCATCTCTGTGGCCATGGAGGAGATGGTGATCCGTTCGTCCAAGGTGAATTTTTCCACCTCTTCACCCACAATTTCTACGGCATAGCCCAATAACTTATTGGCCCCAAATTTATGGAGTAAGTTGAGTACAATATCTTTGGCTGTAAGCCCTTTGGGACGTTTCCCTTTGAGGTGGATCTTGACCGACTCCGGCACTTTGAACCAGACGCGTCCCTTTGCCCACGCCGCAGCAATGTCTTTGTCGCCCATGCCCTGTCCGAAAGCACCTACGGCTCCCAGGATGTTTGCATGAGAGTCGGTGGTTACCGCGGTGGAGCCTGAATAGGCTAGTCCCTCATGGATGAGGGTGTGTGTACCGATACCATTATTGATATCGTAAATCCGAATCCCTTGCTCGCGGGCGTACATACGACAAATTTGTTGGTTGACCGCATATTTTTGGTCTGAACCGGTGGGGTTGCAGTCAAAGGTGAAGAAGGTGCGTGAAGGATCCTCTATGGAGAGGTGGTTATCTCGGAGATTCTTTACTACGTTTGCACCTCCAAAGTCCCTGGCTGCACGCACATCCATTTCCACGTCAATGATCATCCCGGGTTTTATAACTTCTTGCCTGGAGTGAT
Organism: Bacteroidota bacterium; assembly: GCA_002748065.1. Classification (GTDB taxonomy): domain Bacteria; phylum Bacteroidota; class Bacteroidia; order Bacteroidales; family BM520; genus BM520. The sequence continues at coordinate 19,074 of PDRJ01000010.1, forward strand.
TGGCTAATATCTTTTCAATTAGATTCATATTCATACCATTGGATTAAAGGGTTAAACGCTCCTTAAAAGGAAGAAAAGTCATGAAATCTGCATGGTGTACAAGATAGGCCTCTGTGGTTCTTTTCACCAGGTTTCCTTCGTTGGCATGGGTGGCGATAATATGGCACACCTCTGCCGGTACGCCGCACTCTTCCGCAAGAGATACGCCGGAGAATGGATGTCGAAGATACTTTCCATAACTTCCTTGTACAGCTTTCCCTTCGTCATCAAGGACATATTCAAGCAGTTTTCCCACATCGGCAAGAATAGCACCTGCAATGAGTACGTCCATATTTACGGGAAGTTCACCATGGTAGAAGTCGATGATTTTCTCTCCTGCTGCTTTGGCAATATGAACAACAGAGCGTTTATGATCCATAAAAGTTACCTTGAGGTCGGGGCCGCAAAGTAGGGTAAAGGGAATGCGTTTGAGGTCTTCAGCACTTAGGACTGATCGCTCTAGCGCTAGTTCCCAGGTTTTGGCAGTTTGTTCCCGTAGCGTTTGATCTTCAATCCATGTTAACTCGGGCCATAGTTCGTAAATATTCATAAAATTAAGTGTTTAGCATGTGATTATGTAATGTCTGTTTATGATTTTAAGGTTTTGAGGAGCATTGAGACACAATGCTCAAATTGAGGTTTGCGAAGGCTGAAAAAGGAGAGTCTATTGGAGTAAATGACTGTTTTGCATGAAATAGGCCGCGCCTCAGCAAAACACAAGTAAGTAAGCTTACCTTTCGATTTGCCCCGTTTTTGAAGAGAAGCATCACGAAGAAGTCGGACTTTATAGACGGACTCTACTTAATGGCAATGGCTTCAATTTCTACCTTTACGCCAAGGGGGAGTGCTACAACTCCAAAAGCAGCCCTTGCCGGAGGTTCATAGGGAAAATAGGTAGCGTAAACTTCATTCATCTCTTTGAAGTTATTCATGTCGTCGAGGAGACAAGTACATTTGACAATATTCTTCATGGTGTATCCGGCCTCTTCAATAATGGCTTTCATGTTTTCAAGTACTTGGGTTGTCTGTTCTTTGATTCCTTCGGGAATAGTTCCTGTGGAAGGATTTACCGGGATCTGTCCAGAGACAAAAAGCATCCCATTTTGTGCTACGGCCTGACTGTACGGTCCTACCGCTTTGGGGGCATTTGTGGTATGAATGATTTTTTTCATGGTTGCTGTATTTATGAGTTTGTTTCAACGTTCAAAGTTAAAAATATTCTGGTAAAACGGAGGGTGTGTGTAATTCCGCACGGATGTGCGTTTTTAAGCTGAGTAAATGCGTTAAGCGTTGTGAGAGGATTGGGGGCTATAAAAAAATTACGAATTTTTAATGTGTTTATAATCAGCGTTTTGGTGGGAAGATAAATGGAAAGAATCGGTTTTGGCATGGATGTTGCTAACCTGGTAGACCGCGTAACGTTTCATGTGTTGCGTGTCTTTATTTACTCTGGTAAATAGTTCTGTTTGGTTGTTGGAGAGAGACTGTTTCGCCCGAAACGGTCTCTTTCTTTTTTTGTAAATGCGGGAAATTAATATATAGGGGAGGGTATAAAAAAATAGCTTATATTTGCCTCGGATAGCATTTCATACGGCGATGGATTCTTTATTAGATATACTGGCCAAGAGCGTCTTTCGTAACCTCAAGAATCGCGATGAGTTCGTGTCATAGGTCATGTGCTTTGGAGGAGTCTATTCCTCTCAGAGTATCCTGTTGAAATAGAAAATAGTAATAGTGTTATATTTTTAGCGTATAAAATTTAATGTTATGGATTTACCATTTGCAGAATCGTATAAGATAAAGATGGTGGAACCTCTTCGGAGAACTTCTCGGGAGGATCGCCAGAGATTCATTGCTGAGGCAGATTATAATCTGTTTAAGTTGAAAAGTGATGATGTTTTTATTGACCTTTTAACGGATTCCGGTACGGGAGCCATGAGTGATAAACAATGGTCTGAAATGATGCTCGGTGATGAAAGCTATGCCGGAGCTCGTTCATATACAAAATTGAAGGAGACCATTGAAGAGATCCTTGGGATGCCCTATTTCCTCCCTACGCATCAGGGACGTGCAGCGGAGAATGTTCTCTTCTCTGCCTTGGTGAAAGAGGGAGATGTTATTCCCGGTAACTCGCATTTCGATACGACGAAGGGGCATATTGAATTTCGCAAGGCAACGGCTATTGATTGTACCGTTGATGAGGCTTTTGACACGACACTTGAGCACCCCTTTAAAGGAAATATTGACCTTGAAAAACTGGAAACTGTATACCGGGAGTACGGAAAAGATCGGATCCCCTTTACCGTGGTGACGGTTACCTGTAACTCTTCGGGAGGGCAGCCTGTGAGCATGGAGAATATTAAGGCTGTATACGAGTTGTCAAAAAAGTATGGGATTTCTGTCTTGTTTGATTCGGCTCGTTTTGCGGAGAATGCCTACTTTATAAAGATTCGTGAAGAGGGTTATGCGCAGAAGTCTATTCGAGAAATTGTGAGGGAGATGTATCAGTATGCAGATATGATGACCATGAGTTCCAAGAAGGATGCTATCGTGAATATGGGGGGATTTATTGGGATGAAAGATCAAGAATTGCATCGAAAAGCTTCTACCTTCAATATTATGTTTGAAGGGTATGTGACCTATGGGGGTATGTCAGGCCGTGATATGAATGCCTTGGCGCAAGGCTTGAAAGAGGGAACGGAGTTTGATTATCTGGAGACTAGAATTCGTCAGGTGGAGTATCTCGGTGAGAAGCTACGTGAATATGGAATCCCTGTACAGTATCCCATCGGTGGTCATGCCGTCTTTGTGGATGCAAAGAAATTCCTTCCCAATGTCCCTAAAGAGCATTGTCAGGCCCAAACGCTTGGGGTAGAACTCTATGTGGAAGGGGGCATAAGAGGTGTTGAAATAGGTACATTATTGGCTGACCGTGATCCGGTAACCCGTGAAAATAGATATCCGGATTTGGAACTTCTTCGACTTGCAATCCCTCGTAGGGTGTATACCAATAACCACATGGACTATATTGCTGCGGCACTGAAGAATGTGTGGGATCGTCGTGAGTCTATCACTTCAGGATATAAGATTAAGTGGGAAGCTCCCATTATGCGGCATTTCACCATAGAGCTGGAAAAAGCGTAAATAGTTTTTGTGAGAAAACGCCAAAGACGTTGTTGCTTTTATGCTAAAAATAGTTGTTTGCTTCGGTAAATAGGCTGATTTTTAGGCTTTGCACTTGTCGTCTTTGGCGTTCTTTTTATGCTTGGATTGTTCCTGCCTTTGGTGTTTGCTGTAGTTGTTAACGATTGCTTATTGAGAATGCATAATGTAAAGAAAGAGAGCCAATATTCCCGGTTGTTTGATCAACTGAAGGCGTTGTTGAGTAGGACTGATGATCGGTTGGCTCGGATGGCTACGGTTGCATCGGTACTACACCATAAGATTTCCTATTTCTCTTGGACGGGTTTTTATACTTTGAGAGAAAATGAGATGAGGGTAGGGGTTTATCAAGGGAGAGTGGCTTGTCAGGTGCTCCCCCGAGATACGGGAGTTTGCTGGGCTGCCTATAACCAAGGGGAGAGCCTGGTGGTGGAGGATGTGGAACATTTTCCAGGACATATTGCCTGTGATCCTCGCTCTCGTTCGGAGATTGTTATCCCTCTGTTCGATAGAGAGGGAAGAAAATATGGGGTTCTTGATGTGGATAGTACCGATCCTGCCTCTTTTGATGAGGTGGATAGGCACTGGCTTGAGAAAGTAGTTTTTTTAATCAATCATCCTGAAGAGACAGGGTGGTAATAGGTGTTTCTTAACCCTCAATCCGTGATATTTCCCGGAAGGTTGTGCTGATTATTGGTAGCGATAAACGCTCCTCTCAGTGATAGATTTGCGCCGTAATGAGTGTTTTGAGGTGCCTTTAAATGTAAGAAGTATGAAAATATATCCTATTCCAATGGTTCCCGGCCCCACCTCTGTTCCTGAACAGGTGTTGGAAGCAGGGAAGATAAATTATGGTTCTGCTGATTTGGAGGCAGACTTTTTTGAACGTTATGCTGAAACAGAGCAGAATCTTCAAGTCCTGCTGGGTACCGTTAACCGCGTGGCGGTGATGACAGGTGAAGGAATGTTGGCCCTGTGGAGTGCCCTTAAGAGTACGCTTTTACCCGGCGATAAGGTGTTGGCAGTATCTTCCGGTGTGTTTGGTACGGGTATTGGCGAGATGGCCAAATCCATTGGTTGTGAGGTGAAAATGGTTTCCCATCCTTATGATAGTCCTGCCAATGATTTTCAAGCTATTGAGGATGCTATTGCCACATTCAAGCCTAAAATGATTACGGCCGTACATTGTGAAACGCCCTCCGGCGTGATGAATCCTTTGAAAGCATTGGGGGAGCTCAAGGAACGTTATAAGGTGCCTCTCCTCTATGTGGATGCCGTGGCATCGGTGGGAGGCGCTTATGTGAAGGCCGATGAAAACCATATAGACCTCTGTTTGGGGGGAGCTCAGAAGGTGCTCTCTGCGCCTGCCAATAGCACCTTTTTGAGCGTGAGTGAAAGGGCCTGGGAGGTGATCGAAGCGGTTAACTATGTGGGGTATGACGCGCTCTTGCCCTTTAAGGAGGCCCTGGAAAACCGATATTTCCCGTATAGCCCCTCTTGGGTGAATATTGAGCAGTTGGCACGTGCTACCTCGTTGATCCTGAATGCGGGATTGGATAAGGTTGTTCAATATCACGAGGAGAATGCCTCTTTTGTTCGTGACTCAATGAAGCAGATGGGCTATAAGCTGTTTGTTGTCGATGAGGCTTATTCCGCTTCTACTGTCAGTGCTTTTTACCTTCCGGAGAGGGTCTCTTGGGAACTTTTTGATCGCTCGTTGCGTAGCAAAGGACTTGTGGTTGGGGGAAGTTATGGTCCGCTGGCAGGGAAAATCTTCCGTCTTGGTCACATGGGATCACAATCCAATAGGGATATGATCAAGGAGGCACTTAAGGTTTTGGGTGAGGTAAATTTTTCGTAGCTATGATGTCACTGTTGGAACAGCTTCTTGTCCTTTGTGCACTCTCCTCCATCCCCTTCTCTTATGGACAGCGTTGTAATCTCTTTGCGCGTCCCACAACGTGGCAGGAGTGGAGCATAAGTTTTACCATTGCCGTTATGCACTTTCTCTTTGTCTTGTTGGGGACGTTGTTGGGACGTTGGATCATCGGTTTTTCCGGTTCCATGGCTTTTGCGCTTGGTGTGGCTACCATGGTTATGGTAGGAGTTCGGATGGTTTTTGATGCATTAAAAAGAGATTTTGAGGAGAGGGCTTTTAAATTGGGGGATCCCATGGCTCTTTTCTTTCTCTCTTTTGTGGCATCAGTGAATCTCTTTATCCTCTCCATCGGCTTGGTCGTTTTTGTTAATGAGGTGTGGCTTTTGGGGGGAATGGCCTTTGTGGTTTCTCTGCTGGCTACCCTCCTTGGCATCCGATTGGGGCGTACCCCCAGTCGCTACAAGGTCGGGAAGATTGCCATGATTATTGGGGGTGTTGTTCTTGTACTTATAGCCCTTACTCACCTATTTCATGCCTACTTATAGCGTTCGTCTATAACCTCTGACTTCCCTTCGTTTGCTTGTTTTCCAAAGGATTATTTCGGCGTCGCTTAATACATTGCATTTATTCCGGTAAACGCTCCTATTTCAGCCTTCATAAGCTTCGAATTTGAACTTTTTTACAAATGCTTCACAAATCCGCAGCTTGGTGGAGAGCCCCTGTTTACATTCAGTGCTGGTAGGGGAGCATCATCTTTTGAACGCATGGTTGTGGTGAGAGATTCTTTGAAAGGGGAGGATTCCCATCCTTTGGTAAGAAGAGAGATAAAAAAAGGCTACCCTTGATGGATAGCCTTTTTTTCTTATACGTTTTTTCTCTAGTAGTAGAGGTAACGATTATCATCGATATGGTTGGCTTTCTCAATGGCCTTGGGCGCATCACGACGAATTCGTACGCGGAATTGGTTGGCCATGGCTGTAGCTTCGCGGCTAAAATCATTTTTCTTTCCAGCCTCTTTTACATTATCCAGTTGAAGGACATAGATTGCCTGTGTTCCCTTAATCGCGTTGGATTTTTCTCCGGGAGTCATGCTAAAGATGGTTCCTACCACCTCTGGCTCACGGCCGTAACCGGGAATGTTGGGAGAGCTGAAGGAGCCATCTTCAACCGTCTCAACGGTGGTATTGAGTGCCTTTGCAAGAGCTTCAAGGTTGCTTGTGGTGGCCAGTGCTGAGTTTACCTTGTCAAGGAGAATTTCTGCTTTTTTCTCACGAACTACAAGGGGTTTGATGTTCTCCTTGATATCCTTGAGCTGCTGGTACTCCTCATCGTGAGTCGCCTTTAAGGAGGCTACCACATAGTGATCTTCAAAAGAGAATACCTGGCTCACATCACCTACGTTAGTTTTATCCAAAAATGCCCATTGAACCACGTTTCTGCTGTATGCCAGTCCGGGGATTTTGTTCACCATGGGGGTCAGGCGCTCCGAGGTGCGCTTGTTGTACCCTGCTTCGGTAATGGCCTTATTGAAAGAAGCATTATCGGGGTTTTTTGTGGCAAAGTCAGAAGCTTCAAGGAATTTAGCCTGGTATGTTTCGTCACTTGGGGTGAGTTTACGTGTTACTTCTGCCAGGCGAATCTTCTCCTCCTCTTTGCTCTTGTCATCTACGCGAACCACATGAAATCCAAAGGGAGTTTCTGTAACGCCGATCGTACCTTTTTTGTTGGTAAAGACAAAATTGTTGAAGGTGGGAACCATTGTGCCATCCTTAAACCATCCCAAATCTCCCTTGTTCGTTTTAGCCGAGGGATCATTGGAGAAGTTTGTGGCCAATGTTCCCATTTGGGAGGGACGACGTTTTGCCACCTTCATCAGGCTGTCTGCAAGTCTTTGCGCCTCTTCTCTACTCCTGGAGACGGAAGTGTCAGCTCCGTAAGCACCTTTATAGCTCACCAGGATGTGTGTTGCTTTCATGGAATCCGGACGATTCATGACGTTCATTATCTTTGCGAAGTGAAAGGCATTGTTGGCAAAATAGGGCGCTACATAAGAACCTTTGGTCGCTGTTTTGACTTTGGAGGCCATCATCACAGGAAGTTGTGACGGTTTAAGCCAGCTGCTGTCATAACGTTGGTCGGAGACCGCATTGACAAAGTTGGGAATGTTTTGGCTCTCTTGAAACTCTTTATAAAGTTCGTTGATCATTCTCTGGAGCTCGTTACGATCCTCTTGGGTAGGACGTACATTAAAAACGACATATTCGATATCGCGACTTTTATCCTGCTTGTAGCGATACTTGTTCTCCTTGTAGAACTTTTCATAGTCCGCTTGGGAGAGCGAAACGCTGCTGTCAGGGATGGACTTGTAGTTTGCGGCCACAAATTGATATTTTACCATTTTGTTTTTCGCTTCATAGTCCGCTTTTGAGAAGGCTGAAGGGATGTAGTATCCTTGAGAGAGGAGGTTGAAATATTTGGTCTGTATCCGATCCTTCTTGATGAGTCCTTCCAGGTAGAGGTAGTTGTTCCTCATGTCTGGAGAAACAATGCTGGGGTTGTTAAGGTTGTCAAGGAACATCCCCACTTGTTGAGCATTAAACTCACCGGTTTGCGGATTGCTGAAGTTTTGTTTGATGTAAGGGTGAGGATCTTTGCCCCGGATGAGGTCGTTCAGTTCATCTTTGGAAACCACAAGCCCTAAGGCTTTGTATTCGCTCCCCATAAGCAAATCCTGTACATACTCATTCCATGTGGTTTGCTTGATGTTGAAGAGATCATCGGCATTCAACCGTTCTCCCGAACTCTTTTCACGCATCTCTACGACACGTTCCACCCTGTTGTTAAAGTCAATTACAGAAATCTTTTCCCCTGCAATTACGCCAATATTCGCTTCCTGACGTCCGCCTCTTTTAAAGAAGTCACCCAGGATAAAAGCAGCAAGTGCCACACCAATTACAACGATAAGGAGTGTGGAACGCTGTCTTATTCTTCCAATTACTGCCATTTTCTAATCTGTTTTTTTTGAGGATGCAAATGTAGTCAAGATTGTTTAAGATTAAAAATTTAATTTATATTACTTTTTGATCCCTATTGGGGAATCTCTTTTGAGGTAAACTCCACCGTCGATGTGCGCGTTAGTTGGTGATTAATAATTTTGTGACTTGTCGTTCTCCATTTTTAAAATCAACAGCAACAAAGTAAGTGCCCTTTCGTAATCCTGAAGTGTTAATCCGTCTGTTTTTTGTCTGTAACAGACAATATCCTAATGTGTTAAATAGGGATATATTGCTGAGTTGTTGAGGGGGGGCTGGAATGTCGATGGAGAAAAAGGAGGAGGTTGGGTTTGGATAAATTGAAACGGTATATCCAGAGGGTGTTTGGGGGGAGTGAACTCCTGCTCCCCAACGATGATTAAAGATGCTATCGAGATAAGTGATTCGTCCTTTCGTCCAATGTGACAGGTATTGTAGATTTCCGGGGCCGTCAAAATTGTAGTTTTCCCAGGTCTTTGACTCCCGCTCATATACGCCGTTTGAGTTTAGGTAATGGTAATAATGGTTAAAGGCATAAACAATGCTGTCGGCGGAGATCACTGTTTCTCTGAGTTTATTCCACCTCTTGGTGAGTTTGTTGGTGAAAATAGTATCCCCCATCAAGCGGTCGTAAAAACGGTTTGAAACCATATCCGTTGTGATATCATCTTGCTCTCCTTCCCATGTGATTCCGAGGGTTCCATCCAGGTCCCAGGGCACATAAAAATAGGGTGCATCTTTTTGGTATCTTGCCACAAATAAGTTTTTAACGATGTTATCCCACGCTCTCAAAAGGTTGATGAAAATAAAATAATTAACGGCGTTGTCAATGATGAACCGATCAAGGTAATCTGCATAAAATGTAGCACTATCCGAGTGGATTACAAAACCTACAAAGTCGTATAGATTGGCCCAGTCAAGGGTGTCCTTGGGATAGCTATAGTTGTACCCTCCCCAGGATTTGCTGTTGTTATCATACGGCGGCAAAGAATGGAATGAAGTGGCTTCGCCCCAATATTTACTTTTGTACAGTTCCCCTGCGATTGCGCCATTTTTTGACTTCTTCAATTGCAATTGTTTTCGATCAATCCTTTCGCTTAAGGTATACACCCCACGGTATTGGTCACTTATAAATAACTCTACATACTTTTGGCGTACTCCGTTTACGGCCTTGGGTTCGTCTTCCCCATAGTACAACGTGTCCATTTTATTCCATAACACAAATCCTATTTTGGTGCGCATTCTGAGGGGTTCATTGTACATGGCCTGTAAATTCCAATCGTCATCGCTACGCATACCGAGTAAGCTGATGTTTTCCGTATCATTTCCGGTTTCATCTTTCCAAAACTCTATGCGTAACGATTTTTTGGGGAACGCTTGTGTGGAACCTCCTCTATACTCTACCCCAATACCTTTTTCGATAAAATTGCCGTTGGTTTCACAGATGGAGAAATGGGCATAGACTCTGGGCTCATCCACGATGGGCTCGATGGTGTCAATGTTGACAATAGGAAGTTGTGTAAAATACAACGCAAAATTTTCATGGGAGGGATTCGTAACCGGATAGGTCGTTCCTACTTCAAAATGGGGTGGGGGTAAGGTAAAAGTATACTCCACGCCTTCAGCGCGTATTCGATTTTTTACTCCCGGATAAAGGGTATTCAATACCTGGACATCCTTGTTGATCAAGATCATTCTTTGGGATGCGTCTTTATGGAAAAAGATGCTATCTATTTCGACCACCATCGGTTCCTGTGCGAATAGGGAGCAGCCTAACAGCCATAGGAGTGTCAGTAGTGATATGTTTTTTAACGTTTTCACCTGTTTGAAATTCTTCCGTTAAGGGTACAAAAGTACAATTTTAACCCTATTTTGGGGCTTTCCCCCAACGTTTAAGGTCAAGTGAAGGGGGGCGATTGCAAACTCGTATAATTGAAATCCCCACGATGGTAAAAGTTACACAAAATGCGATGCTTATAGGGACGGAATTCGGAAGTTGACCGATAATTTTTTGCAAACTTTGTGGTTAAACCCATTCAAAGGCTACAAAATATAAACATTTGAAGGTGCGATTCTTATAGGAGGGAGAGGAGGACCTTTTCAATCTTGTGGTTGGATGCGGCTAAAATACGAAAAGAGAAGTGGCCTGTGGTGATGATGGTTCCCTCTTCAGGGATGCTTTTATGGAAGTGAATAATCAGTCCTGCAAGTGTTTCATAATCCTCCCCTTCCGGCAGGTTGAAGTGGTATTTCTCATTGAGGTAATCAATTTCAAGCCGTCCTGAGAAGATGTAGCCATCTTTACTTTTGACCTCCTCGTCCGGATTGTCATCTTCGTCATACTCATCTTCAATCTCACCCAGGATCTCCTCCAGGATATCTTCCATGGTGACAATCCCGGAAGTTCCTCCAAACTCATCTACTACCACCGCAATGCTTCTGTGGTTGGTGATAAATTGTGTCATTACTTTGTGAGCCAATTTGGTCTCCGGAACAATAAGAATAGGCTTGAGAATGGTTTTAATGGATTCCGGATTTCCAAAGAGGTCATAGCTATGGCAATAGCCAATGATGTTGTCAATATGTTCTTCGTAGATAATGATTCTTGACATTCCTGTCTCGATAAACCGTTGCTTTAGGATTGCGATCTCTGTGTTGACTTCTAAGGCCTCTATCTCTGTTCTTGGAATCATACATTCTCGCAGTTTCACTTTGCGAAAATCAATGGCGTTCTGCATGATCTGAATCTCATTGGGGCGTTCATGCTGGCTCTCCTCTTCCGGAACCCCCTCTTCCAGGTAGCTGTTTAAGTCAGCATATCCAAATACGTAATCTTGATACATGGTTTCAATGCGGAAGAGTTTACGTAGAATAAACTCACTGATGAGGACAAAGACCTGGTTAATGGGGAAGAGAATAATATAGAAGATCCCTACGGGAAAGATGAGGACTTTTAGGATGGAGTTGGGGTTAATTTTACAGATGATTTTGGGGAGAAACTCTGCGGTAAAGAGGATGATGAGGGTGGAGATGATGGTTTTAATGAAAAGGATCAGGGAGTGGGTATTTCCCATAAAATCGGGAAGAAGGCGGAGGATTAAGGGGTGGAGTACATCGGCAATGGCGATACCGTAGATCACCAGGGCAATGTTATTTCCCAGAAGGAGTGCGCTAATAAACCGGGAGGGGTTGTGGGAGAACCAGGAGATTACCCGTGCCGAGAGAAGTCCCCTGTTGCGCTCAATTTCAATTTTCAACTTGTTGGCACTGAGAAAAGCAATCTCCATCCCTGAAAAGAGCGCGCTTAACAGAATCGTAATGACGATGACCAACCCGTTATTATCCATTGCTTGTTGTTAAGATGTAATATCCAGTTTGCCAGAGATCTTTCGAATGGTCCACTGGTTGAACTCTTCGTCCGACTCAAATCCCTTCTCCCCAAAAATGATGTGCTCTTTGGTGGTAATGCGAACAAACTCTTCGGAAAATATCTTGTGTTTATGTTGATCCCAGATAAGGTGTTCTGTATTGAGCGTCTGTTCTCGTTCATAGTTGGTGATCTCTACATCGTTGCGTGCCTCCATCCTCTTTTTTCCTTCATAACTGATGGCATAGTTGGCTCGAAGTTCCGACTTGACCCCCCCTATGGAGTCGTAAAACCGTACAAATAGCCCTTTGGGAAATTCGATGTAGGGAGAGGCTAAGTTGTAGCGATCCAGCTGCTTTGTCTCCAGGGTGAACTGGGTGAGTCCCTCCTCACTGTAGTGTATCACCACATCGTAGGCCGACTCGTTGGGCAGGGTGTCTCGCGTGGCTGTCACCTCGTTCACCTCATCAACACTATTGCTGCATCCCGAGAAGGCGAGGTATGTCAATGGAATGAGTATAATTAAAAGGAAGGGTTTCATGGTGGAACCTAAATGCAAAATTCCGGAACAGCCGTTGTGAAATGACAACTGTTCCGGAAGATGTGCGTAATTATCGTCTATTATTTAGCGGCACGTATGGTTGTTTTTACGGTAAACCAACACTTCACAGTGTAGGAACTTCCTTCGGCATAATCATGGAAGAAGATCATCTCCGAGGTGGGGAATTGCTTGCTGTAAGCGGCGATCCGTTGGTTGGTTACTTCTGCCAATTCGGGATCAATATTCCGAGCCTTGATATACTGGTCCACTGCGGCCCAGTAAGGTGCCTTCTTCTCCAGGTCGTTGCTTCCACACTTTCCAGCAGCTTCTGCATACATATCACCAATGAGGATGTAAGGACGTCCATCGTTGCTGTTCAATTTGGTTACCTTCCGGGCCATTTTCACCGCTTGGGGAAAGTCATTGGTATGCTTGTAACAATCGGCAAGTGCAAAGTAACAAGTCTCTAGTTTTTCATTGTCATCCATTCCAAGACCCTCTTTCAGGTAAGTGATGGCTTCTGTATAATTGTGTTTGTTATACATCATTTTCCCAATGTGAAAGGCTGACTCTGCAGAAGGTTCAAGGTCGTGCAATTTTACGGATACCTCAAAATAAAGGGGGCTATCATCACACCCTTTTTTGTCAAGCATGCCCACAATTTTCTTGAGAAGTTCTACATTTTCAGGTTCTTCGTTGAACTTCTTTGTATAGAGGGGAACAAGATCCTCGCAGCTGGCAAAGGGCTCAAAACTGCTTTCGATGTTGCCTTTAACCTTTTCGTAGCGGCTGCCAAATTTCTTGTTGTTCTTGATGTTATACTCTACGATTTTACTTGCAATATCGTAGTTTTCAATGATGGCCTCCTTTTCAATAAGGTCCGTCTTGAACATGTCAATGGTCAGTCTAAAAAAGAGATCCACCACGGCATACTCTGTTCGGTTTTGAGAGAGTTCAACACTCTTCTTGAGCATTTCGTAAGCGGGTTGAATATCTCGATCACCTTTTTTGTACCGATACCGATCAAGTCCTTTTCTTCCAATGACAAAACCCTCTTTTCCAAAGTATTTGATCCGAGTATCATAGACCATCATCAAGGTGTCAAGATAGGCGGCTTTTAGGGCTTCATCTTCGGTTCTGCTAATGAGAAAGCCCATAATTTTTGTCCCATCAACATAGGTGTTGAGGGATGCTTTGGGGCAGTTGAGGAAGACCCATCTCCAGGGTTTTATGGCGTCATGGATAGCTTGGCTATCGTAGCCGCTTTTTTTCCACTGTTTGTAAAATTCCCGGTATAGTGAGAGGTTTGTTAAGCATTGAATGCTATCCTGTCCGTACTTGGGTTCATCATCCGGATCGTTGTCATAATTCGGAATCGTTACCGCGAGAGTGGGTATGGTAAGCATCAGGCTAAGTAGAAGTAAAATGACTTTTGATTTCATATTATTGTTTTTTAAATTGTTATCTCTCATTATGAGGCTGCGAATTTAACGAAATTTTTGTTGGATAAACCAATTCTCATAGATAGAGAATCCCAGACGAAATGTCACCGATGTCTCCTTGATAAGCCCTTGATCCGTGGTTCCTCTGTTTCCAATGTTGAGACCAAGGTTAATGGTTGATCTGCTTCTTCGTAGCGGCAAACCAACTCCAAAAGTTATGCCAAACTCATTGATAGCGGTTTCGTTGAGGGATAGTGCCGATTGATTGAAGAACACTCCGGCACGGTATCGAACCCAGTTCCAATAGCTTCCAAGAGTTTCTCCTCCTGGCATATATTGACCTCCGGAAGCGATGCGGAGTGAATGGTTTTTCATATCATTTGCCCCGTTTATATGGAAACTCTCCCAGTTCTGATACCTTACATCAATCCCCCAATGGTAGTGATTTTTCTTCTTTAGAGAGAATCCTAAACCAATGGATTGGGGTAGGCCTACGGTGGTGGCGTTATCTTCCGCGAAGAACAGCGTGTCTTTTATCCTGTCAACACCCGTTGCGGCCGATGTGTAAGTGTATGAGAGCTGTGTAGAACGGGTGGCAAGATCTTCTCCCAGAGAGTATACGGTTCCCAACCCCAACACATATTCGTCGTTTTCGCCCACTTCGTAGTTTACGTAGGCTCCCAGATCCAGAAAAAGATCATGGTAGGTGATGGATTGAGTATGTTTCGTGTGGAAATAATAGAGAGAGTCAGGGAACATCACCGCCTGCACATCTTTCGTGTTTCCGAAAAGGTAGTTGAGGTTCGCCCCCACCGCAAGATAGTTTTTACCTCCCACCTTAAGCGCATTTCCCCAGTAAGCTTTGTTGATGGATCCTGTTCCCTCATAATAGTAGGTGGTGTTTCCAATCCCTTCCAGGTAGCTTTTGTCCACAATTTTATAGGAGATCTTGCTAAAAGGAACTACTCCAAAACTCGTTTTCCACCATTTGGCGATGGAGAATCCGAAAGTGATGTAGTCAAGTCCGGCGTTGTTGTATGACTCCTGTTCTTTGACCGTATTTAGGTTTCTGGATTCGCTGTATAGCCCTAGGTCGAATAGGAAGGAGAGTGTGTCAAATTCTGCATATAGCGCTGGATTAGATGGATTTATGTAGAGGTTGCTGGCCATGCCAATACCGATTCCTCCCATGGAATTGTAAAAAATAGATTCTCCTTGTTGTAGGTTGCCCAAACCAAAGTTTGAGTAAGGTGAATTAATTTGTGCTCGTAGAGAGCCTACCGATAACAGAATTGCAATGATTAATTGCAATTTGTAAAAGTTATTATTTTGTGCGTTCAAGGGTATAGTTTAAAATTTCATTGAGTCCCCTCAGGACAATATCATTTTGTGCAAAGATGGGGTATTTAATTTTTTTTTCAAAAAAGTGCATGAATCCGCCCGATAAAATAACGTGAAGTCCTTTGTATTGTTGTTTGTAGTGGTGGATGTAGTGGGTGATTTCGGCCAGTATGCCGTAGTAGGTACCGGAGGCCATGCACTGTGCTGTGCTTTTTCCGGGGAGGGGGACGTCCGCCTGGAAGTCTGTGGGGGGTAGTTTTCCGGTGAAATGGTGCATGGCTTGCAAGCGCATGGTTGGTCCCGGACTGATGGTTCCACCCTCATATATCCCTTGCGCCGTAATCAGATCGCAGGTGATGCAAGTCCCAATGGTGATCACCAGGCAATCTTTCCCCGGGAAAGTGCTGGAAGCGTATACCGCTCCGGCAATACGGTCGGTGCCTAGTGTTTCAGGGGTGTGATATCGGAGCGTAAGCGGGAGTGGATCCGAGGAGGAGAAACTATAAACCTTGCCGAAAGTGCTGAGCAATCTCTTCTCCTCTTTAAATGTTTCTCTTACCGAACTAAAAGCAATGGCATTGGGGGTGTTGTTTTCCAAAAAGTTTGCAAGGAAGAGGTGGCTTCCTTGCGCTATTTCCGCCCTTTTTTGGAGGCTATTCTCCTTGAAGAGAGCCACCTTCCAATAACTGTTTCCAATATCTATTACAAGGTTCATGAAGAGACAAAGGTATAAAAACGTGGGCAGTGAGGGGCTAAAAAAAAGATAATTTAAGCGTGGGGGCTAAAAAAAAGTTGCGTGGTATGAATAATGTTGTATCTTTGCACCCGATTAGAGTGGGCGTCGTAGCTCAGTTGGTAGAGCAGAGGACTGAAAATCCTTGTGTCACTGGTTCGATTCCAGTCGATGCCACTGGAGAAGCTTCCGAAAGGAGGCTTCTTTTTTTTGTTTTAGTGAACCTCTTTCCCTTTTATGGTTTATTCGCGATGTATTGCTCGGAATGAATTGTATTACAAGATCCCAGAATGGATTATCTGAGTTGGTTTTCCTGAAAAAATCCGATAAAAAGCGTGTTGTGGTAGCCTCTCCCGGGAGCGATTTATGTTTACGTTAACGAGTTGAATAAAAGTTTTTACCTGTCAGGAGTGTTTTTTGTGTACATTTGTTCGGTGGAACTTTGAGACGACGTTATGGCAACTCCTCCTAACATTTTAATTGTAGATGATCAGAAGATCAATGTTCTGTTACTTGAAAATTTGCTCCGTAAGGTCAATGCAAAGGTATTCAAGGCTTATGATGGTTTGGAGGCGTTGGAGTTGATGGGTAAGAATGATTTTGCGTTGATGATTTTTGATGTGCAGATGCCGGAGATGGATGGGTTTGAGCTTGCCAACCGAGTGCGTCAATTTAATCATCTTAAGCGTATTCCCATCATCTTCGTTTCGGCCATATTCACCGATAACGATAGTATTGCAAAGGGGTACTCTTTTGGTGCTGTTGATTATCTTACCAAACCTGTGAATCCTCATATCCTGTTTAGCAAAGTGAATACTTTTCTTGAGCTGTATCAGCAACGTTCTCATCCCTTTGCCGAGAGGGAGGAGTTGGAGGAGGAGATTCGTCGTTTGGAACAGGAGGTGGAGTCGCTTCGTAAACAACTGAAATAGCGTTATGGATAGCCATCATGATAAGTCGGCTCTGCATGTGCAGGAGGGGGTTGCGCAGCCCGAAGCGGTAAGTAAAGACGCCATTATGCGTTATAAGCGGGTGCGAAAAGCCGGGCCATCGGTGGAGGTATTTGTGGAAGGGATTCTCTCCGGGAATATCATGCTGTTGAGCAAAGCGATCACCCTTATAGAGAGCTCTCTCCCTGCTCATCATGCTAAAGCACAAGCGATTATTGAGCGATGTCTGCCCCATACAGGAAACTCTTTCCGAGTGGGCATTACCGGGGTTCCGGGTGTGGGGAAGTCTACTTTTATTGAGGCTCTTGGTACACAGCTTACGGCAAAGGGGCAGCGTATTGCCGTGTTGGCCATCGACCCCTCATCGGCGCGTACCAAGGGGAGTATCCTGGGGGATAAAACGCGTATGGAGGCCTTAGCGACGGATACCAATGCGTTTATTCGTCCTTCGCCCTCTGCCGGAACCTTGGGGGGGGTGGCACGAAAGACCCATGAGTCGATCATCCTCTGTGAGGCTGCGGGCTTTGATACCATTCTGGTGGAGACCGTGGGGGTGGGGCAGTCTGAGATTGCCGTACACTCCATGGTTGATTTCTTCTTGCTGCTTCAGCTAGCCGGAGCCGGAGATGAGCTGCAGGGCATTAAGCGAGGAATTATGGAGATGGCTGATGCCATCGTAATTAATAAGGCGGAGGGGGATAATCTTAGGCGGGCTGAGCTTGCACAGAGGGAGTATGCCAATGCCCTTCACCTGTTTCCTCCTACTAACTCGGGGTGGACCCCCCGGGTGGATATCTGCTCTTCCTATACCAAGTTTCATATTCCGGAGGTTTGGCACATGGTGTGCGATTATTTTGACCTTACCCGGGAAAATGGCTTCCTCGTTCGCAAAAGGAAGGAGCAGGCACGCCATATCATGCACCAGACACTCCGTGCCAACTTGGGAGACCTGCTCTACCAAAATGAGGTGATGAAGGAGAAGGTTAAGACCATGGAGCAGTTGATAGAGGCGGATAAAATTAGTAGCTACAACGCCGCAAGTCGTCTTTTGGAGGATTTTGTAACCCTCTTAAAAAGGTAATTTCCCATGGAGGGAAGGCAGTTACTGCAATGAGCAATGGGGTGAAGTCTGCTAGTCGGTGTTTACAAGAGAAGTCATAACTCCCGGTACATATTCGTAGAGCTCTTTGATGAGTTTTTTTTCGCTTATATTGGATCTTGTTTTTTGCGAAGATCTGTAAGAATTGGTCCCTGATGTACAAAGGTATGGGAGGTTGACCATTGCCCCTCTTTTTGCATGCTGTAACATCGTTTTTTTTCGCGGCAACATTTTGTAAAAGTGGTGGAAAATTCCGGTTATTTTTATACTTTTGAACCCTACCATTTAACGCGTATAAACTTTAGAAAAATAGCTATGAACAAAGAACTTAAATTAAATCCAAACCCGCTGGTTCAATACCTGGGGAAACCTGCTTCTCAGTTTACTAAAGAAGATATTCTTGCCTATGTGGAGGATCAGGGGATAGAGATGATTAATTTTCGCTATGTGGGAGGAGACGGCCGTCTTAAGTCCTTGAATTTTGTCGTGAATAGCCTTGAACAACTCGATTCGATCCTCTCTGTGGGCGAGCGGGTTGACGGTTCCAGTCTTTTCAAACATATTGAGGCCGGTAGTAGTGATTTGTATGTGGTTCCACGGTATCGTACCGCCTTCTTGAATCCCTTCAGTGAGATCCCAACGCTTGATTTTCTTTGTTCTTATTTCGACAAGGATGGTAAGCCCCTTGAGAGTGCTCCGGAGTATATTCTTCATAAGGCCCATGAGGTATTGAAGGAGAGAACCGGCTACTCTTTTGAGGTGATGGGTGAGTTGGAGTACTATGTGATTCGCGATGCGGATCCTCTTTTTCAGCCTGAAGATCAGCGGGGATACCATAGTGCTTCCCCCTTTAATAAGTCGGAAGCGTTTCGGCGTGATGCCATGTGGACCATTGCCCGTTGCGGTGGAGAGATGAAGTATGGTCATAGTGAGGTGGGGAATTTTACCCTTGATGGTGTGTTGTACGAGCAGAATGAGATCGAGTTTATGCCCACCAACCTCGAGGATGCTGCTGATCAATTGGTGATTGCCAAGTGGGTGCTCCGTACCCTCGCTTATGAGTATGGCTTGAATATTACCTTTGCGCCTAAGATTGGTAAGGGGAAAGCAGGGTCAGGACTTCATGTGCATACCCGGTTGATGAAGGATGGCAAAAATGTGATGATTGCCGATGGAGGGCTTAGCGATGAGGCTAAACGAGCCATTGCCGGCTATCTTACCTTAGCGCCCTCTCTCACCGCCTTTGGAAATACCAATCCCACCTCTTATATGCGTCTCGTTCCTCATCAGGAGGCACCTACCAATATCTGTTGGGGCGATCGGAACCGCTCCGTCTTGGTGCGTGTGCCCCTGGGATGGCGTGGAGAGACCAATATGACCCGCCTCGCAAACCCCTTGGAGCAGGGTGAAAAGAAAGATTATAGCAGCAAACAGACCGTGGAGTTCCGCTGCCCCGATGGTTCGGCCAATGTCTATAACCTGTTGACAGGATTGACCGTGGCTGCTCGCCATGGCTTAGAGATGGCCGATGCGTTAGAGGTGGCTGAAAAGACCTATGTGGATGTGAATATCTTTGAAGACCAACATAAAGAGAAGATGGAGGCCTTGGATCATCTGCCCGTCTCTTGTTTTGAATCGGCCAAACAATTGGAACGACAAGCAGAAGCCTATCTGAAGTATAATGTCTTCCCTCAAGGAATGATTGCCAGTCTTATCGAAGAGCTTCGCGCTTTTGATGATGCGGACTTGCGGGAGAAACTTGAGGAGGATCCCCAATTGATGATGCACTATGTGCAGAAGTTTTTCCATTGTGGATAAGAAGGCGCATTAGAGGTGCCGGTCGTCTATGGGGATATTCTTTCCGAGTTCATGCCCCCTGAAGAGAGCTTACACCTCCATAGCGCATTTTGAATCTTTTTCTATTTTGCCGACAAAATGTCATTACAATCGCTTTCTGTAATGACATTTTGTCGTTTGTTTAAGAGGGAAAGGATCAATTTCTTTGTTGGCATACTCCTTGACAGGGTTTATTTGTAACCAAAAAATGATAAACAACAAAAGAATAGGAGGAACAAAAAATGATGATGAGATTCAATCAACCCAGTGTCAATGAGATGTTAAATCGTTTTTTCAATGATTACGATTATCACACACGAGAGAAGAGTTGCCACCACCCGGCGGTAAATATTCGTGAGACAGAGGAGCTTTTTGAGATGTGCTTTTTGGTACCCGGTATGAAGAAAGAGGATTTTAACATCAACCTTGAGGAGGATCTTTTGACTGTTTCTGCGGAGCTGGCTTCGGAGAAGGAGGAGCAGAAAGGGGGGTATGCCCATAAAGAGTTTACCTTGGCCTCTTTTGAGCGCCGGTTTACCATGCCCAATACGGTAGATCCGGAGAAGATTGCCGCTTCTTATGAGAATGGTATCCTGGTGGTAACCCTTCCCAAGAGGGAGGAGGCTAAGCCGCAGCCTGCAAGGATGATTCCCATTGCATAGGCATAAGTTCCATCCCATAGCGATGGTCGCGGGAGATCAATGTTTTTACATTGGTCTCCCGTTTTTTCTATCTTTGCGTCAAAGATGTTTGTATGATTAAATCGATGACAGGATATGGGAAGAAGGTGGTGGTAATGCCCGGTAAGCGGGTAACCATAGAGCTTCGTTCCTTAAATAGTAAACAGTTTGATTTTAATCCGCGGATTCATCCTCTTTATAGAGAGAAAGAGCAGGCTATTCGCCAGATGGTGTCTGGCCGTTTGCTCCGGGGGAAGGTGGATCTTTTTATTTTCCTGGAGTTGACGGGGAGCTCCTCCAACCAGGTGTTGAATAAGGAGCTTGCTTTGGGCTACTATCGGCAGTTGAAAGAGTTGGAGGCCATGATGGAGACGCCTGTGACGCCGGATTATCTCCCTCTGTTGGTGCGTATGCCCGACGTGTTGAGCACTACAGTGCAGGAGTTGGGTGATGCGGAGTGGGCTCTGTTGCAAGAGGGCATCGACGGAGCCCTTGAGGCGATGGATGCTTTTCGTACGGGAGAGGGGTTAATCCTGGAGAAAGACCTTCGAATGCGTTTGGCAAATATCCAGCAGTTGTTGCATGAGATAGAACCCTTTGAGCAGGTGCGTGTGGAGAAGGTGCGACAGAACCTGGAGCGTGAGATGAAACGATGGATAGAGATCGGTCGTGTGGATCAAAATCGTTTTGAACAGGAACTTGTTTATTATCTGGAGAAACTGGATATTACGGAAGAGAAGGTGCGCTTGCAGCGGCATTGTGACTATTTTCTAGAGACCTTAGATGCGGCTGAAGCCCAAGGGAAAAAGTTGGGTTTTATCGCCCAAGAGATGGGGCGGGAGATCAATACCATTGGTTCCAAAGCCAATGAAGCCAATATCCAAAAGATTGTGGTGCAGATGAAGGATGAACTGGAAAAAGTGAAAGAACAACTGGCTAACATTCTGTAGTGATGGAGGGAAAGATGGTGATATTCTGTGCGCCTTCCGGTTCGGGGAAGACCACAATTGTACGTCGTTTGCTGGCCAAGGGGATGCCCTTGAAATTTTCGGTCTCTGCTACCTCTCGGAAGCCGCGGGAAGGAGAAAAGCATGGGAAGGACTACTACTACCTCTCTGTGGCTGATTTTAAGAAGGCCGTAGAGGAAGATCGTTTTCTGGAATGGGAAGAGGTTTATCCGGATCAATATTATGGCACTTTCCGCTCGGAAGTGGAGCGTATCTGGAAAGAGGGGCAGCACGTTATCTTTGATGTGGATGTGATGGGAGGCTTGAATATCAAGAAGGCTTACGGCGATCGGGCATTAGCGGTATTTATTGTACCTCCTTCCATGGAGGTCTTGGAGCAACGGCTTCGTGCCCGCGCTACCGATGATCAGGCCAGTCTTAAGAAGCGACTTCAGAAGGCCGAATATGAACTCTCTTTTGCGCCTCAATTTGACCTTCGTATTGTAAATGATGACCTTGAGGAGGCGGTGGAGAAGGCTTTGGGGGAGGTTGACAAATTTCTCTCCGGGGGGCGTTATGCATAAGGCCCTTTTTTTTGGATCCTTTAATCCGATACACAATGGACATCTTGCCATTGCCGCGTATGTGGTGGAGCAGCAGATTACCGATGAGGTGGTTTTTATGGTTTCACCCTTGAGTCCTTTTAAACGTGAGGAGGGGTTGTTGGAGGATGGAGCTCGCCTGGAGTTGGTTTCTCTGGCAGTGGAGGAGATGGCCGCAATTTCGGTGAGTGACTTGGAGTTTTTACTTCCCAAACCCTCTTATACGGCGCAGACCTTACAGCGGCTTCGTGCTTTGGAGCCCCAGCATACCCACTCTTTGTTGTTGGGGTCTGATCAGATCCCTCTCTTTCACCGATGGAGAAATTATGAGGAGATCTTGCAGTATCATCGTATTTTTTTGTATCCACGTCCCGGTTTTGAGCAGCTTGACGTGAGCCGTTATCCTGGAATGGAACTTATGGAAGCACCCTTGTACGACATCTCCTCTACGGAGATTCGTGGCATGATCGCAGGGGGGGAGGATGTCTCCGCACTCTTGCCTTCAAAGGTGCAAAAACAGATCTCCCGGAGGGGCTATTATCATAAATAGTGCCTGTCTGTACCGTCAGCATTTTGAGAAGAGGCTGTCTAGAAAGTTCGAATTCGAGGCTTGCGAAGGCTGAAAAATGTGAGTTTACTGGGGTAAATGACCATTTTGAAGA
>PDRJ01000011.1 GCA_002748065.1 Bacteroidota bacterium
AGTTCGAATTCGAGGCTTGCGAAGGCTGAAAAATGTGAGTTTACTGGGGTAAATGACCATTTTGAAGACAAGCATAACGAAGAAGTCGGACTTTATAGATAGCCTCTAAATAGTGTTAGGTTTTGTTAATAATTCTCTTTTCCATCTATTAATTTTTATTTTTGCATCATAAATAGCAGGTCTATGAAAAATCGGATTCTTTTATTGCTGCTTTTGATTGGCTTCACGGGAAACCTCTGGTCGCAGTCAGAAGCGTTAATGCGCAAGTACACCAACAACTTTGATATTTTTACGGATATTTGGACAGACGTTCCTGAGGGTATGGAGATAAAAGCCATCAATCTTGGTTATAATATCTCTTCCAGCTATATTATTCCCATTGAGGGAACCCATTTTGGGGTTCTCTTGGGGTTAGGGATTACGGGACATAATCTTTATAGTAATTCCGTTCAGGTAGATGTGACTGACGCTTCCGGTAAGCGCACCGGTGAGGTGAAGTTTGTGCGGCTGGATTCCATCATGCCGGAGGTGAGTTATTCGCGTAATAAGATTGCTTTGACCTATGCTGAAGTGCCCTTTGAGGTTCGTTATTACCATGAAAAGAGTGGGGTAAAGGTCTCCACAGGAATACGGATTGGTTTCCTTTTGGATAGCCATTCAAAGTATCGGGGAGATGACTATCTGTTGGGGTCGGAAGATGTGATACGATTTAAGAAGAAGGATCTGCATAACGTGAGTGAATACCGTTTTACGCCGTTTGTCCGTGTGGGATGGAAATGGGTGAATGTGACCGCCTCTTACGGTTTGACGGGGTTATATGAGCAGAATAAAGGACCTCAGATGCATCCCATCTCTTTGGGATTGTCCTTCACCCCATTCCACTAGAATCCGGCCTTTGCAAGCCTTGGATTTAAAGGGGTTATCCAGACGCTGCTTAAAACTCCGACTTTATGGACAGCCCTTAATTGGGAGTTGGTTGTTTTTAGCTGTTTGAAAATCATATTGTTGTGTTTTTTTTCTCTGTGTGAGAGGATGTGGCGACTGGTCATAAAACCAGTCGTGGGCATGTGGTATATCCCCTCTCTATGGCTCCCTTCCTCCAAAATAGTTAAAGGCCAATAATAGCTGGTAAGCCCCACAGGGGCGGTATTTACGTAACAGCGATGGCTATCACTTCTCTTTTTTTTCAGACACTAAGCAGCAATAGGGTGATCAGTTGGGTGATAAAACCCAGTAGATAACCGGTATAGACTTGGGCTGGCGTGTGTTTTTTCAGGAGGATCACCGCTGTTCCGGAGAGGCCGAAGAGGAGGAGGGATATCATGAAGAACCACGCTCCCGAGGTGAGCTGCATGGCCAGGAGAGTGGCAATGGTTCCGGAGACACTTCCCCATCCGGCACTGTGTGCTGCAATGTGCCATTTTCGATGGATCAAAAAGGTCAGGAATAGGGTAAGGGTGCAGCCCAGTATGGATGTGGTTAGCAAACTGGCAGTTCCCATGATACGGAGTACCTTAAAGCATAAAAAGAAGCAGACCAGCATGGTGATAAAGAGGTGTGTGGTGGTGATCTTCTCTTTTTTTTGAGGCGAAATAAGGAGTTGTGTCCATTTAAATACCAAGAGGAAGAAAAGGGGGATGAGAATGGTGAGCAGGGCGATGAGTGCGGTGATTAACCAGCGGTAATCTGCTGGGAAAAGGGCCGAGATCATGCCGGGGCTAAAGAGGATGTACAGGGCTACAACGGTGGGGGTAGCCATAGGGTGGAGGAGGATCGTAAGCGGGTGTGCTATTCTTTGCTCAGTGGGGGTGACCGTCATTATAACTCTTTTCTTAAACGAGCCACAGGAATGTGGAGTTGTTCCCGGTATTTGGCTACTGTGCGCCTGGCAATGTTGTAGCCTTTCTCTTTTAAAATGCCGGCGAGATGCTCGTCTGTTAGTGGTTTCGTCTTGTTTTCAGCGTCAATGCAGTCTTGAAGGATCTTTTTTATCTCTCGGGTAGAGACCTCTTCACCTGCATCAGTTTGCATGGATTCCGAGAAGAACGATTTGAGCAGGAAGGTTCCATAGGGTGTCTGTACATATTTACTGTTGGCCACTCTGGAGATGGTAGAGATATCTAGATTCACGATGTCTGCAATATCTTTCAGGATCATGGGTCTCAGTTTGGTTTCGTCCCCTGTAAGCAGGTACTCTTCCTGGTATTCCATGATGGCACTCATGGTGGTAAAGAGTGTGTTGCGTCGCTGTTGAATGGCATCAATGAACCATTTGGCGGAGTCGATCTTTTGTTTGATGAATGTGACGGCATCCTTTTGATCCCTGGACTGTCCCGAAGGGTTGGCGGCATAGCTTCTGAGTAGCTCTTGGTATGACCTACTGATCCGAAGATCCGGTGTATTTTTAGCATTGATATGCAGCTCGGGTTTTCCCTCATTGATAGTGATAAGAAAGTCCGGTTGTATATAGTGATTCACCTTGACGGTTTCATTCATGCTGTTGCCCGGTTTGGGATTTAGTTTGAGAATTTCGTCAATGGCACTCTTTAGTTCTTCTTCATCGACCCCCGCTTTTTTCATGATCTTGTCATAATGCTTTTTGGTGAAGTCATTGAAATATTTTCCAATCACATCGATGGCCAGGCGTGTCTCTTTGGTGGGGTCTTTGATGGATTTTAGCTGTATCATCAGGCACTCTTGCAGGTTTCTTGCGCCCACGCCTACAGGGTCTAACTCCTGGATGATGCTTAGTACATGGATAACCTCCTCCTCAGAGACTTCAATATTTTGGGTAAAGAGGAGGTCGTCGGCCAGAGCGTCAGTTTCCCGTTGTAGATACCCTGAGTCGTCGAGGTTCCCAATGATAGTTGTAGCGATGATTAACTCCTTTTCAGAGAGGACCCGTAGTCGTAATTGTTGTAGAAGATTTTCGTGAAAGGTTTTTCCCGATGCGTAGGGAATCTCCTTCTGTTCCTCATCGGAATGTTGATTGTTGGAGTGGAGTTTGTAATCAGGAATATCGTCATCCGAGAGGTAATCCTCTAAGTCGAACTCCTCATTGGCCTCTTTGTCAAACTCCTCCTCTTGTGTTTGAAGTTCTTGCTGTTCTAATTCCTCTTCAGTTTTCTCTTTTCCCTCTTCGAGAATGGGGTTTGCTTCGATCTCTTCTTTGATCCGTTGTTCAAGGTTTACGGAAGGAATTTGCAAGAGCTTCATCAGCATGATCTGCTGTGGGGATAGCTTTTGCAAAAGCTTCTGTTGTAGTTTTTGGTTCAACATAGGGAGGCAAGATAGAAAAGGTTAGAAATCAGCGTTTTGTGGAGTTCGGGGGAAGGGGATTACATCGCGAATGTTGGTCATGCCTGTGAGGAAGAGCATGAGCCGCTCAAACCCAAGGCCAAAGCCACTGTGGGGTACGCTTCCGAATTTACGGGAGTCGATGTACCAAAACATCTCCTCTTCGGGGAGAGCCAATTCGTGCATCCTTTGACGCAATTTCTCCAGGCTCTCCTCTCTTTGGGAACCGCCGATAATCTCTCCGATCTGTGGAAAAAGTACATCCATGGCGCGCACCGTTTTCCCGTCGTCGTTTTGCTTCATGTAAAATGCCTTGATCTCTTTGGGGTAGTCTGTGAGGATTACCGGTTTGTGGAAATGCTTCTCTACCAAATAGCGCTCATGTTCGCTCTGGAGGTCAACGCCCCACTGATCTACAGGATATTGGAATTTCTTTTTCTTGTTGGGTTTCGAGTTGCGGAGAATCTCGATGGCCTCCGTGTAGGTGATGCGTTCAAAATCGTTGTCGAGAACGAAGTGGAGCTTCTCAATGAGTTTCATCTCCGATCGTTGATTTGCGGGTTTGTTTTTCTCCTCTTCCTCCAGTCGTTTTTCCAGGAATACCAAGTCATCGTAGCAATGATCCAGGATATATTGGGTGACATTCTTGAGCATCTCCTCCGCCAGGTTCATGTTATCGGTGATGTCGTAGAAGGCCATTTCCGGCTCAATCATCCAGAACTCTGCCAGGTGGCGTGAGGTGTTAGAGTTCTCGGCACGGAATGTGGGGCCAAAGGTGTAGACGTTGGAAAGGGCTAATGCACAGAGTTCTGCTTCCAACTGTCCGGAGACGGTCAGCGAGGTTTCTCGTCCAAAGAAGTCCTGTTTGTAGTCAATTGTTCCCTCCTCGGTGCGGGGTGGGTTTTCCGGGTCGAGGGTAGAGACGCGGAACATCTCTCCGGCTCCTTCCGCGTCAGAGGCAGTGATAATAGGAGTATGAACGTTGTAGAAGTTTCTGTCGTTAAAGAATTTGTGGATGGCAAAAATCAGATGATGACGAATCCTGAAGACAGCGCCAAAGGTGTTTGTTCGAACCCGCAGGTGGGCGATCTTTCTCAGGAACTCCAGTGAGTGACGTTTGGGTTGTAGGGGATACTCCTCCGGATCAGCCTTTCCGAGGAGGGTGCACTCCTCCACTATGACTTCGCAACTTTGTCCGGCACCGAGGGAGGCTTTCAGTTCGCCTGTGATGCTAATGGCTGCCCCGGTGGTGATTTGGGATAGCTGCTCCTCTTCAAATTGGTCGGTGTTGAAGACCAGTTGGATATTTTTTATGGTAGAGCCATCGTTCAATGCCACAAAAGCTACGTTTTTGCTCGTACGTTTGGTGCGTACCCAACCCATTACGGTAACTTTTTCATCAAAACTTTTGCTAAGAAGGAGTTCTTTTACATTCATCTTTTTCATACGACTAACACTTCATTTTTCTGGGGCAAAGGTAAGAAGAAAATTAACTTATCAGGGGCGGCATGGGGAGAAGTATTAGAGGGGCTGGTGAGCGATTTTGGGATTGTTGTGCCGGAGGTGCATGGGAAATGGCTACCTTTGCGAGCAGATGGAGAGTGTGATGCATATTCAGCCTTTGTTGGCGGGAGCGCTTCGGAAGCGGCCTTTGGTGATTGCCGGTCCTTGTAGTGCCGAGCGAGAGGAGCAGGTGATGGCCACAGCGAGAGCGTTGGCTGCCGGGGGAAGGACGGACATTTTTCGTGTAGGCGTCTGGAAGCCCCGGACGCGTCCCGGACGCTTTGAGGGGGCCGGAGAGGTGGCCCTTCCCTGGGTTGCTCGGGCAGCAAAAGAGACGGGAATACCCGCTGCCATTGAGATTGCCAATCCTAAGCACTTAGAACTGGCGTTGAAACATCAGATCCACCTCTTTTGGCTGGGGGCCAGAACGGTGGTGAACCCCTTCATGGTGCAAGAGCTTGCTGACGCATTGAAGGGGCTTGAAGTGGCGGTGATGGTGAAAAACCCGGTAAACCCGGACATTAACCTGTGGATGGGGGCTCTTGAACGTCTCTATAAGGCGGGTATAACCCGTCTGGCTGCGGTGCACCGCGGGTTTAGCCACTTTGAATCGGCTCCGTTGCGCAACAAGCCCTTCTGGGAGATCCCCATTGCCTTGAAGCGGCGGGTTCGGAACCTGCCGGTGATTACCGATCCCAGCCATATCTGTGGACAACGAGCCCTGCTGAGAGAGGTGGCCCAGAAGGCCATGGACCTGGAGATGGACGGGGTGATGATTGAGACGCATATCAACCCGGATGAGGCTCTCACCGATGCTCGGCAACAGGTAACACCGGAGGCGTTGCATGCGCTTCTCGATTCCTTAACCATCCGAAAGGTGGCCATGGCGGAGTCGTTTGAACAGCAGGTGCAGAAGTGGCGAGGAATTATTGACGAGAAAGATCAAGAGTTATTGAATGTGCTATCTTCCCGCCTTGCCGCCGTTGCTGAGATTGGAAAACTGAAGAAGGATCATCACGTAACCATTCTCCAAATCGATCGCTGGAACCAAACGGTGGAGCGGTATTTGGAAGAGGCGGTAAAGTTTGGCATCAATCCCGATTTTATCAAGCGTATGCTTTGGTTATTGCACGAAGAGTCTATTCGTTTGCAAGAGGATATTTTTAGGGAGGAGTAGAGGGCTACCCATTACATCCATCGTTTTTTTCGGAAGTAGATCAGCATCCCTCCCACAATAAGGATCATGGCGATGATGATGACAAAAAAGGCATTGGGGTTTTTCTCCAAAGGTAAGCCGATATTCATGCCGTAAAGGCCGGTGATAAAGGTGAGGGGAAGGAGTACGCTGGATATGAGCGTGAGGATCTTCATGATCTCGTTGGTCTTGTTGGCCTGTAAGGAGTCAAAGGTCATGGAGAGACCGTCGATAAGCTCGGCATAATCTTCCGTCATATCCCACATCTTTTGGTAATAGTCGAGGATGTTGCCCCAATAATCTTCCATGTTGTCGGCGTATCCCTCAATTTCTCCTGATTCAAATTTATGGAATAGCCGAAGCTGTGGCTTAAAGATGGTATTTAGAAGAATAATATTCTTTCTAACTACAGAGGTGCCCTCAATGATCCGTTCGGATTTTTGGGAGAAGAGTTCCCGGTTGATTCGATCTACCCCAAATCCAATTTGGTGCACTAACTTCATTGTTTCAATCATTAGTTTCTCCAGGATGGTGTAGAGTAGCTGGTCGGAGGAGGCCAGTTGGAAGGTTTCATCCTCCTCCGGGGCATCTTTCGCCTTTTGGAAAAGGTCTCTTACGACCCAGTGTGATTTCCCCAGTGTAATTACGTAATCATCGCCCCAGAAAATTTTTACTTCCCTTGTTTTTAAGAACTTGTTTTGACGGTCGAAGTAGGGGAAATGAAGGATTAGAAAGTAGTAGTCGTCGTAGATATCAATCTTGGGTCGCTGATAGTGGCTTCTACAGTCTTCAATATCAAGGGGGTGGAAATGGAAGTCATCCAGCAGGTGTTGAAGGTCCTCTTCCGATGGCTTGTAGATATGATGCCACTTTAGCGTTCCAAATTTAACGATGTCAATCATGCCCCCCTCCTTTTTATATGATACGCTTGGGATTTTCTAATAATGCAACCACCTCAGCAACCAGCGTAACATCTCAGGTTTATATTCTCCTCCTCTATGTTCAGTTTTTGCTGATTTGCCCCCTCTCCAATATCCCTATTTTAAGAAGATCCTCTTCACATAATCTTACTCCTGCAAAGGTATTAAAAATGCAGCAACGCATCTCTTTTTTGCCTGAAGAAGTGTATCAATGTATGTTTTGCGTTATTGAACTCCCAAAGGTACAATTTTTTTTGAATGGCTAATTGGTGTCTGTCCATAAAGTCAGCGTTTTGAGCAGCGGCTGTATCGAACGTTCGAACTCGAGGCTTGCGAAGGCTGAAATAGGTGAGTTTACTGGGGTAAATGACCATTTTACATAAAATAGGCTGCACCTCAGCAAAATATAAGCAAGCTTACTTTTGCATTCGGTTTGCACTATTTTTGAAGACAAGCATAACGAAGAAGTCGGACTTTATAGACGGACTCTAATCAATGTTATGCCAGGAGATGGAGCCAATGAGGGCTTCAATATCTTTTTTGAGGAAGCTGATCACGGGCGCCAGGGAGTCGTTGTTGGGAAGGGCATTAAAGTAGAGGGCACCTCTCAGGAAGTGGTGGGAGGAGTCTGTGACAAAAAATTGGTAGGGCGAGGCAGCCTCTGTTCCGTTGATGTAGAACCCTATCCCATAGACCTTGTTTTGCCTGTTTTCGTAGCGTACCTCATCAATGCCCGAGGATTTTGGGATGTGCTTTATCACAAGGTTGTGGGCATCTTCGATGAGATTGGGCAGGTTGTTGTTCACCCTTTTGTAGCTGAGGTGCAGGGTTCCGTCAAACTGCGGATAGCGGAGGTCTATCCAGTATCTCTTTTCCCGGAGGCTATCTTTGATGAAGGGCGTGCCGTAGTCCTGATAGGTGAAGGAGTAGGGGTAGCCTTTGTCAAAGAGAACCGGTTTGGATTGGGGCAGATCGATGCGAAAAAACCCCCGTGGCCGAGGAACGGGAGTTTGATTACAGGAGATGAGGAGTATGAAGAGGGTAATGAGGATGGCGAGATTATGTTTTGGAGGCATGGTCGTGTATTTGAAGATGGATTTTTATAATTCTTCGTTTATTGACCTCTTTGATGAGGAAGGTGAATTTATCCCAGGAGATGCTTTCGTTGATGGAGGGGATCTCTTCGTGTAGTTCTAAGATTAGGCCGGCGAGGGTCTCTGCCTCTCCTTTCACCTCGTCAAAGATACGGTCATCGGCATCAATAATTTTGCAAAGATCATTTAGGGAAGTCTTTCCGTTGAAGAGGTAATTTCTTTCGTCTAATTTTTCATACTCTACCTCATCGGCTATGGTGTCGGATTCGTCACTGATGTCGCCCACAATCTCCTCCAGAATGTCTTCCATGGTAACGATGCCGGACGTTCCGCCATATTCATCTACCACAATGGCCATATGAATTTTTTTCTCTTGAAATTCCCTGAGGAGTTCGTTGATCTTTTTGTTTTCCGGTACGAAGAAGGTCTCACGGAGAAGGGATGTCCAGGAGAAAGAAGATTCCGAGAGGTGAGGGAGCAGGTCTTTGATGTAGAGGATCCCCTGTATTTGGTCGAAGTTCTCTTTGTACACGGGGATGCGAGAGAAGGAGGAGCTTTTAACGACCTCCATAAGTTGCTCGAAGTTGGTTTTGCACTCTACCGCCACCACATCCATGCGTGACTTCATAATCTCACTGACCTCGGTATCCCCAAATTTGGCGATGCCCCGTAGCATTTTCTTCTCCTCTTCCGGCTGTGAAGAATCAATGGTGATATTGATGGCATCCGTAAGTTCGTCCCGGCTGATATCGAAGCCCTTCTTTTTCACTTTTTTGTCGAGAATCCTTGTGGAGTGCACCAGAAGATAGATGATCGGATAAAAGATGGAGTGAATGATCTTTAGGGGTTTAGCCATGACCTCGGCAAACTGTATTGGGTATTTGGTGGCGATGATCTTGGGAAGGATCTCTCCAAATAGGAGGAGAACAGCCGAGACAATCACCACTTCGTATACAAATTGCAGAAGGGGGTTGTCTGGCATGAAGAGCAGCTCCTTGGAGATAAACGTGAAAAGAAGAATAATGGCTACATTGACAAAGTTGTTGGCTACGAGGATGGAGGCGAGAAGGTTGCTTCGGGAATCCAGGTGTCGTAGGGCCATTTGTGCCCGTTTATCCTCTTTTCTTCTTAGCAGATCCAGGTGTTGTGGGGTGAGGGAGAAGTAGGCAACTTCTGAGCCGGAGACCAATCCGGACATGATCAGGAGTAGTAGGATAATAATGGACGTAACAACCACAGCGCTATTAAAACTGTTGTTTTGAACGGCTGTAAGAAGAACCATACAGGTACTGAGGGGGTCTGTATCTGTTGCTGTCAATGTATCTGTTTTAGAACCCTACAAAATTAGTAAACAATTCAACATAAAGAAAACGGAAGATGCAACAGCCCGGAGCTGTTGGATATCCTGCTGTTCTTGAGGATGGTGCTATGTCTTAAAAGGGGAGGTCGTCTTCGGGAGTTTCCTCTTTGACCGGTGGGTTCTCTGGCTGTTTTGCCGGGGCGGACTGGGGTTGGCTTTGGGGATACCCTTTGTCGGAATCATTGTTGTTGAGCCGGTCAAGCATCTGGAAGGTATCTCCTTGGATGTCGGTGAAATAGCGCTTGTTTCCATCTCTGTCTGTATACTCTCTGGTTCGGATTCTTCCTTCGAGGTAGATCTTACTTCCCTTTCTTAGGTACTTTTCTGCCACATCGGCCAATCCTCGCCATACGGTGATGTTGTGCCATTCGGTATGCTCTGCCCTCTCTCCGCTACGTGTTTTAAATGCTTCTGTCGTTGCGATGCGGAAGCTGGCTTTTTTTATTCCTGATTCAATGGTTGTTACCTCCGGGTCAACTCCCAGGTTACCCACTAAGATTACTTTATTAACTCCTGCCATAATTGTATTTGTTTAAAATATTGTACCACAAACGTACACAAATTTTGTGTTCTGTTAAATTAATGCAAGAAAATGCTGAATGTGACCCTTGGGGGATGAAAAAAAGAGACTGGGGGGTCTCTATCGCTCTTTAAGAGGTTACTTAGTGTCTGTCCATAAAGTCAGCGTTTTGGGCAGCGGCTGTATAGAATGTTCGAATACGAGGCTTGCGAAGGTTGAAATAGGGGCGTTTATCGAGGTAAATGGCCCTTTGGAAGAGAAGCATCACAAAGAAGACGGACTCTACTTGGGGCTTGATGTCATTAGGGGTGTTTGTGAGGGGGCAGGAGGGATAGGCCGTGACGATGGAGAAACCGTTGGGTTAGTACGTGGGTAGGGTAGTCATCTAAATTGTTGATGTTGACCTTGATCCAATGATTTTCTGCCGAGGGGGTATGCCGGGTTTGGAGGATGAAGAATTGTGCATGGATTTTCTGGTGGCTGAGGGTATGGACAACCTCCGGCGTTTTTTGTACGAGGGTGATCTGCTTGCCCATGGATGGGTGTTGGGTGGTTAGGGAAGCGAGTATCTGTTCGGGCGAGGCGGGAGCCTCTGTCTCCATGAGGGGAAACTCGTAGAGGTGATACCAAATATCTTTGGGGTTGTTGCGGTGGTGTAAGTAGGTATGCGACTGTTGTAGGATGACGAGGTAGTGGAAGTAGCGGTGCCTGTATTTTGTGCGTTTGATTTTTACTGGAAGATCCGCTGTTTGGTGATGTTGGAAGGCATAGCATGTGTGTTGTAGGGGACACTCCCGACACAGGGGTGAGGTGGGTTTACAGATGAGAGCCCCCAGCTCCATAAGCGCCTGATTGAAGGTTCCGCAGTGGGAGTCTGGAAGAATGGCCTCTACATATTCTTTGACTTTTTTTGCCCCCTCCGTGGTATTGATGGGGAGGGATACGCCTTGAAATCGCGCTATGACCCGTTGTACATTGCCATCGATGGCCGGAACCTTTTCGTCAAAGGCAATGGAGGCGATGGCGCCGGAGGTATAGTCTCCAATTCCGGGAAGTTTAACAAGTTCCATGCGTTGGGAAGGAAAGCGATCTTTTCGCTCGAAATGGAGAATCTTAGCTGTTTTGTGGATATTTCGTGCCCGGGAGTAGTATCCCAATCCTTGCCAGAGCTTTAAGACTTGATCCTCAGAAGCTCTTGCGAGTTCAGCTATGGAGGGGAAATGTTCCATAAAACGTAAATAGTAGCCGATTACCTGATCTACACGGGTCTGTTGTAGCATGATTTCTGAGATCCAGATGGCGTAGGGATCTGTTTTTTCTCTCCAGGGGAGAGAGCGCTTTTCTTTTTCATACCAAGTGATAAGTGTACCTGTTTTCATATCTGGATCTTCTGAACAAATTTATGCTGAGATAATTAGAATTAAATTTTTTACAATATCATTTCTTTGTTCTTTCAAAAAAACTATCTTTGCAGACCAAATTGTCTGGATTTTATTCAAACTTTAAAAATATATTAATTATGACAAAAGCAGAAATTGTAACGGAAATTGCCAATAAGACTGGTGTTGAAAAGGTCGCTGTTCAGGCAATTGTCGAAGCTTTTATGGATTCTGTAAAAGAGTCCTTGAATGATGGTGAGAATGTTTATTTGCGTGGTTTTGGCAGTTTTACCATCAAGAGACGTGCAGAAAAGACAGGTCGTAATATTTCTAAGAATACGACGATCATTATTCCCGCTCATAATATTCCTGCATTTAAGCCTGCAAAGACTTTTGTAAATGCTGTAAAGAATAACGTAAAGTAATCTGTTTATCTAAAAAAAAAGTGAGTTATGCCAAGTGGTAAAAAGAGAAAAAGACATAAGATGTCAACGCATAAACGCAAAAAGCGTTTGAGAAAAAACAGGCATAAGAAGAAGTAATATCCTGTTGAGCATAAAGAAATTTCCACCATACTTTCGCGGGTTCTCTGTGGGGGGTGGTGGAAATCTTCTTTGTTGAGAGGCTCTCTTCAGTGTATCTTGAATGACAGGGCAGAATATTTCGGGATCAAAGGAAAAAAAGAGAACCGATTTGACAAAAGAATTGTACGTAGACGCCAATAGGGCCGAGGTTAATATTGCATTGCTTGAAGACAAAAGCCTCGTTGAGCTACATAAGGAAAAAAGCAATAATAATTTTTCAGTTGGGGATATCTATCTCGGTCGTGTGAAGAAGATTGTCCCCAGTTTGAATGCTGCGTTTGTCAGCGTGGGGCATAGTAAAGATGCCTTTTTACACTATCTTGATTTGGGGCCGCAGGTTCGGTCGCTGATAAAATATACCCAGCAAGCACAACAAGGAGGGGCGGAAAATCTCTCCATGCCCTCTTTTAAGTTGGAGAAGGATATTGAAAAGACAGGGAAAATCAGTGGAGTGCTTTCGCATGGACAGCCTATTTTAGTGCAAGTTACCAAGGAGCCCATCTCTACCAAAGGGCCTCGGGTGACTTCGGAGGTCTCCTTCGCCGGAAGGTACCTGGTTTTGGTTCCCTTCTCCAATCGCATCTCCGTCTCCCAAAAGATAAAAAGTGTGGAGGAACGGAATCGCTTGAAGCGTCTTATCTCCAGTATTAAACCTAAAAACGTGGGGCTTATCATCCGCACGGTAGCAGAGGGTAAGTTGGTGGCGGACCTGGATGCAGACTTAAATGATATCTATGGCAAATGGCTTGCTGTGACGGCGAAGTTGGATAACTTAAAGGGAACTCATAAGATTCATAGTGAGTTAGATCGTACGTCGGCTATTTTGAGGGATATCCTTACCGAATCGTTTAATACCATTACGGTAAATGATCAGGCAATCTATGACGATAGCCGCAACTATCTTCGACAGATTGCTCCCGATAAGGTGGATATTGTTAAACTGTACAAGGGGCGACAACCCATTTTTGAACATTTTGGTATTGATAAGCAGATTAAGAACTCTTTTGGGAAGATTGTAACCATAAAGAGTGGTGTTTATCTGATTATCGAGCATACCGAGGCGATGCATGTGATCGATATCAATTCGGGGAATCGAGTAGCAAGCAATCAAAACCAGGAGTCCAATGCGGTAGAGGTGAATCTAGAGGCCGCAGAGGAGCTTGCCCGACAACTGCGTCTTCGCGATATGGGGGGGATCATTGTAGTCGACTTTATTGATATGCACGAGCCGGGAAATAGGAAGAAGCTTTATCAACGACTTCGAGAGGTTATGGCAAGAGACAATGCAAAGCATACTATTTTGCCTCCCAGCAAGTTTGGCTTGGTGCAGATTACTCGCCAACGGGTTAGACCGGAGATGAACGTGGCTATTCTGGAGAAGTGCCCCTCTTGCGGTGGTACCGGAGAGGTGAAGCCGAGTATTATCCTTGTGGATGAGATTGAGAATAATTTGCGCTACCTTATCCAGGAACAGAATGAGCGGTATTTGAAAGTGGATGTGCACCCTTACATCTATGCCTTCATCACCAAAGGTATTTTTAGCACCCGCTTTAAGTGGTCGATGCATTATCGGGCTGCGATAAAGGTAGTGGCTAATGCCTCTTATCATGTGATGGAATACCATTTCTTTAACAAGGAAGGCGATGAAATAAAAATATAACCCGACGGTAATGAATAGCCGGGGGATAATAACCGTTATTTAATCAATATGGAAACAGTAGTAAGTGGAATCAGACCCACGGGGAATTTGCATCTTGGTAACTATTTTGGAGCAATGGTTAACTTCGTGAAGATGCAGGAGGATTATAATTGTTACTTCTTTATCGCAGATTATCATTCATTGACAACGCATCCTACACCGGAGAACTTACACAATAATGTGAAGACTGTTCTTGCTGAGTATCTTGCTGCGGGTATTGATCCGGAGAAGTCTACCATTTATGTACAGAGTGATCTTCCGGAGATTCCGGAGCTTTATCTGTTTCTGAATATGAATGCTTACTTGGGAGAGCTTGAGCGCTGTACCTCTTTCAAGGATAAGGCGCGTCAGCAGCCTGAAAATGTAAATGCCGGTCTCTTGACTTATCCTACGTTGATGGCTTCGGATGTGATTATTCATCGAGCTACGAAGGTGCCGGTGGGAAAGGATCAGGAGCAGAATATGGAGATGATGCGCACCTTTGCCAAGCGATTTAACCGGATGTATAAGGTGGATTATTTCCCCATTCCTGCCTCCTTCAATTTTGGAGAGGCTCTGGTGAAGATTCCGGGCCTTGACGGTAGTGGTAAGATGGGAAAATCGGAAGGGGAAGGGAATGCCATCTTCTTAGGGGAAGATCCCAAGTCCATAAAGAAGAAGATTATGCGTGGGGTAACAGATAGTGGCCCCGTGGAGCCCAACTCGGAAAAACCGGAGCCCATCCGCAACCTTTTCACCCTGATGAGCGTGGTCTCTTCAGCGGATACGCTGGCCTATTTTGAAGAGAAGTATAATAATTGTGAGATCCGTTATGGCGATTTTAAAAAGCAACTTGCCGAGGATATGATCCTGTTCACAGAACCTTTCCGCCTGCGTATTCAGGAGCTGATGAGCGATGATGCCTACCTGAGGAAAGTAGTTCGTGAAGGAGGAGAGAAAGCACGTGAGAATGCGAAAAAGACCCTTCGTGAGGTGCGTGAGATAATCGGGATAAAACATTTTTAGTGGCTTTGGATAGAAAATTTTTTCTACTTTTGTCGGAAATAGTTGGTTCTTCGTGGAACCCTCGGGATGTAGCGCAGTCCGGTAGCGCGCTTCGTTCGGGACGAAGAGGTCGTAGGTTCGAATCCTATCATCCCGACTTCTAAGGTGTAAGACTGCATGATTAAAAATTATCATGCAGTTTTTTTGTATAGTGGTGACCTTTTCTCCTTTTAAGAAGAGATCAACTAATAGTTTTTAAATCAATATAGTAAAGGAATAAAAATAGTTAATAATGCGAAAAATTGTAGGGGTCATTTTCTTGATTCTTGTGGGAATAGCCTCATCGGCACAAGAACCAAAAAGTCGTGACAGTTTGGAGAATGAACTGTCAGAAACGAAGGCTGCCATAAAAGCCCTGGAAGCCAAGGTGGCAGATATCCAGGATACCATTGATGAACTTCCGGGCTGGAATTTGGGCGCTTTGGGTACGTTGGGCATAAACTTTTCTCATTTTAATAATTGGTACTCCAATACCAATCCCAACCTGCTTGAAGGTCATGTTAGTATCGTGCAGAATGGATATGCCAAATTAAACCGGGAGAGCTATTTTTGGGTGAACCATGCTAATTTACACCTCTCTTGGAAGTTGTCGTATAATAAAGATAAAGATCTTGAAAGCAAAGGATTTGAGTTAAAGACAGACATCTTCAGATTGAGCTCCTTGTTTGGCTATAAACTGTCGGAGGAGTTTGCCGTTTGTGCCTTGACGGACTATCGTGGATCGTTTATTAAAAATATCTCTGCTCCGAGTTTTTGGGATCTTGGCATTGGTGCATCGTGGAAACCCGTTAATAATCTTTACCTTGTGGTAAATCCGCTGAATTATGAATTCATATTCAGCAATAAAGAGAAGCATGACTATAAATCATCTTCCGGTACCAAACTTTTAGCCGACTATACGCACAAAATCGGTAAAGTGAACTTTAAAACGAATTTAGTTGCATTTATAAGTTATCGCTCTTTTCTCTACTCCAACTGGACTTCGACAAACTCGTTTACGTACATTTTATGGAAAAAGGTTGGACTTGGATTGAACTTTGGGTTAAGCCAGAATCGGCAAGAGGTCTTTAATAGTGCATTAAATAACTGCCCCACACTGGAAGATACCAATAACAAACTCCAATCTTTTTGGACATTTGGCGTTAGTTATTCCATGTAAGGTAATATTTGTATAAGAAATCCCAATTACTTGAAGCTCTACCGGGGGGCTTGGATTTGTTTCTTTATTTGGAGTACTCGGGGTTAGTTCCCTTTTCCTCTCTTAAAAAAAGCAAAAAGGCAAGAATTCTCTTCGTTTTGAAGTAATCCTTGCCTCTGCATACTAACCAACATCTAATCCTTGACAAACTTTGAAACAAACGTTTCATTTTGGTTTGGAGCAAAGATTTTTAACACATACATACCGGAAGGAAGTTGATGAACAGGAATTGTATGACTGTTCAACCCCTTCGTTGTGGTGATCTTGCCTCGATACACCTCTTGACCGATATGGTTAAGAACATTTACTTCTGTTTCCTTACAACTTGTAGACTCAAAAATTAGGTTAAGCGTTGCCTTGGTGGGGGTGGGAAATAGAAGTATTTTTCCTTGTAGGGGGCTGTTTTCAGAGTTAAATCCTTCAGGATCGCTATTAAATATCTCAATATCAGCGTCTTCATAGTAGGGGCTTGTTTCGTCAAGGCAAAGGTCTTTGGGTAGGGAAAATTTTCCTGTAGATTCGGCAACCAATGAGTAGCATCCCATGGGAAGCTGATGAAATGAGAAATAGCCGTACTCATCAGCGGGATTAAAATGGAGTGCTTCTCCTTTCTCGTCGAAAAGAAGGATGTGTATGGGGTCTGACCCTTTGCTGTTGAGATTATGTGTGATGATGTGTCCTTGGATAACGCCTATTCCTACTTCCATGCTTTTCTTCTCGATGAGTGTGGCATTCGCATTGAAGAGATCGGAGCTATGGAGGGTGATCTGCTCAGCTTCTTGCCAATGGAGCGAGGAGGGAAGGTATACGGGAAGGCACATGTCGTAATGTGAACTGTTCTTTTTAAGGAAGGCCTTCAATAGATATTCTCCTTCCAATAGCCAGGTAAAATAGTAGTAGCCGTATTGGTAGAACTCTGTGGTATCGATTAGATGTAGGCCGTCGCTAAGTTTTCGATAGAGCAGCGCTTTGGCGGTGTCACCTTCATGTTCCGGGTTGTTGATGGGGAAATCTCCTTTGAAGAGGTAACCTCCCATGTTTCGGTATGTTGGGGTTTGGAGCACTTTGGTAAAAGTTTCGCTACAGCCTCCAAACATATCTGTGATTGTTAGCGTGACATGGTAACTTCCCGAGTGGCTATATACATGACTGGCATTCCAAGCGATAACTTCTTCTCCATCTCCAAAATCCCAGATAGCTCTTCCCGGATATTCGATGGTGCTCGTATTGGTAAAGTGATAGAAGTTTTTCCGAGGTGATAGGCTGTCAAGGACAAATTCAAAGTCGGCCGTACATTGCGGATCATAATTGATGGTGATGGTTCGGGTAATGCTTGATATACAGCAATTTGTGGTGTCTTCTATTTTGAGTATCACATGGTATACGCCATTCTGATCATATTGGTGTGTTGGATTTTTCACTTTTGAGTAGGTATTATCGCCAAAGTCCCAGTGGTAAAATGCGATCTCTCCATTAGACATATCGTAAAAGGAGTATTTGAATGGGTTGGTGGTGTCGGCCGCGAAGGTGAACCACGCCTCACACCTCTCCTCCGGATTATCAAAGACTGCAACTTCAAGTTGGTAGGTGCTAGTGCAGCATTTTGAGTCTTTCCCGTAGAGTGTTACGTTATATCGCCCCTCTTCCGGAAAGGTATGGGTGATATAACTTCCTGTATCAAGGGTTCCATCGTCGAAATCCCATGAGAAGAGTGTTGGGAGAGGACTGGCTGTTTTTGCTTGGAAAGAGACGGTCAGTTTTTCTCGATTCACCAGCTCAAAGGAGCAATGACACCCCGAGGAGAGGGTGTTGTTGATGGTAATAACCTGTGAGGTGGTATCAGAACACCCTTTCCCCTTATTAGAGACCGCATGTTTTACGGTAAACGTGCCGTTATGCGGAAAGGTGTGGGTTACATGTTTCTCGCTGCTGTTTGTGCCATCGCCAAAATCCCAAAAGAAGTGCTCTTTATTTCCAATGGATTGGTCGGAGAAGAGGAGTGTCCGGGGCTTAGCCTTCTGTGTGGGCTTTTGGTAGATGAAATCGGCTTTGCAGTACGTGTTATCACAGATCCCAACGGAAAAGTGAACAAATCGGTTTTGCATCGAGAAGGGGAGGCTTAATTGTGTGAACCTTTCGTTGCAATCCATGACTTCAACAAAGATAAGACCCTGAACTTCTTCGTGGGGAATGGAGACCGTTGCAAAGAAAAACCCCTCGGGGTTTGTGTATAGTTCCATTTTATAGCCTTTAAAATAGGCGTTTTCTGGGATAAAAAGAGTCACCTTTCGGTTGGCCAGTGGAGCTAAAAAATCTTCTTCGTAGAGGTTTCCTGAGATATGAAGGGTGTAGGTCTCTTTAGCGTATGAGGAGACGCTAAAGAGGATCATCAGGATATAGAGTATCTGTTTTTTCATTTGCACAATTAGAGTTTATAGAGCAGGCCAAATCTTGCACCGAGGGAGAAGGGGGAGCCTTTGGGGTCGATCCCTTGCGAATAGATGGGATTGATAAAGTAGTTGTATGTGGGTTCAAAGGTGAACCGTAGGTGGTTAGAGAACCGATAGTGTAAGGCGAGGGCTGCTCGTAGTTGGATGTTGGTTTTGATCCATGGGATAGATTGATCTTCAATCTCTTTTTTATGGATGTTCTCTCCGTTGGGGAAGGCGGGATGGGGGTTATGCGATTTTATTAAGAGGTTGAATACCGGTCCTCCCGTGAGATCCAGGGAGAAGTTATGCTTCTCCGTAATGGTATAACCTGCCATGATCGGAATACGAAGGTAACTATAGTAGGCATCAGTGGTTTTCTTTTCGGAGATCTGTACGGAGTCATATACTCCTTCAATATCCATCTTGAAGATGATGGAGTCTGGATTGTTGGGATCTACGGTAAAAGACTCTACCGTATAAATATAGCCCAGGCTATCAATACGTTCGTAGTTTATGTTGTATTCTCCTTTGTCGCCATATCGTGCGAGGTGGATGCCGCTCCGGAAGATAAAATCCGATTTATTGTAATAGAACTCCAATCCATAATCAATTCCTGCATTTCGTTGTCCTTCCTTTTCAAATAGATATTCAGGACTGGCTGATAATCCAATACAGAGGTAATGAGGTGCTTGTGAGAAGTTGTTCCACAGGGTTTGTCTCTTGTTCTTTTGTAGGTTGGTTTTTACCTCTTTTTGTGCATGATGTTGTTGTTTCTTGAGGCTGTTTGAGGCCATCCATCTCTCTTTTGTGCTCTGTTGCAGTGAGGGGGGGAGGGGGGTAATCCCCATTATTAGGAGGGGGTGGCTGTCGTTTGTAAGAAGGGGCGTTTGATGCTCTTCCTTTGGAGAAATCAGGTGGGAGGACGAGGTGGCGGGGGGCAAAGAGGTGGAGGATATGGAGGGTTTTCCTTTTTGGGCATAAAGAGGAGGCGTGCTTTCCTCTCTGGGGGTGGGAGGCTGTTTGGAGTCTGGGGTTTGTGAATGGGGAGGCGTGGATGTAGATGGCGTTTGAGGTTGTTGCTCTCCGGTGAGGTTGTTTGGTGTTTTTGGTTTTTCCGTTAGGGGTTGATGTTGTACGATGGCCGGGGGATGGTGAGGTGCTGTTGATCTTGATCTTGTGAAGAGCCATACCCCACCCAATGAGAAGATAAGGATTGCTGCAGCCGATAAAATCCATGCCTTGTGGAGAGCCCAAAACCCTTGATAGGCTCCCTGTTGGGAAAGCGAGGCATTGATACTTCGCCACACCTTACCGGATGGGAGAGGGGTATAGCGGCTTAGTTCCTTCTTAAAAAGGTGATCAATTTGTTCTTTATTGTGTGCCATCTTATGTAAGTACCATTTTATTTTTTATCGGTTGCCTTGTTGATAATGTTTTGCAAATTCTTTCTTGCTTTTGAAAGTTGTGATTTTGATGTGTTCTCGGAAATTTGTAGCATCTCTGCAATCTCCTTGTGAGAGTATCCCTCAAAAATATAGAGGTTGAATACGGTTCTGTAGCCTGTGGGGAGTGCCTGTATCATTTTCATCAGATCCTCTGTATCGAAGGGGTACTCGTGCTTGTTGATGGTTACC
This sequence comes from Bacteroidota bacterium, assembly GCA_002748065.1. Taxonomy (GTDB): domain Bacteria; phylum Bacteroidota; class Bacteroidia; order Bacteroidales; family BM520; genus BM520. The sequence continues at coordinate 19,860 of PDRJ01000011.1, forward strand.
GTTTCGTTCGGTGACGAGAAAACCTCAACTTCGTTGATCTCTAAGTGGAAGTGGTGTTTTAGGTTGTTTCGGTTGTAGTTGAGAGCGGTGTTTACCATAATTCGTTTCATCCACCCTTCAAAAGAGCCTTGGAAGCGAAATCCCTTTAAGTTCTGGTAAATCTTGATAAACCCTTCCTGAAGGATATCTTCTGCTTCTGATTGGTTTCGGGCATAACGCATGCAAATACCGAGCATTAAACCACTATAGCGATGATATAGCTTTCGGAAAGCTCGCTTTTTCCCTTTCAGGCAATCCTCTATTACTTCTTTGCAGAGGTCATGTTGGGTTAACCTATGCATAGTGGTGTTTGGGTTTACAAGGTTGTAGCGAAACTATAAAAAAAGTGGGTACAGTTACTTATGATCATTGACTTTTTTTATTAGATGCGAAGAAAAATAGCACATAGAAACGAAGAGCGTGGCTTCTTATGGGCTATTTTTCTTCTGTAACAGCTTTTCTAAATGTCTTTTAGGACTCCTCAACAGTAATGTCGCCCGCTTTTTTTGCGAGGAAATCATCGAAATGATAGAGTGAGTTATCTTTGTTGCCCACGAGGTTGAGTTTGTCAAGAATAGATCCAAAGAGTGCTTCCTCTTCATCCTGTTCCATCAGGAACCATTGCAGGAATTGGCAAGTATTGAAGTCTTTCTCACTAAAGGCCAGTTCATACACAGTGTTGATGGCCTTGGTGATCATCTGCTCATGGTCGAAGATCTGTTCAAAGACCTCTTTGAGGTTGTTGTATTCGTTTATGGGCTCCTCCAGGGATGCACATAGGGCATGTCCTCCCCGTTCGTTGAGGTATTTGATAAACTTCATTTGGTGCTCCCTCTCTTCGTCGCTGTGCTTGTAGAGAAAGGCTGCTGTCCCGGGAAATCCGTTGGTATCAGCCCAAGAGGCCATGGCAAGATATAGACGAGATGACTCCTCTTCAAGTTTGATCTGATAATTGATGGCTTCTGCTACATTTTCTTTCATCATAATAAAGTTTCTTTTTGGGTTTATGCGTTAATTTTCTTGTTGCTTCGTGCTTATCCAAAAATGTCCCATGTCGGGTGGCGAGTTGATGCACTGCTCAAAACGCTATATTGCTGATGGTTGTATCCAGTTAGGAATGCACGATGCTAAGGTATAAAAAATGCGTTACTTGTAGAACGGATTAAGTGCTAATTTGTTGATTTACACTATAATTTAGAATGTAGATAAATAGTGATCACCATGAGATTTGATAAGACAGGAATGTGTTAACCTCCTGATATGTTAATGAGCGCGAAGTCTGATGCCTAATGTTGAGTCTCTCCGTGATTTTGTGCTTTCCCTCTGCGAAGTCGTCGTTTTCTATGGGGTTGTGTGTGCATTAAAGATTATCATGTACCTTTGTATCTATGAAGAGAAACCAAGGAGTCAACGGAGGGGACGGCATGGATGTTATAGGGGAAGAGGAGTGCCGGAGGGTGGATGAGTTCTATATGCGCGAGGCGTTTCGGGAAGCGGAGAAGGCCTTTGAGGCGGACGAGGTACCAGTGGGAGCTGTAATCGTTTGTGAGGGACGTATCGTGGCTCGGGCGCATAACCTTACGGAGCGGTTGAATGATGTGACAGCTCACGCTGAGATGCAGGCATTTACCGCAGCTTCCCACTATCTAGGGGGGAAGTACCTTTCCCGTTGTACCCTCTATGTGACATTGGAGCCTTGTGTGATGTGTGCTGGCGCCGCTTATTGGTCGCAAATAGGGCGTATCGTGTATGGGGCTGATGATGAAAAACGTGGATATACCATCGCCTCCTTACACCTGTTGCATCCCAAAACTACGGTGGTTAAGGGGGTCCTGAAAGAGGAGTGCTCCCGTTTGCTCCGGGATTTCTTCGAGCAGCGACGGTAGCAGGTATATAACATTATGCTATCTCAACTGTTTGATTATAAGTTTATTAGTGTGTTGTTGTGGATGATTGGCAAACACTTAAGATCCAAACCCTAATACCTATCCTTTATGTTTCTTCTGTTTTAACTCTTCCTCTTCAATACGTTGTGTAATCCGCTCCTTCATCTCGCTATTTCTCCTTATCGCCGATTTTATGGCTGCAATCTCTTTGGGGTCTTTCAGCTTGTCCAGTTTCTCCTTTAGTCGTTCCTCTTTTTGGGTAAGCGTTTTGAGATAATCTTTTTGGGTCTCCAACGCTTCGGATTTAATGGCTTCATCAAAGACCAGCTCTTCCGGCGGATCCTCCTCCCTTTCCGGCTTGGCTCTTTTTACCGTTTGTGGCGGAACAAATACTTTCTCTTCCACCCGCCGCTGGTTCATAAAGGTGGGAGAAACAATCTCTATTCCTTGGGCGTGGAGCTGATCCATAACCTTGGCATTGAGGAGGGAGTGGGTGCTGAAGAAGTAACTACTGTCCGCTAAAAAACCGTGAATTTTATACACGACAGAGAAATCGTTTAGCGCCGTGATGTACACATAAGGGTCGGTTAACCCTGCTGCAATGGCCGCCTCTTTTAGTGCCTTCTCAATGTGCTCCCGGGGGATGTCGTACCCCAATGAGATGGAGGTGGCGATCACCGTATTGGCTTTCCGGGTCAGTTTTACGGGATTGTTTGCGATATAGAGGTTGGGAATGGTCATAAAGTTGCTGTCTTCCAGTTGGATCTCTGTATGGAAGATACTCTTTTGGGTCACTCTCCCGTGGAAGTTACCCATCTTGATGAGGTCGCCGTTTCTAAAGCGCTTCATGGAGTTGTTCATAAGGCCTGCGATCAGGTTACCCAGAACTGTCGTGGAGCTTAGGGCAATGCCGGCGCTAACAATGATGCCTAAGAATCCCAGGATTTGGCCTCGCAATGTCTTGTCGATGGGTAATACCAGGATAAATGCCAGGACTCCCATAAGAACCAGAAAGAATGCAATGAACCCTTTGGTGAGGTTTCCATTACGCCATCGGGTTGATTTGATGTTCTTGAAAATCCATGCGTTTACGATTAACAGGATTACCAACACCAACACCACAATGGTGGGTTCAAGGATGGTGCCGGATATTTTGTAGATGCATACCACGAGGTTACTGTTTTTATAGGGAGTTATCCCATTGGAGCGGCCATGGGAGAACCCGGTTTACGATAAGCCAAAGTTACATTAATTTAGCGTCGGTCTATAACGTCCGTCTTCTGCGTGGTGCTTCTCTTTCAAGTGGTCATTTCGGCTTTGCTCAATACATTGCATTTACCTCGGTAAACTCACCTCTTCCAGCCTTCGCAAGTCTCAAACTCAAACGCTCGATACAGACGCTGCTCAAACCCTCAACGTTATGGAAAGAGGCTACTTATAATGATCTAAAGAGGGGGGGAGTCGATAACTTTAAGTCAGAGAAAGGCCTTAATAACTGTTGTACTTAATAACTTTGTCGGCCTCTTTTCGTTTCTTGTTCCGCAGTTTTCCCTCTGTATACCCCAAGGTCACCATCATTAATACGCGTTTGGATGAGGGGATATTCAGAACCTTTTTGATCCGCTTCTCGTCAAACCATCCCACCATACAGCTCCCTATGCCTTCGTCTGCGGCTGCTAAGCAGAGATGTTCGCTGGCAATGCCGATATCCATGAGCGGAAAGTGCTTATTCTTAACGATTCCTCCCACCATGCTGCTGAAGTTGGGCCGCTCCTCCACGATTACAATGATGACCGGTGCCTGGCCTACGAACTTGTTGATGGTGGGCCCGTTGGCGGCGACGGCCAACTCCTCCCTCCGGGTAGGGTCGTTTACCACGATGAAGGTCCAGGGTTGCGCATTGCAGGCCGAAGGAGCCAATCGTGCACACTCCAGAATGCGTTGCAACTTCTCCGGTTCAATCTCTTTATCTAAGTAGGTCCGGTCACTCTGTCGTTTGGATATAAGGTCGAAAAAACTCATGGGTTCTCCTTTTTTTATCCACAACCCTCATGCTACAGCCTTTATGGTCTATAGCATGGGGTTGATGGGGTATAAATTGATGGAACGAAGTATATTGATAAAGCCGCTTCTTAACAGCGATCCATTGCATTGAGGTCGTTGAAGGCCACTTTCAGCCGCTCTACCATGGATTGTTCTCCTGCACGGAGGAATTTGCGTGGGTCGTAATACTTCTTATTTGGCTTATCGTCGCCCTCCGGGTTTCCAATCTGGGCCTGGAGGTAGTCGTGGTTTTTCGCCTCATAGAGCCGTACGCCATCCCAAAAGGCCCACTGGGTATCGGTATCGATATTCATCTTGATAACGCCGTAGCCGATGGCTTCGCGGATCTCCTGCTGGGTTGATCCGGATCCTCCGTGGAAGACAAAACAGACCGGTTTTTCGGGGGTTTGGAACTTCTCCTGTATGTATTTTTGTGAGTTGTTAAGGATCTTGGGTTGTAAGACCACATTCCCCGGCTTATAGACTCCATGTACGTTCCCAAATGATGCGGCAATGGTGAAGTTGGGACTTATTTTCATCAGCTCCTCGTAGGCATAGGCGACCTCTTCCGGTTGGGTGTAGAGCCTGCTGCTGTCCACATCGGTGTTATCCACGCCATCCTCTTCTCCACCGGTGATTCCCAGTTCAATCTCCAGGGTCATGTCGATCTTACTCATGCGCTCAAGGTACTTTTTGCAAGTTTCGATGTTCTCCTTCAGCGGCTCTTCCGAGAGGTCCAGCATGTGTGAGCTGAAGAGAGGTTTTCCAAACATTTTGAAGTGCTCCTCTCCGGCATCCAACAGGCCGTCGATCCAGGGGAGGAGTTTGCGCGCAGCATGGTCGGTATGGAGCACCACCGGCACCCCGTAGTGGGCGGCCATGCGGTGTACGTGCCATGCGCCGGAGATAGCTCCTGCAACGGCAGCCGTGTTGCCATCTGCTTTGCATCCCTGGCCGGCGTAGAATTTGGCACCTCCGTTGCTGAACTGAATGATTACGGGAGCGTTCACTTCCGCGGCAGCTTCCAACACGGCGTTGATGCTGTCTGTGCCAACGACGTTGACTGCAGGTAGGGCGAATTGATGTTCCTTGGCGTGAGCCAGGAGTTTATTTAAGTCTTTCCCCGAGACGACTCCGGGTTTTACAATATCTAATACCTTTGTTGCCATAATAGCTAATTTTTTACGTGGTTACTTCGTTCTTCGCAAAAGTACGGAATCTCTTTCAATAACCGGGGGGATGCACGCTATTTTTCCATAAACGGTGCAGGAGGCTTTAAACTCTTTTCTACTTTTGCCGTGGACGACACACGCTGCACGCAATGAACCGTATTGATATCATAAAAAAAATGTTGCCCGGATTTCTTCCGCTGTTCATCTTTATCGCTGCCGACGCGATTTGGGGGACACGCATAGGTCTGCTCGTGGCGTTGGGTTTTGGCCTTGTGGAGCTCCTCTACACCTGGATCCGGGAACATCGTGTCGATCGGTTTGTTATCATTGATACGCTGTTGCTCATGGTGTTGGGGGGTATCTCTTTGGCATTGGATAACGATCTTTTCTTCAAATTAAAACCGGCCATTATTGAAGGGATCCTTTGTGGGATATTGGCCCTCTCTGCCTTTTCTCAAAAGAATATTGTCCTTCTTATGGGGCAACGCTATATGAAGGGGATCTCACTGGATGAAGCGCAACAGAAGAGGATGCAACAGCAGCTTCGGAACATGTTCTGGCTCTTCTCGGTGCACGTTCTCCTGGTGCTTTATTCGGCATTTTATGGGTCGAAGGAGGCCTGGGCTTTTATCTCGGGAGGGTTGTTTTATCTCCTTTTCTTGGCCTATTTTGGATGGGAGTGGTTGCAGATGCGTCGCCGACGAAAAGCACAGGAGGGAGAAGAGTGGCTCCCGGAGGTGGATGAAGAGGGTAAGGTTGTGGGACAGGCTCCCCGCCACCAGTTTCACGATGGAAGTCATCGGATGCATCCGGTGGTGCATCTTCAGGTGTTGTCTGAAGATAGAAAGAGGATCTTTTTGCAGTTGCGTCCCCTCACCAAGAAGATACAACCCGGGCGTTGGGATACGGCCGTAGGTGGTCATGTGGTTGTGGGAGAGCTCCTGGAGACATCCCTGCGAAGAGAGGCCAAAGAGGAGATAGGAATTGCTTTGGTAAACCCCCGGTTGTGGTTGCGGTATAAGTGGCAGTCGGATGTGGAGACCGAATTGGTCTTCTCTTTCCTGCTGGAAAAAGAGGGGCTGGAGGTGCTTCCCAGTGAGGAGGTTGCTGATGGTAAATATTTCTCTTTGGAGGAGATTGAGGCAAACCTTCACACAGGCCTCTTTACCCCCAATTTCGAGTGGGAGTTTGAGATGATGAAGAAGGGAGGCCTTTTTGAGCCTGTTGACGTAGCCATTAAACCTTGAAAATGATGAAGCAGATCCCCATAGGCATTGTGCATGCCAGTGAAAACAACCTGCGTTCGATCTCTTTGGAGATCCCCCGTAACAAGTTGATTTGTGTAACCGGCGTCTCCGGATCCGGAAAATCATCTTTGGTCTTTGATGTCCTGCATGCAGAGGGCCGTCGCCGTTATCTGGAGACCTTTTCGGGTGCGGCAAAGTTGGCTTTGGGGAAGCTCCGCCGCCCTGCTGTGGAACGGATTACCGGCCTCTCCCCAACCATCGCAGTGAGCCAAAAGACGATCACCGGCAACGCGCGTTCCACCGTGGGTACCCTGACGGGAATTCATGATCTGCTGCGCCTGCTTTTTGCCCGTTTGGCCGTCTCGGAATCTTTCCCGGGGCGCCCCTCCCGTAGCCTCTTCTCCTTCAACTCGGAGAAGGGGGCGTGCCCCCACTGTAAGGGGTTGGGACTTGCAGAACAGATCGATCCGGAGAAGTTTATTGGGGACCCTGCTAAGACGCTTCGGGAAGGAGCACTGGTAATGACTACGCCGTCGGGTTATATCGTCTATTCCCAGGTTACCATGGATGTGCTTAACCAGGTGTGTGAGGCCAACGGTTTTAACGTGGATATCCCTTGGAGAGCGCTTACCGAAGCGCAGAAGAGGGTGGTGCTGTATGGTTCGGATAAGATAAAGGTTCCCTTTGGAAAACATACGTTGGCTTCAAGGATGAAGTGGAGTGGTATCACGGCAAAACCCAGGGAAGAGGGCTATTATAAGGGGATTGTTCCTGTGATGGAGGAGATTCTGAAACGTGATAGAAACGGGAATATTTTGCGATTTGTGGTGTCGGTGGTGTGCGATGTTTGTGAGGGAACGCGTCTGAATGAGCACGCCCTTTCGTTTCGTCTGGGGGGAAAGAATATGGCACAGCTTTCTGCTTTTACGCTGAAAGAGCTTGGGGCATGGTGTACCGCGCAGACACAGTATGCCCATGAGCCGGTGTGGAGGGAGACCACCGAGGCGATCTTCCGGCGCCTCTCCATTCTTGACGATCTTGGCTTATCTTATCTAACCCTCTCCCGTGAGTCCACCAGCCTGAGCGGGGGCGAGTCTCAACGGATAAGGCTGGCTTCCAAGGTGCTTTCCGGACTGCAGGGGATGATCTATGTGATCGATGAACCCTCTGTTGGCCTGCACTACACAGAACATCGGAAGTTGATGCGGGTGTTGAGACGGATGAACCAACAGGGTAACACGGTCATCGTTATTGAACACGACCGTGAGACAATGCTGGCGGCGGATTGGTTGGTGGATATCGGTCCGGATGCCGGTGTGCATGGGGGCGAAGTGCGCTATAACGGGCCGGTGAAGCAGGAGGTGGTGGATGCAAACCTACAGGTTAAGGCCGGATTTCACCGGGATAACCGTTGCAAAGAAAAACCTGGGGCGAGGATTGTGATGGAGGGCGTTCATACCCATAACCTGAAGGAGATCAGTGTGTCGTTTTTGCGTGGAGGTTTTAATGTGGTTACCGGGGTGAGTGGTGCCGGAAAGAAGAGCCTGGTGGAGCAGACCCTAATTTCGAAGTTGCGGCATCAACTTTATGGCGAGACCATAGCATCTCCTACCTACAAAGCCATTGAGGGTTTGGAGGGCATTGAGAAGTTGGTGTTTGTGGATCAGTCACCCATCGGACGGACTCCCCGTTCCAACCCGGCTACCTATACCGGGTTGTCGGATCATATCCGCAACCTTTTTGCGGCGTTGCCGGAGGCCAAAGCGCGTGGATGGAAAAAGGGACGCTTCTCCTTTAACAACAAGGGGGGGCGTTGTGAGACCTGCCAGGGCGCCGGCGTTGTTCAGGTGGGCATGCACTTTTTGGGTGAGGTGGATCTGCCCTGTGAGTCGTGTGGGGGAAAACGGTTTAATCATGAGACGCTTGCGGTTCAGTGGCACGGCATGAATATTCATGAGGTGTTAAGTTTGACGGTGGACGAAGCGGTGGCGTGCTTTGCCACGGAGAAGCTCCTCTTTCGTTATGTGGTTACTCTTCAGCAGTTGGGGTTGGGTTATCTTACGCTGGGTCAACCTGCTACCACCTTGTCGGGAGGAGAGGCGCAGCGTATCAAGTTGGCCTCCGAATTGGTGAAGGGGGTATCCGGGAAGACGCTCTATGTGTTGAATGAGCCCACCACCGGGCTGCACAATCGGGATGTGAAGGTCTTGATTAAGGCGCTTGATGAGTTGGTCGCGGCAGGAAATACGGTGCTGGCTATCGCCCATCATCCCCTCTTCCTCCGCCAGTGTGACTGGTTGGTGGAGCTGGGTCCCGGGAGTGGTACAGAGGGTGGAGAGGTGGTCTTTTCCGGGCATCCCCAAAAGTACACCCTCTCCCCGGTTGAGGAGCAGGAGGTTTTTAGTCCGGTATCGCCCTTGCCCTTTGTGGAGATTCTGGGAGCTGAAACCCACAACTTGAAGAAATTGGATGTGAGGATCCTGCATGGTAAGATGACGGTGATTACGGGGGTTTCCGGTTCAGGAAAGAGCTCCTTGGCTTTTGATACGCTCTTTGCGGAAGGAAAGCGGCGCTATGCGGAGAATTTCTCGGCGTGGGAACGTACAAGGATGAATCTGCCCGATGCCCCCAAGGTAGAGGCCATCAGGGGAATGAGCCCTCCCGTGGCGATCTCCCAGTCCTTTTTTAGGGGGAGTCCCCGCTCTACCGTGGGGACCATGACCGAGATGTATGATCTTTTGCGGTTGGCCTATTCCCGGGCGGCAGTAGATGCTTCGGGGAGGCCGGCCAAAGAACTGCTCTCGTCACATTTTTCCTTTAACCATCAGTCCGGAGCCTGCCCCCAGTGTAGAGGGTTGGGGATGCACCTTACGGCGGATCCGTTGAAGTTTATTACCCATAAGGGAAAAAGTTTGTTGGATGGTGCCCTTTCCGGCACCAAGACGGGCGCCTTTTACGGAGATCCCCACGGACAGTATGTGGCCATTCTTAAAGCTGTGGGAAACCGTTTGGAGATGGATTTCTCCAGGCCCTTTGCCTCCCTTAGTGCCCGGGAGAAAGAGGTGGCACTGTATGGTACCGGAGAAGAGATCCTGTATGAGGTGGAATGGGTCTATAAGCGTGGTAAGCGTGAGGGTACACACCAATTTACAGGGCCTTGGAAGGGGTTTGTTCACTATATCGATGAGGAGTATGGCCGTAAACATCAGGATAAGCGAGGTGATGTGATTCGTCCGCTGTTGAAAGAGGTGCCTTGCCAGACGTGTGGGGGTAAGCGTCTGGTAAAAGAGGCATTAGCATACACCCTGGCAGGCTTGGATATTGCGGAGATGGCCGCCATGCCTATCGAAGAGCTTCTGGCGTGTTGGAAGGCCATCGACCTTCCGGTACTTCACGCTATTCGCGCTTCTCTCCTGCACCAGGGGGAGCTTGTGGCCCGTCTTGGACTGGGTTACCTCTCGTTGAACCGCCCTTCCCTCTCCCTCAGCGGGGGAGAGGTGCAGCGCCTTCGCCTGGCAACCCAATTGGGAGCCAAGTTGACGGGGATTACCTATATCCTCGATGAACCTACCATTGGACTTCATCGAAAGAATGTGGCGGCGCTGTTGGAGGTACTGCGGGAGTTGGCCGATAATGGCAACACCCTGTTGGTGGTGGAGCATGATAAGTCGGTGATGCGGGCGGCTGACTATCTTATTGATATGGGGCCGGGAGCCGGAGCCCACGGTGGGGAGGTTGTTTTTTGGGGTACGCCCCAAGCAATCTGCGAGGAGAAAGATTCGTTGACGGGGCACTATCTCCGGTCGGATCTTTGTCGTCCTTCACCGCTTAAAAAAAGGCAGGGTGATGAGAAGATGCTTTGGATTGAGGGAGCCACAGCCCATAACCTAAAGAACCTTTCCATAGGGATTCCCGTGGGATTAATGACGGTGATTACCGGGGTTTCCGGTAGTGGGAAGTCTTCGTTGATGCATCGGGTGGTGTACGATAGCTACAGCGCAGGAAGTGCCGTGAACTGTAGCCACATCAGTGGGTTTGAGCATTTTGATGAGGTGGTGCGTGTGGAGCAGCAGGTGGCCAGGGGAACCGGAGGATCCATGTTGCTCTCCCGGGTGGGCCTATGGGATCCCATTCGTGCCCTTTTTGCCGCTACACCGGAAGCGAAGGCTGCAGGACTGAAAAAGGGTGACTTCTCCATAAATGGCGGAAAGGGGCGCTGTGACAAGTGCCGGGGGAGTGGGGTTCTGTCGGTTACCATGGATTTCCTTTCGGATGTGGAGAAGGTGTGTCCGGCATGTGGTGGCTTGCGGTTTAAACCGGAGGTGCTGGCTGTACGGTATGGGTCGGTCTCCATGGGGGAACTGTTGCAGATGAATGTGAGTCGTATGTTGGCGCTTTTTTCAGGGATTGCCCCCATCACGGCGGTGTTGCAATTGCTGGTCCGGGCGGGCTTGGGCTATTTGCAGGTGGGACAACGCTTGGTGGAGATGAGCGGGGGAGAGCGCCAAAGGGTAGACCTGGTGAGACGACTGTCGGTAAAAGGGAGGGCGTTATTCTTGCTGGATGAACCCGCCACCGGCCTTCATTATGCCGACGTGGAGAAGCTGTTGGTGCTGTTGGGGGAGATCCTGGAGAAAGGGCATACCCTCCTTGTGATTAGCCACAATGAGCAGCTAATGGGTGCCGCTTCCCGGCTTATTGAGTTGGGACCGGGGGGTGGCGAAGAGGGCGGATATGTGATTGCTGAGGAGCAACCATAGAAATTGATAAAAACTTTGTATCTTTGCGTCCTTTAAGGGTCCCATAGTTCAATGGATAGAATATCAGATTCCGGTTCTGACGATCTGGGTTCGAATCCCGGTGGGATCACCGATACAGCGTGCGCCCTCAAGGCGCACGTTTTGTTTTCAGTCGTATTATGGTTATGAGGATATTGTGGATAGACAGACTCTGGTTAATCATTATCAACCGATGGATTCAAACAGTTTATCAATTTAGTCTGGAAATAACCCTTGGAGACTTATCCCTTGTGGTACGATGAAGCTTTTTGGGGAGGCGATGGGGAAATACAAAAAAAGCTACTTCCATGAAGTAGCTTTTTTTTCGTTGTCCGACCAGGGCTCGAACCTGGACTCTTCTGAACCAAAATCAGACGTGTTGCCAATTACACCATCGGACATCCTTCCCGTTTGGGACTGCAAATATAACGTTTTTTTTATTTATCAAAACATATTTTAGAAAAGGGCGTTATTTTTTTTTCCAGTGGGGAGGGTTTTCTTTCATAAAAGATGTGAAAGGGCCACTATTTTCTGAGAGATAATTCTTATTTTCGCCACGGTATTATTCTTAATAGGAAGAAATTCATGGAGAACTTTAAGCGTACAAATAACGTGGTCGGTTGGGTGGTCTTCGCCATTGCCACGTTAACCTATTTTCTAACCTTGGAGCCCACTGCCAGTTGGTGGGACTGTGGAGAATATATTGCAACAGCCTATAAGTTGCAGGTGGGGCATCCTCCGGGGGCACCTCTTTTTCAGCTTCTTGGACGTTTCTTTGCCCTTTTTGCCTTTGGCAATGAGGCTAATGTGGCCAAGATGATCAATGTGATGTCTGCGCTGAGTAGTAGCTTTACCATTCTCTTTCTGTTTTGGTCAATTACCATGCTTGCGCAGAAGATTTTTGTGAAGGCTGGTGAGAAGATGTCTCAATCGCAGGGGATCATCGTATTGGGTGCCGGCGTAGTGGGTGCTCTTGCTTTTACCTTTAGTGATTCTTTCTGGTTCTCCGCCGTGGAAGGGGAGGTGTATGCCATGTCTACCATGTTTACAGCACTGGTTTTCTGGGCTATTCTTCGCTGGGAACGGGTGGCTCATGAAGAGGGTGCCGAGCGATGGTTACTCTTAATTGCTTTTTTGGTGGGGCTTAGTATTGGGGTTCACCTGCTTAACTTGTTGGCCATTCCTGCCATCGCGCTGATCTACTATTTCAAGAAGTTCTCGGTCACTCCCAAGGGAACCATCCTTACAATTTTGGCCTCTTTCTTTCTGATTGCCTTTATCATGTATGGTATCATCCCCATGGTGGTGAAACTGGCAGGTTCGTTCGAGCTTTTTTTCGTAAACACCTTAGGGTTGCCTTTTAACACCGGAACCGTTTTTTACTTGATCTTTTTGCTGGGATTATTGGTGTTTGGCGTGTTCTATACCATCAAGAAGAGGAGTCTACTCTGGAATAATGTGGTGCTTAGCCTGATCTTTATCCTCATTGGATACAGCTCTTTCCTAATGCTGGTGATTCGGGCAAATACCAACACTCCCATCAACGAGAATAGTCCCGACAATGCCATTAACTTGCTTTCTTACCTCAACCGGGACCAGTATGGTGATTGGCCCATCTTCTATGGAGCCTATTGGGATGCGCCACTGGATGCCAACGAGCCCTATCGGGATGGAAATCCTGTCTACGTTCGGGACGATGAGAAGGGGCGTTACGTGGTGACCGATGATAAGAAAGGAGCAGAGCCGAATTATGATAAGCGATTCAAAACATTGTTGCCACGGATGTGGTATATGCCTCCGGAGCCGGGGCGTCGCAGCCGCGTGGAGAAAGCCTATCGGACCTGGGGCGGACTGAGCGGACGGCAAATCCGGGTGCAAAACGGCGACGGTAGCTCAGAGATGCGGCAGAAACCCACCTTTGGGGAGAACCTAACCTTCTTCTTCCGCTATCAGGTTTCGCACATGTATATGCGGTACTTTATGTGGAACTTCTCCGGCCGACAGAATGATATTGAAGGCCATGGTGGGGTGAAAAATGGAAACTGGATTACCGGAATAAATGGCCTCGATCGGGTGCGCCTTGGAGAGCAGAGTGACTTGCCCTCCAGCATGAAAAACCCGGCACACAATAAATTTTATATGCTGCCCCTGTTGCTGGGTATTGTGGGAATCCTCTACCAACTGGTGAGGGATCCTAAAGGAACCCTGGTGGTAGGACTCCTCTTTCTGATGACAGGTTTGGCTATTATTGTTTACCTTAACCAGTACCCTTTCCAACCTCGTGAGAGGGATTATGCTTATGCCGGTTCTTTTATGGCCTTCTCCATTTGGATTGGATTTGGTGTGATGGCTGTAGCTGAGGGCTTTAAAAAGATTATGGGGGCGAAGATGAGTGGGGTCGTTGCCACCTTGGTTTGTCTTCTTTTGGTACCTGGGATTATGGCCAAAGAGGGATGGGATGATCACGATCGTTCGGGGAAATATGCTGCTCGCGATTTTGCAGCTAACTACCTCAACTCTTGTGCTCCTAACGCTATCTTAATTACCAATGGTGATAATGATACCTTCCCTTTGTGGTATGCCCAGGAGGTTGAGGGGATTCGTACGGATGTGCGGGTGGTGAACTTTATGCTCTCCTCTTCCGATTGGTATAGCCATCAGTTGGCGCGGAAAATCTATGATTCCGAACCTTTGCCCTTTACTCTTACTCCTAAACAGTACGACAAAGGGGTAAATGAGATTGTTCCTTACTATCCGCGTGTGGAAGAGCGTGTGGAGTTGAAGAAGTTGGTCGACTTTGTGGCTTCCGAAGGAACAGGTTCAAAACTTCCGGTGCAGGGAGGTAAAAGGATTAATTTCTTCCCCACTAAAAAGGTGAAACTAACCGTTGATAAGGAGAAAGTACTTGCCAATGGTATTGTGCCTCCCGAGCTTGCCGATGAGATTGTGGATGTTGTGGAGTGGGATATCAAGAGTAATTATCTATATAAGAATGATCTTGTCTTACTCGATTTTTTGGCTACCAATGATTGGAGCCGTCCCATCTATTTTTCTAATCCTGGTACGGTAGCTTCCAGCTTTGATGTGGATAAGTACTGTCAACTGGAAGGATTTGTGTATCGTTTTATGCCGGTGAAAGCTACCAATGGTTTTGTGGATCGTATAGGGGGGGTAAATCCTGAGCGCTCCTATGAGATCTTGATGGAGAAGTGTTCTTGGGGAGGGCTTAATAAGCCGGATGTGGTAATTGATCGTGAAAGTGCTCGGAATAGCTCTATCCCTAAGCAAAATTATTATCGTGTGGCGCAAGGGCTTTTGGAAGAGGGAGAAGTAGAAAAAGCGGTTAAGTTGATGGATCGTGGCCTTACGGAATTTCCCCACGAGAAATTCCCCTTTGACTACTACACCGTTCCATTTGTTCAGATCTATTATATGGCGGATGAGTTTGAGAAAGGAGACAGCCTGGCGCGTCTCATTGAGGACCGTTATACCGAGGATATCGACTACTATTTGCGGTTGAGTAATGAGTTTTTAAACCATTACGAAGAGGAGATGTCCATCGCTTTCAGTTCTTTGCAAAACCTCTCTATGTTGGCTCGTCAATACGATCGCACGGAACTTGCTGATGAGATTGAGGCCATTATTGATGAGAAGATATCCTATTTTCGATAGGGTTTTAGCTCTTCTCGTAACTTTTTTTGCGGAAGATAAGCCATAATCCGATAAGGATCAGGGGGAGGCTTAGGATTTGTCCCATGTAGAGAGGCAATCCAACCTCAAAGTCCACCTGTGGGTTCTTGATATATTCGATAAGAAAGCGTGCCGTGAACAGCAGAAAGAAAAAGAGCCCTGAGAGTAGTCCTGGCTTTAGTTGCGTACCTTTTCTTCGGTAGAGCACGTAGAGGAATAAAAAGATGGCAAGATAGGCTGCTCCTTCGTAGATTTGGGTGGGGTGTTTGGGAATGGTCTCGCCATTCCGTTCAAAGATAAAACCCCACGGCATGGAGGTTGCTACCCCATAAATCTCAGAGTTCATAAGGTTGCCCATACGGATCAAAAAGGCCGGAATGGGAACTGCTACCGCCAGTTTGTCGAAGAGCCAAATAAGGTTGATCTGGTACGTTTCTTTGTATTTGCGAGCGAAGAGCCACAATGCTAAGGGAATGGTGACTGCTGCCCCATGGCTTGCCAGCCCCCCCTTCCATATCATCAGGATTTCCCATGGGTTAGAGAGGTAATATGCCGGTTCGTAGAAAAAACAGTGCCCCAACCGTGCCCCAATGATGGCTGCTCCAATGACCCATAGTGCTAAGGTGTCGGTAAGCCGTTCCGGTTTACCCTCTTTTTTGATCATCCATCCTACCAACATGTAGGCTAAGTATAATCCTGTTGCCCAGCTTGGAAAGATCCTTGGGTCTACGCTCCATCTGATGAAATTTAGTAACATATCGTCTCTTTTTGATAACAAAAGTAGGATAATTTGATAGAACGCCTAATGCTCGATGACAACTTTTGCTCCCCCCCTTTGGCTAACAGCACAAATACCCAATACTTAGAACCTTCTGAAAAAGAGCGTAGAAGTGTTTGTTGTTTTCCTGCAGAAAACTACTCCGTGCCTGTCCATAAAATCAAAGTTTTGAGCAGCACCTGTCTAGAAAGCTCGAATTCGAGGCTTGTGAAGCCTGAAAAAGGAAAGCTGGTTTGAACCATCAAGGGTACGTTTTGGCAATTCCGGTATAGATAGGGGGATGGAAAGCATTTTTTGAGGAATGTGACATCGTTGGCCCTGCCTTGGAATAACCATAGGGCGTGAAAAGTTTGAGATTGGATGGAGAAGGAATGGATTTATCGTATTGCACTGAAGATGACTCCGGGGTTGGGCGATGTGACCCTTCGAAGGTTGTTGGACCATTATGGTAGTGCAGAGGCGCTTTTTAGGGAGAGTCCCCCGGCGCTAAGGTTGATAAAAGGACTTACTCATAAGGTGATAGAGGAGATCTTATCCAATGGCTATTTGCCGGCAGCAGAGGCGCAATATCGTCAACTTTGTAAGTTGGGAGCCACCTTTCTCTCCCCTTGGGATCGGGACTATCCCGTTCGCTTGGCACACTGCCCCGATGCACCCTTTATGCTCTTTTATAAGGGCTCTTCCCTGCTCAATGGACGACGTGTGCTGGGAGTGGTGGGTACACGAAAGGCTACGGAGGCAGGAAGGCATATCACCGAGAAGATCGTAAAAGGGATGGCCGGTTACGGGGTGACTATTGTAAGTGGTTTAGCTTATGGTATTGATACCCAAGCGCACCGTGCCGCCTTGAGTGTAGGGCTTCCCACCATTGCCGTGCTGGGACACGGGTTGGACATTATTTACCCCAAACAGAATATGGCTTTGGCCCGTAAGATGGTAGAGCAGGGAGGGCTGGTGACAGAGTTTTTTGTGGATACGGTGCCCGATCGGGAGAACTTTCCCAAAAGAAATCGCATCATTGCCGGATTGTGCGATGCCATTGTAGTGGTGGAAGCGGCCGCGAAGGGGGGTGCCCTGATCACCGCGGAAATCGCCCACTCCTATAGCCGGGATGTCTTTGCCGTCCCGGGAAGGTGGAGCGATGACTATTCCGAGGGGTGTAACCACCTGATCAAGGTGAATAAAGCGGCACTGATCCAGTCGGCAGAGGATGTGCTCTATATGATGGGATGGAAAACACCTGTGGCCGCTAAGCAAACCCACCCAAGCCTTTTTGTGGAGATGTCGGAGAAAGAACAGATGATCTATCGTGTGCTCCTGAAACAGGGAGCTTCCGGAATCGATTATCTCTCCCATCTTACCAAAATAGGGAGCAGCGAACTCTCCTCTCTGTTGTTGAAGATGGAATTTGACGGAATTATCCGTGTGCTGCCCGGAAAACTGTTTGAATTATCATAGTACGAAGGGAAATTGTATTTTTACGGCTGCTTATGACGATTACGAATCATATCGGGTTGGTGTTGCGTTCCACCGGGAGTCACTACTCCGTGCATCTGGGGGAAGAGGGGGTGGTGGAGTGTCAGATTCGAGGCAAGTTTCGCATGCAGGGTATCAAATCGACCAACCCTGTGGCCGTGGGCGACCGGGTGGAGGTTGAGCGCTCCGGAGGAGAGATCCCCGTGATCAAGAAAATTCTGAAAAGGGAGAACTACATCATTCGTAAGGCTACCCGGCAATCAAAACAGACCCACATCATTGCGGCAAACCTTGACCAGGCCATTTTTGTGGTTACCTTAGCCTTTCCCCGGACAAGCACCGGTTTTATCGATCGTTTCCTGGTAACGGCGGAGGCGTATCATATTCCGGTTCTATTGGTATTCAATAAGATTGACCTGTATGACGAAGCGCTTGCCCATAAACATGGAGAAATGGTGCGGCTCTATGAAGATATAGGATACCACTGTGTGAGTGTATCCGCTAAGACGGGAGAAGGGATGGATGAGATTCGTCACTTGCTGGCGGGGAAGGTCTCCCTGTTGGCTGGACACTCCGGAGTGGGAAAGTCGGCTCTTGCCAATGCCATTGACCCGGAGTTGGACCTGAAGACGGGTGTGATCTCTCAGGTGCATAACAAGGGGAAGCATACCACCACTTTTGCACAGATGCATATCTTAAAACAGGGCGGCTACCTTGTGGACACCCCCGGAATAAAGGAGTTTGGCCTGGTGGATATGGAGAGAGTGGAGGTGGCTCAACGCTTTCCGGAGATGAGAAGCCGGATGCACCGTTGCCGGTTTCACAACTGTACCCATACCAACGAGCCGGGATGCGCCGTTAAAGAGGCCGTGGAGGCTGGCCTAATAGCCCCCTCCCGTTATCGTAATTATATGCATATTTTGAAGGAAGATATTGAAGATCCATTAAACTATTGGTAAACGATGCGTGTGGTTATACAAAGAGTGGAGCGAGCCTCCGTGACAGTTGAAGAGAAGGTGGTGGGAAAGATCAAGTCGGGATTGATGATCCTTGCGGGATTTGAAGAGGCGGATACGCAGGAGGATTTGGCATGGATGAGCGCCAAAATCAGCAAACTGCGCATATTTGATGATGAAAATGGGGTGATGAACCGCTCCGTGATGGCGGTGGGCGGTGGCCTGTTGGTGGTTAGTCAGTTTACGCTGCATGCCAACACCAGGAAAGGGAATCGCCCCTCCTATATTCGGGCAGCCCGTCCGGAGAAAGCAACCGCACTCTATGAAGCCTTTAAAAAACAACTGGCTGTGGATAGCGGTATTGCCGTGCAGTCCGGTATTTTCGGTGCCATGATGAAGGTGGAACTGGTCAACGACGGCCCTGTGACCATTACCATTGACACCCAACGAAAGGAGTAAATCGTGTTCGTCCATAACGTCCGACTTCTTCGTTATGCTTCTCTTCCCAATGGTCATTTACCTTAGTAAACCCCATTTCTCAGCCTTCGCAAGCCTCGAATTCGAACCTTCTACACAGCCTCTTCTCAAAACGCTGACTTTATGGAGTAAACTGGATTAATCAAGGATCAAAACAAAATAAGAAAGCAGATAAGATCCTTGTTGAAAAGGTTATTTGTGCTTTGCCATTACGTGAGGGGTTGGTTTACAGAGAATTCCTTCCGTTTTTAACGGAGGAATGGCATTAATGCTTCACGTTAATTCATTAAAAAGATGATCGATTGATATTGACATCATTTTGCCTATTAACGTAGGTAAATTAGAAGTAGCTCTTCAATAAACAATTAATAAGCAAGGATTTAAAAGCTTTAAGTTACGACACAGAAACACTAACTTCCGTAAAAAAGGAACATTATAAGCTTTTTACACTCCGATTCATAAATCAAATAAAGAAGAGAAATACGTAAAGGGTTAGACGGCTAACGGCTCCCGTTGTCTCTCTGCTAAAAGCCTCTTAGAAGGAGATATTTAGCCCTGCACTGGGGAGAATCGGTAACTGGTTGATGCGTTCTCCGGTCACCCTGTCGATGTAAAAAATGTTCTTACGGTTATACACATTGGTAACGCCCACGGTGGCCTCAATTTTGGTTCTATGTTTCAGTTCCCACTGTTTCTTGAGGTTGATATCTAAACGGTGATAGTAGGGAAGGCGCCCTGTATTGAGGTCTGCATATAGAATCCCCATCTCTCCGTTGGTGGTGAGGTAATCCTCAAAGATGCCACCGGTGAAAAGCAGCTGTTCATAGAATCCTTGTGTGAGGGTGAAGGGAAATCCGGAGCCAAAGTTCCAACGGACGCTAAGTTCCCAACTTAAATCTTGCCCCATTGTGTAGGTTCCCAACATATTAACATTGTGTCGCCTGTCGTAATGGGGAACATAGCGCTGTATCTCATCCATGCGGGTGATGTAGCCGTGGGAGTAAACAGCCCAAACATAGAGACGACGATAGTCATACTTTAGCACTAAATCAACCCCATAAGCCTTTCCCTGTTCAATTACAAAATCATTCTTCAGGTAGTCCGGCTTGTTCCTGTTCTGAGGAGTGTCATTGTAGATCTTATTTCTGTTGAGATTTGTTAACTGTGTAAAATCTTTGATATAGCTCTCCACATTGAGGGTGATGGTATTGGTCAGGTCATATTCAACCCCCAAAATAGCGTGATTGGCTTTTTGTAGCTTGTGTGTGAGCTTTTTCCCCCGAAAAGATTGGGGGAGGTCTTCATGTCCCGAAAGAAAGCCGTAAAAGAGGTTGACCACATCCTTGTCAGAGGTGGCACTGATGAGGTTTTGAGAATAGATTCCGGCAGCCAATTTGAAGCGCAATCGCTCCGTGGCGTTATACTTCATGGCCAGGCGTGGTTCGGGTGAAGGGTTGTTAAGGCTGGCGTAGTACTGAAATCGGAAGCTGGGCTCCAGGATCCATTTTTGAAACGTCCCCTTATACTTGATGTACATGCCAATCTCCGTGGTGTGTTCTTCCTGTTGAATCTTCAGGCCAAAGCTGTTGTAGAAATTGAAGTCCGTGTTGAACCCCAACATCTCTACGCCGTACTTGATCTCATCTTTTCCAAGGAAGTAGGTGAAGGTTAACCCCAGATTAAAGCCGTCAATGGTACTGGTTCGAGGTTTCTTGTCTTGTTCTGTCATGGAGATCTGGTAGTTCGACCAGGCGAAGTTCCCCTCCAACAGCGTGGGGGTCTTTCCCGGGATGATAACGAAGTTCATCCCGGCTCCATAACTGTCCCAATTAAAGTTGGCCAGATCTTTGTAACCCTTTACCGCATCGTTAAAATTAAATCCAAAGAGGTTGAACTTACTTCCATTGGCGCTGTTAAGGCTGACCTTACCGTACAGGTCCTTGTAAGAGTAGGGAAGCCCATCGGGGATGTATGCGTAGAGATTGTCTGCAGCTTGTTGTAAATAGCTGGTCTTAGCCGAGAGAACGAAAGAGGCACTCCCTGAATTATCAATCTTTTTCTTGAGGGGGCCTTCCAACAGGGCTTTAGCGCCAAATGTAGAAGCATCTATTTTTCCGGAGAAGCGGGTTTTGTTTCCGTCGCGTGTGCGGATGTCCATCACCGAGGAGATCCTTCCCCCATATTCAGCGCCAAAACCTCCGGTGTAAACCTCTGCGTTACTCATTAGATCGGTATCAAAGACGGAGAAGAGTCCAATGGAGTGAAAAGGGTTGTAGATGATCATCCCATCAAGAAGCACCTTGTTTTGAATGGGAGATCCTCCTCGGATGTAGAGCTGTCCCCCCTGATCACCGGTAAAGATAACTCCGGGAAGCACTTGCAGGTACTGGGCAAAGTCTTTTTGCCCTCCCACCGAAGGAATTTTGTTGATCTGTTTGGGCGAGATCTTAACCACTGACGTGTTGGTCTCCGTTTTAGCCTCCTGGCGCTCCGCAGAAACAACCACGCCTTCAATGTTGGTGGA
Organism: Bacteroidota bacterium; assembly: GCA_002748065.1. GTDB lineage: Bacteria > Bacteroidota > Bacteroidia > Bacteroidales > BM520 > BM520. The sequence continues at coordinate 40,926 of PDRJ01000011.1, forward strand.
AGAGGCACGAATGTTGAGGTTGATGCTGTATACCTTCTTCTCCCGTATGGAGACGGGCATCACCAACGAATCGTAACCTACGGATTTGATCATAAGCTTGTAGTCTCCAAAGGGAATTTTATCAATCACAAAGTACCCGTTGATATCCGTTGCGGCTCCCAGGGTGGTTTTCGCCAGGTAGACATTCACGAATAGGGCTGGCTCTCCGGTCTCCTCCTCATAGACAAACCCTCGAATGGTTCCCGTTTGAGCATATATGGTTGTACAAAAGACGACAAATAAAAGTATAACGGATGCAATTATTCTTTTCATCACTGATGTTTTATGGTTTGATGGATACCATGCCATTCTACTATAAGGGTGCAAAGCTAACATTTATTTTTTTGTAAGGGGGCGTATGCCCTCATCAATAAAAAATTACCTTTGCAGAAATCTTACGTAAACTTTTAAACACTTTTTTTCTCATGGTTAAAAAATTATCTTCTAAGGAGTTGATTGCACTGGAGGACAAGTATGGTGCACATAACTATCATCCGCTACCTGTTGTCTTAGCAAAAGGAAAAGGAGCCAAAGTATGGGATGTGGAAGGAAAAGAGTATTTTGACTTTCTTTCGGCCTATTCTGCAGTAAACCAAGGGCACTGCCACCCAAAGATTGTGGGAGCACTCAAAACACAGGCTGAAACGTTAACTCTTACCTCGCGCGCATTCTTTAACGATGCCTTGGGTGTTTATGAAAAGTATGTAACGGAATATTTTGGCTACGATAAGGTGTTACCCATGAACTCCGGAGCAGAAGGTGACGAAACAGCCCTTAAGCTTGCTCGTAAGTGGGGTTATTTGAAAAAAGGAATTCCTGAGAATCAGGCGAAGATCGTTGTATGTGAGAATAATTTTCATGGAAGAACGATCACCATTATCTCCATGTCAACTGATCCGGACGCTTATAAGGATTTTGGCCCTTACACCCCCGGGTTTGTAACCATTCCCTACAATGACCTGGAAGCTCTTGAGCGCGAACTCAGTGATCCTAATGTAGCAGCATTCCTGGTAGAACCTATTCAGGGAGAGGCAGGCGTCTTTGTGCCGGAAGATGGATACCTGAAAAAGTCGTTCGACCTTTGTAAGAAGCACAATGTCCTTTTTATCGCCGATGAAGTACAGACGGGAATTGCACGTACCGGTAAATTGTTGGCCGTAGACCATGAGGGAGTTCGTCCTGATATCCTGATCCTTGGAAAAGCTCTTTCCGGGGGTGTTTATCCCATCTCCGCCGTCTTGGCCGATGACGAGATCATGATGTGTATCAAGCCGGGTGAACACGGTTCCACCTTTGGCGGAAACCCGGTGGCTGCCCGCGTGGCAATGGCTGCTTTGGAAGTGGTAAAAGAGGAACAACTCGCAGAGCGGGCTGAAAAACTGGGGGCCATATTCCGCGCTGAAATGGAGAAAATCGGTTCCGACATGATCGAACTGGTTCGCGGTAAAGGACTTTTGAATGCTGTGGTAATCCGTCCCAACAACGGTAAAGAAGCATGGGATGTGTGTGTAAAGATGGCAGAGAATGGCGTACTTGCCAAGCCTACCCACCAACACATTATCCGTTTTGCTCCTCCTTTGGTTATCACTGAGGAAGAGCTGATGGAAGCCATTGAAAGAATCAAGAAATCCATTCTCTCTTTCAGTTAATAACCGTAGCGGGAATTGCTATAGCATTCCAAACCGGCAGCTGAAGACATCCGTATTTGTCTTTAACTGCCGGTTTTTTTACGCTATCCCCCATCTCAGGTTTCATCGGAAAGATTCATATTATCCCTTCACCGCCTGTCGTGTAAAAAAACGCTGGTCGTTGGTGCTGAGAAGGATAGAATAGATATCGTTGCCAAAATCGGAAGACTATCCCTTCCGATAGCGTTTATAATGGGCTATAGCCCTTGTCCTTGCCTCCTTGTGGTTTATCATCTCTTTTGCATAAGAGGGTGTCCCATACTCCGGAATCCACCTTTTGATATAGGTTCGTTCGGGGTCAAACTGTTTCTGTTGGGAGGTGGGGTTAAAGATTCTGAAGTAGGGCGCGGCATCACAACCTGTACCGGCAGCCCACTGCCAGTTCCCATTATTGGAAGCCAACTCGTAATCCATTAGATGTTGGGCAAACCAGAGTTCTCCCACACGCCAGTCAACCAAAAGATCTTTGACGAGAAAACCCGCAGTGACCATTCGAACTCTATTGTGCATAAAACCGGTAGCGTTTAACTCTCGTATTCCTGCATCCACGAGGGGAAATCCGGTGGTTCCTGTTTGCCATCGCTCAATATCACGGATCTCATTGCGCCAGGGAATGGCACTGTAAGCCGGTTTGAACGCTTCGTTTTCCACATGCGGAAAGTGGAAGAGGATCTGGATAAAAAACTCTCGCCAGATAAGTTC
>PDRJ01000012.1 GCA_002748065.1 Bacteroidota bacterium
TATACAAGTCCCTCCCTAAGGTCGGGAGCCTTGACAAAAACCTCTCTAATCCGTAAGGAGAATTTATCAGATCAGGAAAAAGAAAAAAATATAACTTTGTAACGCAAAACTAAATTGAGAAGGAGAGCTCCCCAGACACACTAATTGGAACACTACCACCATTTATCAACATTATCATATTGATTATATGACGAATAAAGTTTTTTTAAGGGTTGACTAAGCAAAAACAAGAAAAATGAAAATTTTAAAAACGCTATTAATTGTTGTAGGACTTTGGGTTACTACACAATTATTTGCACAGAATTATACTTATAAGTAAGATGCTTTTGACAATTCCAAAACTAACACATACGACAGATATGGAAACATAATTGGATATACAGAAGTAGATGCCTTTGATAGTAATAAAATAAATAAGTATGATAAGTACGGCGATAAAGTCGAATATTGTAAGAAGAACGCATTTACGGTAGATTGGGAATATCATAAATCTTCATATTAACACACAAGTACATAAAAACAAATCGTCTAAAAAGTAAATTTAGGTGATTTTTGTTTATGCGTATTTTTTATTTAGTTTCGTCCGTATCAATGATTTGATAATATTATGGATACGAAACTGACATTAAAATTAAATCAGAGGGTTATTGAAAATGCCAAGATTTATGCTCGTAACAAAAAAGTAAGTTTGTCTCGTCTTATAGAGAGTTATCTACAAGCATTAACAATTAACGAAAGTAAATCAGAGTTTGAGATATCTCCTTTTGTTAAAAGTATTTCAACAGGGAAATCTTTGCCAAATAATTTGGACTATAAAAATGAATATTCAGACTTTTTAATGGAAAAATACAAATGAAACGGATTTTTATAGACACGAATATAGTGTTAGATTTTTTAGGCGAAAGGCACCCTTATTATAAACCTATTGCAAAAATAGCAACATTATCAGATAAAAATAAATTGAAAATGGTTGTTTCGCCTATTTCGTTTGTTACCGTTAATTATTTGTTATCAAAGTACGAGAATTCTCAATCAGCAATAGAAAAATTGCGTAAGTTTAAGTTATTAGCGAAATCAGTATTGTAGATGAACATATTGTTGAAAAAGCGTTAAATTCAGGATTTTCTGATTTTGAAGATGCTTTGCAATACTTTAGTGCGACAGCCTCAAACTGTGATATTATTATTACAAGAAACGCAAAAGATTTTCGTCAATCGTTGTTACCGATAATGTCAGCAGACGAATTTTTAGAAAGTTATAAATAGCGTCTACAGTTTTTCTCTTTTTATCCGATAGGTGCGTTTTTTCCAGAAAACCTTAAAGCGGTCAAAGGTTCGCCCCACCCACTCCGAAGGGAGTTTGTCAACTATCCAGGTCATTATTTTCGTACGGAGAAGGGTATATATCAGTTGGAGCACCCCTTCAAAGAGCCTTCGTTTAAAATTAATATTACCCGGATCTTCTAATTGATAATCCGGCTTATATCTACGGCGATGAATGCGAATAAAGGCTCCACGTTTTTTATTATCAAACATGTGAGAATGCATCTTCACGGCCTCCTCTTCTGTTTGAGGAATAAGCGTGATGCGCTTCTCCCTCTCCATCTCGTGCAACAGTGTGGTACCTTTTTGTGAACGGCTCACCACAATGGAGAATCCCTTTCCCCGCTCTTCATAGACCGGAGCCCAGGCATCGCCCACCGAAATATCGGCGAATTCATTGCTTCCATCCATACAATACCAACAGCGTTTCATCATGTGAAAGGGGATCAAGTAGTTGGCAAAGAACTTTCGAAGTTTCATCACACGACCATCTTTCATGGTTATTCGCATATATCCCGGCCACTCCCCTTCTCGAAATTTTAGTTCCCTGATTTGCGTATAATCCTTGGCACCATGGGCTCTTAGGAAACTGGAGATACTGGAAAAGTGAAGGTTTAAGCCACAATAGGGAGCAATGACGTAAGCCACATTTCTTACCGACGGGTCGTGGGCGAGTTGTAGTTTCCGAATACTGTGAACCTGACAAGGAAGCCCGACATACGCTAAATTCCCTTCAAATTGTTCCATCTCCTCCAGAAGTTCATTGTTGCTACTAATTGTATATTTTGACTGTGCTGCCTTTAGAATCTCCGTCTTGGTGGTGGCAATGTAAGGTCTATTATGCCAAGGTTCCTTTTCGTCCATCCCCAGCACCACGGCACCGTCGATAAGGCCCTTCTCCAGAAGAAACAGAAGCGTAGCGGTAATCACTCCGGCAGAACCGGCAGCTCTTCGCACGGCAAAATCGGTAGCATAACCAATGTTCAACTCACGATAAGCACCAAGGTAGGGGTGCACATACTCATTCTCAGGGAAAGTTCCTTTCGTAATTTCCGGCCAATGCACCTCTTTTCCACTACAACCAAGCCATATACGAGAGGCCTCCTCCTGAGATAAGTTCTGATGAATGGTGGGCAGATAAGCACCCGTCTTGTCCTTAAAGGTGATCTTTCCTCGGGATAACCCCACACAGGTACCACATCGCGTACAAAGTCCTTTATCTATAACTTGTTGAAGTTTCTGCTGCGACATGGGGATTATCCTTTAATTTCAAAGATAAAGGTACTATTTCCCCCACTATCCTCTTCCCTCTTTTCATACATAGGGCATTGCAAACGCTCTTCCGGCACACAAAGTCCCGCAGAAGCCACATGACGAAGACTATAATGGGGTGCCGGAAACAACCTTTGGGTATCCAATGCTTTCCCTGAGAACGTATCCACTATCCGTATAACACCTCCATCGCAGATCTCTATCTGCCGATGAAATTGAATATCTACCTGGCTATTCCCAAAGATCATTAGCCTTTTAAGAAGAGGGATCAGCCTGTTCCCAAAGGTTTTACTCAGGATACGCAATCCCATATGCCGCAATGGGGAGGACTTCATCCAGCCATGAGCCGTCATCTTTCCGGAGACACTCCATATCCGGTCGTCCATCGACAGCGAATAGGCAGGATCTAACCAATGCGTTACTGCCAATTTATTGTTTCCCAGCAGGTGTCTCCAACCAAAATCCGCATTAACAATCCCCTTATGATCAAATACATTAAGGATACCCCCTTTGCGCAGATAGAGAAAAAGAGAACGCTCTTCGGGCGTATGCACAACCAAGATACCGGCCATTTTAAAATAGTGATTAGTGGATTGTTCCTTGGGCAGGGGAATGCGCTTATCGGTCACCTTGTCGAGATGGAGCAGGGTTCGAAAAAAGGATTGTCCCACATAATGGCAGGCGTACCGGTCATCCGTACGATGTATATAGTGATCCGCTTTCTCCATTCCCTTTAACATCGACTCTAAGAGCGAAGCGGCCAAGGGACTTTGTTCAGCATACCGCGTGATACCATAAGGCACAAGGTAATCGGTGTTCCGGGAATTTATCATCACCGGTGTTTCATCGGAGACCGATACCATGGTCGCAAGAAAGGCCACTGCCTTCTCTATAGCGTTCAAGGCCCTTTCATCGAGGGAAGCCTCATAAATATCCCAAAGGCAGTCGATGGTAACGGTGAGGTATCCCATGTCAGGTCCACCATATTCGGGAAACCATCCCTCTTCTGTCTGCCGGGCATAGAACCGACTCAAACGATCCTCCAGTTTTGCCGCATCCACCACAATGTCGGGAATTTGGGAGGCTAACACCAGAGAGGCCAATCCGGCGGCTTCTTGATTCAAGGCCTCCTCTTCCGGATGACGAAGAAGCCACTGTACGGCCTTTTGGATATGAGACTTAACTATCGGAGAGGGTTCTTGATCCATCGCCTTTACCAGCAAAACAACGGCATAAAGGCTAAAGGCCGTAGGAGGATAACCCGACTCGTAGGGGTAATACTCATTGAAGCTACCATTTTTTAACTGCTCACCACACCAAAATGTTATGGCTCCCTCCTGCCACCGCGCCACATTGGGATTTCGAAACCAGGGATTCTCAGGATGTTCAAAATGCTGAATTGCCTGAAGAATCAGGGCACCTTGCTGGAGGATCATCGAGCTAAAATCCCGAATCTTATAGTGCCAATAATTGCGGTCGAAACTACCGAAAGTGGGAGAATCAAAATCCCGATCAAGTTGAGATAATATTCTCGGTATATGGAATTTAAGATGCTTATACAGATAAGTGGACGAAAGAGTCTTCATGGCTTATTGTTTACTTTGTAAAAAGAAAGAAGGCAAGCCAAGCAAGGCAGGGATGACAATACGAAGAATGGTGATAATCCCAATAGCGGCCAAGGTCTCATTTCCGGCCCAGTTGCTAAAATAACTAATGATCACCGCATCCCTCGGCCCAACGCCGGCAACGGATATGGGAATAGCCCCTGCCAAAAGAGCCAGAGAACAACCAAACATTACCTCAAACAAGCCGGGATCGACCCCAAACATTCTGAAGATCACGTAAAATTCTAAGAGTTGTACAAACCATAAACCAACAGATAAAGCGATAAAAGGGAGCAGTTCATCTTTCAAGTACTCCAGCGACTGTTTTATTCGCACATAAATACTCTCCTCTTTTTGTCGTCCTACCCATTTGGGAAAAAGACGTGCGATAAGGCTAAACGTTCTTTTGCGGAAAATAAAGGTCAAGACCATGGCGGTCATCATAACAAGGCCAAGGAGCAATCCCCCGTTATGAGCAGAGGTATTGGTGCCGGTGTGGGCACACACATAAACCCATGCACCCATCATGAGCAGTACCACCGAGAAGATATCCAGTAACTTCTCCATAAATACGAGGATCAACACAGGACAATGGGTTTGATATTTCTGCATCCAAGGCAGCCGCACAATCTCCCCCATCTTACCCGGGATAATCAGGTTCGCACTATAGCTTCCGATCACCTGATGCCAGGAAGAGATCAACGGACTCTTCACCTTCCCAATGTGGAGAGTCATGAGATTCCAGCGCAATGAGGCAATGAATAACTGGGGGATAAAGAGCAGCAGAAAGAGCAAAAAAAGCATAGGATCAACCCGGCGGATAACACCAGCTATCTGGGGAATATCCATGTTGCGATAGATCAAAAAGAGAATAGTTGCACTCAACAACAAAGATATCAACAGTCTAATATTTCGGGGTATCCTTTTGAACATAACATAAGGTCGGATTTATTCCGTGACAATTCGCCGTGCGAAATTACTCCTTTTTATGTAACCGCTCATGTTCCATTCTACGCAATCGGGCTTGGTTCTCTTCCAATATCTTACGATTTACGGAGATGAGGTCGGCAAGCGTAGCCATTATAATGATAAGAATTCCAAGGATAATAAGAATTGATGAGAGGACCAGGCTTGGGACATGCGTTCTACCCGGATCGATAAAGAAGAGAACGACCCAACGAACCCCAAGGATAAAGCCCAAAAGAAAACCCACAATCCCCATCCAGGAGAAGAAGCGCGTGGGGTCATAAATAATTCCGATACGGAAGATCGTAATAACAGAGCGTTTTATGTAAGCCCTCATACTACTGAAAAGCCGCGAGGGGCGAAGATCTTCATTGACCCCTATGGGAACCGAGGTGATGGCCATATTCTTCCGCCCCGCCTGAATAATAGTCTCCAACGTATAGGTGTAATCATTGAAAACATTGAGATGGTACGCCGCCTCCCGGGAGACCGCCCGAAATCCGGAGGGGGCATCGGGGATATCCGTTCTTGACACTTTCCGCACTACCCAGGATCCAAGATTTTGGAGTTTTTTCTTCACAAAAGAGAAGTGTTCGATACTATTTATGGGGCGTTCTCCGACCACCAAATCAGCCTCTCCCTGAAGGATTGGTTGGCATAGTTTCTCTATATCCTTCGCATTGTATTGATTATCCGCATCCGTATTTACAATCACATCTGCCCCCATCTTCAGGCAAGCTTCTAGCCCGGCCATATATCCCCTGGCAAGGCCCCTGTTTCTGGTGAACGAGACAATATGATCCACTCCCCACTCTTTGGCCACCTTCACCGTATTGTCGGTACTACCATCATCAATAATCAAGACCTCAACCTTATCAAACCCCTTTATGCTCTTGGGGAGTTGATCAAGGGAGAGCTTAAGGGTCGCTTCTTCATTATAACACGGTATCTGGATAATCAGTTTCATAGCGCTCCTTTTTATTTATGCTTTTTACGTTGTTTCTCGGCAACTCTTGCTCTAACCGACTCATAATCAGGATACTCTAACATATCGAAAAATTCACGTGATGGCCATTTCCGCCCAAAAGAGTCCCAATAGGCCTCTTTCGTCATGGAGATCCAATGAATTGCCATATGAGAATACTGTTGAATTTGAAAGAAATTATGATAGACAAGTACGCCCAGAACCAGAAGAGTGGGAATGGCTCTGCGGTATTTTTGAAACATCACATGTAGAAAAGCGGCAATGGGAAACGCGAAAAGGGCGTAGAAATCAACGAAGGGCCTACCCCCATAGCTACCCCCATACCACCAAAAACACCAAGAGGCAAGAAGATAAATAATAAGCACCAAAAGAATGAGTATCGGCCAAAACAACTGCTTATGTACTTTGTAAAGGAAAGGAAGCCCTACAAACGAGAGAACCATCATAGGCGTATAGAGCAACCACCCTTTTCGATAGCTGAACAGGATGTTGATAATCTGCGGATCATCCCAGAAAAAAGCACCTTCACCGATATAGGAATTAAAAAACCATTGCCCCGAAAAGGAGTGCCAATAAAGGAACTGAGGAACCCATACCATGAAAGCGACCACCACCATAACCAATAGGAAGTACCAGTTCTTTAGAAGGAATAAAAGCCGCTCCCGAAGGTCTGTCCAACGACGCACTCCCCATAACCCAAAGAGCAACACAATAATGATATTTGTAGGGCGTATCAGAATCACCATCCCCGTTACAAACCCCAGGATAAGAGCATCTCTCCATCGTCTCTCCTCGATCCATTTGGAAAGAAACCACAGAAAAAGGGTGATAAAGGTAAAACTATACAGATGGGAAACGGGACCCTCCCTGGTGGCATAATAAATCAAGTTGGTTCCCAACACCACCACAATGAGTGTAATGGCTACCACAGGATCGGGAAAATATTTTTTCAAGAGTTTTCGAAAAAAAATCAGGGATAGAAGCAGGAAGAGTATTGAATTCCATTGGATCGCCATCTCATAGGGAAGGGTATATCCATTGGCTCGGTAGCCTAACGAGGGAGCTAACAAGTGTGCCGTCAGAAATGAGGGAAGATAGCAAATAGCCACCCCCGAGGTATATTGAATGAAACGAACATGGTCAGCGGTCTCCCGATACCATAACTTGCCCTCCATATCTTCTTTATGATCTTCCAAAAACCCAAACTGAAGGTCGTGAAAAATCAGGGATGCCGGAAGGTATGAGTAATAACCGACCACATCACTTTGAATCACACCCAACTTGGTATCCCACACCGCAAAATTGAGCGTCATGACCACAGATACGAGGAGAATTATGGCAACGGATAATGACGAAAGATGATTTTTCAGGCTCTTCAATCTATTTTTCATGGTAATTCTTGTAATCTAACATTTCTAATGAAACTCTCCTCTCCAAACGAGGTGGCATAGTCGATGTACACGCGAAGCTGAGCCGCGCCGGGGTTTTGGTCTGTTTTAAAATCCCATCGAAAAGTTTGATAAGTATCCCCGGAGACATTCGTGTTCACATGCCGCGGAACAACTTCGTAGGGATACAAATCCATTTGAAGGAACTTATATCCTTTCGCCTCATAAAGAAGACGATAGGAAGTATTGGATTTAAGATTTAAGGTATCGCACCGTAAAAAGGTGGTCTGCCACGGAGTTCCCTTCCGTATGGAAAACTCTCCCGGAGCCACGGCAGTGGTATAGCGGGGATCACTCCAGGTAAAAGAGAGAGGCTTGCTCTCAATCTTAATGATCGCTTCGTAGAGTTTATCAATAAAACCAAAGGCAAAGGTCTTCAGGTTCCCATCGGTAGCCATCACCATCACAACATCATGGGCTTCTACAAAGGGGAGCAGCGAAAGTTCCGAGATGGACTTTGAGCCGGAAAAAGAAGAACTGTAGTATTGGTTAAAGTAGTAAAGGAAGTCTGTTCTGGAAAAAAAACGATCGGTAAAACCCGTTCCGTACCAATTCCAAAAGAACGAGTCGCTTGCAGCAAGGAGAGAGGGCTTCTCCTTCCCCTCTTCTTTCTCAAAAACGACGCGGGGATAGGCCGCTCCATAGGTAGGAAGCTGCCACAATAGATTAAGCGCCTCTCCAAGATCGTAATCCGTATGCCGCAACCGTTTAGACACCTCAACCTCAGACCAACTCATCTCCGGCATATCAATGGCTCTTCCGGCCTCTAAGTAATGCGTTAACGAATCCAATGCCAAAAGCATCCCATAATGGCTCCAGTGAATACCATATTGAGGATAAAGCGGATAAGAAGAAGTATCTTTCATCTCCACAAACCATTTGTTGAAATCCACCAAGTTAACCTTTTTGTCAAGCATCTTCTTCCGATACACTTCAAGGTTGGTGGTAGTGACGCTATCCGGATGATAGGCATCGGGAATGCGATCCGGAAAAAAGGTGGCTTTTCCCGGAGCAAAAACAACCAGGAAGATAATCCCTTTTTCTTGCAAACAGTCCTGGATTACCCGTGCTTTGGCCGTAATGGCCGAAATCGTATCTTCACCGATAAAATCTCGCCCCAGTGTTGCATGGATATACCCCTCTTCAAAGGCATAGTCATCCTTTCCCAAAATCACGTTGTTAGCATTAATCTTATGGTACAGATAATAGTCAACGGTATTATGCAAACGCACCAACAGGGGACGAAAGCCAATGTGATCTTCGATATAGCTATTCAAGCTATCCTGATAGCTGCCATCCCAGACATGCTGGACTTTTAACTGCGGTTTCTTCGCCTCGACAAAGTAGCCTTTCAACTTAGCAATCCGAGGAAAACCCGTCACCTGTTGAGCCAGAGGCAACAGCATCAACACGACGATCACAATAAAAAACAGTTGTTGGTTCTTAATCCTCTTCATGGTTAGTGCCTGAAAGAAAACTATCAATTTTTTTATAGCCTCTGCTATGAACTCCTAAGGGGACAAAGATAGTGCTTTTAGGAACAAGGTTCACACGCACTTCAGAAACGACGGAAAGAACTCAATGATCGTGATTATCATGAGGCGTTTCCGCCTTTGGATCGTACCCTTCCACAACGATGACGATCTCCCCTTTGGGTGGATTGGCCGTATAGTGTGCGGCCAGTTCTGCTAAGGTTCCCCGCAACGACTCCTCATAGACTTTTGATATTTCCCGGCAGACGCATGCTCTCCGGCCGGGGCCAAAGACCTCTGCCATCTGTTCCAAGCACTTTAGCAAGCGGTAAGGGCTTTCGTACAGCACGAGGGTATGAGGGAGGGAGGCCAGCTGCTCAATTCGACTCCTTCTCCCCTTTTTATGGGGTAGAAATCCCTCGAAGAAAAAACGATTACTCGGGATGGCTGAGTTTACCAACGCCGGCACAAAGGCCGTCGCACCCGGCAGACAGGAGACTGCGACTCCTCGCTCACTGCACGCGCGAACCAACAAAAATCCGGGATCCGAGATCCCGGGTGTGCCCGCATCGGTCACCAACGCCATCACGGCTCCTTCCTCCAATTGTTGGACAAGCGCACTGACCACCTTATGCTCGTTAAACTGATGATACGACTGCATCGGCGTTGCAATTTCGAAATGACGCAGCAACTTTCCCGTAACCCGGGTATCCTCTGCAAGAATCAGATCCACCTCCTTCAGCAAGCGCACAGCTCGAAAGGTCATGTCTTCAAGATTCCCCACCGGGGTTGGCACAAGATAGAGTTGAGGCATAGTCAGCAGCTATTAATACTCTTTTTACAAACGTTATAGGGTAAACTTTCGTTCCACAAAATCCTTTAAGGTCCCAAAGGCTTCATTGCCGGGGTCCCAGGCATACTTCTCCTTTTGCCGATCCAGTATCGACCGGGCATCCTGCAAATCAGAAGCACCGTCCAACACCGTAATGGCTTCATTGTACGACTTTAATACCCCGTCGAAGAGTTCATTCACAAAACGGAACTTATCATTGATTCCAATGGCAGACTTCAACGTTCCGATGGGTTTTTTCCCCATGTCCTCTCCCAGGGTCTTCTCCCCATTGAGGATGGTTTCTCCCAATGATTTGGTATCCGTCTTCAGCTTATCGGCAAGGGTGGTGACGTGTCCCTCTTCGGCTTCCGAGGGAAGATCCTCCCGGTCCGCCGGGGGCGTTACAGCCACAGCCTCCTCCGGTGCCGGTGAAGCCTCTTTCGGTGCAGGCCGCTCCTCCTGTTCAGGAAGGCTGAAAAGATCCTCCTTCTCCGGCTTCGGGGTCTCCTCCGTTTCCAATGGAAGCTCCACCTCCTCACGTACTGCGACCGTCTCCCTCGTCACTACCGGTTTCTCTTCCGGCAGTTCCTCCGCCTTTGCTCCCTCAGGTTCGGGTTCCGGTGATACCACGACATGTTCCTCCTTCTCTTCACTCACTTCCGGCTCTCTCTTTGCCTCCTCCCTCACCGTTTCCACGCCCATCTCTTCCTCCGTCGCTGTTACCAAAACTTCCGTGGGGGGGTCCTTAACCTCGCCAAAGGATATAGTCTCGCCTTCATCGACCAATCCCGGGGCTGCTTCCTGAGACAAAGCCTCCTGCTCTTCCTGTTCCACACCATTATAACGTTCCAACACCAGGATATTCTCATAGAGCGTACGCAGATAATCTTTGGTAATATCAATCTCTATCCAAGGGACCTTCCCTTTCTGTTCGGTAATCATCTTCACCTGGTCATTGACCGCCTCAAGGGTTTCCCGTATCACTTGCTGAACAATTTTCCTATCCATCACTCTCTTTTTTAATACGCAACGAAGTTTTGTTACTTTTGTTTCTCAAAATAGGCCTTAAAGGTATAAAAGATCAGAACACGCAAATGTTTTATGAACACATAAATAACGCCAACCCCCGAATGGGGTGGATTGAGGTGGTCTGTGGCTCCATGTTTTCAGGCAAAACGGAAGAGTTGATTCGCCGCCTGAACCGGGCCAGAATCGCCAAGTTAAAGGTAGAGATCTTCAAACCGGTCATGGATACCCGTTACGACTTGGAAAAGGTGGTTTCTCACGACGAAAAAGCTATCAAATCCACCCCCGTTGAGTCCTCCTCACAAATATTGCTCTACGCCAACGATGTGGATGTGGTGGGCATTGATGAAGCCCAGTTTTTTGACATGGAACTCATTGACATTTGTAACCGACTTGCCAACAATGGGGTACGGGTCATCTGCGCAGGTTTGGATATGGACTACACGGGAAAACCGTTTGGTCCCATGCCGGGACTAATAGCCTCAGCCGAGTTCGTAGATAAGGTGCACGCCATCTGTGTGCGATGTGGCAACCTGGCCCAGTACTCCCACCGCACCATTCCCAGCAAAAAATTAGTAATGCTTGGGGAAACAGACAGTTATGAACCATTATGCCGCAGTTGCTACAACCGAGAGAACCCTAAGAAAAAAAGGCCTACCCCATAATGTGACAAGGCCAAAGAACATCTTATGGAAACAATCACTACCTTTGCCGTGCAAAAAAAGTCTTTCACTAAAAAACAATACGCTTTGAAAAAACTTATGATCTTTGTTGGCGCCCTAATGATGTTTGCCGCCTGTAGCCAAAATAACCACAGTGACCTATTGCTCATATCCACCGAATATGGAGATATGAAGGTCAAACTTTATGACGAGACTCCCCTCCATAAGGAGAATATGCTCAAGTTAGTAGATGAAGGATTTTACAACGATCTTCTTTTTCATCGTGTGATCAAGGATTTTATGATTCAGGGTGGTGACCCGGATTCAAAGGAGGCCGCTCCTGAAAAGAGTTTGGGCAATGGCGGTCCCGGCTATCAAATTGATGCAGAGATCCTTCCCCAGTTCTTCCATAAGAAGGGCGTCTTGGCTGCTGCACGTACCGGAGATAACATCAACCCCGAACGAAAAAGCTCTGGATCACAATTCTACATTGCACAAGGCCAGGTTTATACCAATGAGGAGTTGGATAACTTTGAACAACATCGTAAAGCCCAAGCACGACGGGCTGCTTTTAGCCGTTTCATCCAAGATTCTACCAACACCGCATTTGCCCAAGAGCTTCAAAGGCTCAAAACGGAGAATAAGATGGAAGAGCTCAATGCCAAAATCATTGCCTTAGAGCCGGAGTTGGATAAGATGTTTTCAGATACAGACTGGAAGATCTCTCCCGAGGTACGCGAAGCATACACCACTGTGGGAGGAATTCCGCACCTTGATGGACAATATACCGTTTTCGGGGAGGTGGTAGAAGGCCTTGATGTAATTGACAAGATTGCAGCGGTGCAAACCGGTGCTGCAGACCGCCCGGTAAAGGACGTTAAAATGACCATAAAAAGAATAAAATAAGATGAAAAGCAAATCCCTATTTTTTCTATTCCTTATAATGAGTTTCATCATGACAACCCAGGCACAAGAAGAGAAACGAACCAAAGTTGAAATTACCACGTCCATGGGAAAAATGGTGGTGGAACTCTATAACGAAACCCCCATCCATCGTGACAACTTCATCAAACTGGTCAAAGAGGGATTCTATGACCAATCGGAGTTTCACCGGATCATCAAAGAGTTTATGATACAAGGAGGAGGTCATAACGGCGGGATGAAGGATGCCGGCTATACCATTGAGGCAGAGATTATCCCCGGAGTGATGCATAAGCGTGGTGCGTTAGCCGCAGCCCGGAAGGGAGACCAAGTGAATCCCGAAAAACGCTCCTCCGGATCCCAGTTCTATATTGTGGATGGACGGAAATTCTCTGAGGGAGAGCTTCAGATGCTGGGACAGCGGATGGGAAAACCCTTCGACAAAGCACAAATAGAGGTCTACACCACGCTGGGAGGAGCCCCTCACCTCGATGGAGGCTATACCGTTTTCGGAGAGCTTGTTGAAGGTTTCGACGTACTGGATAAAATTGCGGCCGTAGAGACCGGACGAATGGATAAGCCCCACAAAGCGGTTACCATGAAAGCACGAATCATTGAATAATTTTCCCCTGAGATGAAAGAAAAGATAGAAATCCTCATCCAAGAAATCGAAGCCTTTAAGGCCGATACAGAAGCTCAAATGGAGGAGTTTCGACTAAAATATCTTTCCAAAAAAGGATTGATCCCTTCCCTATTCAATGATTTTAGAACCATTCCCAATGCGGAAAAAAGGGAGATGGGCGCACTCATTAACACCCTAAAGGAGAGAGCCCAGCAGCGCATTGAAACATTTAAGGCCCAACTGGAGAGCCAAGAGGAAAAGGAAGGAAAGTCCATGGATCTCACACGTCCTGTAGATTGGAACAATGCAGGATCCCGCCACCCCTTATCCATTGTACGCAACGAAATCATCGATATCTTTAGCCGTATTGGATTCACCGTGGCAGAAGGTCCTGAAATTGAGGACGACTTCCATAACTTTACGGCCCTGAACTTCCCTCAAGAACATCCGGCCCGCGACATGCAGGACACCTTCTTTATTGATAAAGACCCTGATATCGCCTTGCGAACCCACACCTCTTCGGTACAAGTTCGTATCATGGAGCAGACGCCCCCACCCATCCGAATGATTTTTCCGGGAAGAGTCTTCCGAAACGAAGCCATCTCTGCACGGGCACACTGTATCTTCCACCAAGTTGAAGGTCTCTACGTAGCAGAGAAGGTCTCTTTTGCCGACCTTAAACAGACCCTACTCCATTTTGCCAAGGAGATGTTTGGAGAAGAGACCGATATCCGTCTGCGCCCAAGCTACTTCCCCTTTACGGAGCCCTCTGCCGAGATGGATGTAAGTTGTATGATCTGTCATACAAAAGGGTGCAATATCTGCAAGCATACCGGTTGGGTGGAGATCTTGGGCTGCGGAATGGTCGACCCCAACGTGCTGAAGAACTGCGGCATCGATCCGGAGAAATACGCCGGTTTTGCCTTTGGTATGGGCATTGAACGCATCACCATGCTCAAATACCAAATTAATGACTTGCGTCTCTTTTTCGAAAACGATCTCCGGTTTCTAAAACAGTTTGAGACCAGCTATTAAGAAAACTTTTTCCCTTAAAAAAAATCACCAACAGGGTTTCCCTATGTTGGTGATTTTTTTAGGGAAGAGGGGAAAGAGTGCAAGAAGAACAACGTCAAATAGCACATTACCAATGCTAAGAGTTGTTATCATCTAACATAAGGCGAATGATCTCCTTGTCCGTTTCTCGCATTCCAACACTGCCAAGCCGTCCTATGTTTTTAATGGTATTTTCAACCCCTTTTCGAACGATTCCATCCCCGCCATAAAACTGCTGTCCATTTTTATACATCTGGTAACCTAGTATCCCGGCATCAACTGCAGCGGCGATTTTTCCTGCACATGAGGGTTTCGCTCCATCGCAAATAATTCCGGAGACAATAGCAAGAGCATTGACAATAGTATGGGCGACCTCTTCAAAACCACCACCACAAAGCCATGTAATACCTGCTCCAGCTCCAACACCGGCAGAAATAGCACCACAATAGGCCGACAACTTTCCAATACCGGTCTTTTGATGTACAGTGACCAAATTAGAGACCAATAAAGCCCTGTAAAGCGTTTCTTCGTCAACTTTCAACTCTTTTGCATACTCTATCACAGGAATTGAAGCGGTAATTCCCTGGTTACCACTACCAGAAACAATCATCACAGGTAACTCACATCCACTCATACGAGCATCTGAACCGGCCGCTGCCATCGCTTTAGCACGCACCTTTACATCATCACTGCCCCAACTCTTAAGAATCGTCGAACCAACGTTAGCCCCCCAATCATGCGTTATTCCTTCATTTGAAATGGCTGTATTGTAATCAATCTGACGCTGCAATACCTCCTTCACCTCATCAATATCTACCGTTTCAGCAAAATCCAGGATATCCTTAACATTCATTATGGATCGATCCGTCAACGACTTCACGCCAACATCATCACACGGCTGATTACGTAAGAGCGTCTCACCATTTTTGGTAATGTTGACAATATTATTATGATAATGTGAGATCTGCACAGATGCGCTCTCATCACCACGATAAAGTCTTACAATAAGATCAAAGATCAAATCACTTTGAGCAGGTAAAACCGAGACTTCTCTCGTTTCAAGATAGTGGTTAATTTCACGTTGCTCCTCTTTCGTAACCGCTGATATAACCTCAAGCACCTTATCCGCATCCCCGGCAATAATTCCGGCCACAGCTGCTGCTGCAATCCCCCTAAGTCCTCCCGTATTAGGAACCACCACACTTTTAACATTCTTTATAATGTTTTGGCTAACTTCAACCTCAACACTATCAGGGATATGTCCTAAGACTTTTCTTGCCATTGCTGCGGCATAAGCTATCGCAATGGGCTCCGTACATCCCATAGCCGGCATTAACTCTTCATGTAAGATATCTATGTAAGCCGTATATCTTTTGTCTATCTTGTCCATATTTTTCCCTTCAAAGATTTTAACTAAATATACATCAACTGGTTGAGCATAAACACACCACCAATGTGGTACGAAATTAATATATTTTGCCACTACCACCCCATAAGATATCCAGAAAAAGTGACGATTCAAAGGGAGGCTCCATTCCTAAACCACAAACTCGTATGGCAATAAAAAAGGCTACTCCCAGCGAGGCATACAATAGAGGGCATAAAAAAGATCATCTCTCCACAAGAAAATCCGATTTTCTCTTCATCAATAACCTCAAACCTTACGAACAAGCCATCATAAAATAACACCGGTTATCTTAGAAGATTCCTCTCCTTATGAAAAGAGCACAGGAGAAAATAACTTAGCCTCTCTTCTTCGCTAGAAGTGCGCTTGAATTTGTCGGACAATTTGCAAGAACTCCTCCTGTTCCAACGTTAACTTTGGCTTGGAGAAATCAATATCATAGATTCCATTAATGGGAACCAAATGCATATGAGCATGGGGAACTTCCAGCCCCAAAACAGCAATACCCACCCGCTCGCACGGGATAGCAGCATCAATGGCTTTGGCAACACGTTTAGCAAAAAGCATCAATCCGGACAGCTCTTCATCGGTCAAATCAAATAGATAGTCAACCTCTCGCTTAGGAATCACTAAAGTATGCCCTTTAGACAACGGGTTAATATCCAGAAAAGCAAGGTAATGCTCCTCTTCAGCAATTTTATAACAAGGAATCTCTCCTTTAACAATTTTGGTGAATATGGAAGCCATAGGACAATACAGTATTTAAAATCAACGTGATATTTCAATAATCTCAAAAGGAATCACTCCGGCCGGAACTTTAATCTCAGCAACCTCTCCGGCTTTTTTTCCCAAAAGCCCCTTAGCAATGGGAGAGTTCACGGATATCTTCCCTCTTTTAAGATCAGCCTCACTCTCCGGAACAAGAGTATACTCCATCATTGCCTGGTTATTAAGGTTTTTTATCTTCACTTTCGACAGTATAAGTACTTTGGAATTATCAAGTTTAGATTCATCAATAATTCTTGCGTTCCGAATCACCTCCTGAAGTTTGGATATCTTCATCTCCAAGAGGCCTTGAGCCTCCTTTGCCGCATCATATTCCGCATTCTCCGAAAGATCTCCCTTATCACGAGCTTCGGCAATCTGAAGAGAAATCTCAGGACGCTCCACCTTGGTAAGGTGATCTAATTCTGCCTTCAGCTTATCCAGTCCCTCCTGCGTATAATATTTTAAATCTCCCATATCTAAAAAGGTCTTCTATAATTTGAGCTAAAACGACAAAAAAGACCCTCACACGAAGGGTCCTTTTTGCAAAGATATAATTTTTTATTACTACGTAATACTAAAGACTACATATCCAATACAATACCTATACTGTGAATTCCTTTCCAAGGATTGGTATCACGATAAGAGTAGTCAATGGCAACGCCAGAGGCCTTCTCCTTACCGAAAGGAATATTGATGGAAGCACCAAAACTCGGGCCGGTATACACCGTAGTCCGCTTGGAGGTAGTAATATCTGCTTCATAGGTATATCCACCACGAATGGTAAGTAAGTTCTTAAAGGAGAACTCAAGACCGCCAACAATCTGATCCTTAGAGAAGGCATTAGAGACGAATGTTCCAGACACCGTAAGCGTATAATCTCCATTAAACAGGATATCATAGGCACCCCCTATCAACAACTGAGAAGGAAGCTCATAGGACGCAGAACGTTGCTCCACTGTAAACTGGTCATCCTGACCGGGAAGGACGGTACGAATAGAGAGACCATCTCCCCCATAGCTCATAGAAGTTCCCCAGTTTTTAAGGGTAATTCCAAACTTCATATTCTCCTTTACACCTGTTACATACTGGATACCGGCATCGATAGCAAAACCAGTGGCAGACATATCCGAAATAGTTTCAGAGATCAGCTTGATGGTCATTCCTCCATAGATACTGTTGGAGAAGATATTCGCATAAGAGAGCCCAATAATAAAGTAATTGGGGCTATACGTTCCAATGCTTCCTCCGGGGTTATCAGGAGTGGTGATATCCACACTTCCAAAGCTCATATTCATGATACTCAAAGCAAGACGTCCTGTCTCCGTCACTTTTTGGCTGAAACCAGCAGCAATCACCTTCACATCAGTTCCCACAAGCCATTGTGTATGCGTTAAACCTATCTGCGTTCCTTTGGTAAAAGCAACACCTGCCACGTTCACAAAAGAGGCTTCAAGCCCCCGGACAGAAGCCACATTGGCTCCTCCCCATCCGGAACTCTTAGCCCAAGGATTGATCAAAAGCTCCGAGGCTCCTGCCTCACCGGAACGATCCTTATTCCCCGCAAACGCAACCATCGATGGGACTAAAAGAAAGCCGATGAGTAAATATGCAATAAGATTTCTATAATTATTTTTCATTTTTTCCTATTTTTTAAATTCTCAATTCTTTTATCCATCAATGATTAAAACGCATTAAGGTCAATTGGACGAAGTGCACCAAACCACTTAACTGTTTTCTCTCCAATACCGGGAGCATTCACATGAATAATATAAACACCACCGGAAACAGGAATACCTGCATGGTTTTTAAGATCCCAGTCGATTGAGGTTACCTCTTCGTCTTTGGTAAACTGACGAATAAGGGTACCACTTACATTATAAATTGAGACCGTACACTTTCGAGGAAGATTAACAATCTTAACACGGTTATCAAGCTGGTTAACCTCATAGGAGCTATAGGCATAATACGGGTTGGGAACCACATTGATCAGATCCAGATCCGACTTAGCCACCTCTACAACATTTCTCTCTGTTTCGAGAGTCTCTGTGGAGAAGCGATATACCGGATAGTTACGATTCAACGTATCCACTGCCGTGGAGTCCTGAGGCATCTCAAGGCTGTAAAAACGAGCATAAGGCTGTGTAACACGAAGTCTCACACGGGCATCGTTGGATAACCACTCTTCTCCCTCTATGGCCATGGGAATCCCTGTCCACATGGCAGAAGCCCACATCTTCTTAGTAGCAATAGAGGTGTAGGGACCAATGGTATTTACGAACCATGCACCGGCATCATAAGCAGGCGAATTATACTGTGGCTGCACGGGATACAGATCGGTATGTCCGAAAACGTACACATAGTGCTTTCCGCCAAAGAGAACGTGTGCCGGATCAGGATTGGAAGGGTTAAGGAGCGGTGTATAATAGTTGGAAGTGGGGTTGAACAGCATATCACGACCATTCTCACCTACCAGCCAGGAATCCTCTCCAAAGACCATATTCAAACGCTCACCAGTCTCCAGGTCATAAGCATATCCGGGGAACCATCCCATTCCTGTTTCACTGATATAGTTTGGATCCTCAGGATTCTTACTCACACCACTTCCTTCCGGAGCAGGATTACCATCCTTATCTACCGATTGGGCTTTACGCAAGTTTAAGTAACGAGCACCTCCCTGTGCCAAACCATGATCATAACTCATCTCTACCACCGGACAACGTGTCCACTTGGACTTATCGCTGGTAAAGACAATGTCCACACTGTGAAGGTCTTTCATATTTCCAATATCACCCTTCGTCAGCAAAGAGTATACCGGTCCCATCTCGTCTTGATCTTGCATAGCACACATGAAGTAAGGAGCCCAGGTACCACCCACTAACTTCTCAAAATGTCCGTCAGCATCCCAATAGGGATTTCCTTTAGCAGTACCATTACTAAACACCACATTCCAGTCGTTATTTGCCGTAACATCCGGATCACCGGTAGTTCCGGAACGAATCCAGTTCCAGGGACCACTATTATCTACATCAGCTACACCACCAAGCCACCTTCTGGAGCTATCCGCATAGAGTACATCAGCGCCTATAAAGCCATTACTTGCCTCTGGCGTATGATAAACATTGATGTTTTCATCAATTTTACCCACTTTAAACGGACCAGGGAAGTAACACTGCTCGATGTTTACAGAGATTCCTAAATCAAGGAACAGCTGCTCATTATCTACAGCGATGGTCTCATCAGAATCATAAACTATATCAGCATCCAGGTCATAAAGATGCCACTTAGCCACGGCAAATCCCAAGGTATCTTCATCAGCAGGAAGAGCAAGGTCGCCACTTACATTATGTTTCACATACCAATAGAGGCTATCAAAGCGAATCTCAAAATTCCCCGGCTGTACATTCAACGGATCAATAACCGTCACATTTATGGGGCCGTGATTGGGTTTATACTCCAGCTCTTTAATCATCGGATATCCTTCATCATCGTAGGAAGTAAGCCTAAAGGTCGTATCCTCTCCATAATTCCAGATGGTATCCACAGGAGGAAGGGTTCCCATAGCAGCGATCGCTTCATCGCTAATTTCCAAGAAGTTTCTTCCATTACCATGTCCTTGTATCCGTGTAATAGCAGGCTGATCACCATAACCTGCTTTAGCGACGATACCACCCACAATTTTATGAGGAATAGCTGTATAGACGCGAATATTCTTACGACCGGCAAGATAGGGCAACTTTTGGCCATCCAAGCCAATCACACCCGGCTCCTGCATAGAAGGATCCGCAGAATACTTCATATACTCATTATAACCATAGGAGAGTGCCACAAAGTAATATTTCTTATGATTCACGAAGGGCTCCCCGGTGAAGGCATCCTGTTTCAAACGGAACGAATGCGTAACACCTTCATCACTTCCATTCACCATCTCCACAGGCACGTTAGCCCCCAGGCTTTGGTTATAGTTATGATTCACCAACTGGGTTACGCCATCCTTAATATCACATTGATAGATAAGGCGTACCACATCAGGATCATTGATATCGGCAATGGAAGCTTCGGCATTGGCCAATTGGAAGATTTGATATCCCTGGAAGCGATAATAGGGATCGTAATTGGTTCCCTTAGCACGGTTTGTAGCCTCAATGGCGGGATCAATCTCAGTATAAGACTCATTAAAGTTATTACCAAGATCATTGGTTTTACGGTTGGTAATATAGACGATAAACTCGTTCTCCAGTTCACGGAAGGTGAGGTCAGGAGCGTTGGGTCCCTGAATTACAGCAAAGCAATTATCAAAGAGAGCCTGACACTTATCATCCACTACCCGCAATGCCTGAACAGAAGCCCAGGGGCCACCGGAACCGGCTTTTGCCCAAGGGATACCCACCGTAATGTAGTTCACTTGACCGGGCTCAAGGGTAAAGGGCCCTGCAGATTGCATAAAACGACGGTCTTCAGGCGGATTGTTCGCGGTCTCCTCAGTCCAATTCTTCGGTCCGGCAGGAGGAATACCACCCGTTCCCCAATCACAGATATCAGAAACACCCGGGAACATGAAGTCACACTCAGGACCATAAGCTCCGGAAGACTCGTGTGCGTTACCACCATAAAGCATCTTGGTATTGTCTTTCCAAATACCACGCAAGAAGTTATAATACTCAGGGGCATAGTTAGGATCGGTCATATAGGGAGGTACTCCCGAACCCGTATTATTGTGGTATACAAAACGTCGCATACCGAAACGCTCATCATCCACAATACCATTTCCAAAGTTCACCCCATTGATCGCTTCAGAACGCACAAGGAAATAATCTCCTTCCAATGAAGACTTCGAGCTATCGGGATAATACTCCATATACTGAATGGTTCCATTCTGTGTAACGATGTCACAGTTACCACCAAACGAAGGTCCAAGTACACTATCCACCGCATTGATATAAGCGGGGTTATCATAACCATCAGAATCCATATAGGGACCCTGGAAGAAGTCCACACCAATGGCAGGAGGTTGCGAGCCGTAAGCATTATACTGTCCGGAACCATCTTCCGGCTTACCATTATAGCAGTAACCAAGCCCTCTCATCACATCACATCCCACATAATCATCACGGGGAAATCCCAAATCCGTATCCACCCACTGGGAGAAGTAAGTATCTCTCAAACGATAGGTAGAGCGGTTAATAATCTCATAAGAGTAGAAGGTCATGTTGTTAATCTCGTCGTTGGTAGCAAACGCAAAGGCTTGGGCACGAATCTCAAAACCGATGGGGTCTCCATAAGTCTCCGTATGGATATTTCCTTTATCGTTAAAGACCCACCACAACGTTTGGTCACCCTTAATAACTTGGTCTGCAAGGATTCCATATTTCCAGGCATCCAACTGGCCACCATAATAGAATTCTGCTTCAGCAGTTGGCGTAGGCCTCCAGTCGGGGTCACCTGCAAAGTTATTGGGACAAAGCTCATTACTTATATCGTAGTAGGGATAATCTCCCTGTGAAGGGTTATACTCCCCATCACCATTGTTATCATAAAATGGAGCAAGGTAGTAGCTTTGGCCTTTTGACACATCACCATGGGCAGGCCAATTAAGAATTTCTGAGGGAATGGTATAATCCGGGAAACTCTCTTTGTCATCCCACCATGCAAGAAATTCATCCACCCATTCACGTCTCATGGGGAAAAGCTTATCATATTCGGCACAAACATCTTCCGAAACAGCCGCCGTTCCATCAATGGTCAGAGGGCCGGGCCAAAAGTCATTACCCCCTCCTCCGGTAGGCCCTTGACGATAACGAAGGGCAGCAAGTTTAAGCTGATCATTCACATCCACCCCTCCAATCCAGAGGCTGGCAGAGAACATGGAGGTTTTCTTTGAACCACGAGGAATCTCATATTGCGGATTATCAAAATCCCACCACATATCACCACCCGTATTAACACGGCAACGCACATTGTTCACGTCAAGGTACTTAAAGCCCGCACCGGGCAAACATCCGGCAGCGGAGGCTTTCACCTGAGACCTCTTCTTCTTAAGCCCTTTCACCTCCTCTGCATTGACAGTAGCAGTTAAACCAAGGCAGAGGAGAAGAATAAATAAAGCATTGAGTATATTTTTCATAATGTATCTGTTTTTTCCTTTCAATATTCGTTACTAATTATTCTCCAACCTTAGAAGTTATAGCTTACCCCCAAACGTATACGACGAGGAGAACTATAATTACCAGGATTATCCACACGCAAGCCATAAAGCAATATATAAGCCTCAGGATCAAGCTGTTGGTTTATCTGACTCTCGAATTCTGAAGCGGCGAGATATCCATCATCATCGGGGTTACCGGTAGCAGGATAAACGCCCATCACATTCTCAGTATCCAATACATTCAACACCTGTAAATAAACGTTGAGATAATTAGCTCCTTTCCCATTCTTTCTTTCAAACCTAAAATCCTTATCTATCCTTAAGTCCATGCGGAACTGTGCGGGCAGACGTGAACCGTTGATCGATCCCTTAATCACACGCGAACCGCCGAGAGGATAGATCTTGGAAGACTTAGTATAAGGCGTACCCGAACCACCGGTAATGGTCAAGTTCGCTCCAAAGTTCTCAAGCCAGTTGATGGTCTTGATGGTTCCATCAGCCTTTTCACGCTCAGTGCGAGGACCATTATATCGCTTTCCTTCACCCCAGTGGTAGTCAAGCATCAAATTGATCGCATGACGACGGTCGTTATTTTGGGGACTCAAGGTACGAAGGTTAGGCTGTCCGGAAGTCACAAGAGCTGCAGAAGCATAAGGATCCGATCCGGTACCACGGGCAAACTGCAATGTGTAAGCAGCACGTACACGAGCATTATTAGTACGACGCAAGTCATACGTAATGGTTAAACCCTTCACCGTACCAAAATCTAAGTTTGCAAATGAATAATAGGTCTTGGGATATGCCGCAGTATAGCGGAATATCTGAATCTGATCACGAATCTCACGATAGAAGGCAGAGATTGAGAGAGAGCTAGACTGGTTCAACTTCTGTTGGAAACCAAGCTCATAGTCAATGGTCTTCTCTGTCTTAAGATTGGGGTTGTTAATGGTGGGGCTAGCTCTGGAAGCGAGGAACAAGTAACTCGTGGGAGAGTTCACTGCGGCAGAGGTAGGACGCTGCGTCAAGATGTCGTAATGCGCAAAGAAAAGCGCCTCATCAGAAATGGGGAATGAGAAAGAGATACGAGGCATCACATTAATCTGAGGATCATAGTCCTCAAAGGCATCCACTGTAACCTGATCCTGGTTAGGATCCACCAAATAGGGGTTCACCCCTGATCCGGCATCTAATACAGATTCAGGGTCTTGTACCTCAAGTCCTTCTGCATTATACCACACCTTACCGCTACGGTATCCGGTGATGGCGGTAGGATTCTTCGCATCATCCACATACACCACGTAATCACCACCAATGTTACCGGGATGAGCACCAAGATTAGTCACCTCTTCCACGGTACGTGCTCTATAGAGCAGATAAGGATCTTTCATCACCATCTGGTTCGCATCAAAACGATCCACACGTACACCTATATTAAATATAAGATCACGGAACGAGAACACATCCTGTACATAACCGGCCATATAAATGGGCTGGAAAAATCCCACCGGACGCGTATAATTTCCATTCTCATCAGTAGCGGTAAAGAAATCAGCAAAACTTGGGTTATACCCCAGTTTATTTCCTGAATGGTCATAACCTCTCCATCCGGCCAAAGAGTTACCGTTGTTAAGCATCTCCTCAGCACTAAACATACTCACATCAAGAGGACCATCGAGCTGTCCGGTCTTTCGATTCCCTTCACTATCATAATAAGAGATGGTATAGTTCACAGGATCATATGAGTCAATATCAATGTAATCGGTACCAGTTATATCAAGGCCAAGGCGTTGACGAAGGTTCTTATCAAAAACACGCTGAGAACCGGCATCATAAATACGGTTATAATTAATGGTATCCTGGAAGATTCCATCACGATAAACAGCAATGGGGTTCAACACGTCAATCTGCTCGATATGGGCATTGGTCAAACCACGCATCACCGTCCAGAAACCAATAGGACCATAGCTATAACCTCCGTTACGACGCTGTTCATATTGGAATCCAAAATTGATGGCATGATTCCCAATATCGGCAGAAGCTTTGAGGCTCACACTAAACTTTCGGTTGTCGGAAATTCCATAACCGGATTGGGGAGTACCCACATTACCGAACAGGTTATAAACGCTCTTGGGAGTCATCCCGTTAATCAACCCCTGTCCCAATACGATCTGATCAAGGTTCTGATAATTCTGCGCCACCTCATCGTACAAACTATAATAAGCTTTGGTATAATTGGACAATACAGGGTTAATATCCGACCAGGAATAATCTACAAGCGTATCCCTAAAACCATTATGAATATTTGCCACAACGCCCATTATGGAGTCATAGCCTATCTCGTAAGAGTTCACCGTGTAGGTATCGAATTTTCCTACGTAACCATAGCGGAACAGGTCATCACGATGACGTTCGTCAAACCACTTATTATCCACCTTGGTGTAGTCAGCCTGAATCGTATAATAGATGTTCTTTATCTTGGCATCCTCGTTATCCGTGGGGAAACGCTGTGTAAAGCGACCAAAAACACGCCACGTCTGGTTTTTATAGACCCCGTTTCTTTCCGCATTAAACATGGAGTTATAAAAGCTAAACCCTCTTCCTGTGGAGAAAGAGTAGTTCCCTCCCATGGTCAGGTTAATATTAGGACCTGTTTTAAAGTCCAACTTTCCCTGAAGGTTAGCACCCATGGAGTTGGTATTGGGTGTTCTTTTTACATGCACCAAATTGTCTTCGCGGGTAAAGAACGAGTTATAATAAGCACCAAAACCATTTCCGGAAGGACGGAAAGGGTTCTCTTTCAGATAATCAAGATATTCATCCTTAGCTACATAAATACCTTTAGCGGTGGGACGAGAGTCTTGGCGATATACCGCATCACCGGAGAGGAAATAGCCGATCAACGCGACTCCATTATCCTTCGACTTCAACAGAGGACCATTCACGTTAAGTCCCACATAGTTATATCCGTAAGCATCCAAAAATTGAGACGTTCTAGCTTCCAATCCCATACCAAAGGTACGGCTGGGTCCCTTGGTTGTCACAGAAATGATACCACCGGTAGCATCTCCATACTGAGCGGGAACCCCTCCAAGAACTACGCTCACCTGATCAATGGCAGATTCAGGAAGGTTCGAGTTTCCTGTCACACGAATACCATCAATGTAGTAAACCGTACCGGAAGAACGCTGACCACGAAGCGATCCGACCTCACCATCACGAGAGAATACCCCTCCCACAGTGGTTGCCACGGCACCGGCAGACTTGTTCGGCATCTTGGCGATCTCTTCTGAAGTCATGGTACCCCCTGACTGGGTTTTATCCTTGGAGATAAGTGGTACCGCATACTCTTTAATCTCCACCACATCCAGGTTCACTGCAGTGCTGGAAAACTCAAAGTTCTGGTAAGTGATCTTATCCGCCGAGATAATCACACCGTTGAACTGTTGCGGCTGATACCCTACAGATGTCGCTTTCACATCATAACGACCGGGTACAATCGGCTTAATTGTATAATTACCATCAAAATCAGTTGAGCCACCGCCCTTCTGAATCCCATCAACCAGCACTACGACGTTAGCAAACGGGATAGGTTCTTTTGTGTCTGCATCAATGATCACCCCTTTCAGCGTACCATCCTGAGCAAAAACCATTACACCCATAAGAAGTAAAATCCCCAGGGTTAAGAGTAACTTTTTCAACATACCATACAGTTTTATGTTAGATAAACATTTATTTCGCGCTTAAAGGCAGTAAAGTTAAGAAGAAAAACAGCAACTCTCCAAAAAAAAATTCTTCTCACCAAAAAATCACACTCCTCTGCTAATCTGCATAGGGTCTTCTCAAGATCTCTGAAAAGATCATAGCCTGCCTTAAATTGCCCTTAATATCTCCTCTTAAGGCACCGGGATAGCTTCCCTGCTTACCCAATGAAAACGACGGAATATTAGGACTTTCCTCCTTGTCAAACACACTGACACCTTCCTTCTGGGCAAACTGATTTACCGAAATCTCTTCATGTACCCGAGGCGATAAAATAGCCTCGTCTTCCCCCTCAACAGGAGTAGAAATTTTCTCTTCAGGAAACTCAAAAAGTTCCGAAATAAGATCCCCAACAGCAGCATCACGCTCCGAAGAATTGCTATCTTGAGACTCTGTCGCAACAGCACGAGACCGCACCTTCTGTTGTTTCCGCGCTTTCAAAATGGGTACTAATACCACCCATAAGATACCTAATAAGATAGGTAACAATTCACCTATATCCATGAATCAATGTGTTTGTAACCGCGTAAAGGTAAAAAAAAATTAAAAGGTGGATCCACAAGCCCGACAAATTGACGGCTAAATAGAGGCTGTCTATAAAATCCGACTTCTTCGTTACGCCTCTCTTCCAAATGGTCATTTACCCTGGTAAACGCCCCTATTTCAGCCTTCGCAAGCCTCAAATTCGGGCTTTCTGTACAAACGCTACCCAAAAGCCCTAACGTTAAGAGTAGACACTAAACCACTAATGGCCACGAAGGCGGTTCAATTTCTTCGATTCTCTCCGCGTCCGTCTCATCATGGCCTTAGTCTCTTTCGTTTGACGCTTAAAATGAGCCCTACGAAGCTTCTTTATTCTCCGTTTATCCTCTCTTTTCTCGCGTGCGAGAGCCTTTTCCTCTTTTTTCGCCAGTTTTGACTCTTCACTCACCTTACAGGAGAACAGCATCGTGGAGAGTACGATCATTCCCATGACAACCCAAGCCTTATCGCGTCTCATCATATTTCATAAACGCTCTTTATTCCATTTTTGTTGCCCCTCCCGGATTTTTTGCACACAACAAATCACCAAAGAAAAACGTTGGTTTTGCTACAAAAGCTATTCCAATGCATTTTGCACGAAATATTCCCCTATTTTTGTAGAAAATAATGATACTGATGCGATACCCTATCTCCCTGTTCCTTCTCCTTGTGGTTCCCTTGCTCTTTATGGGGTGCCGTGGCAATGATCCAAATTATATCCCGGAAATCAAAGTCAATTTGGAGATAGATCTGTATCTCCCCTCTTACCAGGACTTGAATGTGATCACCGGATCCTACATCGACTCGCTGCACGGATACAAGGGCTTAATTATTTACCACGCCACAGAGACCGACTTTTATGCCTACGATCAGGCGTGTCCTTTGGAACCCTTTGAAGACGAAGCCCTCATCGAGGTGGAACCCTGGTCAAGCATTGGGGTGTGCAGCAAGTGCGGCAGCCGATTTATTCTCACCGACGGATTCCCCATTGAGGGTCCGGCGGAGAAGCCTTTAAAAACCTACCAAACCAACTTCACCGGAAGGTATATTCGAATCTACAACTAACCCCTTAAAGATTGAGGATTGGCCCCTTGGCCAATCCCCCATTCCATCTTCCCTTAATACCGATAGTGTTCCGGTTTAAAGGGGCCGTTCTGTGGTACCCCAATATAATCGGCTTGCTCTTGGGTAAGGGTGGTTAGCTTTACACCAATTTGAGGAAGGTGCAGGCGGGCAACCTCTTCATCCAACTGTTTGGGCAAGCGATAAACCCTATTTTCATGCTCCTTTGTCCACAGTTCAATTTGAGCCAACGTCTGATTGGTAAAGGAGTTACTCATCACGAACGAGGGATGGCCGGTGGCACAGCCCAGGTTTACAAGACGACCCTCTGCCAGGATATAGAGCGTATTTCCACTGGGAAGCACATACTTATCCACCTGTGGTTTCACCGTAATTCGCTCTACACCGGTAGTTTCATTCAAAGCATCCACCTGTATTTCATTGTCAAAGTGACCGATATTACAAACGATGGCTTCATCACGCATGTTTAAGAGGTGTTCTTTTCGGATCACATCCTTATTCCCGGTACAGGTCACAAAGATATTTCCTTCGGGAAGTGCCTCTTCAACGGTTGTCACCTCAAAGCCTTCCATTGCCGCCTGGAGAGCACAAATAGGGTCTATCTCCGTTACGATAACACGGGCACCATAGCTTCTCATGCTATGGGCGCATCCCTTGCCCACATCGCCATAGCCCAGCACCACCACAACCTTTCCGGCAATCATCACATCAGTAGCACGTTTAATACCATCTGCCAAAGACTCACGACAGCCGTAAAGATTATCAAATTTGGACTTGGTTACCGAATCATTTACATTGATAGCCGGACAGAGCAACGCCCCCTCTTCCATCATCTGGTAGAGGCGGTGGACTCCGGTGGTCGTCTCCTCGGAAACACCCTTGAGAGCTTCCACCGTACGATGCCACTTGCCATGATCCTCCTGAAGGGTCTCCTTAAGAAGACCAAGAATTGCAGCCTCTTCACGATTGGCCGGAGCCACATCAAGTACCGATGCATTCTCTTCCGCGGCATAACCCTTGTGAATCAAAAGAGTTGCATCGCCTCCGTCATCCACAATAATTTGGGGTCCTTTCCCATCCGGGAAACTCAATGCCATTTTTGTACACCACCAATACTCCTCCAACGTCTCTCCTTTCCAGGCAAACACGGGAACGCCACGCTCCGCAATAGCCGCTGCGGCGTGATCCTGGGTAGAAAAGATATTACAACTGGCCCAACGCACTTGAGCTCCAAGTTCCACGAGGGTCTCGATAAGAACGGCCGTTTGTATGGTCATGTGTAAAGATCCCGTGATACGGGCTCCCTTTAACGGTTTTGATGCCCCAAATTTCTCACGAAGCGCCATCAATCCCGGCATCTCTTTTTCCGCAATGGCTATCTCTTTGCGCCCCCAATCAGCCAGGGCTATATCTTTAATCTTATAATCCATCATTTCACTCTTTTAATTTGAAGCACCCCCCTGGCATGTCCTCTTCCGCACTATCTTAAAAATATAAACTCTTTGTTTGCTGTAGAAATCAGCGAAGTTTATAGTTTTTTCGTCCTGAAGATGGTCACTCCCAGAGGTTCTCCTCCATTAGACAATCTATTTTGCAGCGGCAAAGATACGATTTTCATGTAATTTCATACGCCATTTTCCCCTTTCTTCCAACGAATTGCAACCATTCTCAGCTCCGTGGAGCTAAGAATAGCCCTTTTTCCGTTCAAAAGCGTTAGAAACGGAGCGTTAATCCCACAGAGGCTGTCTGCCCAAACCCCGGGAATCCGGCAAAGGAGCTTGCCGTATGATCCATACCATCCACACCTCGCAACAGGTATTCTTTGTTGAAGAGATTCAAAATGGCCAAGTGTACACGCGCCGGTTGGCCAAAGAGAGTAAACACTCCCGAAAGGTGCAGATCCACCAACGTATAAGAAGGCAATTGCCACGCTTGAGTTCGATCCTGAGGATGACTACGTCTCACGGGATCAAAACCGGCATAGAGACGATCATAGTGACGCACCTCTCCCCGCACGGTCAGGAAATCAAACAACACACACTCGGCATAGCCCCCCAGTTGCCACATGGGTGCATCACCCACATAAAGGCCATCGGCAAAGACACGAATGGTATCCACCACCACATGCGCATTGTTGTAGCTATTTGCTACCACATCATTGACCCACTTCCAATCTCCCACACTGCTAAAAACCCCCACTCGTAACACACCGGGCAGGCGATAAGAGGCCTCCATCTCCAGTCCACGATGACGGGCATCCAACCCCTTAATCATCACAGGGTCCAGGAATTGATTATATTCATTGGCCAAAAATAAACGATCGTTCCATATCGTAAAATAGGCATTTACCTGTATGCCCAAATGCCGATAAGCATACTGATACCCTGCTTCAACCGTATAGATCTTCTCATTGCTAATTCCCTCAGAAACCTGGTTTGTATAGTTTCCAAATACGTACTTAAAATAGGGTACTTTAAAAAACATCCCCCCATTCACATAAAAATGATGTGCATCCAAAAAACGTTTACTCATCCCTAATCGCACATCCCCCCCCCAAAGAAAGACAGGTTTGCTCCAATGTTCCCCCGAACGGTAATGATAAAAGTCATAACGCTGATAACGATTTCTACTCACGGAGCCTGATAAAAATGCGACAAACCCGTTATGATGATACTTGGCTTGGAGGTATCCATTCAAAAAATGGATATAAGAACCGCTATTCACCCTGATGGTATCTCCCACATGCTTCAATACACTGCGGCCATCTATCCCCCGAAGAGACCAGGCATAGTCTTCGATAAAGAACTCACCTCCAAGGAGATCTTCCACAGTTTCATAGAGAGAAGACTTAAAATAGCGATGGTGGAGCCCTCCCTTCAGCGACCATCGGTCATTGAGCTGATAATCCAATGCCGAGAGCATACCTGCCCACTGGTGATTGGCATGAAAAGTGGTCTGAACGATTTTGGAAAAGTGGGATACCTCCTCCCCTTCTGGAGTGACATAAAGCTCCTCATGGGTTTGGTTAAGCGCATAAATTGCGGGCCAATCAATCTGTCCACTACCATTTTTATAAAGGGAAATAGAGGGAGAGGTACCAAAGCGTTCAGACCACTTACCGCCTCCTTTACCCGGACTATAATAAAAGGAGGTGGCGACAAAAGCCTTTTCGGAGATGTTCCAATAATGATTCAGCGTAAAGTATGGCTTATGGTAAAAATTCTCAGACAGCCTATTCTCCTTCCCGTTATAACTTCCCCACTCCCTATTGTAGCGATGCCCATATTGATTTATTTCCGAAAGCGTAAGGGGTACATTTCTTTGGCCATGACGCTCAGGACTACCCATGGCAGTAAAGACCAAAAGATGATCTTTATTGGCCACATTTTTAGATATGGAAAAGAAATAGCCATAACCCGAGGAGCGGGTTCCCTCCACATAGCCCTCTCCACCAAATGCCGAACCCATAAGAGAGACGGCATATCCACTCTTCATCTTCCCACTATTCCAGGAGAAAGAGGTTTTCCGGTACCCATAAGAGGTAAAAAAGCTTCTTATGGCTCCTCCCTGAGGGGCATGAGGACCATTAGTAATAATATTTACGGCTCCACCAATGGCATTAACCCCAAAAGAGGAGGGGCAGACTCCTTTTTGCACCTGTACGGACTGTGTAACATCAGCTAAGCCAAGCCAGTTGTTCCAAAATACCAGCCCATCCTCCACCCCGGAAACGGGAATACCATTAAGCAGAAGAGCAATATTATCCTGGCGAAAACCGCGGATATTCAGTTTAGCATCCCCGGCCCCACCTCCTGTACGTGCAGCATAAACCCCCGACACCGCTCCCATAGCCTCGGGAAAAGGTTTATCACCCAACCGTTGTTGGATGGCCGAAGCCTCAATACGCGCCATGGAAAACCCCTGCTCCGTCTGTACTCCGGTAGAAGCAATAACCTGAACCCCGGAGAGACCGATGTCGGAGGGCTTCAAAACAAGGTGAAGCAATTTCTCTCCCGGAACAACAGGCACGCTCAAGGTTTCATATCCGGTAAAGGAACAGATCAGCGTATCGGGTGAAGAGGGGGCGGGTAACGCGAAGGAACCATCCATCCCGGAAACCGTACCCTCCTGAGTGTTCCGATAGACGAGATGTGCCCCTGCCACAGGCGTTCCGCCGGCATAATCAGAGACCACCCCGGAAAGGGTTTCTTGTGCAAAAAGGCTAACACTGGCCCAAAGACTCAATAACAACCACAAAATGCGAATACTTTTCATCATGCTCTTTTACTAAAAACTGTTAAAAACAAATCCCCTCGGAGCATCATAAAACCCCGAAGAACTTCGAGGCGGTAAGGAAAAAAGAGGCCATCATGTGGAAGCAGAAAGAGGTTCTCACCCCCACATATATCAACGCTCATATTCTTCTCCCATCCAGACTATACGGTCGGTTCCGGAATTTCACCGGACAGGTCCCTTCAAAGGGATTAGCGGACTATCACCGCCGGTAGGGAATCGCACCCTGACTCGAAGAAATCGCGGCGAAGGTAGTGAGAGATTTTTATTAAACAAAGGATTGCTTCTCACAAGCCCATAGGAAACAAAAAATTGTATTAATTTAGCCCCTCCAACGAAGGATTATGGCACAGCATGAAGAGAAATACAACCGAAGACGTCTGCGATCTGCGCATATCTCTACAGTGATTAGCATCACACTGGTACTCTTTCTTCTGGGCATTCTGGGAACCTTAATCATTCATGCCGAAACCATTGTCCGCTACGCCAAGGAGCACATCATCATCACGCTAACCATCAAAAACGAAACAGATCCGGGAAAGACACTGGCCTTTAAACGGCAGCTGGAGGCCACGCCCTACATTCGCTCCGCCACGTTTATCAGCAAAGAGGAGGCTGCCAAAGACCTTCAGGAAGAGCTGGGTGAGGACTTCATCGCCTTTTTGGGATACAACCCCCTCCCCACAACCCTCGACCTGTACCCCAGTGTGGACTACGCC
Source organism: Bacteroidota bacterium (assembly GCA_002748065.1). GTDB lineage: Bacteria > Bacteroidota > Bacteroidia > Bacteroidales > BM520 > BM520. The sequence continues at coordinate 32,877 of PDRJ01000012.1, forward strand.
CACCCTGACAGCCTGCAAATGCTCGCTGAGACCTTCAAAAAAGACCCCATCATTGCAGAGGTAAAATACCAACGATCCCTGGTGGGAAAGATTCAAGATAATATTGAGAAGATCACCCTCGTGATTCTAGGCTTTTCTGCCCTCTTGCTACTAATATCTATCATACTGATTCACAACACCATAAGACTATCCATATACGCCGGAAGATTTTTGATCCGTACCATGTACCTCATTGGTGCCACCCGAAGATTTATACGGCGTCCCTTTATCAAAACGGGGATTTTGCAGGGGGTGGCCTCTTCGCTGCTCAGCCTGATACTCATTACGCTGCTGCTTACCGAGGTGTACAATAGATTCCCGGAAGCATGGGAAACAGGAAACCGATATCACCTGTTGTACCTGGCCGCCATCATCGTCCTTGTGGGATTGATGATCACGGTTATCTCCACGGTCATCGCCGTAAACAAATACCTAAACGCACAAAAAGAGAAATTATACGACTAAACCATGCAACATAAAAACGCACAAAAAGAGAAAGAGAATCCAAAGGTTAAACTAACCTTTGGACGGGAAAATTACCGTATCATGCTCATCGGGATTTTGCTCATTGGGTTGGGTTTTTTGCTTATGATTGGGGGAGGTAGTGATGATCCCCAGGTCTTCAATAAAGCCATGTTCAGCACCATGCGTATCACCATCGCCCCCATCCTTATTCTTGCCGGTTTTGTCACCGAGATCGTGGCCATCATGTGGAGATCAAAAAAATAACCGAACAACACCATTATGACTTGGATAGAGGCACTCATTCTGGGAATTATTCAGGGACTCACTGAATTTTTACCGGTCAGCAGCAGTGGTCATCTGGAGTTAGGGAAAGCTCTATTAGGCATTGAGGCAAAGGAAAGCCTGATGTTCTCCGTGGCGGTACACGGAGCCACTGTACTGAGCACGATCATTGTTTTCCGCAAAGAGATTCTACATCTGCTGGAAGGAATCTTCAAATTCCGCTATAACGAAGAGACGCAGTATGCACTAAAGATCGTCATCTCAATGGTTCCTGTGGGGATTATCGGCGTGCTTTTTAAAGATACGATCAAAGGGTTATTCACCGGGAATGTACTCTTGGTGGGAGCCATGCTACTGGTTACCGCCCTGTTGCTTGCGTTTACTTATTACGCCAAAGAGCGGGAGAAGTCCCCCTCCTATGGTCACGCATTTCTCATGGGAATGGCACAAGCCATTGCCGTTCTTCCCGGAATATCTCGCTCAGGAGCCACCATCTCCACCGGATTATTGCTGGGAAACAGACGGGATGAGGTAGCCCAATTCTCCTTCCTGATGGTGCTGCTCCCCATCATAGGGGAGAATTTTTTAGACCTTATAAGCGGGGAGATGGCGGCCTCTTCGGTAGGCACAACACCCCTAATAATCGGCTCTCTGGCAGCATTTATCACCGGGCTGGTCGCCTGTACCTGGATGCTCAAATTGGTCAAAAAGGGAAAATTAATCTGGTTTGCGCTCTACTGTGCCCTGGTTGGAGGTGCAGCCATTATCGCTCATTTCTTCATCTAAATCTTGCGGCAAGCCCCTCTTATGGAAAATCTTCAACGCCCCTACAACTTCACAGAAGGAGAGGTTCTCCTCATCCATAAACCCTTCACATGGACCTCCTTTGATGTAATCAATAACATCCGGCTTTTTATTCGCCACAACTGGAAGATCAAAAAGGTAAAATTGGGTCATGCCGGCACACTGGATCCATTGGCCACAGGGTTGATCATTCTGTGCAGCGGCAAATTCACCAAACGCATTGAGGAGTTTCAGGCCCAAGAGAAGGAGTACATCGGCACCCTCACTCTGGGAGCCACGACACAAATCATATCTCCCATGAAAAGATTTATGAAACAGCCCGGGCATTTATCGGAGAGCAGCAACAATTACCGCCCATCTATTCTGCCGTAAGGGTTGAGGGAAAGAGGCTCTATAAACACGCCCGAAAGGGGACAGAAGACCAGGTAGCAATTAAACCACGCACCATCACCATCACCGAATTTGAAATCACCAAAATTCTATTTCCCGTGGTCTGGTTTAGGATTGTCTGCTCCAAAGGAACCTATATCAGAGGGGTAGTACGTGACTTTGGAAAGGCCCTTGATTCAGGGGCATTTATGTCTTCTTTACAACGTACACGAATTGGCGATTTTCACCTGGAAGAGGCCATGGATTTAGAATCCTTTAAGGCTGATGCGCTCAAAAGAAAAAGAGAGGAGCCCCAGAAGAAGGAGGGTTAATACCCAAAGAATAAAGCAACAGTAGAAGGAGGGACAATCTTATTAATTGACACTATCCACTTGATTTAAGCATTTGATTGTATTATCTTTGCATCTCTTTTTGCGAAACGAACAGCTCATTTATCTATGAAATTATCACAGTTCAAGTACACCCTTCCTCAAGAACTTATTGCTTCCGATCCCCCTAAACACCGGGATGAATCTAAGCTGATGGTGCTTCACCGTGAAACACAAACCATTGAATATCGAATGTTTAAAGATATATTGGATTACTTTGACGATGGGGATGTCTTTGTGTTAAATAATACCAAAGTGTTTCCTGCACTGTTGGAAGGAGAAAAAGAGAAAACGGGCGCAAAAATCAAGGTATTTCTTTTACGGGAATTGAACCGTGAGACACGACTTTGGGACGTATTAGTGGATCCTGCCCGAAAGATCCGCATCGGCAACAAGCTCTATTTTGGAGAGGATGATGCGCTTGTGGCGGAGGTCATCGACAACACTACTTCACGTGGACGTACCCTGCGCTTCTTATTTGATGGTTCTTACGAAAATTTCAAAGAGACTATTACCCGTTTAGGACAAACGCCCATTCCGGAAGAGATTCAGCAAATTCGCGGTATCAAACCGGAAGATAATGATCGTTATCAGACCATTTATGCCAAACATGAAGGGGCTGTAGCCGCACCTACCGCAGGGCTTCACTTCTCTCGCGAGCTCATGAAACGACTTGAGATCAAAGGAATTAATTTTGCAGAGGTTACCCTACACGTGGGACTAGGAAACTTCCGTGACATTGACGTGGAAGATCTCTCCAAACATAAAACAGACTCGGAGGAGATGTTTATTCCTGAATCTACAGCGCTAAAAGTTAACACGGCAAAGGATCATAAACATAAGGTCTGCGCCATTGGTACCACCAGTATGAAAGCCATTGAAAGCGCTACGACCATTGCAGGAAAACTAAAGCCATACGATGGATGGACGAATAAATTCATCTTCCCCCCCTATGAGTTTAGCGTAGCCAATGCCATGATTACCAATTTGCATCTACCCATGAGCTCCATGTTAATGATGGTAAGTGCCTTCGGAGGTTATGATTTCGTGATGAAAGCGTACAAAGAGGCCGTTAAAAAGAAATTTCGATTCTTCACCTATGGAGACGCCATGCTGATTATATGACAACGCTCACGGGAATGAAGCAGCGATATGTCATCATCGTGGCGGGAGGAGTAGGGAAACGAATGGGAACGGAACGCCCCAAGCAGTTTATGCCCCTGGCGGGAAAACCGGTACTCATGCACTCCATAGAGGCCTTTCACCGGTACGACCATACCATGAAGATCCTGGTGACCCTGCCGGGCGCTTACATGGATTTTTGGAAAACATACTGCATTCAAGAATCTTTCTCCATCCCTCATCACGTCATAGAGGGAGGCAAAGAGCGCTTCTTTTCTGTAAAAAATGCCCTCTCCCAGATAGAAGGCGAGGGACTCGTAGGGGTCCATGACGGAGCGCGCCCCTTGGTTGACCAAAAAACCATCGCCAACAGCTATGCATTGGCAGCAGAGAGAGAAGCGGCCATCCCGGTGATCAAGCTCACCGAATCCATACGACTGATCCAGGAAACCGCCATAAGCACCCCCTTGGACAGAGAAAAGATCCGAATCGTCCAGACCCCACAAGTATTTCAAACGGCAATCCTCAAAAAGGCCTACGAACAGCCATTCTCCCCGCTCTTCACCGACGATGCAACAGTGGTAGAGCAAGCAGGGTACACCATTGCACTGACAGAAGGCTCCCCTACCAATATCAAACTTACCACTCCGAAGGATTTAGCCATTGCCCAAACCCTACTCTCCCATGGTACAGACAGGTAAACCAGAAAAGATTATTCTTGGAATTGACCCGGGAACCCGATATATGGGTTGGGGTATCATCAAAAAAACAGGGAAAAAACTGGAGGTGATCGATATGGGCGTACTCAATATCAAAAGTGTAAGAGATCCGTGGCAGAAGTTGGAAACGATCTTCAATGAAATAACCACCATCCTTATGAAATACCTCCCCGACGAAATGGCCATTGAGGGTCCCTTCTACGGAGAGGATGCCCAAGCAATGCTTAAGCTCGGACGGGCACAGGGGGCCGCCATCATTGCAGCTATCAAACGCGCTATCCCCGTCTTTGAATACCAACCCTTACGGATTAAACAAGCGGTTACCGGCAATGGGAGAAGCTCCAAAGAGCAGGTGGCCAGCATGGTAATCAACCTATTGAAGCTACAAGGAAGCCCCGCAAAGTTGGATATTACCGATGCCCTGGCAGTGGCAATATGCCATGCAAACCAGGATGGGAAAACCACCTTAAAAGATAAGAAAAGAGCGGGGTGGGCTCAATTTCTCAAGGAGAACCCAGAAAGAATCCGAAAAAGTTAACCCCATAAATCCCACGCTCCCAAACCCCCATAACACAAAATAAAGCAGAATTTGAACAGAAGAGGAACAAACTGTTTGCAGAACACTAAAAAATCTCTACTTTTATCCCCGCAACGGATTGGCAATCGCTCTGTTGCAAGTTAAATTATATCACAAAAACTATCCTGTTGTAACGCTATCATGAGTGCAGAAATCTTTCAAGTCGATGTCTCCCTACTGAATCTTGACCCTGTGATCTGGAGACAAATTGAAGTACCTTCAGACATTTCCCTTGCCGACTTTCACTTGGTTCTCCAAAAAACCATGGGCTGGAGCAATAGACGCCAACACCGTTTTGTCAAAGAGACTACCTTCTATGCTCCCACCGCAGAACTCCTTGATGAAGAGTATTCCTGCATCGAATATAAGCACATAAAATTATCCGATTTGCTGGAATTGGATAAGGATAAGATCATCTACAACTACGACTTTAAAGACAACTGGGCCCATGAGATCATCCTGGAAACCCGCAAGCCGGCAGAAGAGGGAACTACTTATCCTCGCGTCCTCGATGGTGAAGGGAACTGTCCCCCGGAAGGCTGTGGCGGCGTCGAAGGCTTTATTGAGATCCTTGAAGTGTTGGACAACCCCGACCACATGGACTATGAAGGCACCATCGAGTTCTTGGGGCCAGACTACGACCCCGATTTCTTCGACCCAGAAGCTGCCAACGAACGTCTCGCAGAAGATTAATCCACCTTTCCAAGAAACCATAGAACCCCGTAGGGATGGCACCTTTTTTCAATTAGGAATTAATAATTAGTAATTGTTTGGAAATCATATTATTATCCTTGTTTTAAATGCGGTAATGTGATAATGTGGTAATGTGATAATGTGGTAATGTGATAATGTGGTAATGTGATAATGCGGTAATGTGATAATGTGGTAATGTGGTAATGTGGTAATGTGGTAATGGAATAATTATAGGGACGGAAGACCGAAGACGGAAGTCGGAAGACCAAAGATGGGAGACGGGGAGCAACTTTTTGTGAACGTTGCCATTAACACCAAGCTAAAGGCTAACAGCTAACAGCCAACAGTCGGTAAGCCCCGGAGGGGCGGCACCTTTTTTCAATTAGCAATTAGTAATTATTTGGAAATCATATTATTATCATTGTTTTAAATGTGACAATGCGGCGATGTGGTAATGAAGTCGGAAGACCGAAGTCGGGAGACCGAAGAAGGAAGAGGGAAGTTGGAAGTCGATTTTTTGCGAACGTTGCCGCTAAAACAAGCCAAAGGCTAACAGCTAAGACACCTTTTTTCAATTAGCAATTAGTAATTATTTGGAAATCATATTATTATACTTTTTTTAAATGTAATAATGCGGTAATGTGATAATGTGGTAATGTGGTAATGTGGTAATGGAATAATTATAGGGACGGAAGACCGAAGTCGGAAGAGCGAAGTTGGGTGATAACGTTTTGTGAACGTTGCCATTAACCCAAGCTAAAGGCTAACAGCTAACAGCTAACAGCCAACAGCCGGTAAGCCCCGTAGGGGCGAAACCTTTGTAACAGTAATGCCCCCTCTTCCCCCCAAAGCCCCGTAGGGGCGACACCTCTTTACAGCGATAAATCAAAAATTAACGATTAGCAGTTTAACAATGTACGTCCCTGAAATAGGTTGACCGCTAAAATAATTAAAGAAGCAATGAAAACAGCAGTCAATCGAATTAGGAAACAACGTAAATTCACGGAGGAT
>PDRJ01000013.1 GCA_002748065.1 Bacteroidota bacterium
CTATGAAGCAAAAGATTATGGCCGGTATGCCGATGCCAATGGGGATATGATTGTCTGTTTTCTTACGGATAATGATATTACCGGAGGAAACTCAGGAAGTCCTGTGATTAACGGGGATGGTGAACTTATCGGTGTAGCCTTTGACGGCAACTGGGAAGCCATGAGCGGCGATATTGCCTTTGAACCTGAACTGCAGCGTACCATTAGTGTTGATATTCGTTACGTCCTCTTTGTCATTGATAAATTTGCGGGAGCGAAGCACCTTGTGGACGAGATGACGTTGGTGGAATAGCTCCACTCCCTTTGGTCTAATAATGGTTAATGCCACAATGGGACAACGTGCCCATGAAGCGCACAAACCAAATAAAGGGCTAAAAGTTGAAAACCAAAACCCTGTTACTTGCGGTAACGGGGTTTTTTATTTGGATCGTTTTGAGTAGAAGAGGTATTGTGAGATATAGGCTAAGACGAGGGTGGTCAAACTGCTGAGTAGTGCTTGAGATAGTGTGTTGAAGAACTGTTTAAAGGAGAGTACTTCGAGGAAAAAAAGGATGATATGGTGGCTGGTGATCATCAGGATGGCATAGAGGAGAAACCACCGCTGTCCCATGTTCAACAAGGAGGGACGTATGCCCGGTTCAATCTCCTTGTTGGTGGTAATACGGTTGATAATAAAGGGTCGGATAAAGGCCGTAAATACCGTAGCTGATGCGTGTAGCCCCGGCACATGGGTGAAGATATCAATGGTTAATCCCAGCAAAAACCCGTTGATCAATACGAGCCAACCGGGAAGCTCCAGAGGGAGCATGAGGATAAAAATAATGTAGATGTAGGGGTTTACGTATCCGCCGAGGTTGATATGGTTAAATATCAATACCTGTGCCGCTATAAATAGGATAGATTGCAGTACATGTGTTAAAATCCGCTTACTCATCATACCTCCTTTTGTATTGATCTTCGAGGTATGATAACGAATCGACAAATAGGTTATCAATGATATACACATTGTATAATGCATTGAAGTTCTCCGTCAGAGCCAACCGTATATGGTAGAAGTGGTCGCCGCTTTGTAGGCTGATGCTATCCACCGTACCAATGGGAATATCGGAGGCAAAGATGTGAGAATATCCGCTGGTTACCACTGTATCCCCTTTGTGGACGAGGATGTGCGTGGGAATGTCCACGAGCATGGTGTAGCGGTAATCCTTGCCATCCCAGACGACACGCCCCAACTCATGGGAGTTTTTCAGCCGGGCACTGATTTGGCTGTTGAGGTTGACCAACGAGATGGCACTGCTGTGATTCTGTGTCACCTCTGTGATGATGCCCACTACCCCCTCTGAGGAGATGACTCCTTGGTCGGGTTTTACCCCATCTGATCGCCCCTTATTGAGTAACAGATAGTTGTGCTTTCGATGGATGGAGTTGCTAATCACCCGGGCATGGAGATAGCGGTATGGTGAACAGGTATCCGTAATGGTTGTTTCCGTTGATACGGGAGCCATCATCCTGAGTCGGGCATTTTCCTCTGCCAATTGTTTATTGGCCTCGGTGAGGTGAAGGTATTGGGTGATACCTTCAGTGGCCTCCATAATTCGGGCGGTTACATGCATCGTCGTGCGGATTAACTTGCTGTGTTGGTAGCTATTGTATGATAGGTACATTCCGATACTGCTTCCCATAAGGAGTACAAAGAGTATCACAAGATGATTCCTTATGATAAAGATGATAAGGTTCCGCATGGATAGAGAGGCATTTATTTGATAAGGAAGGTAAACTTATCAAAATTCTTAAGTGCAATGCCGGTTCCTCGTGCTACGGCTCTCAGTGGGTCATCTGCCACATGGACAGGCAGTTTGGTTTTGTTGTGAATTCGTAGGTCAAGCCCCCTTAGCATGGAGCCGCCCCCCGCAAGATAGATACCGGTTCGATAGATGTCGGCAGCCAATTCGGGAGGGGTCTTCTCCAGTGCATTTAGCACCGCTGTTTCTACCTTGGAGATGGACTTGTCCAAGGCATGAGCAATCTCCTTGTAGTTGACCTTGACCTCCTTGGGGATCCCTGTCAGCATATCCCTTCCGTGTACGGCATAATCATCCGGAGGATTGTCGATCTCTTCCAATGCCGCACCCACCTCAATTTTGATTCGTTCGGCTGTACGCTCTCCAATGTTGATATTATGTTGCTTGCGCATATACTCTTCGATGTCCAGGTTAAAGTCATCCCCGGCAATGCGTATGGATTTATTGTTTACGATTCCACCAAGGGCAATGACGGCGATCTCGGAGGTTCCTCCTCCAATGTCAATAATCATGTTTCCGGTGGGTTCCAGCACATCAATTCCAATTCCGATGGCGGCAGCCATGGGTTCGTGGATAAGTTTTACCTCACGGGCACCGGCTTGTTCTGCCGAGTCTTTCACCGCACGCTCCTCTACCTCCGTAATACCCGAGGGGATACAGATGACCATTTTGAGTGCGGGAGGGAACAGTGTTTTTTGAGGATTGATCATCTTGATCATCTCTCGAATCATATGTTCCGCTGCTTGGAAATCTGCGATTACCCCGTCGCGTAGTGGGCGAATGGTTTTGATGTTTTCATGTGTTTTTCCGTGCATCATCATTGCACGTTTACCCACGGCAAGAATTTTGCCCGACGAGCGTTCCTGCGCTACGATGGAGGGCTCGTCAACGACTACCTTATCGTTGTATATGATGATGGTATTCGCCGTTCCGAGGTCGATGGCGATTTCTTTGGTTAAAAAGGAGAATATTCCCATGATGTTGTTGTATTTCTAATGTTTAAAATGGCGTACACCGGTGAAGACCATCGCCATATCATGTGCATCGCAGAAATCAATGCTTTGCTGGTCGCGGATGGATCCTCCGGGTTGTATGACCGCCTTTATGCCTGCCTTCCATGCCTCTTCCACGTTGTCCGGAAAGGGGAAAAAAGCATCCGAGGCCATCACAGCCCCCTCCAACGGAAGGTTAAAGGCTCCAGCCTTGGTGATGGCTTGTTTTAATGCGTCAATGCGTGAAGTTTGCCCGGTGCCACTGCCCAGTAGCATCTCTTCTTTTGCAAGGACAATGGCATTGCTTTTGGTGTGTTTTACCAGTTTGTTGGCGAAGAGAAGATCCACAATTTCCCGATCGCTGGGCTTGCGGCGGGTGACTACCGTGAGGTTATCTTTCGTCTCTGTGGTTTCGTCCCGATCTTGCACAATGTAGCCATTCAGTGACGTTTTTACAAGTTGTGAGGAGAAATCATAGTTCTTTTTCTTCAGGATAATACGGTTCTTCTTGGACTGAAGAATTTTCAAAGCGGACTCTTCATAGCCGGGCGCCAGGATCACCTCAAAGAAGAGCTTATTAATCTCTTCAGCTGTTTGTATATCAATAGGTTGATTACTGATAAAAACGCCACCAAAGGCTGAAACAGGGTCTCCTGCCAATGCGTTTTGATAGGCCGACAACAGCTCCGGGCGGGTGGCACAACCACAGGCATTGGTGTGCTTAAGAATGGCAAAGGTGGGGTCTTCAAATTCTAAGATCAATGATATGGCAGCATCAATATCTACCAGGTTGTTGTAAGAGAGTGCTTTGCCGTGAAGTTGAGAAAAGATGGCTTCGAGCTTGCCATGGAAGCTTCCCTTTTGGTGGGGATTCTCCCCATAACGCAGTGCCGTACTATGGAGTTCGCTTATTTTGAGTGCCTTCTGCTCCTCTTTCTTGCTGAAGTGTTGATAGATGGCCATGTCATAGTGGGAACTTACGTTGAACGCATAGCCTGCAAAGCGTTTTCGTTCTTCGAGAGAAAATACCCCCTCGTTTTTGTTTAAGAGATCTTCAAACTCCTGATAGTGTTCCATGGAGGGCACAATCATCACATCCCGATAGTTTTTAGCGGCAGCCCGGATAAGCGATATGCCCCCAATGTCAATCTTTTCAATGATTTCTTCCTCACAATCGGTTTCTTGAGTGGTTTGTTCAAAAGGATAGAGGTCGGTGATGACCAAATCAACATAGGGAATCTCATAGTTTTTCATCTCTGCCGCATCTGTGTCGTGATCACGACGAGAGAGAATACCTCCGAAGACCTTAGGGTGAAGCGTTTTCACCCTTCCTCCTAAAATGGAAGGATACCCTGTGACCGATTCCACTGTAAGAGCATCTATTCCCATTTGGGTAATAAACTCGTAGGTTCCTCCGGTACTGTATATCTGCACATTTTGGCGTGCTAGAGTGCGTATAATTGACGTTAAATTATCCTTGTGATATACGGAGATGAGTGCGGTTTTAATGGCTTTCACAGGTGGCTTTTTAATATGATATTAAATACTTCTTGACAACTTGCAATTTTAGTGAAAATTGAAAGAAATTCCAATTATTGTTTTCCTGTTTCCAAAGAAAAAGGAGAGATGGCTTTTGAGTAGGGGGGGGTGGGGTACAAATGGCTTGTGATGGCATAAAATAGAGGAGGAATAAATTTTGGCTGAGGTGGAGAAAATAGCCCACAGGGAAGTTGCTGTAAAAACGCTTGTTTAGTGGCCTTGCCAACTCCCGTGGAAATCTGTGTTCATGGGGATGGCGTTGGAGAGGAGATGGGTTGTCTTGTGGATGTTTTATTTTTTTTAGCCCTGTTATTCCTTAGTACTAAAGCATTTACAAATAAGTACATATTTATTGTGTTTGTCATAGTATAATAATCGGTTAGTTTTTTTACCTTTACACATCCTTAAGAGAGGTTATGCTAAAACGTTGGGTACTAAAAGAATATGGTGATAATGAGGCGGTTACTAAGCTTTCGAAGGAGCTTGGTGTGGATCCTGTGTTAGCAAATCTTCTTGTACAACGGGGAATTGTTGATTTTGACGGAGCAAAACGCTTTTTTCGTCCTCAGCTGGAACACCTTCACGATCCTTTCCTTATGAAGGATATGGATGAGGCGGTGGAGCGTGTTCATAGAGCTCTTGAATCCAAGGAGAAAATTCTTGTTTATGGGGATTATGATGTGGATGGAACCACCGCCGTAGCGCTGGTTTATAGCTTCTTTAAGGAGCTTGATGCCAACATTGATTTTTATATTCCCGACCGATATGCTGAAGGGTATGGGGTTTCCTATCAGGGGATTGATTATGCTTGTAAAAATAATTATAGCCTTGTCATCGCCCTGGATTGTGGGATTAAAGCCATTGAGAAGATTGATTATGCCCGTCAGTATGGGATTGATTTTATCATAGGAGATCATCATCGTCCGGGAGATACCCTTCCTGCTGCGGTAGCAGTGTTGGATGCCAAACGATCAGACTGTAATTATCCTTACAAGGATCTTTCCGGTTGCGGGGTGGGATTTAAGCTTATTCAAGCCTATTCCCAACGCTATAACATGCCTTTCGACTTGTTGCATCGTTACTTGGATCTTGTGGTGGTGAGTATTGCCGCTGATATTGTTCCCATTACCGGGGAGAATCGTATCCTGGCTTACTATGGGTTGAAGAAAATCAACAGCAATCCGCGTCCGGGGCTTGAAGCGATTCTTCAGGTTTCCAATATCAGCCGTAAACGCGGTTTTAGGAAAGAAGAGGGTTGTATTTTTAGCCGGGAATTGACCATTTCAGATTTGGTGTTTGTGGTAGGGCCACGTATCAACGCTGCTGGCCGTTTGGAGTCGGGGCGAAACTCAGTGGAACTCCTCATTAGCGAAAGCTATCCCGATGCCATGACGCTGGCTTCCCAAATTAATAACATCAACAAAGAGCGTCGGCACTTGGATAATCAGGCGACTACCGATGCCCTGTCGATGATTAAGAATGATCCCCGTTTTAGCAGTAAAAAAACTACGGTGGTCTATAATCCGGATTGGCATAAAGGGGTTGTGGGAATTGTTGCTTCAAGGCTTACGGATACCTACTATCGTCCCACCGTGGTGCTTACCAAAAGTAACGGCTTGATTACCGGGTCGGCACGTTCCGTAAAAAACTTTGATGTGTACGATGCCATTGATGCCTGTTCTGACCTGTTGGAACACTTTGGTGGTCATACCTATGCTGCGGGCCTCTCCATGAAGGAGGAGCATCTGGAAGCGTTTACCCAACGGTTTGAACGTATCGTGGAGGAGTCCATCGCTGATTTTATGTTAGTACCTGAAATAGAGGTGGATATGGAGATTCGCCTCAGTACCATAAATTCACGCTTTTATCGAATCCTTAAGCAGTTTGCCCCCTTTGGACCGGGGAATATGGCTCCTGTTTTTCGTACCAATGGTTTGATTGACTCCGGCCTGGTTCGTCTGGTGGGAAAGAATGAGAATCCCTTTAAAAACCATCTTAAACTGAATGTGGTGCACCCTGATGAGTCCTCCTACCCTATTCCTGCCATTGCTTTTCAACAGGGTGAACACTTCTCAAAAATTGCTGAAGGCCAACTCTTTAGCCTGGTATACCACGTGGAACAAAATGAATGGAACGGCAATGTAACCTTGCAGTTGAATGTGAAGGATATTAAGTTGATGCCCTAAATGGTAGCTCTCCATAAAGTCTGACTTCTTTGTGATGCTTGTCCTCCCAATGGTCATTTCTGCCAGTAAGCTCCCCTCTTTCAGCCTTCGCAAGCTTCGATTTCGAACCTTCTATGCAGCCTCTTCTTAAAACGCTGATTTTGTGGACAGAGACTAAATATCGAAGGTCTCTTTGACCATGTTATCCAACTTCTCTTTCTCTTTATGAATGTCCGGAAGTGTTTGTTCATCCATTACACGAGCCATCTCTTTACTGATCTCAGAAAGGATAGGATAGCAAAAACTGGCCTCTTTTACCTCCTCATCGATAAGGTGTGATTCTGGGTCAAAACGGTGGTAGATATGGGCGATGAGAGCCAATATGAGGAGCCCCTTCATCACACCAAATAGAAAGCCTAATAGTTTATCTAAGGCTCCTAGAGCCACTGCATGAGAGAGTTTCTGAATTATCTTTCCCACAAGGTAAACCCCCACTGCCACTAAGGTAAATGTGATGATTAAAGCGATAATGCCAAGGTATTTATTATTCCATTGGAACTGCTCAATGAGGTAGGCTTCAGTGATGAAGGAGAACTCCAGGGCACCCCAAATACCCAGTATCAGGGCAATCAGGGTGAAGATCTCCATAATAATCCCGTTCTTCAGTCCCCGAAAGGCGAAGAGGAGGAGGGGGATGAGGATAACAATGTCAAGCCAGTTCATAAAAATATATTATCCGTTTTCTCTTTTCACCCTTTTGGTCAGTTCTGTGGAGAAGATAAATTCATTTAATTCCGGTGTTTTGTCGTTGAGAATAGTTTTGTTATCTCCCGTCCACTTAACTTTGCCTTCGTGAATAAAGACGATATGTTCGCCCATCTCGAGTACGGAATTCATGTCATGCGTATTGATGACCGTGGTAATATTATTTTCGTGTGTAATTTCTTTAATGAGATGGTCGATGACATTCGCCGTTTGGGGGTCGAGGCCGGAGTTCGGTTCATCACAGAAGAGGTATTTGGGGTTGGTGGCGATGGCTCTGGCAATGGCAACTCGCTTGATCATTCCTCCACTCAACTCTGAGGGCATCAGTTGATTAGATTTCTCCAGGTTCACTCTGTGCAGGCAGAAATTTACCCGTTCAAGTTGCTGTTTGTAGTTCATATCAGTATACATTGCCAGGGGAAACATCACATTCTCTTCCACGCTCATGCTGTCGAAGAGTGCTCCTCCCTGAAAGAGCATGCCGATCTCTTTTCGAAGGTCCTTCTTTTCCTTGGGTTTCATGGAAGTGAAGTCCCTGTTATCGAAGAGAATATTTCCCGAATCGGGGATATGGAGCCCCACGAGTATTTTCATTAATACCGTTTTTCCTGAGCCGCTTTTTCCGATGATAAGGTTGGTTTTTCCTGCTTTAAATTCAACGCAAACGTCACTGAGCACGGTTTTATCACGGAATTGCTTATAGATATTATGCGCTTGGATCATATGAGCAGGATTTGTGTGATAATTAGATTGGCAATGATGATCATTGTGCTGGCGGTGACCACTGCTTTGGTGGATGATTTTCCAACCTCCAGGGCTCCTCCTTCGGTATAGTAGCCGTAAAATCCTGAAATTGTGGTAATCAAAAAGGCAAAAACGACGGTTTTAATGAGTGCATAAATAATATCGAAATTATAATAGTCAAGATAGATACCGGTAAGAAAGTCGTGGGAGCTGACTTTGTGGGTTGTGGTCATGGCGAGCCATCCCCCAAAGATTCCTACAAAAATACTGAAGATTACCAGGATAGGATTAACCAGTACGGAAGCAATGACCTTGGGTAATACCAGGTAGTTGGCCGTGTTGACGCCCATTACCTCTAAAGCGTCAATTTGTTCCGTTACTCTCATGGTGCCAATCTGGGAGGCAATATTGGAGCCTACTTTACCGGCGAGAATAAGGGCAATAATGGTTGGAGAAAACTCCAGAATCATCGACTGGCGTGTGCTATAACCTACAAGGTATTTGGGAATAAGTGGGTTATCAGTATTATAAGCAACCTGAAGTGCAACGACGGCACCCGTGAAAAGAGAGATGATCACCACGATACCTATGGAATTGATCCCCAGGCTTTGGAGTTCGACAAGTAGGTTTTTTCCGAAGATTTTTCGTCGTGGAGGCTTACGAAAAACGCGGCTCACGAATACCAGATATTCTCCCAATGGAACTAATAATCGCATGAAAATAATATTTCTGCTAAGGTAACGTAAAATAATAAAACAGTACCTTTGTGATGGAATTATTTAGATATGGTTATAAAATTTCAACGAAATAGAGGACGTTTTCTGCTTTTTGGGTTGGTGATGGCATTATCGTTATGTTTGCTTTCCTGTGGTTCGTCTCGAAGAGGTTTTTGGAAGAAAAAAGGATGTGGGTGTGGTAGCTGGAGTGTCGTTCCTTCGGATCAACCCTCTGTTTTTGCTCAAACCGATGGCTGTGTCAAGCCCTTTGATTCTTGAAAAGGTTCTTTCTCTTTTCAAAGAAATCCGTTATTTTTGTAGAACATATTCCACAGGGTACATCTTGTACCTGTCAAAAGACAACCCTTTATGACAAAAAATTACTATGGTGTGATTATGGCAGGAGGAGCTGGAACGCGGTTTTGGCCTAAGAGTTTATCATCACGCCCCAAACAGTTTATAGATATTCTGAATACCGGTCAGACACTTATCCAACAGACTTTTCATCGTCTTGCACGGATCATTCCGCAAGAGAATATTTTTGTGGTGACCAGTAAGTTGTACAGAGAGATGGTGGCAGAGCAGTTGCCCATGATCTCTTCGGAGCAGATCTTGTGCGAGCCCATGCGTAGAAATACGGCTCCCTGTATTGCTTATGCCATGCATAAGATTAAAGTTAGGAATGCCAATGCCTGTATGGTGGTTGCTCCTTCCGATCATATTATTCTTAAAGAGGATATTTTTGAAGAGGTTATTACTGATGCACTCAATGCGGCAGAAAAGAATGATTGGCTTCTTACCTTGGGAATTAAACCCTCTCGCCCCGATACCGGCTATGGGTATATTCAGTTTGATGGAGCTAATGTGTGGCAGAATAATCATCAAATTCATAAGGTAAAGACCTTTACGGAGAAGCCGGAGAAGGCCCTGGCAGAGACGTTTCTTCAGTCTGGTGATTTTCTGTGGAATTCGGGGATTTTTATTTGGTCGTTGAAGTCCATTAATGCTGCTTTTGAGGCCTACCAGCCTGAGATCTCCCAGGTTCTTGCCATGGGGCAGGATTTTTATTATACCTCCGGAGAGCAGGATTTTATCGATAAAGCCTTTCCCACTTGTAAGTCGATCTCCATCGATTATGGGGTGATGGAGAAAGCCTCCAATGTGTATGTTCATATGGCTGATTTTGGTTGGAGTGACCTGGGGACTTGGGGGTCTCTTTACGAGAATCTTCCCAAAGATGCCCATAAAAATGCGATTGTGGGGAGCAATGTGTTGACCTACGATACGGAGGGTTCGGTGATTAATGTCCCCCATGATAAGCTGGTGGTTGTTCAGGGATTGAAGGATGTAATTGTGGTGGAAGAAGACGGTGTTCTACTGTTGTGTAGAAAGGAGGATGAGCAGAAACTGCGTACCATTGTGGAGGAGGTTAAAAAAGAAAAAGGAGAGAAGTACGTGTAGCGTTTCTACTACATTTGGTTTGTCATGGGCTCAATGGATGGAAGGTCCGGGGCGCATGGCTGTGACCTTATGGTTCGCAT
This sequence comes from Bacteroidota bacterium, assembly GCA_002748065.1. Taxonomy (GTDB): domain Bacteria; phylum Bacteroidota; class Bacteroidia; order Bacteroidales; family BM520; genus BM520. The sequence goes on from PDRJ01000013.1 coordinate 10,265, forward strand.
AGAAATTTTTTATAAATCGAATAAAGTTTAAAAAGATGAGAAGATTACTTACTTTAATTACAGGATTTTTCCTGATCTTTAGTCCGTTGGCAAAGGCTGACGAGGGAATGTGGTTACCCCTTTTCCTGGAGCGCCTCAACTATGTGGATATGCAGGAGATGGGGCTTCAGCTAACCCCTGAGGAGATTTACAGCATTAACCACTCCAGTTTGAAGGATGCCATTATCATTTTTGGTGGTGGCTGTACCGGAGAGATTGTTTCCGACAAGGGCTTGATCTTTACCAACCACCACTGTGGTTATGGTTATATCCAGTCGCACAGTACCGTAGAACATGACTATCTGACGGATGGTTTTTGGGCTCGTAGCTTGAAAGAGGAGCTTCCCAATGAGGGAATCAAGGCCTCTTTTTTGGTGCGTATTGAGGATGTCACCGAGCGCGTATTGGCAGCGGTGAATGACGAGATGTCTGAGGAGGAGCGTTCCGAGGCGATTCAAGCTGCCGCCAAGGAGATCAAGGAAGAGGCTGTGGGTGATACCCATTACCATGCGGAGGTGAAAGGGTTCTTCCATGGAAATGAGTATTACCTCTTTGTATATGAGGTTTATACTGATGTTCGTCTGGTGGGAACTCCTCCCAGCAGCATTGGGAAGTATGGTGCCGATACCGACAATTGGATGTGGCCGCGCCACACGGGTGATTTCTCCATCTTCCGTGTTTATGCAGGAAAAGATAATAAGCCGGCAGCCTATTCCGAGGAGAATGTGCCCATGCGTCCCCGTCATCACCTGCCCGTGAGCATTAAAGGGGTGCAGAAGGATGATTTTGCCATGATTATGGGCTATCCCGGAAGCACAGACCGCTTTTTAACCTCCTACGGGGTGGAAGATGCCATAGAGGTTAAAAATCCCGCTATCGTTAAGATTCGCCGGAAGAAACTTGATATTATGCGGCAAGATATGGATGCCTCCGATGCTGTGCGAATCCAATATGCCTCCAAGTACGCACGTACGGCAAACTATTGGAAATACTTCATTGGTCAAACCAAAGGATTAAAACGTCTCCATGTGTATGATACTAAATTGGCTTTGGAGAACGAATTTCGCACTTGGCTGAAAGCGAACCCGGCCATGGATCAAAAATATGGAGAGGCCCTTCCGCTGCTGGAGAAGGCGTATGCCCAATCTTCTGCACAGAATTTGTGGAACACCTTCTTCTTTGAGGGATTCTACCGTGGTCCTGAGATCTACTCCTTTAGCCGACGTTTTGGTCGATTGGCCGACCTCCTTGGCCGTAAAGAGGCTTCCAAAGAGGAGATTGAAGCACTTATTGCCGACCTTCGTGAGGGAGCCAAAGATTACTACAAAGACTATAATATGCCTACGGACAGGAATATGGTGGTGGCCATGTTGCAGATGATCTGGGATGAGTTCCCTGCGGAGATGCAGAATGCCGAACTGGTACGTATCCATAGCAAGTACAAAGGCAATTTTGAAGCCTATGCCCACAAGTTATTTGCAAAGTCCATCTTTGCCAGCGAAGAGAAACTTAACGCTTTCCTGGATAGGCCCAAAGCAAAGAAGATTCTTAAAGACCCTGCTTATGTGTTTGCCAACGCCTATGTGGATGACTATGTCGCCCGCAATAAGGCCTTAGATGCGGTATATGATATGGAGAGCAAGGGAAACAGACTCTTTGTTGCCGGGCTCCGCGTCATGAAAAAGGATAAGAAATTCTATCCCGATGCAAACTTTACCATGCGACTGACCTATGGTTCTGTTCAGGATTACCAGGGAGCAGATGCTGTACACTACCACTACCTTACCACCTTGGATGGGGTGATGGAGAAAGAAGATCCCAACAACTGGGAGTTTGTGGTTCATCCTAAGCTGAAAGAGCTTTGGGAGAAGAAAGATTATGGCCGCTATGGAAAGGATGGAGTGCTCTATACCTGTTTTTTGACCACCAATGACATTACCGGAGGAAATTCCGGAAGTCCTGTGATTAATGGTAAGGGCGAGCTGATCGGATTGGCTTTTGATGGTAACTGGGAAGCGATGAGTGGTGATATTGCTTTTGAGCCCGAATTGCAGCGTACCATCTGTGTGGATGCCCGCTATGTGCTCTTTATCATTGATAAGTTTGCGGGAGCTACCAACATTATCGACGAATTGACCATCGTGGAGTAGTTTCGTAAAACGTCAATGGGATCGGGCCTTTTTCCGTAGATGCACCATGTGGTATCCACGGGGAAAGGCTCGACTTTTTGTAGGTGCACCGTTGCTTCAACATACGAACAGGCTCGATAAACAAGTATCTCTTTTAACCTTGTGATCCCGTGTTGAGGTAATAAAAAAGCCGCCTGATGATTTCTGTCATCAGGCGGCTTTTTTAGGGGTTAACCGATGGGCTTATCGAGACATCCACGAATAGTTGTAGAGCCCTTTCATCAGGCGTTCGGTTTTGGCCTCCGGAGACATATTTTGGTACTCCTCTCGGGCTTTCTGGTATTCCTCCTCTTCTTTCCGCTTCTGTTCGGCATAGCGCTCTTCAATACGTTCCATAAGGAAGGGTTTTGCCACAGCGGGGAAGAGTGCCAGAAGGAGTTCTTCCTTCTCATTCTTTGCCAACAGCTCGAATCCATGCTCCCGTAGTACCGGATTGTCGGGACTCTTATAGTCGCTGTCATTATAGGCTTTCTCTTCCGGGTCACCGGTGATCTTCTCCCTAAAGTGGGGGTCAACGGGGATGGGCGTTTTCCCATATTTACCCATCACCAGATTGACAAATTGCACCGATGTGTTGGTATAGGGCTTCTCCTTGTTGTTGAGATCTACCACATAGTTTACCGCTTGGGCACCCACAATCTGACTGGTGGGAGTCACCAAGGGAGGACATCCCGCATCAAGACGTACCAAGGGGACATACTCCAGCACCTTGTTCAGCAAATGATCCTGTTTTACGGCTTTTAGCTGTGCTAACATGTTGGTGTACATTCCTCCGGGGATCTCTGCATTCTTCACATTTTCGTTGGGTTTTGGCAGGTTGAAGTGATCCTCAATCTTTCGGGTAGTGGCCAATAACTCAGATTCGTTATCTGCTTTAGCCAAGGCAATGGCTTTGTCGAATAGCTGATCGATATCGTTGGGTAGTACCGGATTGGTAATATCGAAGGCAATAGGGAACAGTTTGTAGCTATCCACATCTGCCAACTCTTCCCGAATTGTTTTGAGCTCGTTGTTGATGTCACGAGCCTTTTCAAGATCGATGCCCGTGCTGATCCCCAATTTGTGGCAAAATAGTTGAATGATCTCAAAGCTAGGAGCTGCAGGGCCTCCGGAGAAGTTAAGAAGAGCCGTATCCAAAATATCTACACCGTTGATAATGGCCATAAGAGCACTGGCAAGGCCGTAGCCCGGCGTACAGTGTGTATGAAAATCAATGGGAATGGAGAGCTCTTTTTTCAATCGTTTGATCAATTTTCCGGTCATTGAGGGAGGAATTAATCCAGCCATATCCTTTATGGTGATCATATCCGCACCCAGTTTTTCCAGCTCCTTTGCCTTTTGCAGGAAGTAGTCTTCCGTGAAGATACTTGTGGGTAGTTTTTTCCCTTTAAGTAGTGCTTTGATTTTTTGCTTTCGGGTGTATTTGGGATCCACCGTATAGCACACCGCACAGTCTGCAATTCCTTTGTTATCATGGACGATACGAATGGTGGACTTCATGTTCTCCACGTCATTAAGGGCATCGAAGATGCGCATAATGTCGATCCCTGATTCAATGGCATTGCGGTTGAACCCTTCGATGACCTTCTCCGGGTAGGGGTTATATCCAAAGAGGTTTCGTCCCCTTGAGAGTGCCGTGAGTTTACTGGTTCCTCCAATCCCTTTCTTGATGGATTCCAAACGATCCCAAGGGCTCTCCTTCAGGTAACGCATTACCGAGTCCGGTACGGCTCCTCCCCAGACTTCCATGGCATAGAATCCGGCATCCTTGTAGTATGGTAATACCCTGTCAACCTGTGCCTGTCTCATGCGTGTGGCAAACAAACTCTGTTGGCCGTCGCGCAGCGTTAAATCGCGTATTTTAAGCTCCTTTTTCATGTGAGATCTAATTTTATGTTGATCTGTTATCCTCCGCAAATGTACTACTCTTCTTATACATCTGCTTTTTTTTTGTCCTCTTTTTTTCTGTGTGGTGTTTAAATGCGGAGATCCTCTCATTATGAAATATTTTTAAACCACTCATTTTTTATTTAAATTTTTGATTATTAGGGTTTTGTGAATGTTTCTCGATTTTCTCCCATTTGCCATTACCTGGGGTTAGTAGTTTTCTTGCAAAGACTCGTTACCTTTGTCGCCGCAACAGGTTTTTTGCATAGGGGCTCTTCTTTCGGTTGGAGCGTTTTTTGTGTGAAGGCCTTATGAAGGTTTACGTGCGATTTGCCTATGAATGGGTTCGATATTATAGAACAGAAGTTACTTCGTTTTATACGGCGTTACTATTTCAATCGTGTAATACGTGGTCTGTTTTACACGGTTTTTATTGCCATCGTCGCGTCATTGCTTTTGTTGCTGCTGGAGGATCGCCTTTGGATGGGGCGCATGGCGCGTATGTTGCTTTTCTGGGGTGCTTTAGTGATGATCGTAGGGGTGCTCCTCTTTTTTGTCGTTGTTCCCTTGTTGAAGGTTTTTCGCTTGGGAAAAAGTCTCTCTTTGCGACAGGCAGCTGTGCTTATTGGCCGTCACTTCCCGGAGGTGGATGACCGTTTGCTCAATACTTTGGAGTTGCAGGCCTTGATGGATAGGGGAGGGGAGGATTCTGATCTGTTGGCCGCTTCGATTGTGCAGAAGACAGAGGCATTACGTCCTGTCCCTTTTCACCTGGCGGTGGATCTTCGCAAGAACCTACGTTATCTGCGTTATGTGGTGCCGGCTGTTGCACTTTTTCTATTGGTCTTTTTGTTATGGCCCTCTTTTGTAACCCAGCCTGCAAAACGAATTATCCATTACGAGGAGGAGTTTTCTCGTCCGCTCCCATTTCATTTCCTGGTGTTGAACGACTCCCTGGAAGCCGTCCAACATAGCGATTTCACCCTGAAGGTTCAGGTGGAGGGGGCGTTGCTGCCTGAGGCGGTCTATGTGCTGCTTGGCAAGGTGAAATACCGTCTCACCGAGCTTTCGGAGGGTCGTTACATGTATCAATTTCGGAATATGGCGGGCGATCAGACGTTTCGTCTCTCTGCCGGGGAGGTCCTCTCCCCGCTTTATACCATTCGGGTCTACCCCAATCCGGTGTTGCTTGATTTTGAGGTGTCGGCCGACTTCCCCGCTTATACGGGACTGGAGGATCGACGTTGGTCCAGCCTTTCGGACCTGGAAGTGCCCGAAGGAACCAAGCTTACCGTGAAGTTCTATACCCGTGATTGTCGAGGTCTGAAGATTATTAGTGCCGATACTGTTAACCTGTTGGAGACGGTGGACCAGAATGTGGCCGTATGGTCTGAGACGATCCGTAAAAGTCGTTCGTTGGCAGTGGTCTCCTACAATGATTTTATGGTTAATCCCGATACGCTGGATTTCTTTATCGCCTCCATTCCCGATGCCTATCCCACCTTGACCCTCTCTGAGCGGAGTGACTCCCTGCTTACCCGTCATCTCTTTTTTGATGGCTTTATCCGAGATGATTATGGCTTCTCCTCGTTGCGTTTTCATTATCAACATCTGACGGGAGGAGACACCACCGGGGTTACCTGGTCGGAAGAGGTCTCGATCCTTCCCGGACAGTCAAGTCAGTCTTTTTTCCACTCCTTTAACCCTGAACAGCTTGTCATGTTGCCGGGCGACCGCTTGTCTTACTACTTTGAGGTGTGTGATAACGACCCTATCCATGGCTACAAATGTGTGCAGTCGGCTCGTTACCTTTACGAACTTCCTTCCATGGAGGAGGTAGAGGAGATGGCCGAGGCTTCGGAAGATGCACTGTTGGAGGATATGAATGAGGCACTTATGGAGACCCGTTCCATTCGTAAGGAGTTGGAAGAGCTCTCTAAGAGTATGTTGGAGAATGCGGAGGTGACTTGGGAAGAGCAACAAAAGATAAGTGCCTTGATGGAACGCCAGCAGGATCTTCAGGAGGAGATGAAAACCTTGATGGAACAACAGCAGGCAATGAGTGAGCAAGAGTTGGAGTACAAGGATTTTGATCCGGCACTGTTGGAGAAGCAGCAGGAGGTACAGGCGCTTTTTGAAGAGCTGATGTCTGACGAGTTGAAGTCGCTCTTTGAGGAGGTGCAGGAGCTGATGGAGGAGATGGATAAAGAGCGTATGAGTGAGATGTTAGACGAGATGCAGCTTAGTAATGAGGAGCTGGAAGAGGAGTTGGATCGGACACTGGAGATGTTTAAGAAGTTGGAGGTGGAGAAGGATCTCTCCGACTATACGGATAAGTTGGAGCAGTTGGCTGAAGAGCAGCGTCAAAATGCTCAGGAAACGGAGCGCGCCCAGGGGGACTCCCTGCAGGATGCCCTGAAGAAGCAGGAGGAGCTCAACGAGCGTTTTGAGGAGCTTTCTCGCGATTTTGATGCCTTGAAGGAGAAGAATGATGCTTTGCGTCAGCCCTATCCCTTGGAGGATCCCTCTTCGGATGAGGAGCAGGTGAAGCAGGATCAGCAGCAGGGGTTGCAACAGATGCAGCAAGGAAAGCAGAAGGCTTCTTCGGAGTCGCAGCAGCGTGCAGCAGATACCATGCAGCAGATGTCGGAGAAGATGAAGGGGATGATGGCCGGAGCACAGATGCAGCAGATGGCTGAAGATGCTCGCTCCCTTCGCCAGACGCTGGATAACCTCGTGCAACTCTCCTTTATGCAGGAGGATCTTATGGCAGCTTTGGCGGTAATGAAGCGTAGTGATCCTGCCTATGTTGAACTTATCCGCGATCAGAATAGCATTCGTGCCAGCTTGGAGGTGGTGAAGGATAGCCTTCAGGCCCTGGGAAAACGACAGTTGGCCATTCGCCCCTTTATCATGGATAAGATCAATGAATTGAATGGTTATATGGCTACCTCCATAACCTTTCTTACCGAGTATCGCATCTCTTTGGCATTAAAGGATCAGCAGTATGGCATGACGGCCATGAATGACCTGGCGTTGCTTTTGTCGGAGGCCATGGATCAGATGCAGCAGCAGATGCAGTCCATGTCCGGGGGTGGAGAGTCCAGCTCTTCTTGTCCCTCATCGGGGGGTGGCAAGGAGGGATCGATGGATGTTTCCACCATGCGGCAGCTTCAGGAGCAGCTCAACAAGCAGCTTGAGGAGTTGCAGCAGGGGATGAAGTCCGGGCAGCAGGGTGGGGGATCGCAAGGAATGAGTGAAAAGCTTGCCCGGGCCGCTGCTCAGCAGATGGCCATCCGTCAACAGTTGCAACAGATGGCCGACCAAATGATGGAGGAGCAGGGAAAGGTCTCCGGAAATATGCGGCGTATGATCCAGGAGATGGAGCAGAATGAGACAGATATGGTAAATAAACGCATCACCCAGGCTACCCTAAACCGCCAAAAGGATATTGTAAATCGTCTGTTGCAGAGCGAGAGGGCAGAGCAGCAGCGGGAGAAGGAGGAGAAACGTAAGTCCAAAGAGGTTAAAGAGCAGAAGTACAGCAACCCGACAACCTTAGAGGCGTACGAGAAAAATCGGGAGAAGGAGGTGGAGATGTTGAAGACCATTCCTCCTGCGTTGCATCCCTTTTTCCGCACCAAGGTAAATGATTACTTTTACCGTGTGCAGGGGAATTAGTAACTTTGCGCCCTATGGGTAAGATTCTTTTCTTCAATGAGGATATCCGCTATCGGTTGCGGAAAATTCGTCTGCTTCGGGCGTGGCTTTTTGCCGTGTTTCATCGTGAAGGGTTTGAGGTAGGTGCCGTAAATTTTATCTTCTGTAGCGATCGTTACTTATATGATCTTAATGTGAAGTATTTGGCACATGATACCTTGACGGATACCATCACATTCTCTTATTATTCTGATAATGAGCCTGTTAGTGGTGATGTGTTCATCTCTTATGAGCGTGTAAAAGAGAATGCAAAGGCGTTGGGTATTGCCGTGGAAGAGGAGGTGTTGCGCCTGTTGGTTCATGGTGCATTGCATCTGTGTGGCTATAATGATAAATCGGTGGAGGAGAAGCGTATTATGACGAAGAAGGAAGATGATTATATGCTATTATATAGGGAGTTAAGTGTGTAGTTTCACGTGGAACACGTTGTTATGAGCGAAATGTTTGATGTTATTGTGGTCGGGGGTGGCCATGCGGGTTGTGAGGCTGCTGCCGCAGCGGCAAATATGGGGAGTAAAACCCTTTTGGTGACCATGAATCGAAATGCGGTGGCAGCAATGTCTTGTAACCCTGCAATGGGGGGAGTGGCAAAGGGTCAAATTGTGCGGGAGATAGATGCCTTGGGAGGCCTTTCCGGCATTGTGACGGATCATACCATGATCCAATTCCGCATGTTGAACCGCTCCAAAGGGCCGGCCATGTGGAGCCCGCGCGCTCAGTCGGATCGTATGCGCTTTAGCATGAAGTGGCGAGAGCTGCTGGAAGGGATTCCTCTGCTCTCTTTTCGGGAGGATCTGGTTACCGCTTTGGTGGTGGAGGAGGGTGTCGTGAAGGGGGTTAAGACCCGTTTGGGGTGCTCCTTCGCCGCGAAAAGTGTGATTCTGACCAATGGCACTTTCCTGAACGGTATTATTCATGTGGGAACACAATCCTTTGCCGGAGGGCGTATGGGCGACACCGCTTCTCAGGGGCTTACAGAGCAACTGAATGCCCTTGGTTTTCGCTCCGAACGCTTGAAAACCGGTACGCCTGTACGGGTGGATGGCCGTACCATCGCCTATGAGAAATTAATCGAGCAGCAAGGGGATGCTCTCCCCGGACGCTTCTCCTATACCGAGACCCCTCCTCTGTCGTCCCAACGCTCCTGCTTTATTGCCCATACCAATGAGGAGGTTCATGCTGTGTTGGAACGGGGCTTTGATGACTCTCCCATGTATCAGGGACGGATCAAAGGAACCGGACCCCGTTATTGCCCCTCCATTGAGGATAAACTTACCCGCTTCCCGGATCGGATCTCCCATCAGCTCTTTGTGGAGCCCGAGGGATGGGATACGGTAGAGGTCTATGTGAATGGGTTTAGCAGTTCTCTTCCGGAGGCCATACAGCTGCGTGCCCTGCAAAAAGTTCCGGGATTTGAAAAGGCGCGGATCTTTCGTCCGGGCTATGCCATCGAATATGACTATTTTCCCCCGATTCAGCTGAAGTATACCCTGGAGACTCGCTTGGTGGAAAACCTCTATTTTGCGGGCCAGATTAACGGTACCACCGGCTATGAGGAGGCCGCAGGGCAGGGGCTGATGGCCGGAATAAATGCGCACCTGAAGAATCACCAACAAGCTCCCTTTATCCTAAAAAGATCCGATGCCTATATCGGGGTACTTATCGATGACTTGATCACAAAAGGGGTGGATGAGCCCTATCGAATGTTCACCTCCCGGGCAGAGTTTCGTATTCTCTTGCGTCAGGATAATGCCGATTTGAGGCTTACTCCTCTTGCCCATGCGTTGGGCCTTGCTTCTGAAGATCGCTTGAGGAGGGTTGAAGCTAAACAGGAGAAGATGGATCAGTTGATGGCCTTTCTCCGTGCCCACGCTGTGCGTCCGGAGGAGATGGATGCGGTTCTTCTTTCGTTGCAGACCCCTCCCTTGCGTGAGCCTCAGCGGATGGCCTCCCTCTTATTGCGCCCCCAGGTGGGAATAGGGGATCTTTTGAAGGGTAGTGCCTCCCTGCGTGGCTTTGTGGAGCGTGCCATAGATAATGACCTGGAGGTGCTCGAAGAGGTGGAGATCCTTGTAAAGTATGAGGGCTACATCAAGAAGGAGCAGGATATGGTCGATAAGCTGGCGAATATGGAAGACCTTCCCCTCCGTGCAGATTTTGACTACGAGCATCTACACAGCTTGTCGTCGGAGGCGCGGGAAAAACTTATGGCCGTGCGACCTACTACCATTGGTCAAGCTTCACGCATAAGCGGGGTTTCCCCCTCCGATATCTCCGTGCTTTTGGTTTACCTGGGGAAATAAGTTGAATGGTTTCACGTGAAACGATATGATGAAAAGATTGAATAACTGTCCTTTATGCTTCGCCGAGGCGATAAAGCCCTATCTTCAGGTGGAGGATCATTTCCTCTCCAAGGAGGTTTTTGTTATCCATAGGTGTGAAGCATGTGGCTTCCGGTTTACCAATCCTCGTCCGCAGTCGGAGCAACTGGCCGCGTACTATAAGTCGGATGCCTATATTGCCCACTCCAATACCCATAAGGGGATGGTGGCAAAAATTTACCAGTGGGTGCGAAAACGAACCATCCGAAAAAAGGTTGCACGCTTGAGAGGGGAGGAGCTGCATGGAGATCTGCTGGATATTGGTTGTGCCACCGGAGAGTTTCTGCACGCTTTTCAACAGCATGGATGGACCGTTGCCGGGATAGAGCCAGATCAGGATGCAGCCTCCTATGCACGTACCCATTACGGTTTGTCTGTTTACCCGGAGGCGCAGCTGGACCATCTCCCCGATGCCTCTTTCGATTTGATAACCATGTGGCACGTGTTGGAACATGTGGAGGCATTTCGCCAAAGAATGGAGACGGTTATTCGCCTCTTGAAACCAGGGGGTAGGGTGGTTATTGCGGTTCCCAATCCCGACTCCTATGATGCCCGTCATTATGGTTCTTTCTGGGCAGCTTGGGATGTGCCCCGTCATCTCTCTCATTTCTCCCAAGACGATATGCATGCCCTTTGCGTGGATCAGTTGGGATTAGAGGCACGCTCTATCCACCCCATGCCCTTTGACTCTTTTTATGTGAGTATGCTTAGCGAGAAATATCGGGGAAAGCCCTTGGGTTTTGTCCGAGCCATTTTTGTGGGTCTTTTTTCCAACCTTTCTGCTATTCGAAGTGGAGAATACTCCAGTTTGACCTATGTTTTTCGAAAATCGAGGTAATTTCCTTCCTCCTAATCCATTTAAGGCGTTCTGCTGGCATTTGAGGGTTCGCTAGTATCTTATCCCTCGGTTTGTGAGAAAATAGCTTAAAAGTTAAAATTGTTATAATTATCTGTTGTTCAGGTGTTTATGGTATTTTTTTTGGGGCTTTTTTGAGGTTATGGTGGCCTAGCTGGTGTCTGTCCATAAAGTTGAGGCTCCGAGCAACGTTCTATACAGCCTCTTCTCAAAAACCCCTGACGTTTATGGACAGGCACTACCTATACAAAAGTATAGTTTTTTATGCAATCTTTAAACCCTATACTTTTGTATAATCATACTGTTATGAACCTGTTCTAGATTTGCCTCATAAAAATAAATAACAATTATTAATCTGTCTGTCCATAACGTCAGGGTTTTGAGAGTCGGACTTTATAGACGGACTCTAGTTCGCGTAAAAGAATGAAAACTAGTGTTCTAATAACATTAATGATGTTTCTCACAATAGCAGTAGCCACTGCCCAAACCTATGAAGGAACAGTAAAAGACCCCAATGAAAAGGCGATACCTTTTGTCAATGTAGTACTTTATACATTACCCGATTCTATTTTTGTAGAGGGTACGGTAACAAATGATTCGGGCGAATTTATGATCAAAACGACAAGAAGTATCAATCAAGGATATATCGAAATCAGTTGTATAGGATATGAAAGTGAAACGATTACTGCTAAAGCAGAGATAGGAACTGTTATACTGAAAGAAGCCGCCAATGAATTGGGCGAAGTCGTTGTGAGAGCACAATTGCCTAAAATGCAAGTCAAAAATGATGCTTTTGTTACCACCATACAAAATTCGGTATTAGCAAAGGCGGGCAATGCCAATAATGTGCTACAACGTTTGCCAATGCTAACCGGTAAAGCAGGCAATTATACTGTTTTCGGGAAGGGGAAAGCCAAAATCTATATCAATAATCGTGAAATGCGGGATGCATCAGCATTGGAAAACCTCAATTCAGACAACATTAAAAGCGTAGAGATTGTAACCAATCCCGGTGCCAGATACGATGCCTCCGTGAAAGCTGTTATTCGTATTTGCACAAAAAAACCAATGGGAGACGGATTTAGTTTTAATGTAGGTTCCAGCTATTACCAATCCGAAGAAAATGCAGATTGGGTTGAATCGCTGAATCTAAATTACCGTAAAAAAGGTATAGATATTTTCGGTAAGCTTTATTATAAAGACATTAACAGTGTAGAAGAGAATGATTTGGAGCAGTTTACTTATGTAGATACACTTTGGACACAAAAAAACACAGCAAAATTTACATCTCAGAATCAATACTTAGGAGTTACAACAGGGGTAAATTATGAAATTTCATCTAAACATTACGCAGGGGTAACCTACACTTATGGCAAAACATTACCCAGCAAAGAAATGAGTTCTTTGGAAAATAGGATGTATGCAAATGGAATATTTTACGACCAATGGGCTACAAACGGATTAACCCAAGAGCGTACTTTACCCCGACATATCATCAATGGCTATTACAATGGAAGTTTGGGGAAATTAGAGATCAATTTTGACGCTACTTATTTTGCTAAAAAAGCAGGTTCTACCACCACCGTATTGGAAAAAAGTCAAAATTTTGCAGACCGTACCATAAAGTCTCAAAATGATTTAGACAATAGCATGGTTGCTTCAAAATTGATCCTGACTTACCCTGTTTTCGAGGGGAAACTATCACTTGGAAGTGAATATACCAATACACAAAGAGACGATGCTTATTGGGCCAATCAAATTACCCCATCATCTACCACACGTATTGAACAAATGAGCAATAGTCTCTTTGCTGAATACCGAAAAAATGTGGCTATCGGTCAATTTACAGCAGGATTGCGTTACGAGAATATTCAATCTGATTACTTTGTAAATGAAGTCTTTAAGGAAGAGGAGAGTAAAGACTTTAGCCAATGGTTTCCCTCTTTTTCGTTCTCCACAAAGATTGATAACGTAGGCTTACAATTAAGTTATACCTCAAAAACGACCCGTCCCTACTACCATCAATTAAGTAATAATACTTTCTATATCAATCGTTTCACATTAAAAAGAGGCAATCCTTTTTTACGTCCCTCTATTACGCACGATCTTACTTTGGGGGGAAGTTGGAAATTTTTCCAATTAATGGTAAGCTACAAACATAAAAAAGATGTCATTCTTGAATATATGGAGCAAATGCAAGATAATCCCTCCGTATCCATTATGACCACAAAAAACTTTGACAAACTTCCTCGGTTTACTGTCTTTGTAAGTGCTTCGCCCACGTTTGGTTTTTGGTCGCCACAACTGAGTCTTGGAGTACAAAAACAGTGGTTTGAGTTAGAAAACAACAACAAAATTATTGAGTTGAATAAGCCTATGCCTTTTGCCTCTCTGAACAATTCATTCCGATTTCCTAAAAAACTGATATTCACTCTTGATACAAGATTTAATGGAAAAGGTAATAACGCAAATGCTTATAGTGGAAGAAATATGTTTGTTGTTAATTTTGGCATAACCAAAACCTTTTTTGATGATAAATTAAGCGTTGCCTTAAAAGGGCTTGATCTTTTCAACCAACAAAAAAGAGATTTTTTAGTTTACAATGGACAAATGGATTTACACATGCTCCAAACTAGAGATAATAGAGAAGTTCAACTGACCATCCGTTATAACTTTAATTCAGCGAAATCAAAATATAAAGGCAAAGGGGCAGGAAATTCAGAAATACAAAGATTGTAACACCTCGCATCATATAGCAAGACCATAAGCCGTCTGTATCACCGGAATACCTTCGGGATGGGGGGATAATTTAGGATGATTGATCCCATAGGAATGGTAACGTTTAAATTACTTTTTCTCCAATGATCCCCACCAGAAATCCCAGGGTAGCCCCCATGGAGGTGAGGTAGCTCTTTTCCATTTTGCTCTCGGGTACGATATCCTGAACCAGTAGATATAAAATACCTCCACTGGCAAAGCTCATCAAATAGGCTGTGAGGGTGGGGCTATTCTCCAGTAAGAAATGGCCTGTTAGCACGCCAATAATGCCAAAAAAACTGAGAAAAAGGAAAATAAGCAGTGTTTTTTGGGGTGTAAATCCGCTTTTAACCAAGTCCCTAAAGGCATTGAAGGCTTCGGGAAGGTTTTGTAATCCGATAAAAATAGCCAGCAGCATGGCCATTTGGTGATCAAGTGCAAAAACGGCTCCAAGTGCAATGGATTCAGGGATGAAATCCATCATCATGGCCAGGAGGGTGGATACTTGTCCCCCTTTTTTAGCGAGATAGTGGTCGATGTACATGAATAAAACTGCTCCCCCCAAAAAAGAGAGAGAGAGGGGGAGTACGTCCAGTTTTTCCAGGCTTTTAGGGACAAGTACCAAGGCTAAGGCTGACAGCATAATGCCGGCACCAAAGGACATCAGGGTGTGGGAAATTTCTCGTTTGAGAAAGCCCTCTCCCATATGATGATCAAAAATATGGGCTAAAATTCCCCCGATAAGAACCGTAATTCCGGCAAATCCTCCGTATAATATAAGGTCTAAGATCATGGTCATGTGGTTTCTGGATGTACAAAGTTACACTTTTTGTGTTTCTCTGTGTGGGATCCTTGGGATCTTTTTTAGTATGATATACTTCCCTTGAACAGGATAATCTTATGAGAAGGGAGGGCGGCAGAGATGCATTTATGGGAAACCTATGAACCCTTCCCATTGTTGATAAGATGCACTCCTCATGGCTGTAAAAAGACACACTACGGAATGGTTATGGAGTCGGAAGACCGAAGATGGAAGTCAATTTTTTGTGAAGGTTGCCATTAACCCAAGACAAAGATTACAACAGATAAACCGATGAAAATGATGCTTCCCCGGCGGTGTTAACGGGAGCTGGAAATGGAAGAGATCGGTGAATTCTAAAGGATCGCACGCGATATGCGTTAAGCGTTTCTCGGATACCACAAGAGAAGAGGCTGTATGGAACGTTCGAATTCGAGGCTTGCGAAGGGTGAAATAGGGGCGTTTACTGAGGTAAATGACCCTTTGGAAGAGAAGCATCACGAAGAAGTCGGACGTTATAGACAGCCTCTAGGCTATGGAGAAGGCGATTTTAATCCCCTCTATCAACATGCCGGTTCCGATAATTGCTAAGATTAACCCCATTAGTTTTTGAATAACGGTAATTAAATTATTGCCTACCCTCTTCACAATCAAGTCACTTAGAGAGAATGCCAAATAGGTGAGGAAGATCATTAAGGCAAAAATGGCAATCACAATTACGATATGGGCAAAGCTTGCTTTTGTGACATAGTTCATGGCTGTTACGATGGTGCCGGGTCCGGCCAGTATGGGGATGGCCAGGGGGGAGATCGCCATGTTGGAGGCCTCTTCATTGTGGAGATTGTGCACTTTTGATTTCTTGGAGATGAGCATTTCAAAGCCCACATAGAAGATTAAGATGCCCCCTGTGATTTTAAAAGCGGGTATGGTAATGCCAAATACCTGAAAAATATATTTTCCAGCCACAATAAAGGCCACTACAATAATGAAGGCGGTAATGGTGGCTGTTTTTGCCATCTTTTTTTTCTCCTCTTTGGATTGGTCGCTGGCTAATCCCAGAAAAACGGGGGTGTTGGCGATGGGATTCATAATGGCAAAAAATCCCATAAAAACACTCAGGGCATACGTAATCAGCTCATTCATGGTCTGTTTATTATATTTTTTTCAGCATTTTTGGGTGATCCCTATTTCTTGATGAGCGTTCCGGAGGCGATTACGCGTCCTTCCCGCTCTATTTTTGCCGTGTAGGTTCCGGCGGGCACTGAGCCGCTGTTCCACACCAGCGGCATTGCAGCGGGTTCGGATTGGAAGAGGCAACGCCCGTCCAGCGAGAATACTTTCAACACCACTCTCTCTTCACCCGCTAAAGTAAAGGTAAACTTATCTTTTGAGGGGTTGGGATGTATTTGTAGGGGGGTGCGCTCTTCTGAGGCTTCCCGGATTCCCACGTAGGCTTCATCCCAGATGGCTAAGGTATAATCTCCTTTCCGGATCTCCTCCGTAACCAGGTTTCCCGTTCTCCACGACCCTACTTGGGTAAAATCGATGGCCTCCCACCCATGCGACGCATCCCGACGGTATAGCAATACTAAGGAGTCCTCTTGGTTGGTAATAAGGTTGTTGTCTAAATAACCCATCTTATTGTATGCGAAAAACAACTGACCCTCCACCTCTTCAGGAAAGATGCCATCCACATGCCAGTAGTGATAGTCGCTAAAAGTTAGCCCGGGGACGGCAGGATTCAGGGTGTCAGGTGGAACCCAATAGTGTGTGCCCCAGATCATTATGCTATCGGCCTCCATGGCTGTGACATTTACCTTGAGGTATTCATCGGAGAAAGAGGCCAATCCCGGTTCGGTAAAGATCTGTTTTTTGTCGGTCACTGCATCCATCATCTTTGCGTCGGGGTCGATGACGACCATCACCGGCTCCAAGGGAATATCCTCAAAGGTTCGGGTGGCCACCTCTCCATCGAAGGAGAAGAGCCGAACTTCCCGGTTCATCTGTGCGTCGTAAAAGGCGATCTCAAAACGGTTATCGTTGCCGAAGAAGGTGCGCCCTTTCCTCTTTTGTCGAATGGTGACCTCGACCTTCCCTTTTTCCGTGTTCTCGACCTTTTCCAGGACAAAGGCGGCTCGTCCGGGTTGGAAGACCCAGGAGTTGAAGAATCCCTCTAAGTCGATTCCTGAAGATTCGGCAAAGGCGTCCCGTAGTTCTTCTGAAGAGGCGTCGTCGAAATGATACACGTCAAGGTAGTGGCGTGCCGCTTCAAAGAAGGCCTCATCGCCCATATACCCGCGCAGGGTATGGATAATGAGGGCTCCCTTGTCGTAGGAGGTCATCCCGTAGGTGATGTCCAGTGGAACCTCGTTGAGGGCATAATAGCCCCCATCTCCTGTGTAGGTGTGAATTTTTTCCAGCACGTTGGCGTTCATGGCATTCATCTGGGATAGGTAGGTCTCCCGGTCGTAGATCGCTTCTGTGTAGTAGTTTTCGCAGTATTTGGCCCACCCTTCGTTCAGCCACATCTCTTGGGCCTCGTGGCAGGTGGCCAGATCCCCAAACCACATGTGGGAGAGCTCATGAACCCACAACGACTCATAATTTAACGTCCCATTGATGGCAAAGTTGGGGTAGGCAATATTTCCCGCATGCTCCATGGCTCCAATGGAGGTGCCGCTATATCCGATTTTATGCCATACATAGGGACCAAACTGCTCCTCAAACAGGTTCATCACATCTTGAAGGTGCACAAAGGAGGCGGCCACCTTGGCCGTGTCCTGTGGTCGTGTCCAGATCTCTACGGGAATAGGCCGTTCCACTCCCTGCACGGTATCTGCATAAAGTATGTAGGGGCCTACGGCAATGCTCATTAGGTAGGTGGGGATGGGATGTTGGATCTGCCAATGCCAGATCACCTCTCCATCTTCTTGTGGCTGTTTGCCTATCAGTGACCCGCCACTCACTGCGGCAAGCCCTTCCCCTACGGTTGCTCGGATGTCGTACAACGCCCGGTCGGTAAAGTTATCTACACAGGGAAACCATGATTTCCCCAAGTTATGGGGTTTCGACTGGAATCCTACGCCCAGGTTAAAGGCATAGTCCGTGCCATACCAATGGAACCCGCCCCAGCCTTCATGAAAAGGGGTGCCGTGATACCATACCGTTACAAGGTACTCTGCTCCCGAAACACTGGGGGTGGCCAAAGGAATGGATAGCACTCCCTCCTGATGGGTGAAGTTATTGACCGTCTCCCCGTCAAGGGCTACAGAATCTACCGTAAAAGCTAATAATTCCAGGGAAATTGAGGGAAGATCATCCACCAGTGTGGTGAGGGTTAACGTGGTATGGGCCGTAATTTCTTCGCTGTCGAATGCAATATTCGTAAGATGAATATCATAATGAATGACATGAATTGTATCACTGGGTGTAACCATTTGTCCTCCCAACGCATCTATAACAATGATGAACATGACGAAAAAAAACGAAAATTTTTTCATGGTCTCTCTTTTTGATACTTCAAAAGTACAAAAGATATTTCTTTTTCCAACTATAATACATTAGTTATGAATATTTTAAAGACCCTTATCTTA
Source organism: Bacteroidota bacterium (assembly GCA_002748065.1). Taxonomy (GTDB): domain Bacteria; phylum Bacteroidota; class Bacteroidia; order Bacteroidales; family BM520; genus BM520. Next base: position 28,486 of record PDRJ01000013.1, read on the forward strand.
CTAGCGCTTAGCCTCTTCCTCTCTCTCTCAGAAATTTCTGCCCAGAAGGAGTGGAGCTTGGAGGAGTGTATTGATTATGCCTTGGAACATAATATTCAGGTTAAACAGCGCCTGTTAACTATGGAGAGTAGGGAGGTAGCACTTTTTCAGAGTAAGATGGATCTTATCCCCTCTCTGGACTTGGGGGGGAGTCATGGCTATAACTGGGGCCAAACGGTAGACCTTTATACCAATAATTTTGCCACGGATCGGGTACAATCGAATAATTTTTATGCTTCGTCCAATGTGATCCTTTTTGCCGGTTTTCAAAAGATTAACACGATAAAGCGAAATCAGATTGAGTTGTTACGAAGCCGGTATGACACGGATCAATTTATGGACGACATCTCCCTGAATATCGCCACGGCTTACTTGGAGGTACTCTATTATCGGGAGATGCTGGCCATCTATGAAGCACAGGAGGCTGTTACGGCCCAGCAGGTTGCACAAACTGCCAAGTTGGTGGAAGCGGGGGTGTTGGCTCGTGGTGATTTGCTTTCCATGGAAGCACAGGCGGCCAATGAGGCGCTGCAACTCACCAATACAAGAAATGCGTTGGATCTTGCCCTGTTAACCCTGGCTCAGCTGTTGGATTTTCCCGATGCCAACGATTTTACCATTCGTTTTCCATCACTTCGGTTGAAGGAAGAGCTTCCTGTGACTTTTACGCCGGAGCAGATCTATTTGGCCGCTCTTCAGACCCGTGCCGATATTAAGCGTGAGGAGTTGGCCATGGAGAGTAGTCTTAAGACATTGGGCATTGCCAAGGGAAGCATGACTCCTTCGCTCTCTCTGAGCGGTAGTTGGGGGACGGGCTATTCCGGTGCAGCTCAGGAGGTTATTGGTATTTCTGCGCCCCATCTCGGTTCAGTGCCAGTGGGAGCCACGGCCAACGGCGTACCGGTCTTCGACTATACCGCAGAGGTTACCTATGGGAGAAAACCCTGGGGTGACCAATTGAAGAATAATAGCAACCAGACCCTTACCGCCTCCATTAACATTCCCATATTCAATGGTTATCGGGCACGAACCGCCATTGCCAATGCCCGGATTGGGGTGGAGAATGCCCGGTTGGATCTGGAAGTTACCAAACAGCGTCTTCGAAAGACTATTCAGCAGGCCTATTCTGATGCCTTGGCTTCGTTGAAGAGCTACCAGAGTGGGGAGCGAAAACTTGTGGCTAACCAGGAGGCCTTTCTCTATGCACAGGAAAAATTGAATGCCGGATTGATTAATGCGCTGGAGTACAATACCACGAAGAAGGATCGGGATCAGGCTCATTCCGAAGTGCTTCAAGCCAAGTATGACTTTATTTTCAAATCCGTTATTTTGGAGTTTTACATGGGAAACCCGCTCTCCTTGAAGCCTTGGCAAGAGTAGGAGATCATGGAAAGAGTGTTATCTTTGTGCCATGGCAACAATACTCATGTTGGAGACGGCCACGCCCACATGCTCGGTGGCACTGGCAAAAGATGGTGAACTTATTGGTTTTAAGGAGTCTGAGGAGGTTAATGCTCACTCTAAAGTGCTTACCACCTTTATGGATGAGGTGCTAAAGGAGGGGGGCATTACTGCTTCAGCGCTTGATGCGGTGGCGGTGAGCCGGGGCCCGGGGTCGTATACTGGCCTTCGCATTGGCGTTTCGGCGGCCAAGGGGCTTTGTTATGCGTGTGATATCCCCTTGCTTTCACCGGATACGCTACAGGCCATGGCTTGGGGTGCCGCTCAGTATATTGATGGTATTGAACTTCCTGAGCATGCTGACGAGGTGCTGTTTTGTCCCATGATCGATGCCCGGAGAATGGAAGTTTATTGCGGTGTCTGGGATCAAAACAACGTGCCCGTTCGGGAGGTAGAGGCCAAGATTATTGATTCTCACTCTTTCTCGGATCTTTTGGAGGCGGCTCCCCTGGTCTTCTTTGGCAATGGAGCGGAGAAGTGCAAGGAGGTTTTGGGGGCTCATCCCAATGCCTATTTTTATGAGGAGATGACAGCCTCCGCAGCCTTTCTTATACCGCTTGCCACAGCACTTTACCAAGCCCGAAACTTTGAGAATCTGGCCTACTTTGAGCCGTTTTACCTGAAAGATTTTATTGCCGGAACTCCCCGTGTCAAGGGGTTGCGTTAGGATCTTTTGAGGTGCAATTCTTTTTTTAGGGTTCGTCGGGAGTGTTTACAACTCTTTTTTAGCCTTTTGGGGGTCCCTATTTCGCTTCTTTTTGTACGGTAAGAAAGAGTTCGTTCAGTTGCCCTTCGGAGATGGAGGAGGGGCTGTCAATCATCACATCTCTTCCCGCATTATTCTTTGGAAAGGCAATAAAGTCGCGGATGGAGTCTTGTCCACCAAAGAGTGCACACCAGCGATCGAAGCCAAAGGCTACTCCGCCATGTGGCGGTGCTCCGTATTCAAAGGCATTGAGTAGGAATCCGAATTGTGCTTGAGCCTCCTCTTCGGAGAACCCCAAGGTCTTAAACATTTTCTTTTGCAGCGCTTTATCGTGAATTCGAATGGAGCCACCTCCTATTTCTACGCCGTTGATAACCATGTCATAGGCGTTGGCGCGTACTTTACCCGGGTCAGTTTCCAGCAGGGGGATATCCTCTGGTTTGGGGGAGGTGAAGGGATGGTGCATGGCGTGATAACGCTGCTGTTCGTCGTCCCATTCGAGTAGCGGGAAGTCTACCACCCACAACGGGGCGAATTTCTCCGGGTCACGCAACCCCAGACGCGAACCCATCTCAAGGCGTAATTCGCACAATGCTTTGCGTGTATGCTCCTCTTCTCCGGCGAGGATCAACAGCAGATCTCCCGGTTGTGCCCCCATGCGCTCTGCCCACTGCTTTAGCTCCTCCGGGCCAAAGAATTTATCCACGGAGGACTTGAAAGAACCGTCTTCGTTACACTTCACATAGACCAGCCCTTTGGCTCCTATTTGGGGTTTCTTAACGAAATTCGTGAGTTTATCAAGCTCTTTCCGGCTATATTGTGCACATTGGGGCGCACAGATTCCCACCACAAGTGCGGCGCTATCAAAAACAACAAAGTTTCGTTGTTGCGCCAGGTCGGTCAGCTCGACAAATGGCATTCCAAAACGGAGGTCTGGCTTGTCGGAACCGTAATACTTCATGGCATCGGCGTAGGCCATACGCTGGAAGGTGTCCACCTTGACGCCCTTTATCTCGTTGAAGAGGTGGTGCGCCAATCCCTCAAAGGTCTGCAGTACATCCTCTTGCTCCACAAAGGCCATTTCGCAGTCAATTTGGGTGAATTCAGGTTGACGATCCGCCCGGAGGTCCTCATCGCGGAAGCACTTAACAATCTGGAAATAGCGATCATAGCCGGCTACCATCAACAACTGTTTAAAGGTTTGGGGCGACTGCGGGAGGGCGTAGAACTGGTTGGGGTTCATTCGGGAGGGAACTACAAAGTCTCGTGCTCCTTCAGGGGTACTTTTGATAAGCACCGGGGTTTCGATCTCCATAAAACCCTGTCGGTTCATGTAGTTCCGTGTTTCGATACTCATCTTATGGCGGAGCATCAGGTTGTCACGGTTGATTGCGCGACGCAGGTCCAGATAACGGTATTTCATACGGAGCTCTTCTCCTCCATCCGTATCGTTTTCGATGGTAAAAGGAGGGGTTAAAGAGGCGTTGAGTACGTGCAACTCCTCCACAAGAATTTCGATATCGCCTGTGGGGATATGTGGGTTTTTATTGCTGCGTTCTGCTACCAGGCCTTTCACTTGAATCACATACTCTCGCCCCAGACCACGGGCTTTTTCGCACAGTTCAGCATGGGTTTCCATGTTGAAAACCAATTGTGTAATACCGTATCGGTCGCGCAAATCCACAAAGGTCATTCCCCCCAGGTCTCGGGATTTCCTGACCCACCCCGACAGGGTTACCTTTTCGTTGATATGCTGTGTACGGAGTTCTCCGCAAGTATGTGATCGTAACATTGTTATTTCGTTTTTAGTGTGCGAAGGTAGCAAAAAGCCCTTACATAAGGGGTTCGTTTTTCCGAGAATTGGTTTCTGCTCCCCGTAGCGGGTTTGCCATAGGTCCTTTTCGCAGGATGCTAAGGTCTCCTCTGTTGGGTAATTGATGATTGTTAATTGTCTGTAAATCAATTTTTTATTTGGATCTTCCCGTAAAGTTAGACTTCCTGTGCAAACGCTACATACATTTGCCTCCTTGGGATTCTTTTCCCGTTTCTGATTCCTAATTGTAAAGAGGTGTCGCCCCTACGGGGCTTTGGGGAGAGAGGGGGCATTGCTGTTACAAGGGAGTCACCCCTCCGGGGTTATGGGGAAGGGGAGTGGTCGTCACTTCAACTTGCGGAAGTTAAAGAAATAATCCTTACCTTTATAGACGAACGCTAAATAGAATATGAAATACCCGTGACTGTAAAAAGATATACAATGGAATGGTTGTAGTGTCGGAAGACGGAAGACCGAAGACGGAAGACAATTTTTTGTGAAGGTTGCCATTAACCCAAGCCCAAGGCTGCAAAATACAAACAGATGAAAACCAGTAGAAAGATTCGTTATTTATGGTATTTCCTTTTTCTTTTTTATCCCGCCCTATCGCAAGAGTTTTGGGAGGAGGCAGTGCCTATGGTCTTTATAGATCATTCGATAATGGCGTAAATTGGGGATTATTAGGATTTGAAAATCAGTTTGTTGGATCAATAGAAATTAATGAATTAGGATATATTTATGCCTGTGTATATTCACATGGAGCTAAGTTTCAGCGATCCCTTGATGGTGGATTAACCTGGGAAGTGCTTTATCAAGCTCTCGGGGGTAATATGATAAAGTCTTTTCCCGGGGGGGTAGTATTTGCGTGTATAGGAACAAATACTTGTGCTAAACTGATAAGATCCGTTGATTATGGAGCTACCTGGGAAGAAGTGTTTGCTTTTTTTCCTACGGAATACCCCTATGCCATTGTAATTAAAAGTGCAGATACCATCTACGTGGGGACAACAAGATGGACCGGGGGTGGTGGCGGTGTATATCGTTCGATGGATGGCGGGGATACGTGGGAGAACATAGGCTTAATAGACCATTATGTTTCGTCTCTGGCGTTGAACGCATCCGGTGATTTGTTTGCGGGTACCCGAGGGCATTACTCCCTGTATCAGGGAGGAGTGTATGTGTTGCCCGAGGGAGAGACGGAGT
>PDRJ01000014.1 GCA_002748065.1 Bacteroidota bacterium
GCTACGCTTCAAAAAGGATGCCAACAGCAAAACACCCAGTTAAAAGTGACGATTTACTTTTGCGAAAAATTGGTGATTTTAAAATTGCTATTTACAAAAAAGAACGACGAACCAAATCCATAACTTCCTTTTCGTGGGAGGTCATATCGTTAAAAATTTTTGACGTTGTCGTTTTCGTCATTGCTACTTTTTCGGCTAACGTTAAAAATTGCGTTGTAATCGTTCCGTTTGATGTTGGGAAAAGTCCTTCTTGTAAAGCAAAATCCGTATCTTCAACATGCAGTTTTGTGTTTAATAAATCATATGCAGGACTCAATTTAAAATCGCCTTGTTGGGTTTCTATCAACGAAAAGTTTTTTAAATGGGTATCACCATTAGAAAATAAATAATTGAATAAAAGTAACTTAAATAACTTTGGTGTTTCAATTCGCCAGGCAGGAACATATCTTTTTAAGACCTCAAACAAATCTAAATAACTGCCGCTGTATTTATAATTTTCGCCATTGGTTGCAGGTGTTTTTTTTAATAATGAGGCAAAATCTTCAACGGCTAATTTTTGATGCTCCTTTGTCATATCAAATCGTTTGGTAAGGTAGGCAGGCTTTCCGTCTTTGAAAAAGACCAATCCATTTTCGGCTGTTTCTATTGTGAAAATTTGTTGTGCTATTTGCATTGTTAGATGTTCGTTTGCGGGTGCAAACTCGCTGTTCTTAGGTAAATCCGAAATCGGTTTTAATATAAATTGTCCTTGTTGATTTTTGGGGGTTAATTGCAACTCTGCATTATCCAAAATCAACGAATATTTTTCTTGAAATCCCGAAATAGAAAAATGCGTTTGATTTTCGTTAAAAATAGAACGGTTTTCGGCATGAGTAGGGGATAAATAGGGTAAAATATGACTGACTTTTTTGCCTCCGAACAACCTCTTAAGAGCAATCGGACTATATGTGTCAAATCCTTCGGTGAGTCTTGATGGACAGTTTTTTATATCTTTCATCTCTCTCTATTTTGTAGCCTTTAGCTGTTAACTTTTGGCTTAGGTTAATGGCAACGTTCGCAAAAAGTTGTTCCCCGCCTCCCGTTTCCCGTCTCCGGTCTTCGGTCTCCCGTCTTCCACAATCATCCCACCGTGTACCTTTTTACCGTCATGGGGGTTTCTTTATGGTATTTTTTCAATGGTTACAGCACCAATAGTGTCTGTTTTTGCCGTATTCAGAAGAATACCAAAGGCATCGGAAGCATCAATTTTATAAGTGCGACAAACGAATTTTTTATTCACTCCTTCGGGAAGTAAATGATAAAAAAATGGAAATAACGTTTCCGCAAAAAACACCTTTTCCGATTTTGGGAAAGTCAGGCTAATGGCAGGTTTTTGCGTGTCTAAAACCCAATCATCTAAATACTCAAATAAAAAACTTCCGTCGTCTTTTTGTGTCAGCACACCTGCTTGCTCGTTTTTATAAAATACTTTCGCCGTTCTCATGAGTCGTTATTTTTGATGTTTAACTGAATCTCCAACCCCAAAGCATCACAAATTTTAGTTAATGTTTCTAAGGTTGGGTTGCCTTTTCCCCGTTCAAATTGTCGTAGTGTACGAAGTCCAACACCTGAAATCTCCGATAAGGTTTCTTGGGTTACATTTAAAACGTTTCGTCTCTCCTTAATCTGTTCTACCAATCTCCGAAATGCCATATACTTCATTTTTTTTATACGAAAATATAAAATTCGTTGATATATGAAGTATAAAATGCCGTTTATTGCATTATTTCTCTCCCCTCTGCCAGTCAAGCTGTACGTCTTGTGTGTTGAATATTGATTTGCCAGGCAGCAAAATTAGACCATGGGGAAGATCCCCGCAAGACGGGGTTGGTAGAAGGGATACATAGAGCATAATCGTTGATGCATACATAGTGCCATAAAAAATACCCACCCCAACACGCCTAGAACCGTCAAAAACAACGAATTGTTCTGTGGTTGTGGGGGTGTTGAAATGGGTAGAGAAGGGGAGAGAGCGGACTCTTTACCCCGCATGGTGTACTGTTATGCCTGCTCTTCCGGAGAAACCATTTTGTAGACCAATCCCGCCAAGATCGCTCCTACGATGGGAGCCACAATGAATAGCCAAAGCTGCTCAAGGGCCCATCCTTGTGCAAATAGGGCTTGACTAATACTTCGTGCAGGGTTTACCGAGGTGTTGGTAACAGGGATACTGATTAAATGAATAAGGGTCAGTCCCAATCCTATGGCCAGTCCCGCAAACCCCTTGGGGGCCTTCGAATGTGTAGCCCCCAGGATGATGATCAGGAACATGAAGGTCATCACGATTTCCGTTACTAAGGCTGCAAGCAGACTATAGCCTCCCGGTGAATGTTCCCCATATCCGTTGGCCGCAAATCCGCCAATTTCAAATCCTGCCTTTCCGGTTGCAATAACATAGAGGATGCCGGCACCGGCTATGCCCCCAGAATTTGAGCGATGATGTAAGGAATGAGTTCGCTCTTTTCAAAGCGTCCTCCAATTCATAGCCCGATAGAGACGGCAGGGTTAAGGTGACAACCGGAAATATGTAAAATGGCATAGGCCATGGTGACAACGGTTAAACCAAAAGCGATGGCAACGCCCACAAATCCAATGCCTAGTTCCGGGTACGCCGCGGCTAAGACAGCACTTCCACATCCGCCAAGAACTAACCATAGCATTCCAATAAATGCAACAACTAACTTTTTCATTTTTTCGCTTTGTAGCCGTTGGCTGTTAGCTTTTTGGTCGCTGACTTGGTTTATAAGGCTTACCTCTCTCATTCTCCCTCCGCAGGAGAATCGTAGTCTCTCCAGCGTATGGAAGAGGGGGGAGGGGAGGAGCATTTAAAATTTTGCAAGGTTTTTTTTGTCATACTTTCCCGCCTCCAACTTGGCGCGTACTTCGCTAAAGGCTTTGAGCGTGTACTCCACATCCTCTATGGAGTGTGCTGCTGTGGGGATAATACGAATAAGAATGGTTCCCTTGGGGACGACCGGGTAGATGACAATGGAGGTGAAGATTTTGTAGTTGGACCTCAAATCGTGGGTGATCTGTGTAGCCTCTTCCACCGTTCCATTGAGGAATACGGGGGTTACACACGATTCGGTAACGCCCAGGTTGAATCCCAAGTCTCTCAGCCCCTTTTGTAGGGTGTTAACGATGTGCCATAACTTCTCTTTATGTTCCGGTTCGTCGCGAAGCATGGCCAAGCGTTTCAGCGATCCGATAACAATGGGCATGGGGAGTGATTTGGCAAAGATTTGGGAGCGCATGTTGTAGCGTAGGTGGTCGATCACTTCGGCGTCAGCGGCCACAAAAGCTCCAATGCCGGCCATGGCCTTGGCAAAGGTGGAGAAATAGATGTCAATTTCATCCTGTACCCCGTAGTGTTCGCCTGTGCCATAACCTGTTTTCCCCATGGTTCCGAAGCCGTGGGCATCATCCACAAGCATGCGGAAATGGTATTTTTTCTTGAGTTCGGCAAGGGCTTTAAGATTTCCCAGATCTCCGGCCATGCCGAAAACACCTTCCGTAATCAGGAGAATACCTCCACCGGTTTTCTCCGCAAGCCGGGTGGCACGTTGCAACTGTTTCTCGCAATTTTCCATATTGTTATGGGGGAATACAAAACGTTTTCCCAAGTGCATACGCAGCCCATCGATGATGCAGGCGTGGGATTCCGAGTCGTATACAACCACATCGTTACGGTCGATCAGCGCATCGATGATGGAGACCATTCCCTGATAGCCAAAGTTCAGCAGGTATGCAGCCTCTTTCTTCACAAAGGAGGCCAACTCTTCCTCTAACTGCACATGGTATTTGGTTTGTCCCGACATCATACGAGCTCCCATGGGGTAAGCAAGTCCCCACTCCTTTGCAGCATCTGCATCCACCTTTCGCACATCCGGGTGGTTGGCAAGTCCCAGGTAGCTGTTGAGGCTCCACACCAACATCTCTTCTCCACGGAAGGTCATGTGAGATCCCAGCTCGCCTTCCAATTCGGGGAACATATAGTATCCAAAAGCATCTTCACCGTATACCCCCAATGGGCCGGGGTTTTTCTTTATCTTCTCAAAAAGATCCATAATTACGAGGTTTTATTGATTTTATACTTCGCAAAGCTAACACTATTTTTGTGTTTGCCCCATTATTTTGTTGCCCTTTTTTCACAAGGGGAAGGGTCTGATATTTTTTTTGTTATTTTGTCGAAAAAAAGAGCCTATGCGATCCAATAGTTTTGTGACCATCGACTACGTGATATTTTTTGCCTACATCGCGGTGATTATCTTCACGGGGTTGTGGGTGTCGCGCTCAAAGAAAAAGGAGCGAACCTCCAGGGATTATTTTTTGGCGGATAAGTCCTTGACATGGTGGGCTATTGGTGCCAGCCTTATTGCGGCCAACATCTCTGCCGAGCAGATGATCGGCATGTCGGGGAGTGGGTTTGCCATCGGGTTGGGGATCGCCTCCTACGAGTGGATGGCGGCGGTAACCCTTATCCTGGTGGGTAAGTTCTTTTTGCCCATCTTCATCGAGAAGAAGATATACACCATGCCCCAGTTTCTGGAGAAGCGTTACGATGGCCGTGTGCGTACGGCCATGGCAGTATTTTGGTTGTTGGTATATGTCTTTGTAAACCTCACCTCGGTGCTCTATCTGGGGGCCTTAGCCATGAATACTATTATGGGGGTTCCTATGCTGTGGGGCATTATAGGATTGGCTCTTTTTGCCGCAGTATACTCCATCTACGGTGGACTCAAGTCGGTTGCATGGACGGATGTGATCCAGGTGGTGGTGCTTATGGGGGGCGGCTTGATTACGGTGTGGCTTGCCCTTGATGCTGTTGCGGATGGAGCGGGACCTCTCAAAGGATTTGGCCTCTTGTTGGAGAAGGCACCCGGAAAATTTGATATGATTCTTGCCAAGGATCATCCCCACTATGGTGACCTTCCCGGCCTTGGGGTGATTATTGGAGGGATGTGGATTGCCAACATCTCCTATTGGGGCTTTAATCAGTATATTATTCAACGGGGGTTGGCTGCCAAGAGTGTGCGGGAGGCACAGCGTGGCGTCCTTTTTGCCGGCTACCTGAAGCTGATTATCCCCCTCATTGTGGTGATCCCGGGTATTGCTGCTTTTGTCCTAACCCAAGGGGATCCCTCCATCATCAATCCTCCGGATGAAGCCTATCCTTGGTTGTTGCACAATTTTGTTCCGGCCGGTATTAAAGGCCTTGCCTTTGCGGCTCTGACGGCGGCCATCGTCTCTTCCCTGGCCTCCATGCTTAACTCGGCTTCCACCATATTCACCATGGATATCTATACCAACTATATCGTTCGTGATGCCGATGAGAAACGGTTGGTGCGTGTGGGACGCCTAACCAGTATCACCGCACTGCTCCTCGCGGTGCTTACCGCACGTCCCCTGTTGGGCGGATTGGATCAGGCCTTTCAATATATCCAGGAGTTTACCGGGTTTGTGACTCCCGGGGTGTGTGCCATCTTTTTAATGGGTTTTTTCTGGAAAAAGACTTCGGCCAATGCCGCCCTCTGGAGCGCCATCTTGACCATCCCGCTCTCCTTTGTGTTCAAATGGGGGTGGCCCTCTCTGCCCTTTATCGACCGAATGGGGATCGTCTTTGTGCTTATTGTGCTTATCGCCGTGGTGATTAGTTTTATTGATAACCGGAGTCAGGCCGATCCCAAAGCGGAGTCGATCCACAAGGGACTTTTCTATACGGATCATCGCTTTAACATCGGGGCATTGGGGATTTTGATCATTACTGCGGTGCTCTATATCCTATTTTGGTAACCTTCGTGCCATAGTAGTATAGGCACTAAGCAGCGTTTTTCTTTTTTCTATTTACGACGCATTGGGCCTCCTTTTGAATTACCTTTGTCGCAGTGGCAACGCAGATTACCTATCGGAACATTTGGAAGATCGCCTATCCGGTTATTCTTGGTGGTGTTGTGGAGAATGTGGTGTTAGCCACCGATACCATTTTTCTGGGTCGTTTGGGGGAGATTGCCCTTGGAGCGGCAGCGCTGGGAGGTTTGTTCTATTTCATCGCCGTTTTTGTGGCCAATGGGGTGGGGGTGGGAGTCCAGATTATCCTTTCCCGTCGCTATGGAGAGAAAAATTTTCACCAGATTGGGGGGCTGCTGGCACAGGCAGGGCTCTTACTCTTCTTGATCTCCTGCTTCCTTTTTGTGGGCCTTTTTTTCTTTTCCGATGCCTTTTTCTCCCTGACCATTGCCTCCCGGGAGGTGTTGAAGGTAACCACCCACTTCTTACAATACCGCTCTTTTGGGGTCTTTTTTGCCACCTATAATGCGTTGATGAGCGCGTTTTTTATTTCCATCCATCGCACCAAGGTGATTTCGCTCTCGGCTGTTTTAACAGGATTGGTGAATATACTGCTAGATTATGGATTGATATTTGGCCACTTTGGCCTCCCTGAGATGGGGGTGGAGGGAGCCGCCTTGGCCAGTGTGATAGCTGAGGGTACAGCCTCCCTTTTCCTTTTTGTATATACTTGGTCTACAGTGCCTGGGGGGCGTTTCAATCTTCATGTAACCTGGAGGCCTCAGCGAGAGAAGATCCGTCGCATTATGACGGTAGCCGCTCCCGTGATGGCTCAGAATTTCCTCTCAATGGCCGGGTGGTTTATCTTTTTCCTCTTTGTGGAACACCTGGGGCCGGCCTCTCTGGCTGTCTCCAATATCGTGCGAAGCCTCTATATGATCATCCTTATTCCCGGCTTGGGGTTCGCCTCTGCTTCCGCCACGTTGGTGAGCTTTCTTATCGGTGAAAAGCGACAGGAGGAGGTCCTCTCCCTGCTTAAAAAGATTGTGCTTATGAACCTTCCGGCTACCGTGGCACTTTTTCTTCCGGCGATGCTTTTTTCCCATCAAATCCTTCATCTTTATACTCCTGACGAAAGCTTGGTGGCTCTGGCAAAAGTGCCCCTTTTTCTGGTTTGTAGTGCCTCCCCCTTTCTGGCTTCGGCCTTTATCCTCTTTCAGGGAGTAAGTGGTACAGGGAATACCCTCGTAAGCCTTATGATAGAAACGGTGGTCCTCGCCCTCTATCTCTTTGTGGCATGGCTGTTGGTATTCCCCTTTCGTTTCAACCTCTCGCAGGTATGGGGCGTGGAATATCTATACGCTTTATCCCTGTTGGGCGTCTCGTTAGCATACTTGCTATCAAACCGTTGGAAGGGTAGGGAGGTTTAATTTTTCCTCAATGCTTTGGAATTATTTAGAATTGTTATAAATTAGCAGCCTGTTTAGCGTCATGAAAAAGATCAACGCCATAATTTCTCTCTTGTTATCTGCCGTTTTGTTGATGGCCGATTCCGGGTTTACGGTATATCAACACTATTGTGCCAAGTCGGACAAAGTGCAGGTATCCTATTTTGTGGATCTCACCCATTGTCACGGGATGTTTTCCGGGGAGGAGTCTCATCATGGTGGAGAGGGGTGTTGTTCTTCACATGCTGGCGTTGATGGGGAGACCCATTGTCGGGGGGATCTTTTCTCCTACCATGAGGGCGATCCCGCTTGCTGTACGTCGGAAGCGATCTTTTGTAAGTTGGTGGAGAGCTACGAAACCTCATCAGCCTATCAACTGCTATCGCCCCTCTATATCCCGGTGTTATTGGCCGTTTTTACGCCTGAAAAGAGGAGGTTGCTTTCGGAGAAATGCCAGCAAAAAATGCTGTTTGATTCCGGCCCCCCATGGGGCTATGGGATAGCCCTGGTTCGCTACATCCAACAGGCTAAAGATTACCTTTAACTCTTTTTCCTTTTTTATCGGTCAGATTTGTGGGAGTTATATTTCCCTCACAATGTAGGATTTGTGCGCTTCTCTCCCCCTTAGAAGGGGTGAGTGGGCAAAATCAACAGCTCCTTGGGAGGGGGGTAAACTGTTGAGATCGGTGAACTGTTTTTTTTATGTAAATCACTTTAAATTAGTGATTTATGGAGTAATTGATGATTGTTTTAATGCAAAAAAATGAATGATGAAATATTTTATGGTGTTAGTGATGCTCCTCCTGTTTATGGTTGGGGGAGTCAATGCTCAATCCTTGAATGGGACGGTGTATGAGGGGATGGCTGATGAAGAGAAGGTGTTGCCCGGGGTTAATGTTTATTGGTCGGGTAGTACCATCGGGGCGGTTACCGATGCTTCGGGAAGGTTCTCTTTGCCATGGCAAGATGCCCAAAGGCATGATCTTGTGGTGAGTTTTGTGGGGTATGCCAATGATACCCTCTCTGTGATGGAGGATGAAGAGGATCTGGTTATTGTTCTTACTCGAAATATAGAGCTTCAGGAGGTGCAGGTGGTTTCGCGTGAAGCCGGAACCTCCATCCGTCGTTTCGACCCTTTGACCGTCCAGAACATCTCCGGGGCGGAGCTTCATAAGGCAGCTTGTTGCAACCTTGGAGAGAGTTTTGAGACCAACGCTTCGGTGGATGTGCATTACAGCGATGCCGTAACCGGAGCAAAACAGATCCAATTATTGGGCCTGGCCGGTATTTATAGCCAAATGATGACCGAGAACATTCCCAACATGTATGGGTTGGCTACCACCTATGGACTAGGCTATATTCCCGGCTCCTGGATGGAGTCCATTCAAGTGAGTAAAGGTGCGGCCTCTGTGTTGGATGGTTATAGCTCCGTAACGGGACAAATTAATACTGACACAAAGAACCCTGCCAAGGGAGATAAGTTGTTTTTCAATGCGTTGGTCAGTACCAATAGTAAACATGAGGCTAACCTTACCAGTGCTATTCGTTTTAACGATCGTTGGAGTACGGCACTGTTGCTCCACGCAGAAAACACGCCCACTCCACACGATGGAAATAAGGACGGTTTTGCGGATATGCCCACCGTTCGCCAGTTTAACGGCATGAATCGTTGGAAGTATTTTGGGCGAAAGGGGTATATGGCACAAGCCGGCGTGAAGGTCATTGATGAGGTGCGCCGGGGAGGAGAGATGGCGGCTTTCAGAGGATCTGCTCCCATTGGGGATCATCCCTACGGCATCGGCATTGACACGCGCCGGGTGGAGGCCTTCTTCAAAACCGGTTATGAAGTGCCATCTAATCCCGACCTCAATATGGCCTTTAAGTCTACTGTATCCTGGCATGAACAGAAGTCATGGTTCGGAAACAATACCTACGATGCAACGGAGAAGAGCCTCTACGCCAACTACATCTTCAAGGGTGTCTTTACTCGGGACCACAAGTATGCCTTGGGGGTGAGTTTTCTCTACGACAGTTATAGGGAGCTCTTTAACGATAGCCTTTTCTTGAAAAAGGAGGTGGTACCCGGCGCTTTTTTCCAGTACACCTTTAGCCGGGAAAAATGGCCTGTGGTGATTGCCGGTATTCGTGCGGATCGTCACAATATCCATGGCTTGTTTTTTACCCCTCGCCTGCATATTCGCCACGCCTTTAACAAGCAGAATATTTTGCGTGCCTCGGTGGGGAAGGGTTCTCGTACCGCCAATATCTTTGCGGAGAACAGCTTCCTTTTTGCCAGTAGCCGCACCATTAGAGTGTTGGAACCCTTACGGATGGAGGAAGCATGGAACTATGGTGTAAACTGGACACACTATCACACCCTGCGCGCGAGAGAGATGGTTGTAAATATGGAGTTCTACCGTTCTGTATTTACCAATCAGGTGGTGGTGGACATGGATAGCGATCTTCATGCGGTGTACCTCTATAATCTTAAAGGGCGCTCTTTTTCCAACGTCTTTCAAGTGGAGGCTCGCTATGAATTGCTGGAGGGGATGGATCTCCTGGCTGCCTATCGGTGGCAGGATGTGCGTTATACCGTAGATGACGAGCTGGTTGAGAAGCCTTTGACAACCCGTTATAAGGCGCTTTTCAACCTCTCCTATGTTACCCACATGAAGAAATGGCAGTTTGATTACACCTTTGTGCTCAATGGTGATCAACGTTTGCCCTCCACCGAAAACAACCCGGAAATCTATCGTCGTGGCGAGAGAGCTCCGGCTTATGTGCTGATGAACGCACAGATTACCAAATACTTCCGATACTGGGAAATCTACCTGGGAGCGGAAAACCTTACCGGTTATACACAAGATGACCCCATCATTGCCGCAGACGATCCTTATGGTGCGTACTTTGATGCCTCTATGGTGTGGGGTCCGCTGGCCGGAAGAAAATTTTACCTCGGAATACGAATTAATCCATTTTACTAATAAACAATGACAAACAATGAAAACAATGACTAAAATTATCGTATCGCTTCTTACCGTGATGTTTTTTATGGTTTACGGGCCGCAAACTTTTGCCCAAAAGAAGCTGGAAACTACCCGAATCAATGCGAAGGTAGACTGTAACGACTGTAAAGAGAAGATTGAACACCATCTTGCCTTTGAAAAAGGGGTGAAGGATGTGGATGCAGATGTGGCCACAAAGGTCGTGACCGTAAAATATGACCCGAAGAAGACCACTCCGGAGAAACTGGCTCAGGAGATCACCAAAATTGGTTACGAAGGAAAAGTGGCGAAGGACGATTGCAAGGGTGTGAAAAAAAACTGTGCCTCCAAGTGCAGCGACAAGAAGGGAAAAGCGAAGTCTTCTTGTAAAAAGAGTTGCAAGAAGAGCTCGTGCAGTGGAAAGGCCAAGCGCCCCTGTTGTAGCGAGAAAAAGAAGTAGCCGTTCTCTTTGCGGTGGGGCTGTTGCCCTCTCTATGCATAAAGCCTTACGGTAAAATCGTAAGGCTTTATTTTTTTGCCACTAATCGATGATGGTGAACAGCTCCTTTTGGGGGCGCCTTACCTTGGGAAGGTTTACCAGCCAGTCGTTTGGGGCATCTCTGTAACCCAAGGGTAATAATACGGTACTTTTTAACCCTTTTTCGTTAAGGTTTAGTAGCGCATCTAATTTCTCATTCTCAAAACCCTCCATGGGGGTGCTGTCCACTCCTTCGAAAGCGGCTTGGGCAATGCCTGCCATTAGGGCAATATAGGTTTGACGCGCGGTATGCTGAAAATTCTCCGCCGCATCCCTTGGTGGATATTTGGCCAATAGTTGTTTACGGTAGGCCTCCCAGCCTTCGTTGTTTCCTCCCCTAACCGTATTGGTTAGGTCAAAGACGCGGTTGATGCGCTCCTCGGTGTAGGTCTCCCAGGCTGCAAAGACCAATAGGTGGGAACAGGAGGTGATTTGCGGTTGTCCGAAAGCAACCTGCTTGATCTTTTCCTTTAACTCATCGTTGCTAATCACCATGATTTCAAAAGGTTGCAGACCACTGGATGTGGGGGCTAACCTGATGGCTTCCAGGATGTTGTTTATCTTTTCTTGTGAAACCTTTTGTCCGTTCATCGCTTTGGTCGCGTAACGCCAGTTCATCTTTTCTAAAAAATCCATAGGGTTGTAGTCTTGGGGATATGGGGGATCCCGTTTTTAAGATGTTTTATTCTTCTTCAATATGTATTGCTTAAACTCAATCAATTCATGGTCATACGGAGCGATTAAGGTCTTTTTTCTTTTCCCATTTTTGAAATAGATGAATTCAGGAAAAACATTTTTGCGCCATATTTTCTCATAAAAATGGTTGTAGCCCACAAATTTTATCCAATTGAGATCGTGTGTTAGAACCTCGACATTCTCCGGATACCTTGCAATGCTCTCCTCCAGTGATTGTTCTGCAAATGCCACAAACTGTAATCCTTCTATGTGGGATAACTCCTCTTTCAATTTATTGTACTTGGGGATTCCCTGTAACGAATAACCACACTCATACGAATAGATTAACACCACACAGTTTTGGGTTAACTGGTTAAAATCGTAGGAGATCTCATCGGTAGATTGTAGTAGGATGGGCTGCTTACTTACGGAGCAACTTGAGAGGGAGGAGGCCATAATCAACAGAAAAAGAGCTAGGTATAGAGATATAAAACGCATGTTATGGGTGGGTGGTTAGTTAGGATTATTGTCTGTTATTCGTCCAATAGCTCTGGTCTTCTGCTGCGGGTTCGCTCTATGGCCTGCTCCAGCCGCCACTCCTCAATGAGTTTGTCATTCCCGCTGATGAGGATGTCGGGGACTTTCATGCCGTCGTATTCAGCGGGACGCGTATATACGGGTGGAGAGAGCAGGCCGTTTTGGAAGGAGTCGGAGAGGGCAGAGGTTTCATCACTTAATACGCCGGGAATGAGACGGATGACACTATCGGCAATGACCATTGCTGCCAGCTCACCTCCGGTGAGTACATAGTCGCCAATGGAGAGCTCTAAGGAGATATATTTCTGACGAATGCGTTCGTCAACACCCTTGTAATGCCCACACAGGATAAGGATGTTGTTAAAAGTACTCAACTGGTTTGCCCGGGGTTGCTCAAGGCGCTCGCCATCCGGAGTGGTATAGATGATGGCATCATACGCCCGCTCGGCGGTTAATGCCTCAATACAGGCTGCCACCGGCTGGATCATCATTACCATTCCCGCTCCGGGGCCATAGGCATAGTCGTCCACACGCTTGTGCTTGTTGGTTGCATAATCCCTAATGTTATGAATATGAATATCCGCAATCCCTTTGGCTATCGCTCTTTTAATGATACTCTCACTAAATGGACCCCGAAACATCTCCGGAAAAAGTGTTAAAATATCAATACGCATCCCTATCTCTTTTGAATGGGTAAAGGTATGAAAAGCTTTCGAAGCAAACGAGCTCCCTTTATCGGTTTTCTTCCGGTTTTGCTATTTTTGTGCAGAAGTAGGGTCTCTCCATAAAGTCAAGGGTTTGAGTAGCGTCTGTATCGAATGTTCGAATTCAAGGCTTGCCAAGGCTGAAATAGGGGCGTTTACTAAGGTAAATGACCCTTTGGAAGAGAAGCATCACAAAGAGGTCGGAGTTTATAGACGAAGTATAACATAGATATGAAAAGGGTTCTCGTGGCAATGAGTGGTGGATTGGATAGCGCGGTGGCTTGTCTGTTGCTTCGGCAGCAGGG
Source organism: Bacteroidota bacterium (assembly GCA_002748065.1). Taxonomy (GTDB): domain Bacteria; phylum Bacteroidota; class Bacteroidia; order Bacteroidales; family BM520; genus BM520. The sequence continues at coordinate 13,018 of PDRJ01000014.1, forward strand.
GTATGAGGTTTATGGTATCACGTTGAAGATCTATGATTCCGATGACCATCCTTTGGGGATGCCGGGGAAACAGGTGGGAGGAGAATCGGAAATTGAAGATGCTCGGGAGGTGGCTGATAAATTGGGCGTTCCCCTCCATATCGTGGATGTTCGATCTGCCTTCAGCCATACGGTGATTACTCCTTTTGTGGAGGCGTATATGGCCGGAAGAACCCCTCATCCCTGTGTGCGATGCAATAAGAGCATTAAATGGGAGGTCTTGCTTCAAAAAGCAGACCAGTTGAAATGTACCCATATTGCCACGGGGCATTATGCACAAATAGCTCAGGAGAATGGTCGTTTCTTTGTGCGAAAAGGGGTGGATCCACTGAAAGAGCAATCCTATATGTTATGGCAACTAGAGCAGAAGGCCTTGCGTCGTACCCTTTTTCCCCTTGGAACTATGCGAAAAGAGGAGGTGCGTCAGATTGCCTTGGCTCATGGCTTAGCTCGGGTAGCAAAAAAGAGGGAGAGCTTTGCTATCTGTTTTATCCCTCGTGGTGATTATCGTGCTTACTTAAAAGGGAAGGTAGCGGATGTGGTAAACAGATACCGCCATGGCAATTTTGTGGATAAAGAGGGACGCTTTCTAGGACACCATAACGGTTATATGTTTTTTACCATTGGCCAGCATAAAGGGTTACCCTCCATGAACTATCGAGCCTATGTACATGAAATTCGCCCCCAAACCAATGAGGTGGTTATTGGCCCCCGGGAGGGGATCTTTTTCTCTCAGCTACTGCTTAATGAACTTAATAGTATGAAGTATGAATCCCTCCCGGAAGATGGTGAACTTTCCGTGAATCTACAATATCATTGTCCCGGTCATAGCGCCCGTTTTCAGCAAATGGATGAGGGTAGGGGGCTTCTCCTTTTTCATAACCCCATTCCCGCATCGGCACCGGGACAGTCTGCTGTGTGCTATTGGGGAGATGATCTCCTTGGAGGGGGGACGATCCTTGCCCAAAAACGTTAATCTTCTTTTCCGCATTATTCCCCCTTCTTCCCTGAAAAAACATAGTGTTGTTCATAAAGGTAAACTAATAGAATACATTTATAATCAGTCAATTAACATAGTTTAAGTAGATCTGTGGCGTTAAGGATGGCCACATTTACATAGCAGTAATAGATTTACTGTTTACATAAGTAAACTTTGTAGCGAAGTGGATTGCGCTTTTTTGTTTATCTTTGTAATATTAAATTAAAAAACTATGATCAGAAGAATACGGAAAATTATGCAAGAAAACGAGGTTAATGCCTCGCAATTATCAGAAATGATAGGTATTCAACGATCTACCTTATCCCACATTCTTTCAGGTAGAAATATGCCTAGTCTTGATGTGGTTATTAAACTACTAAAGGCATTTCCGGAAATTAGTGCTGAATGGCTGCTTTTGGGAACGGAAAGCGGTGTTTACAAAAGTAAACAAAAGGGAGCGGTGGACAAAATAGATAGATCCCTGCCGGATCTATTTAGAGAAGAAGCCACCGTAAGCGATGGAGATACAAAAGAGAGCGCTCCCCCAAAGGAAACAACCAATCACAAAAAAAATAAGCCCACCGTAGAGCAGGTTATGCTCCTCTTTTCCGACGGAACCTTCACTTATTACACCCCTTCCTAAGAAGAAACTCTCTTTGCTTCCTCCTCATATCTGTAGCAATTGAGTGTTTTTTGCAAGAGAATAGTCTTCTCTTCTCAAAACTTTGACGTTATAGACGAGCGCTGGCTCGTGTCTGTTCATAACGGTTAAGGTTTTTATCATGTCAGCTCTTCATTAAAATATATGCTTACCGTATATTTTATAAAGTATTGGTATATAGATTATTGTGTTTTATTTGATGACACGCTTATGAGGCTATTCTCCCACGAGAAATGTGTTTTTAAGATATTTTAAGAGCGCTTCCTCTCAGGTTTTTTTTACATTTGTCTCCCGTTGATAAATAAGTCGGTGGTTTATAAATGACAGGTATGCAGGATGTAGAAAGGTTTCGTGAGTTGCTATCCCAAGTGGAGAAGGTGGTTTTAATTACCCACCTTAACCCTGATGGTGATGCGTTGGGGTCAACCACGGCCATGGGGCTTTTTTTAGCGCAGATGGGAAAGGATGTTCAGATGATTATTCCCAATGCTTTCCCCGGTTTCCTCTCCTTTCTATCGGAAGCAAACCGAATGATCAATGCGGAGAAAGAGGGGGAAAAAGCTGTTAAAGTTTTAAATGAATCAGATCTGGTTATCTGTCTTGATTTTAATACGTTAAAGCGTGTTGGAAGATTCGAAGAGCCTCTACGTAATGCCGCGCAAAGAAAGGTGTTGGTGGACCATCATCCTGAACCGGATGAGGGGTTTGAACTCTATTTTCACCGAACCTCAGCCTCCTCTGCTTCTGAGATTGTTTTTGATTTGATGGCAGCCTTGAATCCGGATTTGAAGTCTTTGACCAAGGAGATTGCCACGGCTCTCTATGTGGGGATTATGACCGATACGGGCTCCTTCAATTATGGTGCTAATGATCCAGACCTCTACGCCAAGGTTGGTGCCTTGGTGCGTGCCGGAGCCAATCCGGAGAAGTTGCATACAAAGGTTTATAGCACAAATTCGGAGAGTCGGATCCGTCTTTTGGGGCATAGTCTTTTTAACCGTATGGTTGTTTTAAAAAAGTATAAAACAGCTTATATCTATCTTATGCAAAAGGATTTAAAGCGTTTTCATTACCACGTGGGAGATACCGAGGGACTGGTGAACTATACGCTCTCCATTAAGGGGATTAATTTTGGGGTGCTTTTTACGGAGCGAGTGGGGCATGTGAAGGTCTCTCTCCGTTCAAAGGGCAATTTCTCAGTGAATGATTTTGCGCGGAAACATTTTCCCACCGGAGGCGGACATCGGAATGCTGCCGGAGCCGAGTCTCGTATGGAACTGATGGATACCATGCAGATGTTTGAAGAGCTACTTCCTCTTTATATTGATGAATTAAATGAGGATTGTTAGTATGTTGATTAATAGATTGTTGTTTCTATCTTTTTCCCTCTTACTATTGGCTTGTAACAGGCCTTCATCCCAGGGGAATCAAACAACGAGCAATCCTCAAAGTGCGGCGTTAGAAGAGCAACTTATTCGGGCTAACCGGGAAGTTGCTTTGGACGAAGATCAACAGATTGACGATTTAATAAGCCGTTATGGCTGGAAAATGAAGAAGAGTGAAACCGGACTTCGTTATCAGGTTTATGACTCTTTTAACGGAGTTCCTGTGGTACGTGGTAATAAGGTGACCCTTCGTTATTCGGTAAGGCTTATTGATGGAGGGGAAATTTATAACTCGGAAGAGTTGGGAATGAAGACCTTCGTGGTGGGAAAGGGAACGGTGATTGCAGGGCTGGAAGAGGCTATGCTGCTGTTGAAAAAAAAGGATAAGGCTCGTTTGGTTATCCCCTCCTTCCTGGGGTATGGACTGACCGGAGATGGGGATAAAATACCTCCCAAGGCCACCTTGATCTATCTATTGGAAGTAATTTATGTAGAATAATAAGCAAAAGTAATGAAAAACAATTTTTATCTATTTATGGGAGGAGCTATCATCTTGATGCTCGCCATGTTTTCTTGTGGAAAGAGTGGTTCTGCAGGGTATGAGACTGCGGAATCTGGTGTACGCTACAAGTTTTATCATCAGAATCAAGAAGGGGTAAAACCTGTTGTGGGCGATTTTGTGAAAATTCAGATGGTTTATGCTTTGGGCGATTCCGTTATCTTTGATACGCGTGATCAGAAAAGGGAGTTTGAAATGAAGTTGGAAAATCCTGTTTTTGAGGGCGATGTTTATGCTGCTGTTGCCATGATGAAGGAGGGCGATAGTGCAGGGTTTCTGATCAACGCTTCCCAGTTTTTTACCAAACTGGTGGGGCAAAACCCCCAGGATTTGGAAGGCCTTATTGGAGACGATGAGGATCTGGTCTTTAACCTGAAGTTGCTGGATGTGAGTTCCGCTGAGGTTCATGAAAAGGAGGTGACTCAACGTCTGGAAAAACTTAAGAATGCCGAAGCTTCTCTTCTGGAGCGCTATTTAAAGGCGAATAATATCCCCAATAAGCCGTTGGAGAGTGGACTTTTTTTCCTCTCCACCCGCAAAGGAAAGGGAGCAAAACCCCAGGAAGGGGACGTGTTGACAATTAATTTTAAAGTGATGCTCCTGGATGGTACCGTTCTTCACGACTCCTGGGAAGAAGGCGAACCTGTTTCGTTTGAGTTTGGAAGACAGTTTGATACACAAGGTCTTATGGAAGGAGTATCCTTGATGAAAGAGGGAGAGAAGGCACACCTTGTGGTTCCTTCAAAACTTGCTTTTGGTCAATATGGTCGTCCTGGACTGGTGGATCCCTATTCTCCCATTCTTTACGATGTGGAGTTGTTGGAGGTTAAAGGTGTCGAAGAGATGAAGCGCGAAGTTCTTCGTGAAATGGCCAAAAATGAGAAGGAGAGTAAGGAATTTCTCTCTCAAAATGCAACCCGTGAAGGAGTGGTAGTGTTACCCAGTGGACTGCAATACAAGGTGTTGGAATCCGGTAATGGGAAAAAAAGCCCTTCCGCCTCCAGCCGCGTGAAGGTGCATTACACCGGAACGCTTATCGATGGGACGGTCTTTGATAGTTCTGTGAAGCGTGGTCGCCCCTCAGAATTTGGGGTTGGTGGCGTGATTAAAGGATGGACAGAGGCCCTTCAGATTATGAAAGAAGGGGATAAGTGGCAGCTCTTTATCCCTGCTGAGTTGGCCTATGGCGCAAAGGGTGCCGGGAAACTTATCAAACCCAATATGGCCCTTATTTTTGAAGTAGAACTGCTGGAAATTGTGGAGTAGTAATCTTTGGGGGATACTCTCTCCTCTCTCCATAAAGTTAAGGTTTTGAGAAGAGGCTATATAGAACGTTCGAATTCGAGGCTTGCGAAGGCTGAAATAGGGGCGTTTACTGAGGTAAATGCCCCTTTGGAAGAGAGAAGCATCCCGAAGAAGTCGGAGTTTATAGACAGCCTCTAAATAGTTTATGAAAGAGATTATGGATAATTTACAGACCCACTTTACCCAGATCTTTGGGGAAGGGGATAAGCCTCTTTGTTGTTTTGCGCCCGGAAGAATTAACTTGATTGGTGAGCATATCGACTACAATGGAGGTCCTGTGATGCCCTTTTCTATCGATAGGGGGACCTTTCTCCTTATGAGGGAGAATCGGGCGCATAAGCATCGCTTCTTCTCCCTCAATTTCCCGGAGGTTGTGTTCAATATTCCGGTTGCCAGACGTTACCAGAAAGAGGGAGAACGCTGGATAAATTATCCCTTGGGTACCATCCAGATGTTGATGGATCGGGGCATTGTGTTGCCCTCTGGAATGGATTTCCTCTATTTTGGAAATATTCCTCATGGAGCAGGAATGTCTTCATCGGCAAGTATTGAGGTGGTTACATTGTTTGGGTTAAATAAATACTTTAACCTTGGGTTGACTCGGTTAGAGATCGTTCAGCTCGCGAAAAAAGCCGAAAATGACTTTGTGGGGCTCTCTTGTGGTATCATGGATCAGTATGCGGTAACCTATGGAAAAGAGGGGCATGTGATCCTATTGGACTGTAGTGTGCCCTCGCATCGCTTTGTAAGGGTTGATTTAGGGGGGAGCCATGAATTTGTAGCCATCAACACCTGCAAGCGACGTGGATTGACCGATTCCAAATACAACGAACGTTTTGCAGAGAGTATGAGGGCGTTGAAGCAATTGAAGCAGGAGTATCCCTCCATTGAAAATCTTTGTGATCTCTCTTCGGAGGATTTTCCGAGGATTTCAGCGATTTTAGAGGAAGAACCATTGCTTTGGAGACGGACACGCCATGTGATTTCAGAAAAAGAGCGGGTTTTTATGGCTGGAGAAGCCCTGGAGAGAGGGGATATGAAAGCCATGGGAGCCTGTATGAATGCTTCCCATCACTCGTTGCGGTATGACTATGAGACTACGGGCTTTGAGTTGGATAGTTTGGTGGAAATCCTGCAGCGTATTCCGGGGGTAGAGGGGGCGCGAGTGACGGGTGCCGGATTTGGAGGCTGTGCCATTGCATTGGCTAAAAAAGGAGTGATTCAACAAAGTGAATCCCTGATTACGCAGCAGTATCAGTTGGCCACCGCCCTTACGCCTGAGTTTATCCCGGCAGCACCCTCAGAAGGGGTGAGTTTGAAAGAATGTTAATCCAAAGTGGGGCTAATATCTTATGGGAAAGTAGGTCCTGTTTTTTATTCCGTTTAATTAATGTATTTTTGCAGCCATGAGAAAAAAGAGCATCTTCGGTGTTGTGTTGGTCTTTCTGATAATAGCGACGTCATGCAATGGTGTAAATAAGCTGTTGAAATCTAATGATTACGAAGCAATATACCAGGAAGCTGTGAGGCGCTATAAGGGGGAAGATTATACCCGTGCTTTGCAACTGTTTGACCATCTGGCTCCGGTGGTTAGAGGAACAGCCATGGCGGAAGATCTCTCTTATTACAATGCCTACAGCTACTATAAGCTGGGAGAGAACATTATGGCAAGCTATTATTTTAAGCGCTTTGCTAAAGATTTTCCCCATAGTGAACATGCCGAGGAGTGTGCCTTTATGGGGGCTTATTGTAAATACTTGGAATCTCCCAAGTCTAGCCTGGATCAAACCAATACCTATGAGGCGATTACCGAATTGCAGCTTTTTATTAATCTCTATCCCGAGAGTGAACGTATAGAGGAGTGCAATGGTTTGATTGATGAACTTCGTAAGAAGTTGGAGAAGAAAGCTTTTGAGATTGCAAAGCTCTACCTCCAAATGGAACAGTATAAGGCGGCCTTAACCTCCTTGAGAAATATTATCAAAAAATATCCTGCTACGACCTATCGGGAGGAGGTGCTCTACTACCTCGTAGTGGCTAGCTATGAGTTTGCAGAGAATAGCGTGGCTGAAAAACAGAAAGAGCGCTATGAGCAAGCCCTCGAAACAGGGCGTTCCTTTGCGGATGCCTATCCCGAAAGCCGTTATCAAAAACGGGTGCAAGGGATGATGATGGATGTTCGGGAGAGATTGGAATAAATTCCCATTATAATGAGTATTTCATATTAACGAATAAGATGGATTATAAAAAAGTAAAAACAGATTCGGAAGCGGTTACGCGCCAGGTGAGAGATTTTGATAAGGTTACAGGCAATATTTACGAGGCTGTGGCCATCTTGTCAAAACGCGCAAATCAATTGGGATTAGAGATTAAAAAAGAGTTGGATCAGAAAATTGAAGAATTTGCAACGCCTGCTGATAATCTTGAGGAGGTCTTTGAAAATAGGGAACAGATTGAAATTGCAAAATTTTATGAGCAACTTCCCAAACCTACGCTCATCGCAATTCATGAGTTTCTCAATGATGAGGTCTATTTCCGTAACCCTCACAAGTAAGCCCAATTGCTTGTGACGATTTTTAAGGAGGGGAAAACGCAATGTTAAAGGGGAAAAATGTGTTATTGGCGGTTACCGGCAGCATCGCTGCTTATAAGACCGCCTTTTTTGTTCGCTTGTTGGTAAAAGAGGGAGCTGAAGTGCAGGTGATCATGACCCCTTCGGCCAAGGATTTTATTACCCCCCTAACGCTCTCTACGCTTTCCAAGCGTCCGGTGATTGTAGAGCCCTTTGATGCAGCGACAGGGGAGTGGTCTAATCATGTGGAACTGGGGCGTTGGGCTGATGTGATGGTGGTGGCTCCCGCCTCGGCAAACACCCTTTCAAAAATGGCAGCCGGGATCGCCGATAACTTTGTGCTCACCTGCTATCTTGCTGCTAAATGCCCGGTTTTCTTTGCCCCTGCCATGGATCTTGACATGTTTCGACACCCTTCGGTACAACAAAGTATAAAGACCTTGCAAGGCTATAAGAATCAACTCATAGCTCCTCTAAAGGGAGAGCTGGCCAGTGGGTTGTACGGAGAGGGACGGATGGAAGAGCCGGAACAAATGGTGCGAATCCTTGCGGATTTCTTTCAGGATGAAAAGACCTTTGTCGAGAGGCGGATCCTTGTAACAGCCGGGCCTACTTATGAGCCCATTGATCCTGTGCGCTATATAGGGAACCACTCTTCCGGAAGAATGGGTTTTAGCCTTGCGGAGGTCTTTGCCCGTAAGGGCGCCAAAGTTACCCTTGTTGCCGGTCCCACCCACCTGGAATCTCCTCCGGGAATTTATGAGCGTATCGATGTCGTTACGGCAAAAGAGATGGCTCAGGCCTGTTTTGATGTGGCCAGGGAGTGTGAGATTATCGTTATGGCAGCTGCTGTGGCTGACTATGCCCCCGTAACCCCATCCTCCGTAAAAATAAAGAAAAAAGAGGCTCATACCTCCCTTCATCTTGAGAGAAATCCCGATATTCTTGCGGCCTTGGGAAAACAGAAGCAAGAAGGACAAATTTTGTGTGGATTTGCCCTTGAAACAGATCATGAGAAAGCCAATGCGCTTGAGAAACTGCAAAATAAAAACCTCGATTTAATCGTTCTTAATTCGTTAAATGATCCGGGTGCAGGGTTTAATACCCATACCAATAAAGTAACGGTGTTGTTTAAAGATGGAGCCGTGTCGGAATTTGAACTGAAAGATAAAGCTGAGGTTGCCAATGACTTGGCAATGCTTCTTAAAGGATTACTTAAGGTGTAATCTGCTGTTAAATTAAAACTCCTTATGCCATGCGTAAATATCTGGCCCTTTTTATACTCTTTTTGCTCTCTTCTGCATTGACAGCACAAGAGTTTAAATGTAACATTAGCGTTAGCTCCTCTGCTTTAGAAGGAACCGATAGGCGTGTGTTTCAGGATATGCAAAAAGCACTGTACGAGTTTGTGAATAATAAAAAATGGACAAACTACGAGTTTAGCGAAGAGGAGAAGATCGAGTGTTCTATTCAGATTACCCTTACCAAACGTATCTCCAGTGAAGAGTATGAAGGACAATTGAATGTGGCTCTCCGGAGACCCATTTATAACTCCTCCTATAACTCCCCCCTTTTCAATTATCAGGATAAAAACCTTCGGTTTGAGTATATTGAGTCGGAGCCACTAATCTTTAACGACAATAGCTTTGATAATAACCTTACGGCGGTGATCGCCTACTATCTCTATATCTACCTTGGGATGGATTTTGACTCTTTTCAATATCATGCCGGTACTCCCTTTTACGAAAAGGCCCAGGCTATTGTCAATAGTGCACAGGGGTCCAACTATCCCGGATGGAGCTCTTATGAAAGTATGCGAAACAGGTTCTGGTTGGTGGAGAATTTTATGAATACCAGCTATGACGGCATTCGAGGCTTTCTTTATAAATACCATCGAAAAGGGTTGGATGCTATGGCCGATAATGTACAGATGGGGCGCTCCTTTACGACCCAGGCGCTGGAAGATCTTCGTAAGGCTTCACGCCAAAAACCCGGACTCTTCATTATGCAGCTTATCACAGAGGCCAAAAGAGAGGAGATTATCAATATCTATTCCGAGGGACTACCCAATGAGAAAACAAAGGTGGTACAAATTATGAACGAAATTGACCCCTCCAACACCTCCCGATATCAACGGATTCAAAATAGCACCAAACCATAATTTCAATGCTTTCGCATCTCTCAATCTCAAACTATGCCCTAATAGAGAAGTTGGATATGGATTTCCCCCGTGGGTTTATTACTATCACGGGTGAAACAGGTGCGGGAAAGTCGGTGTTGTTGCAAGCTATCGGCTTACTAATGGGGAAGAGAGCTGATACTTCGTCGCTCAATTATCACGATCAAAAATGCATCATCGAAGGGACTTTTGAGGTTGCCAGTTATAAGTTACAATCTTTTTTTACCTCTTTGGACTTGGATTATGAAGACTCTACTATAATTCGTAGAGAGATTACCCCCTCCGGCAAATCCCGGGCATTTCTTAACGATACGCCTGTATCCCTGAAAATGCTTAAACAGGTGGGAGAACGGCTGATGGATATCCATGCGCAATTCTCCTCGTTGAAACTGATGGAAGAGGAGATGCACTTGACCTACCTGGATCAGTATGCCGTGAATGGGGCTCTGCTCGAAGAGTACAGAGAGGCATATACTCACTGGCGGGCACTTAAAGAGGAGTTGAGACAACTTCATGGAGAGGCGGAGAGGGCTCGGAAAGAGGAGGATTATCTGCGCTATACCCTAACGCAATTGCAGGAGGCTAAGCTTGAAAGTATGGATCAAGAGGAGCTGGAGGCGTCGCGTAAAATGCTGGAAAATAGCGAAACCATCAAAACAACGCTCTTCTCCTGTGCCTCCCGACTGGTGAATGAAGAGGAAAATCTGGTCTCCTCCTTAAAGCAACTGCACAAAGAGCTTTTGCGTATAGCACCCTATAGTTCCTCTTACGAAGAGCTGGCGCGGCGCATGGAGAGTATTGCTATCGAGGCGGATGATATGGGGAGCGAATTGGATGCCCTTAATGAAGCCCTGGAGGTGGATCCCCAAAGACTGGAAGAGGTTAATGCCCTGTTGGATCGCCTTTACCGGCTACAGCATAAATTTCATGTGAGTAGCGTCTCAGCGTTGATAGAGATAAGGGACGATACCGCCCAACAACTCCGGAAGGTGAGTCGTTATGATGACCATATAAAGGCGCTGGAGAAGGCCATTGATACTGCTTTTCGTGAGGTGTGTGAAAGGGGAGAGCAGCTTACGGCGCGAAGGAGAGAGGCTTCAACTTCTTTTGCACGGGAGATTGCAGAGCATCTTGCGTGGGTCAACCTGGATGAAGCGACATTTTTTGTCTCTTTTGACAGGAGCGAAGAGCCGGAAGCCCATGGTTTTGATTACCCCTACTTCATGTTTAGCGCCAATAAGGGGATTCCTCCTGCCAAATTGGGGAAGGTGGCCTCCGGAGGAGAACTCTCTCGTATCATGTTGGCGGTGAAGGCCGTGATCTCTAAGAAAACTACGCTTCCTGCCATCCTCTTCGATGAAATTGAAACGGGCGTTTCCGGAGCTGCCGCCGGTAAAATTGCTTCGCTTCTTATGAAGATGGGAGAACGTATGCAGGTGATTACCATTACACACCTGCCGCAAATTGCCTCCAAAGGAATGGTCCATTACAAGGTCTCTAAACACTCTGATGAGCATAAAACTATCAGTTGCCTGAAGCGGTTGAGCCATGAAGAACGTATCCATGAACTCGCCTCCATGCTCAGCAATGGAGAGGTAACGGCGGAGTCGTTTGAAAATGCCAAGTCCATGTTGGAATAAACCTTTCCCCTCTTCTCCTGTTATTATGGTTGTAAAAATCTTACATTATGAGTTATAATTTACTAAAAGGTAAAAAGGGGCTTATTTTCGGTGCATTAAACGAGAAATCCATCGCATGGCAAGTGGCAAAACGTGCGGCCGAAGAGGGAGCTTCACTGGTGCTGACCAATACGCCTATTGCTATTAGAATGGGCGACCTGAAGCAGTTGGGGGAAGCCATCAAGGCACCCGTCATCCCTTCGGATGCCACCAACGTAGCGGATCTGGATCAACTCATAGAGCAGTCTATGACACACTTTCATGGAGGGTTTGATTTTGTGCTTCACTCCATTGGAATGTCCCCCAATGTGCGCAAAAGAAGGTCCTATGATGACCTCAATTATGAGTACCTGAAGAAAACATTGGATATTTCAGCCATCTCGTTTCATAAGTTGATCCAAACGTTGAAAAAACATGACGCCCTGAACGAGTGGGCTTCCATTGTGGCACTCTCCTATATTGCCGCGCAACGCACCCTTTTTGAGTATAACGATATGGCAGAAGCAAAAGCGATGCTTGAATCCATCGCGAGAAGTTTTGGTTATATCTACGGACGCGAGAAGCACATCCGAATCAACACGGTTTCCCAGTCACCGACCCTCACCACAGCGGGAAGTGGCGTAAAGGGTATTGATGGCTTGATGGATTTTACGGAGCGGATGTCTCCCTTGGGAAATGCCACTGCCGAGGAGTGCGCAGACTATGTGATCACCCTCTTCTCCGACCTGACACGCAAGGTTACTATGCAGAACTTGTACCATGATGGTGGTTTTTCCAGCATGGGAATGAGTCGTCGGGCCATGCACATGTACAATAAAAGCCTCTCCGGCGACTGTAACGAATAGATCTGTTGCAGATGTCATAAAATGAAAAAGGTTGTCCGGTATGGACAACCTTTTTTTGTAAAGGAGTGGGGAGAGGAGGATTCGAACCTCCGAAGGCTTCGCCAACAGATTTACAGTCTGCCCCATTTGACCGCTCTGGAATCTCCCCCTTTTGTATGGAAGAGCCGATGGACGGATTCGAACCGCCGACCGGCTGATTACAAATCAGCTGCTCTGGCCAACTGAGCTACATCGGCAGAAAGATAAGAACATCTTCTCTTCTTTGAGGCTGCAAAGATAATCTGCTTTCTCTTTTCTCCAAAAACTTAAAATGTTTTTTTTTCAACGGTGATGCTATACTCGTATTTACCAGGCGAGGGGGCGTTTTGTGGGTACGCCTTCGAGGCCGTACTCTCTTTCTTTTTTTCAGCAGGGATGTAGCTGTATGATAGCCCATTTGCCTGGCTGATTCGAAATTTTATGCGTGTTTTGTGGGAGATGGATACCCGGAGCCCTCGGTTTCGGGCACCACCAAATTTAAGCATCTTTACCACCCTGAGGGCCTCTTCATCACACCCGTAACCAATCCCTTTTGTTACCTTGGCCTCCGCCACCTCTCCCCGTTCATTAATGCGATAATGCACATACACATCCCCCTCAATACCCTCTCTTAAGGCCTCCTGAGGGTAACGAAGGTGTGTTGAAATAAAGGAGGAAAAAGCTTTTTTCCCTCCAGGGTAGCTTGGAAGCCCGGGAAACTTTCTCTGTTTTTGTCGTTTGTCGCTCTTGCTCATAATAAGGATTTCCTCAAAAGTATGAAATATTTATCATTCGATAGGGGCCTCCTTCCGTTCATTTTTTCTTTCTCAATGTATGGAGGAGACTACTTTTTTTCTATCTTTAGCACATTAATATTTTTTACTATGGAAATACTTGACTTAGATGTCCTTCCTTTGAAGGGATTAGGCGCACTTAATTTTGGCATGTCAATGGAAGGGGTTACTAAGATCTTGGGTGAGCCCGATGAGGTGGAAGACCTTGCTGATAATGATAACTTTAACACCACCGTACTTAGTTATAACGAGACGGGGATAAGTGCCTTTTTTGAAGGGATTGATGCCCCCATACTCTCCTGTATTGAAATTGATCACAGAGCGACGCTCCTTTTTGGAAAGAAGGCTTTTGAGATGAGCCGGGAGGATCTGATCCAACACATGAACCAAAATGGGTTTGAGGACCTTGACAAAGAGGAGGAAGAGTGGGGGGAGAGCCGCATCTCTTTTGAGGATGGCTTGATTGATTTTTACTATAACGGGCAGGAGTTGACGACCATCAATTTTGGGGTGCTTGTCAATGAAAAAGGAGAAATAGAGACCTTATAACGGCTTTTTTTTCTCCATGGGATGAAACTGCATAATGGCATCGCGCAGGTAGCGGTTGCTGACGTGGGTGTATATCTCAGTGGTGGTGATGGAGACGTGTCCCAACATCTGTTGTACGGCTCTTAAACTGGCTCCTCCTTCGATTAAGTGCGTGGCAAAGCTGTGCCGGAAGGAGTGGGGGCTGACATTTTTCCTTATTCCACACAGTTCGCTGTAGCGCTTGACCATGGTGAAAATGGATACCCTTGATAAGGCCTTTCCCCTCTGGTTAAGAAAGAGAATATCTTCGCATTCCGGCGCGATCTTTTGCCGGTTGCGGACGTTGTAAAGGTAGCGTTTTATCTGTGCGGCGGCGCTGCTTCCCAAGGGAACTAGCCGCTCCTTGTTTCCTTTTCCCACAATCTTAATAAACTCCTCTTTGAAGTGGAGGTTTGAGATGCGGAGGGAGGTGAGTTCGGAAACCCGAAGCCCACATCCGTACAAGGTCTCAATAATTGCTTTGTCGCGCTCTCCGTGGGTGGTGCTCAGGTCAATGATGTGGATAATTTGATAAACCTCCTCCACTGAGAGTACATCGGGTAGATGCCTTCCTCGAGAGGGTATCTCCAATAGGAGTGCAGGATTCTCGGTAACGATATTCTCCAATAAGAGATAGTTATAAAAGCTGCGCAATGCCGATACCATTCTTGCTTGTGTGGCAATGGATAATTCATCTGCACCTAGTTGTGCGATGAAACGCGCTAGATGAACGCTGTCTGCCCTCTCTGGAGAGGGCATATTATTGAGGGAAGAATAGTCAACAAAGGTTTGTATATCAGAAATATATGCTTTTATAGAAGCCTTGGATAATCCCCGCTCCATAAGTAACCAGGCGTGGTACCCCTTTCGTAAAATTTCCCACTTCATAACCAACGGTAAAGATAAGGTTAATTGATAGAATGGCACCTTCATAAGTGAAAAAGTCCTCGCTTCATGTGCCGGCATGGGGAGGTGGGCCTCCCCCTTGAGGCCGGGAATAAATATTTTTTAAAAGAATGTTAGGTATCTAATAAATTATTTCATAATTTTGCACCCTCTAAAATCAAAGAGGGTAAAGAAATGGCAAAGAAGAGTAAAGATGCAAGAATCCAGGTTATCCTGGAATGTACTGAGCACAAGGCAAGTGGAATGCCCGGTACCTCGAGGTATGTGACTACCAAAAACAAGAAAAACACACCGGATCGTCTTGAAATAAAGAAGTATAATCCGATCCTGAAGAAAGTGACTATTCATAAAGAGATTAAATAATTGAGTTATGGCAAAGAAAACCGTTGCAACACTGAGGACTTCGTCAGGTAAAGATTTTGCGAAAGTGATCCGAAGCGAGAAATCGGCAAAGACAGGGGCATATACCTTCAAAGAGACTATTGTTCCCTCTGATCAAGTGAAGGATTTTTTGGCAAAGAAATAGGATTTTTGTCCATATTCTGACGTCAGAAGAAAAGCTTTTTTCATGCTAAGAAGAAAGCTTTTCTTTGTTTCATGTCACTAAAAAAACGATACTATGGGACTATTTTCCGTATTCTCAAAAAAGGATAAAGAGGCCAAAAGAAAAGACCTGGATAAGGGCTTGGAAAAAACCAAGACCAGTGTTTTTTCCAAACTTACTAAAGCCGTGGCCGGTAAGTCGAAGGTGGATGATGAAGTGCTGGATAACCTTGAGGAAGTCTTGATCACCTCCGATGTGGGGGTGCAGACTACCGTCAAAATCATTGAGCGCATTGAAGCCCGTGTGGCAAGGGATAAATATTTGGGGACGTCAGAGTTAAATCGAATCCTACAGGAAGAGATTGCCGCGCTTCTTTCGGAGAATGAGAGCGATAAATTGGTTATCGGTTTTGATTTCCCTCCGCGTGACGAACCCTATGTGATTCTTGTGGTAGGGGTAAATGGGGTTGGAAAGACCACCACCATCGGAAAATTGGCTCATCAATATAAAGCTGCGGGGAAAAAGGTGATGCTGGGGGCTTCCGATACCTTCCGGGCTGCTGCGGTGGATCAACTAAATATATGGGCCGATCGTGCGGAAGTGGATATTGTAAGCCAGGGTATGGGCGCGGATCCGGCCTCGGTGGCCTTCGATACCGTGAGTTCGGCCAAAGCTTCCGGTGCCGATGTGGTGATCATTGATACTGCCGGAAGGCTGCATAATAAGATTAACCTGATGAATGAACTTTCTAAGATAAAGAAAGTGATGCAAAAGGTCTACCCCGATGCCCCTCATGAGATTCTCCTGATCCTGGATGCATCTACCGGGCAAAATGCCATAGAACAGGCTAAACAGTTTACAGCGGCAACAGAGGTGAACGCATTGGCTCTCACCAAACTTGACGGTACTGCTAAAGGAGGGGTCGCCATCGGAATATCTGATCAATTTAAAATACCGGTGAAATATATTGGCATCGGTGAACGGATAGAAGATCTACAAATATTTGATAAAGAGGATTTTGTGAAATCCCTCTTTGGAGGCTCCTCCCTATAGTATCTCTCTGTAAAGGGGGATGTATGCTCACAAGTAACGGTGAAAGAGCATTTTACCAGAGGGTGGATCGATCAACTGCGAAAAAGTGAAAAAGGATATTACAAAAAGAGGATAATCCCCCGGTAAGATTTTCCACAACATTTGGGTTGTATCTCCTGCTAAAGCTACAACCTCTTCCCTTTCCGTTAGCAAATTATTGTTTACCTTTACCTCCTTTAACCAATTCTTTAAAAATTGTATGATGATGAATAGAACTTTTTTTAGCGTAATTTTCGGTCTTTTAATATTAACCTTCCTTGGATGCAACCCTCCAGCGCGTAAACCTGCGCAAGCGGATGCTCAAAAAGCCCCTTCCGGCGAGCTTGTAAAAGAAGTGATGACCCAACAAGCACAGGAGAAGATGACGCCCGATGAGGCGTTGGCGGATCTTTTGGCAGGTAATAAACGATACGTCGCCGGCGAACTCATAAGCCGTGACTTACCGACACAAATTGCCTCCACAACCACAGGACAGTACCCCAAAGCGGTGGTGTTAGCCTGCATAGACTCCAGAGTGCCCGTAGAGTATATCTTTGATCAAGGCGTGGGCGATATTTTTGTGGTTCGAGTGGCAGGAAACATTGAAGATGAAGCCCTTCTTGGAAGTATGGAGTATGGATTGGGAGTGGCTGGCTCCAAACTCTTAATGGTATTGGGACACGAAAACTGTGGCGCCGTTAAATCGGCCATCAAGAAAGTCGATGTGGGGAGTGAGAATGTGACTTCGCTCTTACATGAAATTGAACCGGCCATTGAAAAAACCAAAGGCCAAAGGGATGCTAAGGATAAAGCCTATTTTGAGGCTGTGGTTAAAAATAATGTAACGCAAACCGTTAAGGACATACGAGAGAGAAGCTCCATCATCCGTAATTTAGAAAAAGAGGGGAAGATCAAGGTTGTGGGAGCTTATTATAGCCTTAAAGATGGAAAAGTTACCCTTCTTGAGGATGCCTCACATACTCATTAAGAACCGGTGGTGAAATTTCCCGCTTCTTTAGCGTCTGTATAGAAAGTCCGACTTCTTTGTGATGCTTGTCTTGCAAAGGAGCATTTACTACCTTCGTAAATGCTCCTATTTCGGTCTTCGCAAGCCTCCAATTCGAACCTTCTGTACAGATGCTTTGCTTTAAAACCCTGACTTTCTATACAGCCTCTTCTCAAAACGCTGACTTTATGGACAAATACTATTTCAATAGAGTCGTGTTTTTCTGGAGAACTTTTTTTTTATTTTCTTTTTGTAAAAAATAGATCGGTGAGTGAGAGTTGGTACAAAAAAAATAATAAATTTGCTCCCTCTCGTAAGCATCAAAGAAAAATCTTGTGGAAGATGGATTTGGGATGTGCACCTGTTTGCAAAAAAGTGATTACTTGCGAGGGGAGTGGAAAGACCAACCAATCTGTTCTATTAAAAACATATTTATGGATACCGGAAACCATCTTAAAACACGGGGTGTTTGTAACCTGAAAAACCATACGAGTAGGGTTTATTAAAAAAGAATTTGAGTTATGAAAAACAGATTTAGATTATTACTTATTGCGGCATTTAGTTTCGCATTTGTAGGTGTTAATGCACAATCGTTCATTTTAAAAGCAGGAGCAAACTTCTCCAACATGTTGGAAAAGGATGATGTTGCTACTTTTAGTGATGATTATGAGTCGATTATTGGTCTTCACGTAGAGGCTTCAGCTGAACTTCCATTGGTTTCGGTGCTCTATCTTGAGCCAGGTGTACGCTTCTCAATGAAAGGTTTCAAGATAGATGCTGAAGAGATGGGAAGTTTAACCTCAAGGATAAACTACCTGGATATTCCCCTAAATCTTAAGGCAAGGATGGATCTGGGAGTAATTGGCCTCTGGGGAAGTGTCGGACCCTACCTCGGTATAGGAGTTGGTGGAAAAAATAAAGCAGAGAATATTCCCCTCTTGGGTGACTTTGAGAAAAAAATAGAGTTCGGTAAAGATAAGGATTTAAAACTGTTTGATTACGGTCTTGGCCTTGGTCTTGGTGCTGAGTTTCATGGGATTCTTTTGGGAGCTTATTACAACCTTGGTATGGCAAATATCGCCAATAAGGAGGGAAATGGATATACCTCTCAAAACCGGGTGATTTCGGTCTCCTTAGGATATCGATTTGCAAGATAAATAGTTAGAAGCTATGCTATAAGAACTTCTAAGAACGTTCTAATCCGTTTTGTGTGATATGACATGACTGCATTTGAATCCTGTTGCGCTAAGGACTGTTTTTTCGATGTTGTGAAAAAGAGTGGCGCGTGGGTTGGTTGGCCTTATGTGTTTGGTGTAATGGATGGTGTGTGTATCACCTGCTGATGAAAGAAACAAACGGGATTAGGGGTTGTTTTAGCTTAAAAACTGTCGGAAAGAAGACTTTCCGACAGTTTTTTTTATACGACGAAGTAGGGGATGTGCTCTTATGCTGCTTATTTGTGGCTTAATGAAGACAGAGAATCATGAGTAAATAAAATGTTTTGTAAATTTGTCTCTTATTTGAAAACTAAGAAGCATGAGTTTTAGAATTATTGTAATGGCAAAGCAGGTGCCGGATACGCGTAATGTGGGGAAGGATGCCATGAAGGCAGACGGGACGGTAAACCGTGGGGCATTACCCGCAATTTATAATCCTGAAGACCTTAACGCCCTGGAGTTTGCCTTAAAAGTTAAAGACAAGATTAAGGAGGCAGAAATCGTGGTATTAACCATGGGACCTTCTCGTGCGGCAGGGATCATTCGCGAAGCAATGTTTCGTGGTGCAGATAGAGGGGTGTTGCTTACAGACCGCCGTTTTGCCGGATCTGATACCCTGGCAACCTCTTATGCCCTCTCCATGGCCATAAAGAAATTAGCCCCTTACGATTTGGTGATTGCCGGCCGGCAAGCCATTGATGGGGATACAGCACAGGTGGGGCCACAAACTGCTGAGAAATTGAATCTTCCTCAGGTGACTTACGCTGAATCGTTGGAAGATCTCACCCAGGAGAGTATTACCATAAAACGTCGTCTCGAAAGGGGTGTGGAGACCCTCAAAGGATCCTTCCCCTTGCTGGTTACCGTGAACGCTTCGGCCGAAAGTTGCCGGCCCCGGAATGCCAGAAGAGTGATGCAGTTTAAACACGCCCGAACCGTCACCGAACTACAGGAAGAGTCTCGCGACTATACGGAACTCTTCGATGAACGTCCCTACCTGCTCATTGAAGAGTGGTCTATGGATGAGGTGGACGCAGAGGTTCGTTATCTTGGACTTGGTGGTTCTCCTACGAAAGTAAAAAAGATTGAGAATGTCGTTTTTAAAGCCAAAGAGACTCAACTGCTTTCCGATAGCGATGAAGCCATCGATAAGATGATGAAAGAGCTTATTAATAGCCATGTTCTCGGTTAATCATTTAATTGAAAAAGAATCTTATGCAAAATATATTAGTCTATTGTGAGATTACCGAAGAGGGAATCATTGCAGATGTCAGCCTGGAACTGCTTTCAAAGGGACGAAGGTTGGCCGAAGAACAAGGTGTGTGCTCATTATGGTGTTGCCAATCTCTATGTGGCCACAGATGAGCGTCTCTCTCCCTATACTACACAGCCCCATGCGGCTCTTGCCATACACGTTTGCCGTAAAACAGATCCTCAAATTTTTCTTATTGGCGCTTCTCCCACCGGGCGCGATTTGGCACCCCGTGTGGCTTCAGCCCTGAAGTGTGGCTTGACGGCAGACTGTACCAGTCTGGTCTTTGGTGATCATTATGACCGAAAAACAGATACCCGATACGAAAACCTGTTGTACCAGATTCGCCCTGCTTTTGGTGGAAACATCATTGCAACCATCATCAATCCCGATACAAGGCCTCAAATGGCCACGGTTAGGGAGGGCGTGATGAAGAATGAACCCGCAGCGCAGGCTTCTGAGCCGGTGGTGGTGGAGATCCCGGTGCATGAGGTCGTCGCTGAATCGGATTTTGCCCTGGAAATTATAGAACGCCATATTGAACCTCCCAAAATTGATATTAAAAAGTCTCCCATCATTATTGCCGGAGGCTATGGGGTAGGCTCAAAAGAGGCCTTTGATAAACTCTTTGAATTGGCAGAAGTTCTGGGTGCAGAGGTCGCCGCCTCCCGCGCAGCCGTGGATGCCGGTTTTGTGAGCCATGAGCGACAAGTGGGACAAACCGGTGTAACCGTGCGCCCCAAACTTTATATTGCCTTTGGGATTAGCGGAGCCGTTCAACATAGAGCTGGAATGGATCAAAGCGCTAAAATTATCTCGGTGAATATCGATCCTCAAGCGCCGCTCAATCAGATTGCAGACTATAGCGTGCAGGGAAGGGTAGAGGAGGTAATTCCCAAAATGATCCGTTACTTTAAGGCAAATTCCAAGTAGTTATTAATGAAAATGTTTAGTATATGAATTTCTTTACGGATAATAAAGACCTTTTGTTTCATCTTCAACACCCCTTAATGGAGAAGATCGTTCGCTTGAAAGAGAATGATTATAGGGAAAAAGAACATTACCCTCATGCTCCTCTCGACTTTGAGGATGCCATGGACTCTTACGAAAAAGTGTTGGAGATTATTGGAGAGATTGCCGGTGATACCATCGCTGAAAACGCGGAATCGGTGGATCAAGAGGGGCCCGTGCTTGAAAATAATGGGGTACGGTATGCCCGAGGAACCCAGGAAAACCATGATAAACTTACCGAGGCGGGAGTGGTAGGCCTTAGCTTACCCCGGAAATACGAGGGGTTGAATTTCTCCATCGTTCCCTATGTGATGTCTGCCGAGATCGTGAGTAGAGCTGATGCCGGTTTTGCCAATATCTGGGGACTTCAAGACTGTGCGGAAACCTTGAGAGAGTTTGCTTCCGAGGATATTAAAGAGCGCTATCTCCCTCGTTTTCACAAAGGAGCCACTGCGGCAATGGATCTTACTGAGCCTGATGCAGGGTCGGATCTTCAGGCGGTACAACTAAAGGCCACCTATGATCAGGAACAAGGAACCTGGCGGCTCAATGGTGTAAAACGCTTTATCACTAATGGTGATGCCCATATCTCTCTGGTGCTTGCCCGATCGGAAGAGGGAACGACCGATGCGCGAGGCTTGTCGCTCTATGTATACGATAAAGAGAGTCAGGCCGTAACCGTTCGGCGTATCGAAAATAAGCTGGGGATCAAGGGAAGTCCCACCTGTGAACTGGTCTTCAAAGATGCCCCGGCAGAGCTGGTGGGGGATCGTAAAATGGGGCTGATCAAGTATGTGATGGCCCTGATGAACTCAGCCCGTCTGGGAGTGGGGGCACAATCTGTGGGTATTGCTGAAGCGGCCTATCGTGAAGCCCTGGCCTATGCCAAAGAGCGGGAACAATTTGGGAAACCGATTATCTATTATCCGGCTGTTTATGAGATGATCACCATGATGAAGGTTAAGGTGGATGCCGCACGAACCTTGCTCTATGAGACCAGTCGTATGGTGGATATGTACAAAGCCTATACCGGAGTGCAAGAAGAGCGTAAGCTGGAGCCGGAAGAGCGTAAAGAGATGAAGTATTACCAAAAAAATGCAGACGTCTTTACCCCCTTGTTGAAACTTTTTGCCTCTGAATATTGTAACCAGGTGGCCTATGATGCCTTGCAGGTGCACGGAGGAAGCGGTTATATGAAGGACTACCCGGTGGAGCGTATCTACCGCGATGCTCGTATTACAAATATCTACGAAGGAACCTCCCAGCTGCAAGTGGTGGCCGCCATACGTGGTGTGACCAACGGTGCCTACCTGAAGAAGATGCAGGAGTATGCCCAGGTTAAGGTGAAACCTGAACTGGAATTCCTCGCTCAAACCTTGCGGAAGATGACCGATCAATATGCAAAGATTGTAGAGAAGGTCACGATTATCTCACAGGAAAATGAGGAGTATCTCACCTTCGTCTCGCGTCGTTTGGTGGAGATTGCAGGCAACGTGATCATTGGCTACCTGTTGTTGGCTGATGCCAATAGGGGAGGGGATTATGCGAAGTCTGCAGATCTCTTTATTCGTAAAGCAAAAGCAGAAAATATTGGTGCCGTGAGCTTTATAAAGAATCTTCACGGGAAAGATATCGATAATTTTCGATTGTAATAGCTGTTGATAAAAGCGAAAAGGCGGAATAGGGAAGAGCCCCGTTCCGCCTTTTTTGGTGAGCCTGAAGCCCGGTTTATCCTTCGCGCCCCTCCTGTTTATTCGTCTTGAACCGTTACGACGAGCTCCTCCTTCTCCTTCGCGTAGACCACCTCAATGGTATTTCCCTCTTTCACACGCTCTTTGATCAGCTCTTCAGCCAAAAGGTCTTCCACATATTTCTGAATGGCACGCTTTAATGGACGTGCGCCAAACTGGCGATCCCATCCCTTCTCTATAAGGAAATTCTTAGCCTCTTCGGTGATCCGAAGGTGTAGGTTCATCGCTTTAACCCGTTCTAACAGTTGGGCTAACTCAATGTCAATAATCCTGGCAATGGATTCACGTTGTAGTTCATCAAAGATGATCACATCATCAATACGGTTTAAAAATTCCGGCGCAAAGGATCGTTTAAGTGCATTCTCTATCACCGAACGGGCATGCGCCTTACTACCGGCCTTTCGGGAGGCCGTATCAAATCCGATTCCCTTTCCAAACTCCTTCAACTGACGGGATCCGATGTTTGAAGTCATGATGATAATGGTATTCTTAAAGTCTACCTTGCGACCTAAGCTATCGGTGAGCACGCCATCATCCAATACCTGAAGCATCAGGTGGAAAATATCGGGGTGTGCCTTCTCTATTTCATCAAGGAGAATGATGGAGTAGGGTTTTCTGCGCACTTTCTCCGTCAGTTGTCCTCCCTCTTCATACCCCACATAACCGGGAGGTGCGCCCACAAGGCGTGAAACGGCAAACTTCTCCATATACTCACTCATGTCAATACGAATCAATGCCTCCTGGGAGTTGAAAAGGTATTGTGCAAGGATTTTGGCCAGATGGGTCTTCCCCACACCGGTGGGGCCAAGGAACATGAAGGTGCCGATGGGCTTATTGGGATCTTTCAGGCCGGCTCTGTTCCTGCGGATGGCTTTTACCATCTTCCTGATGGCGTCATTTTGGCCAATAACGGTATCCTGGAGATCTGTCTCCATGTGGATCAGTTTGTTGCTTTCGTTCTCGGTGATTTGCTGCACAGGAACCCCCGTCATCATAGCAACAACCTCGGCCACATTCTCCTCCGACACCGGCTCTCGTTGCTGTAGGGACTCATCTTCCCAATGGCTCTTGGCCAGAGCGAGCTCCTCTTGTAGCTTGCGTTCCTTATCCCTAAAGTGTGCAGCCTCTTCATACTTTTGAGCATCGATGGCACGTGATTTATTGATTCGTGTTTCATCAATGGCGTTTTCAATGTCCACAATCTCCTGAGGTACATTGATATTCTTGATGTGTACACGTGCCCCTGCTTCATCCATGGCATCAATGGCCTTATCGGGTAAGCAGCGGTCAGAGATATAACGTGTGGTAAGCGAAACACACGCCTCTATGGCCTCACGGGAGTAGGAGACCAGGTGATGATCTTCGTATCGTTCTTTGATGTTATGCAATATTTCAATGGTCTCCTCCGGTGAAGTCGGATCCACAAGGATTTTCTGGAATCTGCGTTCCAGGGCGCCATCTTTTTCGATATACTGGCGATATTCGTCCAGGGTTGTGGCTCCGATACATTGGATCTCTCCACGGGCCAGTGCCGGCTTAAAGATGTTGGAGGCGTCGAGGCTTCCATTGGCATTTCCGGCTCCCACGATGGTGTGTACCTCATCGATAAAGAGGATGATATCGGGATTTTTTTCCAATTCGTGGAGAACGGCTTTTAGGCGCTCCTCAAATTGGCCACGATATTTGGTGCCGGCCACCACCGAGGCGATGTCCAAGGTAAAGATGCGTTTATCGAAGAGAGCACGTGATACTTTACGGGAGACGATGCGTAGTGCCAGTCCCTCTGCAATGGCCGATTTCCCCACACCGGGTTCCCCGATCAGGATGGGGTTATTCTTCTTTCTTCGGCTGAGAATCTGAGCAATACGCTCCAGCTCCTTCTCCCGGCCAACGATAGGATCCAAAAGCCCCTGTTCCGCGGCACGGGTGATGTCCCGGCCAAAATTATCCAATACGGGGGTTTTGGTCTTCACCTCCCGGGTTTTACTCCCGGTTTTACGCTCTTCCCGAAAGTTGCCGTACAGGTTGTCCTGGGAGTCATCTTCCATGTCGTCAGGGTAGATATTCTGAACCTCTTCCCTTTGATCGCCGCCATAACGTTTACCCTCGCGCTTCTTGATCTTTTCCGAATTCATAATCTCTTCAATAATAGCATGCTGCGAGATATTCATTTGACGAAAAGAGGAGGAAACCGCATTGTGCTGGTCCTTTAGGATAGCCAAAAGAAGATGCTCCGTACAGATCTCCTCAGAGCGAAAGGAGCGGGCCTCAAGGTAGGAACGTTTCAAGGCAATCTCCGCTTCCCGAAGAAAGGGAAGATCGCTCTTTTCCGGGGCCTCTTGCTTCTCCAATGTGTTCTCAATGGCCTCCTCAATGGTATGTTTCAGTTTTAACAGATCGACCTTTAAGTATTTTAAAACCTCTATTGCTCCCCCTTGGCCCTCGCGCATCATTCCTAGAAAAAGATGCTCCACCCCAATGTAATTATTTTTTAGGCGTAGTGCTTCCTCCCGGCTATAGGAAAAGATGTTATTAACCCGTTGGGAAAATTTTGCCTCCATATTTCTTGTTTAAGTCCTAATAATCAAAACAAAAAACCAATGTTTTGGTTCGTCTATTCGATGCGTAAAAATACCCATCAAAGATAATACCAAAGCAGTGGTAGGCGTTGTTTTGACAGCTAATTTATTAACATCAATATGTTTGTAACAACTTCCTGTGCCTAATGTTGTACCGATTGGATATTTTTGTAAATTCGTAATTTAAGATTATTAATATTAATATATTGTAAACGAATGTGTTAATTGTGAAGATATGAATGGTAGAGAACGGATTGTAAAGGTAAATATAGAAAATCAGATGAAAGCTGCTTACATTGATTACTCTATGAGTGTCATTGTAAGTCGTGCATTGCCCGATGTGCGAGATGGGTTGAAGCCGGTACATCGCCGTATTCTATACGGTATGTTGGAGTTGGGTATCACCTCGGGAAAAGCCTATAAAAAGTCGGCAAGGATTGTGGGGGAAGTGCTGGGGAAGTACCATCCCCATGGAGATACTGCTGTATACGACTCCATGGTGCGTATGGCACAAGATTGGTCGCTTCGTTACCCTCTGGTGGATGGTCAGGGTAACTTCGGTTCCATTGATGGTGACAGCCCTGCAGCAATGCGTTATACCGAAGCTCGTCTTAGAAAGATTGCAGAGGAGATGCTCTCCGATATCAATAAGGATACAGTTGACTACCAGTTGAATTTTGATGACTCCTTGAAGGAACCTACCGTGCTACCCGCCCGAATCCCTCAGCTGCTCATCAATGGAACCTCGGGAATTGCCGTGGGGATGGCCACCAATATGCCCCCGCATAACCTCTCGGAGGTGATTGATGGTACCGTGGCCTATATTGATGATAATGAAATTGATATCCCCGGCTTGATGAAGTATATCAAGGCACCGGATTTCCCCACCGGAGGAATTATCTACGGCTATGAAGGCGTTAAAGATGCTTACGAGACCGGAAAGGGACGCGTGGTGATGCGCGGAGAAGCAAAGGTGGAAGAGATGTCCTCCGGACGGGAAATGATTATCGTCACCTCCATCCCTTATCAGGTGAATAAGGCAGAGATGATCAAGAAAACCGCTGACCTGGTCAATGACAAAAAAATAGAGGGGATCTCCGATATTCGGGATGAGAGCGATAGGAATGGAATGCGTATCGTCTATGAACTGAAGAAAGATGCCATCTCCAACGTGGTACTCAATAAGTTGTACCAGTATACCCCCCTTCAAACCTCCTTTAGCGTAAACAATATTGCGTTGGTGAATGGGCGCCCCATGCTCTTGAACCTGAAACAGTTGATCAAGTACTTTGTGGATCATCGCCATGAGGTGGTGGTGAGAAGAACGGCCTATGAATTGCGTGAAGCTGAAAAGCGGGCTCATATTCTGGAAGGATTGCTTATTGCCCTGGATAACTTGGATGCCGTTATCCAGCTGATCAGGGCCAGTAAGACTCCCGAAGAGGCGCGTACCGGATTGATGGAGCAGTTTGGGCTCAGTGAGGTGCAGGCTCGGGCCATCCTGGATATGCGCCTGCAGAAGTTGACAGGACTGGAGCAAGAGAAGATCCGGGCAGAGCACCATGAACTATTAATTTTGATTGCTGATCTTAAAGAAATACTTCAAAGTAAGGATCGTAGAATGCAGATTATCAAGGATGAGCTCCTTGAAATAAAAGAGAAGTATGGGGATGAGAGTCGTACGGAAATTGAGTATTCGGCACAAGATTTCCGCATTGAGGATCTCATTGCGGATGAAGAGGTAGTTGTAACCATCTCTCATTTGGGTTACATCAAGCGTACCCCGTTGGCAGAATATCGCCGACAGGCTAGGGGGGGAGTGGGAGCAAGAGGCTCTTCCATTCGTGGCGATGATTTTGTAGAGTATCTCTTCATTGCCTCTATGCATAACTATATCCTCTTCTTTACCGATAAAGGAAAGTGCTTCTGGTTAAGAGTATTTGAAGTTCCGGAGGGAGGGAAGGCTTCCAAAGGACGCGCCATACAAAATGTGATCTCCATCCCACCGGATGATAAGATCAAGGCGTTTGTCAACCTGAAAGACCTCAAGGATCCTGAATATATCAATAATAATTACATTATTCTCTGTACTAAGAAAGGGGTGATAAAGAAAACCTCCCTGGAGGCCTATTCGCGTCCTCGACAGAATGGAATTTATGCCATTAGTATTCGTGAAGGTGATGAACTCTTGCAGGCTCGCATGACTGGGGGAGATCACCATGTGCTGATGGCGTTGCGTTCAGGAAGGGCTATCCGTTTCGATGAAGCAAAAGTGCGCCCCATGGGACGTACCGCTGCCGGGGTGCGGGGAATTACGTTGAGTAGCGATGAGGATGAGGTTGTAGGAATGATCTGTATTAATCAAGATACAGACAGTGAGGTGCTTGTCGTTTCAGAGAATGGCTATGGAAAACGTTCCTCTCTCCGAGACTATCGCATTACCAACCGTGGAGGAAAAGGGGTAAAGACCATGAGTATTACCGAAAAAACCGGAGAACTGATCTCTATTCATAGTGTTGTGGATACGGATGACCTGATGATTATTAATCGATCGGGCATTGTGATCCGGATGGCGGTATTTGATCTTCGTACCATGGGAAGAGCCACCCAGGGAGTTCGCCTTATCAGCTTGCGGGAAGGCGATGCCATCGCAGCCGTAAGCAAAGTTGAATTTGTTGAAAATGAAGAAGTTGATGGTGCTGAGGAAGCAAAAATAGAAGAGGATAAAGGGGAGGCTCATGCATCAGAACCGGAAAATGGTACGGATATTGATTAGTTTCAATTGATGTTTTACATTTGCCGGCAGAATAACCCTTTTGTAAATTGCATTGAAATAAAATAGAATAAGAAACTTAAATTTCTCCAGATGAAAAAGATTTTTGTTGCCCTGTTTATGTTGTCTTTTGTGGGCGTAACCTTTGCCCAAAAGATAGAAATACAGAATGCCTCTAACTATCTACGTAATGAGCAGCTTGAAAAAGCGATCGAAGCCGTGGATAAGGCGGTAGTACATGAAGATACTAAAAAGGACTATAAGGCATGGTTCTATAAAGGTGCAATATGCCTTGAAATCAATAATATGTATAAGTGGGCAAACTCCTGTGAAAAGGGAATGTCGCAGAAAGAGGTTGAAGCTAAGATGGCCTCTTTTGGGAATCAATTCCAGCCCATTAAGCCCGTTTCCAAAAAGCGCTATAAGTTCGAAGATGGAACCAAGGGACGTCGGCTTATCTATAAGTATGGATTGGAGTATATTTTCAGTGCCGATGATAAATTGGTGATGATAAAGGAACCCACCGAGGGGCGGTTGGCTGACCGTGACTTCATCTCTGAAGCAGAAGAGGCGTTGCAAAACTCCTTGAAATACAATACGGAAGATGATGACATTAAACAAAAAGCCCTCGGAAATATGGGGGTAATCTACGATAATGTCTTTAATACGGCTGTAGCCAAGTATAATGAGAAAGCCTACCTCGAAGCAGCACAAGCTTTTGAGAAGTCGTACGAGATTTTAAAGTCGTTGGGAACAATCGATTCTTCATCCCTCAATAACGTGAACCTGGCTTATAAACTTGCCATTCAGGAAGCCTTCGATGCAGAGAAGTACGATAACGCACTGGAGATTCTGGGGGTAGCCAAAGAGAAGTTTCCCAAGGATGTGGACCTTATCGTTAACGAAGCCAATATCTACCTAAAGCTGGAAGATAATGCGAAGACTGTTGAGACCCTTGAGTATTTGATGACCATCGACGACACCAATCCAACCATTTTCTTTGCTGCCGGAGCCTCTTATGATGCGCTCAAAGATTATGAAAAGGCCACAAAAGCTTATGAGAAGGCTATTGCGCTTAAGCCTGATTATTTTGATCCCAATTATAACCTTGGTGCCATCTATGTGAATAAGGCAGCCGAAGTACAAGAGGTTATGAATGCATTACCTTTGGATGCCGTGGACGAATATAATGCCAAGAAAACAGAGATGGAGGCGTTGCTGAACAAAGCGCTGCCTTACTTGGAGAAAGCCGATGAAATCCAGCCCGGAGATCAATACACGTTGAACTCCCTGAAGGAGATCTATTCGCGCTTGAAAATGTACGATAAGGTAAAAGAGATCAACGAGCGCCTGGCACAATAGGCAAAATCAAAATGTGGCTACGGTGCGTTGTCGTGACGCAAGAGTAAGTGACCACACAAAAGAAACTGCCCTTAAAACAAAACGAGGGCAGTTTTTTTACACCCTTTTTTGTCCGATAATTAATATTATGTTAAGTTGGGTTTTTGAGAAATCATATTCCCCTCTATTTCTATGGCTCTCCCTTTCACCTCTTAGGGAGGCTATGCAAAAAGATAGCTGAAGAAAAGTATGTTAAGTTTGGTTTTTTTGAAAAACCATATACCCT
>PDRJ01000015.1 GCA_002748065.1 Bacteroidota bacterium
CGTCCCTGCTTCTGCAGCACCTGACGAATCTGTCGGTGGTTCTCCTGTTTATACCAAAAGAAAAACATGCGTTGGGATTTCTTCTCCTTTTGCGACTTGGCTGTGTAGATGGGGTTGCCGGTGTAAGGATCCAACCCGGTGTAGAACATCACGGTGGCAAGGGTCATGGGCGTGGGGGTGAAATCCTGAATCTGTTCGAGCCGGAACCCCATGGCCTTGGTCTCAGCCGCAAGATGGGCCATGTCTGTAAGCCTGCTTCCCGGGTGGCTGCTGATAAAGTAGGGAATGAGTTGTTGTTTCAGCCCCGCAGCCTTATTGATCCTGTCAAACTGTTTTTTGAAGCGGTGGAACTGGGAGAAACTTCCCTTGCGCATCAGCTTGAGTACCGTATCAGAGGTGTGCTCGGGGGCAACCTTTAGCCGCCCACTTACGTGGTGTCGAATCAGGCTCTCGGTGTAGGCTTCGGTGTGGTAGTTGCCATGGTGGTTTTCGGGAATAAGCATATCATAGCGTACACCGCTTCCAATGAAGAGGTGTTTTACGCCGGAGATTTTTTTCGCTTTTCCGTAGAGTTCGGTCAAGGGGGCATGATCCGCATTCAGGTTTTTGCAGATGTTGGGAAAAATGCAGGAGGGACGGGTGCATTTTCGGCAGAGCTCTTCGTTGTGTCCCTTCATTCGGTACATGTTGGCAGAGGGCCCTCCCAGATCGGTGATGGTGCCGTAAAAATCGTCCATCGCTGTCACTGCTTTCACCTCCTTTAGGATGGATTTTTCACTGCGGGAAGCGATAAACTTGCCCTGATGCGCCGAGATGGTACAAAAGGCACAGCCCCCAAAGCATCCCCGGTGGATGTTTACGGAGTGTCGGATCATCTCATAGGCAGGGATGGCACCCCTTTTCTTGTATTTGGGGTGGGGCATGCGCGTGAAGGGAAGCGCATATACCTGGTCCAACGCCTGGCTCTCCACCGGGGGGTAGGGTGGGTTTACCTGTACGTAGAGCGCTCCCTGCTGCTTCTGGATCAGGGTCTCCGGCGTCATCCTGTTGGATTCGGTCTCAATGAGTTTGAAGGCCTTGGCAAAGGCACGTTTGTCGTTACAACACTGCTCATACCCTGGTAAGAAACGACCCTGTGCCGTGGGTTTCTCCGTGAGAAAGGCTGTTTGCGGGATGTCCCGCAGGGTGCTGATATGCGAACCCTCCTGTAGCCTCTTGGCAATCTCCGTGATGGCTGCCTCCCCCATCCCGTAAACCAACAGGTCGGCCTTGGCGTCTGAAAGCACCGACGGCTTCAACCGATTCTCCCAGTAATCGTAGTGGGTGAGCCTTCGTAAGGAGGCCTCAATGCCCCCGATGATCAGTGGTGAGTCCGGGTAGAGTTGTTTGATGATGTTACTGTACACGGTGAGGGCATAGTCAGGACGGAATCCGGCCTGGTTGCCCGGAGTGTAGGCATCGTCAGAGCGGAGACGCTTGTTGGCGGTGTAGTGGTTCACCATGGAGTCCATATTCCCCGAAGAGATGCCAAAGAAGAGACGGGGCGCGCCGAACTTCTTGAAGTCGCGTAGGTCATCTTTCCAGTTGGGTTGGGGGATGATGGCGACCTTTAGTCCGAGGTCTTCCAATACCCGTCCAATCACGGCGATGCCAAAGGCAGGATGATCCACATAGGCATCCCCGGTGATGAGAATAACATCCGGTTGTTGCCAACCTCGCTTCTTCATCTCCTGCTTGGTGATGGGCATCCAATCGGTGATAGGACGTGGTGTCTCTTTCTTCATGCGACCGCAAAGATAGGGTTTACGTTTGCTCAAACAAACGGGCAATGGCGCCGCGCTCCGCCTTAATAAGCCCCTTGTCGGTGATGATTCCCGTGATAAGTGCTGCGGGAGTTACGTCGAAAGCCGGGTTGATGGCCTTTGAGCCGGGTGCCGACACGCGGATGGTGTGCATGATGCCCCGACTGTCCGGGCCGGTCTGATAGTGTACCTCCTCTTCTCCACGCTGTTCGATGGGGATGTGAGTCCCGTCGGGGCAAGAGAGGTCGAAGGTGCTCCGTGGTGCCGCCACATAGAAGGGAATGCCAAAATGGTGGGCTACGATGGCCTTCTCAAAGGTTCCTATCTTGTTGGCCGTGTCCCCATTGGCGGCAATGCGATCAGCTCCTACAATCACCATGTCCACCTCCCCCTTCTCCATAAGCCATGCGCCGGCATTGTCGGGAACAATGGCGTGGTCGATGCCGGCATTCACCAACTCCCAGGCGGTGAGTCGTGCCCCCTGGCTTCGGGGACGGGTCTCATTGGCCCAGACAAAGAAGGTCTTGCCCTGCTCTTTGGCAAGGTGAATCACAGAGACCGCCGTACCGTAATCCACGAAACCTAACCATCCGGCGTTGCAGTGGGTCATCACTTTCATTTTATCCTGGATAAGCTCACGGCCATAGAGGCCGATGGCGCGCCCCTCCTGGATGTTCTCTTGGGCAATGTTTTGAGCCTCAAGGATGGCTGCTTCTGTTCCTCCGGAGAGGCCGGCATCATAAACCCGCTCCATGGCATAGAAAAGGTTCTGTGCCGTGGGGCGTGTTTGCCGAATGGTTTGGGCCGCCTCTCTCAGGAACGTTTCCCGCTCCGTAGTGTTGTCGGCTTCCATGAAGGCCTGCGCCATGGCAAAGCCCCCTGCGGCTCCGATGGCACCGGCACCGCGGGTAATCATCCTTTGGATGGCCATACAGGTATCCCGGTAGTGGTCAGCCCTAAAGATGGAGAACTCAAAAGGGAGTTTGTTCTGCTCAATCATAAAAACCGTATGGCCCTCCATGCGGATGGTGAGGTAGTGGGTATCTTTTACGTTCATGGTGTGGTGGGTTGATTGTTAATGGGGCGTTTGCCGATGCGACATCTCCGAAAGTACTAAGTAGGCCATAAAAGCCACTCCCTGCTGCAACGCCTCTTCGTCAATATCAAACCGGGCGGTGTGTAGGTTTGCGGTGATGCCCTTCTCCCTGTTTCCGGTGCCCAGACGGAAGTAGGTGCCGGGCACCTCTTTGAGGAAGTAGGCCATGTCATCGGCAGTCATGCGTTGGGGGAGCGTTTTCACTCGGGAATCCCCAAAATATTGTTGGGCATACCGCTGTACCCGCTCCGTAACGGCAGGGTCGTTGTATAGCGCCGGGTAGCCCTTGGAGATTGTGACCTCTGCGGTGGCGCCATGGCTTTGGGCAATGCCGCTTACCGTCTCCCGGAGCAGGTCATGCAAGGTGGCTCGCCATGCATCGTCAAAGGTGCGGATGATCCCCTCCATCTCCACATGATCCGGGATCACATTGGCCAAGCCATCGGCCACCATCTTACCCACGGAGATGACCGTTGGCATGGCGGGGTGAGCCCTTCTGCTTACCAGGGTCTGTAGAGCCAGCACAATCTCCGAGGCCACCACCACCGGATCAATGTTGAGGTGGGGCGTGGCGCCATGTCCGCCCTGGCCCATCACCCGGATATAAAATTCATCGGTGGAAGCCATATATTTCCCGGGACATAACCCTACGGTTCCCGTCTCTAACTCAGGAAGGACATGCTGCCCAAAGATGAGATCCGGCTTGAGCGTTTGGAAGATCCCCTCCTTCAGCATGATCCGGGCACCACCGGGATGCCGCTCCTCCGAGGGCTGAAAAATTAACATGACCCTTCCTTGAAAATGGTTTCGCAGGTCGTTTAAAATCTTTCCGGTACCCAGCAGCATGGCCGTGTGGGCATCGTGGCCACAGGCGTGCATGTATCCGGGACGGGTTGAGCAGTACGCCTTTCCACTCTCCTCCGCGATGGGAAGTGCGTCCATATCTGCCCGTAAAGCAATGACCGGACCGTGGGAAGAGGGTACCCCTTCAATGAGTGCCACCACCCCGGTCGTGGCAATGTTAGCCCGGTAGGGAATGCCCCACTGGGAGAGCTTTTGTTGTATTAACTCGGAGGTCTTGAACTCATCAAAGGCAATCTCAGGGTACGCGTGGATCGTCCTTCTGAGGCTGATCACCTCCTCCGCAAGTTCTTGAGCCAGCTTCTCAACAAGGGGTCTAATTGCATCCATAGAGACAAAGATAATGGAAATGACCGTATCGTTCGCATATTCTTCGCCGCTTTGTGGCAAAGTTGGAAGCCGAAAGAAAATTTGCCACCCCATAAAGCGCCTGGAAGTGTTTTTTTTATGGAGAGAAGTACTTTCTTATTAGTTTGATAATGAGTCTGTTATGTGATTTTTGAAAAGGGGTATCCCTCACCGGCTTTTTGCCATGCTGTGATCTTTTTCTATATTTGAGCAAAATTGTAAGAATGAGAACTATACCAAATCTGTTTAAGGAGAGTGTTGAACTTTTCTCGAACAACACGTTCC
Organism: Bacteroidota bacterium; assembly: GCA_002748065.1. Taxonomy (GTDB): domain Bacteria; phylum Bacteroidota; class Bacteroidia; order Bacteroidales; family BM520; genus BM520. The sequence continues at coordinate 4,393 of PDRJ01000015.1, forward strand.
TGTTAGAAGATAAGGGTGAAGGATATTATGAGACTACATACAAAGAGGTTGAACACCAGGTAAACACGTTAGCTTGTGCCTTGCTCCGTCTGGGGGTACAGAAGGGTGATCGTCTGGCTATCCTCTCTGAGGGAAGAAATCAGTGGATTATTTCAGAATTGGCGGTGTTGGCTTGTGGCGCCGTGAATGTGCCCCTTTCGGTGAAGCTTACGGAGAAGGAGGTGCTGTTTCGCCTTCGCCACGCCGGGGTGCGCTTTGTCTTCTCCAGTGCCCTCCATGGCAGCAAGGTGAAAGCGGTGCTTGATGACCTGCCCGAAGTGGAGAAGTTGATCTATTATGATGAGCAGCCCGACTATGGCCACAAAGAGATGGCATATAGTGCGTTGATTGCCGATGAAACAGCACTGCATCAGGAGTTTGACCAGGTGTTGGAACAACGTACAGCAGCGTTGGTGGAAAACGATCATGCCAACATCTGTTACACCTCCGGCACCACCGCCGACCCCAAAGGAATTGTGCTTACCCATCTGAACTATTACGCCAATGTCTATCAGAGTTACACGCTGATGGATATCCCGGAGACTTACCGCACGCTGATTCTTCTTCCGTTGGATCATAGCTTTGCCCATACGGCCGGGTTCTACTCCTTTATGCGAAAGGGAGCCGGGGTGGGGTTTATCAAGTTGGGAAAAACCTCTAACGAGATCCTTCGCAATATTCCGTATAGCATTCAACAGATAAAACCCAACCTGTTGATGAGTGTACCGGCATTGGCCAAATCGTTTAAGAAGAATATTGTAAGTGGCGTAAAAGAGAAGGGGAAGTTTACCTCATGGTTGCTGTGGAGCGGCCTTCAGGTGGCCTACCGCTACAATAAAGAGGGGTATAACAAGGGAAGCGGACTGAGCTTCTTGTTGAAACCTTTGGTCTGGCTCTACGACAGGGTGGTCTTTCAAAAGGTGCGTGCCTTCTTTGGCGGCAATCTTAAATTCTTTATCGGTGGTGGCGCTTTGTTGGATATCGATCTCCAACGTTTTTATTATGCGCTGGGTCTACCCATGATGCAGGGTTACGGACTCTCCGAAGCCTCTCCCGTAATTAGCTCCAACGCGCTGCATAAGCACAAGTTGGGCTCCAGTGGAGGCCTGGTTGCTCCCATGGAGTTGAAAATTGTCGATAACCAGCGGAAAGAGTTGCCCGTAGGAGAGAAGGGAGAGATTGTGATCCGTGGGGAGAATGTGATGGCCGGCTACTGGAAGAATGAAGAGGCCACCAAGGAAGTATTAGAGGATGGATGGCTCTATACGGGAGATATGGGGTATATGGATCCTGATGGGTTTCTCTATGTGTTGGGCCGATTTAAGTCACTGCTTATCAGTAATGATGGAGAGAAACATAGTCCCGAAGGTATCGAAGAGACTCTGGTGACCAACAGTGAGGTGATCGAAGAGTTAATGCTCTACAACGATCAAAATCCCTATACCGTGGCATTGATCCACCCCAACTTTGAGGTGTTGAAGCGGAAGGTCTCCAAACGCGGTGTCACTCCCAACTCTATCCGGGGTATCGACATTGCCCTTCAGATCGTGAAGGAGGAGATTGACCCCTACCTTACAGGAGGGAAGGATGAAGTGCTTTTCCCCGATCGATGGCTTCCTGCGGCCATTGGGTTGCTGCCTGAAGGATTTAACGAAAAGAACGGTTTTCTTAACTCTACCATGAAGATGGTTCGTGGAAAAATCACGGAGCATTATCGGGAGTTATTGGATTACCTCTATACGCCAGAAGGGAAACCTGTTCACAATGAGCGAAATAAAAAATTACTAGAACAAAAACTCAAATAATTTTTTATCCCCAATGGTAGGGCGTTATAAGGCTGTTTTTGGGGGAGATAAAAAGAATGGCGTGAATTTTGCAACAGCTCCTTGAGGTAGCGGCTCTTTGCTGTTTTTCAGGGAGTGTCCTATCAAATGTATCGAATATTAATATGTAAAAATCCATGAATATGAAACAGACACTTATTATTGTTTTTGCCCTATTGCTCACTACTGCACTGTTTGCACAGCATGGTGAGAAGGCTTACAAGGTGCCGGCAGTTGACCTTACCACCGTAGATGGAGAACCCTTTAACACCGGTGATATTGAGAACGATGGCAACCCCATCATTATCAGCTTTTGGGCACTATGGTGCAAGCCTTGTATCAAGGAGTTGAATACCATTGCTGAGGTGTATGAGGACTGGGTAGATGAGACCGGCGTTAAGATTTATGCCGTCTCCATCGATGATAGCCGTTCGAGCTCTCGGGTAGGCCCTACGGCCAATGGTTACAGTTGGGATTATGAAATCCTTCTTGACAAAAATCAGGAGTTTAAAAAAGCCCTTAACGTGAACATGATTCCCCATATGTTCCTCTTGGATGGCGAGGGAAACATCGTTTGGCAACACACCTCCTTCGCCGAGGGTGCCGAGCTTGATCTTATCGACAAGGTACGCAAGGTGGCAAAAGGTGAAAAGATTGAGGATACGCATTAACGAAATCGTATGAAAAGGATAGTTGTTTTTCTTGTACTGCTGAGTATCAGTAGTGCGAGTGTGGTGTTGGCGCAGGGCGTGTTGTCCGGTGGCCAGGTGCATGGTAATTTCCAAACCGATATGCAGTACTATACCGATGACGAGGTGCTGGGCATTAACGATTCTACACTCAACGGACGGCGTGTGGGCTTGAACGGATTTCTCGATTTGACCTACACCAACAGGAACTTCTCGGCGGGGATGCGCTATGAAGCCTATCTCTCTCCAATGCTTGGATTTGATCCTAAATATGAGGGGCATGGGATCCCTTACTACTATGCCCGCTATAACAGTAAATATGCAGATGTTACCGTGGGGAACTTTTACGAGCAGTTTGGAAATGGATTGATATTCCGGACTTACCAGGAGTGGAACCTGGGGTACGACAATTCATTGAACGGCCTGCGTGTAACTCTTCGTCCCTACCAAGGGATTACCCTAAAAGGGGTTGTGGGAACACAACGCTACTACTGGGAGAAGTACCGGGACGGCAACCGTGGAGTGGTTCGTGGCGGTGACGTGGAGTTTTACCTGAACGATATCTTTAAAGGACTGCAAGGGAAGAAAACCCATATCATCCTTGGAGGTAGTGTGGTGAGTAAGTATGAAAAGGTGACCTCTAAAACCACGGTGATCAACGACTCTATCTTTGAGTATAACCTCCCGGCTAATGTGGCCGCTTTCGCCGGACGCCTGAATATCAGTCGCAGCGGATTTATTTTCCTTACGGAATATGCCTATAAGATGAATAACCCGTCGCAGTATAACAATTACGTATATCGGCCAGGACAGGCACTCTTCTCCTCCCTGAGCTACTCTACCAAGGGGTTGGGAGTCGTATTATCCATGAAACGGGTGGATAATATGAGTTTCAAATCGAAGATGACGGAAGATGAGAATATGTTGGATATCAACTTTGTACCCCCATTGACCAAAATGCATCACTACAGCCACCCCACCATGTATCCCTATGCAACCCAGTTGAATGGGGAGTACTCTTTTCAGGGGGATGTGGTCTATACCATTCCCCGGCGGTCGAAGTTGGGCGGAAAGTACGGGATGAATATCTCCGTGAACTATGCGGTGGTCTATGATATCGATAAGCAACCTCTTGGTGAGGGTATAACTATAGGTCAAACTGGAACGTTGGGCTACAATAGTGATTTCTTTAAGTTCGGCGGTAACCTCTTCTTTCAGGATTTTAACGTGAAGGTTACGAAGAAGTTCTCCAAAAAGTGGAAAGGGGTGTTTACCTACCTGAACTTAGTTTATGATAAGGATGTGATCGAGGGGCACCATAACGAGTATGGAAAAGTCTATGCCAATATTGGGGTACTTGATGTGATTTATAAGATTACACCTCGCCATTCGTTGCGTACCGAGTATCAGATGCTTTTTACCAAGCAGGATAGGGGTGACTGGGCTACGTTGACCCTGGAATATAACATTGCACCCAAGTTCTTTGTCTCGGTGATGGACGAGTATAATTATGGAAATCCCAAGGAGGAAGAGCAGACGCATTATTTTAACGTGGCCGCCGGCTATATTATGGATGCTACCCGTGTAGCACTCTCCTTTGGTCGTCAGAAGGAAGGCCTGTTGTGTGTGGGAGGCGTTTGTCGTCAAGTACCTGCCGCCACAGGGGTTACATTAACGATTACCAGTAGTTTTTAATAAAGATTGATTATGAAAAGATTATATATACTTCTTTGGGGACTCCTGATCGTGGCTCTTTGGGGGAGTTGTGATAAGGTGGAAGAGCCCTTTTTGATAAATAAAGGCCCGGTGGGTTCCGGTGGCGGCGGAGAGGCCGGGAAGCGGGTGATCCTCGTGGAAGAGTTTACGGGGCACCGTTGCACCAATTGTCCGGAAGCTGCTGTTGAACTTGCCAACTTAAAGGCTCAGTATGGCGAACAGTTGCTGGTAGTGGCCATTCATGCGGGCTTTTTCGCCTGGCCACTTGATGAGTTTACCGCAGATTATCAGACCGAGGCGGGAACAGCGATTAGCGACTATTTCGGGTTGAGCTCTAACCCCTCCGGCATGGTGAGTAGAATGGAGTTTGATGGAAGCCGTATGCTGGGGAAAGATGAGTGGCAGCCCGCCATTGCTTCGCTCCTTGAGGAGGAGGCGCTTGCCCAAATAGCCATGGAATCAACCTATGATGCGGAAAATAGAACAGCAGCAGTGGATGTGGAGATGGAGCTTTTTGCACCCCAGGAGGGCGTTGCCTATAAGTTCTGCCTCGTCGCCATTGAGAATGATATTGTTTCGCCTCAAGCCAACAACAATCCCGATATAGGGGAAACGCCTACGATCCATGATTGGCATCATAAGCATGTGCTGCGCGGCGCCGTAAATGGTACCTGGGGTGAACCTGTTGATGTGGCTTCAGGGGTGGTTTCAAAGGAGTACTCCTATGAACTTCCTGAAGCGTGGAACGAGGATAACTGTGCCTTTATCGGTTACCTCTACCGTGATGATACCAAGGAGATCCTGCATGCCGCTGAAGTGCATGTGAAAGAATAACAGTGGGGGTATTAATCCCCTCTTCCCTATTTCGTACGGCCGCGCGGACTCTTTCTCCGCGTGGCCGTTATGGTTTCTGTTCGCTCCCCTTGAAAATAAGGGTGGAAAGCAAGTTCTCTGCTAAAATGGCATTGGCCGTATCCATAAATTCCAAAGCCGTGATGGCATCAATCTGGGCGTAGAGCTGTTCCATGGAATCAACCCTCCCTTGAATCAGGACACTCTTCCCCATGGAGAGCATCTCCATTAGGTTCGACTCCTGAGCAATGGCCAGTTGTCCCTTAAACTGTTTCTTGGCAATATGAAGTTTGTTGCTTCCCGGTATCTTGTGGCAGCTGTGTTGAAACTCCCGGTGTAATAAGTGTAGTGCTCTCTCTGCATTTGTCGGATCGGTGCCCATATAGACCGAGAATACCCCCGTATCGGAGTAGGGCGTGTACTGGGCTTCAATGTTGTACGTGATCCCGTACTTCTCGCGGATCGCCATGTTGAGGCGTGTGTTCATGGCCGGCCCACCAAGGTAATTGGTGAGTAGTGCCAAGGTTGCCCTTCGCTTGTCTCGCCACGGGAAAGCCCTGTTTCCCACAGCGATGTGCGTTTGAAAACTGTTTCTTTCAACGATGCGTTTTTGGGGGAGGTACTGGTTGAGGGGTGCCCTCGGGATCTTCTTCTCAAAGGAGTGCTCCGTGGTCAGATAGCGTTCGGCCATCCGAATCAACCGTTTCATGGAGATTTTCCCCACCGAGCAGAGAACCATCTGTTTGGGGTGGTAGTTTCTGGCGATAAAAGCAAAAATGGCCTCCCTGGTGATGCTCTCTAAACGCTCCGGAGTACCCAAAATATTTCGACCCAGGGTATGCCCCGCAAAAAGTTGGTCCTCAAAGTCATCAATAATCTGCTCCCAAGGGGTGTCCAGGTAGCTGGTGATCTCGTCATAAACCACATCTTTCTCTTTCTCAATCTCTTTCAAGGGAAAGGTGGAGTGGAAAAGGATGTCTCCAAAGAGTTCTATGGCTCGTCCATAATATTCGGGAAGAAAGGAGGCATACACTCCGGTCTCCTCCTTGGTGGTATAAGCGTTTATATCGCCTCCCACATTATCCATCCTGCTGAGGATATGAAAGGCCTTTCGTCGGGTGGTACCCTTGAAGATGACATGTTCAATGAAATGGGCAATGCCGTGCTCGTCCGTTTGCTCATCCCGCGAGCCGGTGTCAATAATAATCCCGCAATGTGCTACGGTAGCGGCACTCTCCTTGTGGACAATTCGTAGTCCCGAAGGAAGGGTGTGGTATTGGTAGGTACTGTTTGTCAAAATTTATGGTTTTTCAGTGTATATCCAGAAGAGGGGTTGGTAGCCCCGAAAGTTTCCCGTCTCGTCATAGTTCTCCAACAAAGGGGCAATGGCAAGGATCTTCTTCTCTATGGTGCGAATATCTTTGCCATCGTAGGACCACTCTTCCAGAAAACGTATTTTGGTAATATCCCGATAATCCAGTTGATGTTCGATGATGATCGTGGTGTCGTTGTAAGGGGGGGTGGGACTTTGCGTCAGGAGGGTATCTCTCCTTCCCCGGATAAAGTCTAAGTTAGCAGCTGTGAGTTTTTGGTTGGTGAAGTAGTCGTAAACATCAATCTCTCCATTTAGGGCCTCTGTGACCAGGGCCGTAACGAATTGTTCCCGTTTGGACCCCTCCATATTGTTGATCCACCAGTCGGTGTCAGGATTGCGGTTTTTTAAGGGAACATCATACTGTATTTTTTCCGTAAAGGAGACCTTCTTCCCCTTTTGTGTGCAGGCTGTAAGCGCGGTAATCACAACGATAAAGAGAGCAATTCGTTTCATATATTTATGTTTTGTAGTCTTTAGCCTTTAGCCTTTAGCTTTTAGCTTTTAGCTTTTAGCTTTTAGCTTAGTTTTTAACCGCAAAGTACGCAAAAAAAATCTTGCTCAACTTCCGACTTCCAACTTTCGATTTCCATTCCTATCATGTTGTGTGTCTTTTTTCCGTCATGGGCGTGTTACAGGATGGTTTTAGCGGGTAAAAGTAGCAAAGAAGGTCTGTTTATGGGGTGTCGGAAGGGGGTGAGAGCTGCTTGGTATCAAACTACGTTGTACTTTTGTGTAATGAAACATGACAAGTGTAAAGAGGGGGGCTTTCTGTTTGATGCAGCGTTGGAGGAGTATGCCCGGGAGCATACCACGCCGGAGAGTCCTCTGTTGTATGAGCTTAACCGGCAAACCCATCTTCAGGTGTTGATGCCGCGAATGTTGTCGGGGCATCTACAGGGTGCCTTTTTGGCCATGATGGTAAGATTGGCGCAGCCAACGCATATTGTGGAGTTGGGAACTTTTACCGGCTATGCCACATTGGCCATGGCAGAGGCGATGCCGGCGGCGTGTCGTATCACTACCATCGAAAAGCACCCCGAAAATGCCGCATTGGCGCGGGAGTTTTTTGCAAAGAGTGCTTTCTCTGCACAGATCCATCTCCTGGAGGGGGATGCCGCGGCGTTGATCCCCTCCATAGCCACTCCGGTGGACTTTGCATTTATTGATGCCGACAAACGCAACAACCTAACCTACTATCAATGGTTGCTTCCCAAGATTGTTAGTGGGGGGATTATCTTGATTGATAATGTATTATGGGATGGGAAGGTGCTGGCACAACAGAGCGATAAAGAGACCGAAGCCATCAAGGCGTTCAATGACTTTGTGCAAGAAGATAAGCGGGTAGAAAACCTGCTATTGCCCCTGCGGGACGGAATCATGATGGTGCGGAAGCGCTAATTGTCGCCCGGATCTTATGGTTTGGAGCTTTCTATACAGCCTCTTCTCAAAATCCTGACTTTATGGACAGACACTAGCCAATCGTCTCTATGTGGTGTTTTCCCATAAAGTTAGCGCAATAACTCACACTTCTTCATTAGTATCTGAAGGTTGAAACCATGAAAAAGTCCTTATAATAAGTATGTTCTTGAAGTGTGCTCTATACCTTGAACTTGTACTCCAGCTGGGAGAGCTGTTCGTTGGCTTTTACGATCTTCTGCTTTAGGTTCTCTTTGTAATGAATCATCTTTTGCGCCATCTCTTTGTCTCCGGAGGCCAGAATCTGTCCTGCGAGGATGGCCGCATTCAGTGCGCCGTTCACCGCAACGGTTGCTACAGGGATTCCGGGAGGCATCTGCACAATGGCCAAAAGGGCATCCATCCCCTCTAAGGAGGAACCTTTGATGGGTACTCCGATCACCGGGATGGGCGTGGAAGCAGCGATCACGCCGGGGAGGTGTGCGGCCATTCCTGCTCCGGCAATAATGACTTTAATTCCGCGGTCTAAGGCACCTTTTGAAAAGGCTTCTACTTTTTCCGGTGTGCGATGTGCCGACAGGGCATTCATCTCAAAAGGGATCTCCATCTCTTCAAAAAAGGCAGCGGCTTTCTCCATTACCGGAAGGTCGCTGGTGCTGCCCATTATAATACTGACAATAGGGTTCATCATAAAAAATAGGGTTAGTTTGTACAAAAGTACGATAATTTAGGATAAGAAGTTTCATTTTGTATCTTTGCATAAACGCATAATAAATACGATCTATGGATACGGTAACCATTAAAGATAAGACTTTTGCGATCTCCATCCCCTCGGAACGCCTTGAGGAGGCCGTTCAGTTTGTGGCAGATAAGATGAATAGAGATTTGAGGGATAAAGACCCTCTGTTTTTATGCGTACTCAATGGTGCATTTATTTTTGCTTCTGACTTACTGAAAAAAGTACAGATGGCTTGCCAGATATCGTTTGTAAAGCTGGCATCGTACCAGGGAACGGAAACCACCGAGACGGTTAAGACCTTGATCGGGTTGAACGATGACTTGAAGGGTCGAACGGTGGTAGTGGTGGAAGATATTGTGGATACAGGCATTACCATGGAGCATGTGGTGGCGCGCCTGAAGGATGCCGGAGCAGCAGAGGTGAAGATTGCTACGCTGTTCTTTAAGCCGGACTCCTTCCGTCGGGATTATGCCATCGATTATGTGGGGATGTCCATTCCCAACGATTTTATTGTGGGGTATGGTCTTGATTATGATGGTTATGGAAGAAATTTGCCCCATGTATATAGTTTAATAGCAGATTGAGAGGGCTTCTGTCGAAAGCATAAAATAGCGTCGGTATGTTAAATATTGTAATTTTTGGCCCCCCTGGTGCCGGTAAAGGAACGCAGTCACAACGCTTGGTGGATCGCTATCGGCTTCTTTATATCTCTACCGGAAGTGCATTGCGGGAAGAGATTGCTTCCGGATCGCCACTGGGCATGGAGGCAGAAACACTCATTAGTCGAGGACAATTGGTGCCCGATGAGATGGTTATAGGTATTATCCGAAAGGTGATCCGTGAGCGACAAGAAAATCCGGAGGTGCGAGGGATCCTTTTTGACGGTTTCCCCCGGACAAAGTCTCAGGCAGAGGCCTTGGACCAAATGTTAGGAGAGGTGAACTCCTCTGTCTCCTGTATGGTGAGCCTGGATGTGCCCCAAGAGGTATTGCTTGAGCGGATTCTTCTGCGTGCCCAAACCTCCGGTCGTAGCGATGATAACCAGGAGACCATCCATAGACGCCTTGAAGAGTATGCCTTGAAAACCAAACCCGTGGCCGATTTCTATAGGCATCAACAGAAATTTCATGAAGTAGATGGTATAGGGTCTGTGGATGAGGTCGCTGACCGATTGATTGCTGTGATCGATGCCTGTAGTAATGCATAGCAGTTATGGCGGTATCGAATTTCGTAGATTATGTAAAGATTAATTGCCGCTCCGGAAATGGAGGTGCCGGTTCGGCGCACTTTATCCGCAATCGTCAGACGGCCTTCGGTGGGCCTGATGGTGGCGATGGCGGACGGGGAGGACATATCATCCTTCGGGGAAACGCCCAGATGTGGACCCTCCTTCACCTGAAGTATACCAAACATATCAAAGCGGAACATGGAGGAATGGGCGGTGCCCAGCTTAAAACTGGTAAGGATGGAGAGGATGTGATCTTGGAGGTGCCTCTGGGAACCGTTGCAAGAGATGCAGAGACCGGCGAAGTGGAGTTTGAAATTGTGGAAGATGGCGAAGAGCGTATCCTTGTGCATGGGGGACGCGGGGGAAAAGGGAATGACCATTTTAAATCCTCTACCATGCGTACGCCTCGCTTTGCACAACCGGGCGAGCCCGGACAAGAGCTGTGGAAAATTCTGGAACTGAAAATCCTTGCCGATGTGGGACTGGTGGGTTTCCCCAATGCGGGGAAGTCAACGCTGCTCTCTGTGATCTCTGCCGCCAAACCGGCCATTGCCGACTACCCCTTTACCACCTTGCGTCCCAACCTCGGGATGGTGAGCTATCGTGGTCATCGTTCGTTTATCATGGCGGATATTCCTGGTATTATTGAGGGAGCGCATGAGGGCAAAGGTCTTGGTTTGCGTTTTCTGCGGCATATCGAACGAAATTCTGTACTGCTTTTTATGGTGCCGGTGGATAGCGATGATATCGCCGAAGAGTATCGGGTGCTGCGTAATGAATTGAAACAATACAACCCGGAACTCCTGGATAAAGAGTGTCTACTCGCCGTAACCAAGTGTGATATGATTGACGAAGAGATGATGGAGGAGTTGAAGGATGAACTTCCCCAATCCGTTCCGGTGGTGTTTCTCTCTTCGGTGGCAGGGCAGGGGATTACCGAGCTGAAAGACCGCTTATGGGGCGCTCTTCATAAAGAATGTTAGCGATGGAAGGACTATTTTCTTCGGCTTCTCTTTTGGATCTGGACACCCGTGGATTGCTCGCTATCAACGGGGCCCATAACGATGTGATGGATTTCCTGATGTGGTGGGTCTCCGATAAGTTTATCTGGATCCCGTTGTACCTTCTTCTCCTTTTTCTTCTTTATAAGAAGTATAAAAAACAGACCTGGGTTTTGCTTGTGGCCGTTGTCTTATTGATTACTCTCAGCGACCAGGGGAGTGTCTTTATCAAGGATACGGTGATGCGTTTGCGTCCTTGTCACGAGCCCTCTCTTTGGGGGTTGGTGCACCGCGTGCATGATAAGTGCGGGGGGCGTTACGGCTTTGTCTCTTCCCATGCCGCCAACACCTTTGCGCTCGCCACGTTTGTCTCCCTGATGCTTCGCTGGCGTTTTTCAATGGCGTTGCCTCTCTTCCTTTGGGCAGCCTTGGTGGGTTACAGCCGCATCTATCTCGGGGTACACTACCCCCTTGATGTGATGGGGGGAGCCCTTCTGGGGATAGGTGTAGGGGCCTTGGTATGGCTCGTGGCTTGGTATGTGCTAAGCCTGCTCCCGTAACGTAAATAATCTTTTCTTCGTCTCCCTTGTGTCTTTTGGAAGATGTAATGCCATTATGGCAGCTACACTTGTGTTAAGGGTGTCATTATGGCGCTCTTTTGGGGTGGTGATGGCCGTGGACTGCTCTTTGTACGAGGAGAGAAAAACCCTTAACACATCAACTTATGAAATTCGATCAATTTACCATCAAAAGTAGGGAAGCCCTGGAGAAGGCTCAGGAACTGGCCATAGCACACCATCACAGTCAAGTGGAGAATGTGCATCTCTTGAAGGGGATCTTGGCCACGGAGGAGAATCTGGTGCCTTTTCTTTTCCAAAAGATGGAGGTGGATCTTTCGGGGATCAACCGGATGGCTGATGCCGCCCTCTCCGCATTGCCCAAGGTTTCCGGTGGACAGGTTTACCTCTCCCGGGAGGCTGAAAAGAGTTTGGAGAATGCCGTGAAGTGTTTGAAAGAGTTTGATGACCAATACGTCACCGTTGAACACCTCTTGATTGGGCTGGTGGAGAGTAATGATCCCGGGTTGAAGTTTCTTGGGGATGCAGGGTTGCGCAAGCGGGAGCTGGTGAAGTGGGTTAAAACGTTACGAAATGGTCAGAAAGCGGACTCCCCTCACCAGGAAGAGCACTTTCATGCGTTAAAACGCTATGCCTTGCATTTGAATGATTTGGCCAATAAGGGTAAACTGGATCCGGTAATTGGCCGTAATGAAGAGATTCGAAGGGTGCTACAAATTCTCAGTCGGCGAACCAAAAACAACCCCATCTTAATTGGTGAACCGGGTGTGGGAAAGACCGCCATTGCCGAAGGTATCGCTCACCGTATTGTAAACGGCGATGTCCCTGAAAACTTAAAAGATAAGCAGATCTTTAGTCTTGATATGGGCGCCTTGGTGGCCGGAGCAAAGTATAAAGGGGAGTTTGAGGAGCGCCTTAAAAGTGTGGTGAAAGAGGTGATAGAGAGTGAGGGGAGGATTATCCTTTTTATCGATGAAATTCATACCTTGGTAGGTGCAGGAAAAGGAGAGGGTGCTATGGATGCGGCCAATATCTTGAAGCCGGCACTGGCGCGGGGAGAGTTGCGTGCGGTGGGGGCTACCACGCTTTCAGAGTATCAAAAGTATTTCGAAAAAGATAAAGCTTTGGAGCGTCGTTTTCAAAATGTATTGGTGAAAGAGCCTGATATGGCCGATGCTATTTCTATCCTGCGGGGATTAAAAGAGAAGTATGAGAGCCATCACCATGTGCGCATTTTGGATGAAGCCATTGTTGCTGCGGTGGAGCTTTCCCAACGCTATATCTCCGATCGGTTTTTACCCGATAAGGCCATTGACCTCATTGATGAGGCAGCCTCAAAGTTGCGGCTGGAGATCAACTCTGTTCCGGAAGAGCTGGAGGAGTTGGATCGGCGCATTCGACAATTGGAGATTGAAAAGGTGGCCATTAAGCGGGAGAAGGATACGGAAAAACTTGCGGTTATCGAGGAGGAGATGGCCGATTTGAATGAGAAAGCCGGGGTGCTGAGAGCTCGTTGGCGCTCTGAGAAAGAGAAGATTGAGGCGATACAACAGCATAAAGTGCGTGTGGAGGAGTTGAAGCTGCAGGCCGAGCAGGCTGAGCGAAGGGGGGACCTGGGTGCCGTAGCAGAGATCCGTTACGGGAAAATTCCGGAGACGGAGCAACGGCTTAAGGAGTTGCGCGAAGAGTTGAGCCTTATGCAGGGTGCCAACCCCATGATCAATGAAGAGGTGGGACACGAAGAGATTGCCGGGGTGGTGGCACGGTGGACCGGAATTCCCGTGGCCAGAATGTTGCAGAGCGAGAGAGAGAAACTGCTCAACCTGGAGGCCTTTCTCCATCGACGGGTGGTGGGACAAGAGGAGGGCATTCGTGCCGTCTCCGATGCCATCCGAAGGAGTCGCGCCGGTTTGCAGGATGAGAAACGCCCCATCGGCAGCTTTATCTTCCTTGGCACTACCGGGGTGGGAAAAACGGAATTGGCCCGGGCCTTGGCGGAATTTCTCTTTAACGATGAGAATAATATGGTACGTATTGATATGTCGGAGTATCAAGAGCGTCATGCCGTCTCCCGTTTGATCGGTGCGCCTCCCGGTTATGTGGGGTATGAGGAGAGTGGCCAGCTTACCGAGGCCGTGCGGAGAAAACCCTATGCCGTCGTCCTGTTAGACGAAATTGAAAAGGCCCACCCCGACGTGTTTAACATCTTGCTTCAGGTGTTGGATGATGGTCGTCTGACCGATAATAAGGGGCGTGTGGTAGATTTTAAGAATACCATCATTATTATGACCTCTAATATGGGGAGTCACTTGGTTCAGGAGGCCATTGCAAAGGGAAGCGATTTTTTCGCTATGCCGTCTGTTGAGCAGGAGGTGATGCAACTGCTGAAGCGTTCTATCCGTCCCGAATTTCTCAACCGCATTGATGAGGTGGTGATGTTTAGCCCCCTTCGTGAGCATGAGATTGAGGCCATTGTGCGGATGCAACTGGAAATTATCCGTGCTCGGCTGGAGAAGAGTCAGGTGATGATCACCTATTCCGATGAGGTTGTTCGTCACATTGGGCGCAGATCCTTTGATCCTCAATATGGAGCCAGGCCCGTGAAACGCTATATTCAGAGGAGTGTACTGAATGAGTTAAGTCGGTTTATCTTGGCCGGAGAGGTCTCCAAAGAGCATCCCATTCGCTTGGATATGGAGGGCGATAAGTTGGTGTTTCGCAATTGATCTGTATTAAAATAAGGAGGCCGGTATGCACCGGCCTCCTCTCTTTTGTTTATGCCCTCACCCTCCGAGCATTCCGAAGGGTGAAGTGTTTATGAAGTGTTTAGGTTGTCGTTTAGTAATCAAACTTGATGCCCTGTGCCAGGGGGAGTGCTTCTCCGTAGTTGATGGTGTTGGTTTGACGACGCATATAGGTCTTCCACGCATCGGAACCGGATTCACGTCCGCCACCGGTATCTTTCTCACCACCGAAAGCACCTCCAATTTCAGCGCCGGAAGTACCGATATTTACGTTGGCGATGCCACAATCGGATCCCTGTGCCGAGAGGAAGAGTTCCGTCTCACGGATATTGTTTGAGAAGATGGCCGAGGAGAGGCCTTGGGGTACATCGTTATGCAGTTCGATGGCGTGATGGATATCCTTTGCCTTGATGAGGTACAGCAGTGGGCCAAAGGTCTCCTCCTGTACAATCTCATAGTGGTTCTCCACCTCGGCTACGGCCGGCATCATATAGCAGCCGGACTCAAAGCCCTCGCCGGAGAGTTTTTGGCCACCAAAGAGGATCTTTCCTCCGGCCTCTTTCACCTGCTCAATGGAGGAGAGTACATCCTCTACAGCTCCTTTGTCAATCATTGGACCAACGAGAGTGCCCTCTGCTACGGAACTACCGATGTGCTGGGTTACCTTTCCGTAAGCATCAAGGATATTGGCTTTCGCTTTGTCGTAAATCTCTTCTGTGATGATGACACGGCGTGTGGAGGTACAGCGTTGTCCGGTGGTTCCTACGGCTCCAAATACGATGGCCGGGATAGCCATTTGTAAGTCAGAGTCCTTGGTGAGGATAATGGCATTGTTGCCGCCCAATTCAAGGATAGAGCGTCCCAGACGTTCTGCCACGGTACGCGCTACATGGATTCCCATGCGGGTAGAACCTGTGGCACTGATAAGCGGTACACGACGATCTTTCAGGAAGTCATCTCCAATATGCCTGGAGCTTCCAATAACCAGGTTGATCACCCCTTCCTGGATGTGGTTGTCGGCAAGAACTTTGGCCATGATGTTATGCACAGCTACAGCACAGAGGGGAACCTTGGAAGAGGGTTTCCACACCACAACGTCACCGGCGATAAGAGCCAGCATGGCATTCCATGCCCATACGGCTACGGGGAAGTTATAGGCGGAGATAACCCCTACGATTCCCAAGGGATGGTACTGCTCAAACATGCGATGGTCTTCCCGCTCGGAGTGGGTGGTCATACCATACAGCATACGTGATTGTCCCACGGCAAAGTCACAGATGTCAATCATCTCTTGCACTTCTCCCAGGCCTTCCTGGTAGATTTTTCCCATTTCCCAGGAGACCAGTTTACCCAGCGGCTCTTTGTATTCCCGAAGGGCATCGCCCATTTGGCGGACAATCTCGCCCCGCTTGGGTGCGGGAACTTTTCGCCAGCTCTTGAAGGCCTCTTGCGCCGTGAGGAGTACCTTTTCGTAATCCTCTTTGGTGGTTTGTTTTACTTGTCCGATGGTCTCGCCGGTATTGGGAGAGAGAGAGGTGAGGATTTCACCATTGGTTTCAATCCATTTGGTGCCTGTACAGGCTCCCAGGTTGAGGCTTTTAATGCCTAATATTTCCAGTGTCTTTTTCATAATTTTATGCGTTCATGTAGGGGTATTTATAATCAGTTGCGGGGATGAAAGTCTCCTTGATGGTTCTGGGGCTTACCCAGCGTATGAGGTTAAACTCTCCTCCAGCCTTATCGTTGGTTCCCGAGGCACGTGCGCCACCGAAGGGCTGCATCCCTACCACAGCACCTGTGGGTTTGTCATTGATATAGAAGTTTCCTGCGGCATAGCGCAATTTATCGCATATCTCGGATGCGGCAACACGGTCACGCGCGAATACGGCCCCGGTGAGGGCATAGGGTGAAGTGGTGTCGCAGAGGGTGATGGTCTTCTCCAAGTCTTCGTCTGCATAGACAAAAACGGTCAATACCGGGCCGAAGATCTCCTCTTGCATGCTCTTGAAATGAGGATTGGTGGTTTCGATGATGGTGGGGCGGATAAAGTATCCCTCCGATTTATCATAGGTTCCCCCGGCAAGGATGGTGGCCTCGTCGGATGCTTTTGCATAATCAATGTAGGAGGTGATGGTGTCGAAAGCTTTCTCGTCGATCACCGCATTCATAAAGTTGGAGGGATCGGTTACGTCGCCCATCTTGATCTCTTCTGCCATCTTTTTCATGGCGCTGCTGATGTCCGGCCACAGCGACTGGGGTACGTACATCCTGGACGCAGCAGAGCATTTCTGTCCCTGGAACTCGAAGGCTCCACGGATGGCGCTTATGGCTACCTCGTCGGCCTTGGCCGAGGGATGGACAAAGATGAAATCTTTTCCTCCGGTCTCCCCGATCAGGCGCGGATAGGACTTGTAGTTGGGCAGGTTTTGAGACACCTGATTCCAAAGGGTGTTGAAGGTGCCGTTGGAGCCGGTGAAGTGAATACCGGTGAAATCGGGAGAGTTGATAACCCCTTTTCCGATCACAGAGCCCTGTCCGGGAACAAAGTTGATCACTCCTGCGGGAACGCCAGCCTCCATAAAGATCTCCATCAGGTAGTAGTTGGAAAGCAGTGCTGTTGTGGCCGGCTTCCATACCGTGGTATTTCCCATCATAATGGGAGCCATGTTGAGGTTGGAAGCAATGGAAGTGAAGTTAAATGGGCTTACCGCGAAGACGATTCCTTCCAAAGCACGGTACTCCATTTTATTGATTTGATTCACATCCGACTTCGGTTGTGACTCGTAAATCTTATTGGCAAACGAGACATTGTATTTCAGGAAATCGATGGTTTCACATACGGCATCGATTTCTGCTTGATAGATATTCTTACTTTGTCCCAGCATGGTGGCCGCGTTCATCACGTGGCGGTATTTGGTGCTGATGAGCTCTGCCGCTTTGAGTAGGATAGCCGCACGGGTTGTCCAGTCAAGATTCGACCACTCTTCGTGTGCGGATTTAGCCGCTTCCACAGCCATCTGCACCTCCTTCTCCGTGGCTTTGTAGTAAGTTGCCAACACATGCTTATGGTTGTGGGGCATCACCACTTTGCCGGTATTTTCTGTCCGGATCTTTTTCCCTCCGATAATCAGAGGAATCTCGATGGGATTCTCGCTCTGACGCTTTAATTCAGCCTCTAATTTAACCCGTTCGGGAGAGCCTTTCAAGTATTCCAAAACCGGCTCGTTGGCAGGTAAGGGAAAGCTAAAGATTGCATTATTCATAGTTGAAAAATAGTTGTGTTATACTAATTTTTTGATATCGCGAGTATACTTGGATGCGAAGATAATAAATTGAGGGATATAACAAAGGGACCGGGTGAAAAAACAATAATTGTCTTAGTCTGTATGATCCTCTCAACAACCGGATAACGTGGATGAGACAATGTGGTAATATGATAACGAGCGCAAGCTGGGAGGGGGTTACGCCACCCCTTCATACAGGAGCATGATGTGCTAATCGTTGTGAATGGAAAAGAGGGAAGTCAGATGTTCGCAGAAGAAAAGTAGAGGGGCAAGATCTTCTCTTTTCAATGGCTAAGATTAGGGAAGAACATAGACCTCCAACAGGGTACACGAACTCCGGGGAAAGATTGTAAGCTCCATGATCTCTGCCGGGATAAGAGCGGCTTCTCCTGCCTTGATAGGGGTCTCTCCAGAGCGATCTTTAAGAACTCCCTCTCCCTCGGTACAGAGATAGATCACGAAAGAATCCAACGCTTCCAGGTTTTTTGTAACCGGTTGGGTTAATGGTAGGATATTGGTGGTAAAGTAGGGACAGGAGATTGCCGGAGCAGTCTCGTTTTTCCTCTTTGCATAGGGCGTTCTATAGGGGGGCTCCGCCTTGAAGTTGATGGCTTCCATGGCCTTCTCCAGATGTAATTCGCGCCCTTTGCCCTTTTCGTCAATACGATCCCAATCATAGATGCGATAGGTGGTATCGCTGGTTTGCTGAATCTCTGCAATGAGGTTGCCCGGTCCCAGGGCATGGATTCTTCCCGCTGGCATAAAAAAGAGGTCGCCCTTATGGGTCGCCTCATAGTTGACAATCTTGTGTAACTGTTTTTCCTGAAGCAATTGGAGGTACTCCTTGCTACTGGTATCGCGATGAAACCCGGTAATAAGCTGTGCGCTCTCTTGGCTATCCATCACATACCACATCTCCGTTTTTCCGTTGGAAGAACCATATTTTTGTGCCATGGTATCATTGGGGTGTACTTGGATGCTGAGCCAGTCAGTGGCATCCAGTAGTTTTACGAGAAGAGGAAACGCTTTTTGATGTTTTTCAAAGACAGCCTCCCCTAAAAGGTCATCCATGTAGATCTCAATTAGTTCATTGAGGTTGTTCCCGGCAAGAAAACCATTCTCCACCACAGAGAGGTCTCCCTCCACAGAGGAGATGAGCCATGCCTCTCCACAATTTGAGAGTGGGGTGAAATCCATCTTCAGGAGGGTGTTGATCCGATCTCCTCCCCAGATCTTCTCTTTGAAGATAGGTTTGAATTTTAGGGGATAAAGTTGATGCATACGTTGTAAATTTAGACAAAGGTACGGTTTGTTTTTCTATGGAGCCAATGGGGTGTGGCAGTTTTATGTACCTTTGTCCTAAGGTAATAATGGAATGATGAAAAGTATTTGTGTCTTTTGTGGCTCTTCCATGGGGGCAAATCCGGTATATCGTCAGGCTGCCGGGAGGTTTGGTCAACTGTTGGGAGAGAAGGGTTATCGCTTGATCTTCGGGGGGAGTAATATTGGATTGATGCTTACGGTTGCGGATGAGACCATGAAGTTTGGCGGAGAGGCCGTGGGTGTGATGCCCCATCTTCTAAAAGAGAAAGAGATTGCCCATGAGGGGTTGACGGACCTTCACCTGGTAGAGAGTATGGCGGAACGAAAGGCCTTGATGGAACGTCTTTCGGATGCCTTTGTGGCTCTTCCCGGCGGGTATGGTACCCTTGATGAACTGGCAGAGGTGCTTACATGGCAGCAGTTGAATCTTATGGAGAAACCCGTGGCAATTCTCAATGTGAATGGCTTCTTCGATCCTTTGATCGCTTGGTTTGATCACGCCGTTCATGAAGGATTTATTCGGGGGGAGCATCGTGATAACTTGATCGTTGTTGATAGCCCCGAAGCATTGTTAGAACGCCTGGCCTCTTTTTCGCTTCGAAAGGCACCCGAAAAGTGGGTGGATACGCTGCGTATGGAATCGGGCCACGATTTGTCCCCCCAATAGCGAACATGATATATGATAGTATTAGGAATTACAGGCACTTTGGGTGCCGGAAAAGGAACTATTGTGGCGTACTTGAAAGAGCAGTACCACTTTAAGCACTACTCCGTACGTGCCTATCTTACAGCGGTGATTGAGGCGAGAGGACTTCCGGTGAATCGTGATAGTATGGTGTTGGTAGCTAATGAGTTGAGAGCTAAATATGCCCCCTCTTTTATTGTTGATGAACTCTATGAAAAAGCAGCGAAGGAGGGGCACCCTTGTATAATTGAGAGTATTCGTACCCCCGGCGAGGTGGAGTCGCTGCGCGCAAAAAAGAGTTTTCGCCTTCTGGCCGTGGATGCGCAGGCAGAAATACGGTATCATCGTATTGTGGGACGTAATTCCGCTACGGATCACGTGAGTTATGAAGAGTTTATTGCCAATGAACAGCGCGAAATGAACGCTGTTGACCCCCATAAACAAAATCTTTCGAAGTGTATGGAGATGGCAGACTATCACCTGGATAACTCCGAAAACCTGGAGCACCTTTACGCGCAAGTTGAAACTTTAATAAAGAAGATCCTTCCCTAGTCTTTGTGTTCCCTGGGGAGGTTGGGGTTACTTTTTTAGCCGTTTGGGAGCGTAAGAATGGGATTCTTTACGCTTCATATTCGTAGGTGAGGAGATAGTGGTGCCGGATGCCTCGTTCAGGCATACTGATCAGGATTTCCGCCTTGGTGGGTCTTCCCTTTTCATCATAACTCCTCTCCACTCTGTTCACAAGATTCTTTCCCACGTCGTACAACTCATGTAGTACCACCTGTTGTTGATCATTGTAGGAGATCTTCGTGGTGTTGTTTTGACGTACTGTCTCTTCGTGAATCTCTATGGCGAGTCCCGCTTCGTTGTAGGTGTAGGTGTTACGCTCTATGATCTTTCCTTCGTCATTGAGAAGAACCTCTACTGCCACCTTTCCCATTTCGTTGTAGCTGGCTTCCAGGGTCTCTTCCTCGCCGTCCAGATTGAGAAGTTCCTTCTTGATAAGCCGTTTTTGGTCGTCATAGGTGTATCGGTCATCGGCCTCGATCTCTCCCTCTTCGTCATAGATGCGGTGGCGGCACACAAGACCACTTTCATAGAGGATCTCCTCCCTGGAACCCTCTTCCCCTTCGTCATCTGTCGTTCTTTTTTCAATGATGTTTCCTTGGGAGTCGTAGAGGAAGAGGGTGGTGTCGTAGGAGTGGTCTGCATAGTGCAGAAACTCTTTGTGAATTTTCCCTTGATCGTCGTACTCCCAACTCCGGTGCTCAATGAGTTCCTGATCGTCAAAGATTTGTTCCTTTACAAGGAGGTTTTTGGGGTTGTATTCGCGGATCATCTTCTGCTCAATGAGGCCTTTCTCTCCATATTCAATCTTCACAATCTCGTTGCCTTGCGCGTCGGTTTCAATGTACTCTCTCAGGTATCGCTCCGTATTTTTGTCGAGCATAAACTCCTCATCAGCGATGTTTTGTCGGTATATTCTTGTTTTCATAACAGTGGTATTTGAAAAAAAGTTACTTTAGGGCAAAATTTCCGTTTAATTCGTAAATTTACGGGAAATATTATGAACATACAAATTGTAGTTGCCATGAAAAGGAATATAATGTTAAGCCTGTTAATCTTATCGCTTATGATGATGTCGTGTCTTTCACAGAGGGAGCGTCCCGCTTATCCTGAAACGAGGAAGGGGGATGTGGTGGATGAGTATTTTGGTCATAAGGTAGCAGATCCGTATCGTTGGCTTGAGGATGATCGGTCGGAAGAGACCGCAGAGTGGGTGCGTGCCCAAAACGAGGTGACGTTTGGCTACCTTCATGCCATTGAGGGACGAAAAGCTATCAAAGACCGTCTTATGGAGATATGGGATTACCCCAAGGTGGGAACTCCATGGAAATCGGGAGGTCGTTGGTTTGTGATGAAGAACTCCGGCCTTCAGAATCAATATGTGGTTTATCTTCTTGAAGATTATGATGATAGAGAAGGAGAGGTGCTGTTGGATCCCAATAAGTTATCGGAGGATGGAACGGTCTCCCTGGCGGGACTGCGGGTTTCTGAGGATGGGAAATACCTGGGTTATAGCATCTCTCGTGGAGGTTCCGACTGGAATGAAGTCTTTGTGATGGATATTGCCTCGCGCACACTGCTGGATGACCATATCCGTTGGATGAAGTTCTCCGGGATAACATGGTACAAAAATGGGTTCTTTTACAGCCGTTATCCGGAGCCTAAAGAGGGTGATGCGCTCAAAGGGGTCAATGAGAATAGCCGGGTCTATTATCATAAAATAGGAACCCCTCAGGAGAAGGATGTGTTGATCTATAAAGATGATATGCACCCGTTATGGGGTTTCAGCGTGGGCCTTACAGAGGATAAGGCGTATATGATTCTCTATACCAGTGAATCTACTTCGGGCAATGCGGTGGCTTTTCGGAAGACGAGCACCCGACGCGCCCAGTTTACTCCTATCGTAGAGGGGTTTGATCACGATTTTAGTGTGTTGGATATGATCGACGGGAAATTTTATGTGCTGACCAATGAGGGAGCGCCCAATTATCGGTTGGTGGCCATTGACCCCCGTAAGCCCGGTAAAGCCCACTGGAAAGAGATTATTCCGGAGAAGGAGGTGGTGCTGAGAGGGGTGCAACTTACCGGAGGGAAAATGTTTGCTTCCTATATGAAGGATGCTTACAGCAAAATAGAGGTGTATGAGTATGATGGTACTTACCTCTACGACGTGAAGGTGGCCATCGGCTCAGTGGGCGGCTTTGGTGGAAAAAAAGAGGATAATATCACGTTTTATCGCTATACCTCCTACACCACACCCTCTATTATCTATAAATACGATGTGGCAAAGAATGAGTCGGAGGAGTTCGACCGTTCCGCTATTCAGTTTGACAGTGATGCTTATGAGACCAGGCAGGTGTTCTATACCAGCAAGGATGGTACCCGTGTTCCCATGTTTATTACCCATAAGAAGGGGTTAAAAATGAATGGGACGCATCCTACTCTGCTTTACGGTTATGGTGGATTTAACGTGAGCCTTACCCCGGGATTTCGGATCTCTGCCATCCCTCTGTTGGAAAATGGGGGTATATTTGTGGTAGCGAATCTGCGTGGCGGCGGCGAGTATGGCGAGGAGTGGCATAAGGCCGGAACGTTGATGAATAAGCAGCATGTATTCGACGACTTTATTGCCGCCGCCGAATACCTCATCGCTGAAAAATATACCTCTCCCGAGAGGTTGGCTATCCAGGGGGGGTCCAACGGCGGACTGCTGATTGGCGCCGTAACGAACCAACGTCCTGATCTTTTCGCTGTGGCTCTGCCGGCGGTGGGCGTGATGGATATGCTTCGTTACCATAATTTCACCATTGGGCGTTACTGGGCTACCGACTATGGAACCTCCGAGGATAGTGAGGCGATGTTTAATTATCTGATGAGCTATTCGCCCTTGCACACGGTGAAGGAAGAGGTGGAGTATCCCGCCGTGTTGGTGACCACCGCTGATCATGATGACAGGGTGGTGCCTGCCCACTCTTTCAAGTATATTGCGACGTTACAGGATACCTATAAGGGGGCGAATCCTGTGATGATCCGCATTGAGACTAAAGCTGGCCACGGTGCCGGAAAACCTACCGAGAAAATCATTGAGGAGATCGCTGATCAATACGCCTTTATCTTTGATAATATGGGGATTGAACCCTATGATCGTTAATTAGAGTCTGTCTATAACGTCCGACTTCTTCGTGATGCTTGTCTTCCGGGGCATTTACCTCAGTAAATGCCCCTATTTCAGCCTTCGCAAGCTTCGAATCCGAACGTTCTATACAGCCGCTGCTCAAAACGCTGATTTTATGGAGAGACACTAACCCGTCTAAACCCATCTGTATCTCCATCAGAAGTTATTAAAACTAACGTTTCCAGATGGATAAATGAGCAAAAACTTATTGGGGGAAAAATCAGATGGAAGGATTTGCTGCATTTAGCGA
Organism: Bacteroidota bacterium; assembly: GCA_002748065.1. Classification (GTDB taxonomy): domain Bacteria; phylum Bacteroidota; class Bacteroidia; order Bacteroidales; family BM520; genus BM520. The sequence goes on from PDRJ01000015.1 coordinate 27,877, forward strand.
TACTCAATCACAAAGAGATGCGGTGGCAAGGTATATCATAAACTAACCGGAACATCATCGTAAGAAAGGATTCATGGAAGAGTATAAAACTCTTTTGGAGCCGTTTAATGTAAGTCATAGGGAGCCGTTTTTATTCGATGGGGCTGAATTAAGGTGTCGCCCCTACGGAGCTGATGGTGTTTGGTATGGTGCTGTTATAAGGGCGTTGCCACGGGGAAGGGTGTTTTGTTCGGTATTGTGACGAACCTACCTCTCCTTCCGGGTCTTACCAGCTGTTAGCCTTTAGTTATTAGCCTTTGGCCTTTACTGGTTATCGCCTTCCCCACTGCGTTATGAATTCCTTTTAAAACTCTATAAACCTCTAATTTTTAGATAATTATTAATTGCTAATTACTAATTCCTAATTGAAAAAAGGTATCGCTCCTACGGAGCTGATGGTGTTTGGTATGATGCTGTTATAAGGGCGTTGCCACGGGGAAGGGTGCTTTGTTCGGTATTGTGACGAACCTACCTCTCCTTCCGGGTCTTACCAGCTGTTAGCCTTTAGCTTAGGTTAATGGCAACGTTCACAAAAAGTTGCTCCCCGTCTCCCATCTTTGGTCTTCCGACTTCCGTCTTCGGTCTTCCGTCCCTATAATTATTCCATTATCATATCGCCGCATTGTCATCTTATCACATTTAAAACAAAAATAATCCTGTGATTTTCAAATAATTAATAATTGCAAAAAGGTATCGCTCCTACCTGGCTAACAGCCAACATCCAACAGCTGGTACATCAGCTCTGGAGGAGTGGCATCTTTGTAACAGCACCATACCAAGCACCTCCAAAGAGCCCCGTAGGGGCGGCACCTTTGTAACAGGGATGCCCCCTCCTTCCCCCAAAGCCCCGTAGGGGCGACACTAAACAAAGAACGATATGGCTAATACCTACAAACGATACCTGCAAACCGTATTTGTGGTAAAAAGCAGAGAAAACTTCATTCATGAGCGTATCCGTGAAAAGCAGAAAAGTACATCTGTGGTATGGTGCTGTTACAAAGGTTTCGCCCCTCTGGGGCTTATCGGCTGTTGGCTGTTGGGGCCTTGCTACAGGGAATATTTTACCGTGAGGGTTGTGTGTTGCTTTGAATACCTTACTTTTGCGGAGGAAACCGGTCATCCTGTCGCATCGAAGCATTTCGGTGAGGAAAGTCGGGACACGATAGAGCACCATACTTCCTAACGGGAAGGTTCCGGGCAACCGGAAACAGCGAGTGCCACAGAAAATTACCGCCCCTCTTAAGGGGTAAGGGTGAAAACGTGAGGTAAGAGCTCACGCGGAGGGGTGGTGACACGCCTCCGGGGTAAACCTTATGGCGTGAAAGGCCATGTATACCGGGAATCCGCTACGTGCGGATAAGGGCTGCTCGTCTGAGCCCGGGGGGTAGGCCGTTAGAGGCTGCGGGTGACCGTAGTTCGAGATAAATGACAGGACACGACAGAATCCCGCTTATCGGCCGGTTTCCTTTTTTGTTTTTTAGATAGCTAAACCCTGTCCCTACAAATCCCTCCAAACCATTAATCGTATTCGTCTATAACGTCCGACTTCTTTGTGATGCTTGTCTGTCAAAGGGGTATTTCGGCTTTGCGCAATACAATTGCATTTACCTCAGTCCCCTATTTTAGTCTTCGCAAGCTTCGAATTCGAACGTTCTATACAGCCGCTGCTCAAAACGCTGACTTTATGGAGAGACACTAACCCGTCTAAACCCATCTGTATCTCCATCAGAAATAGCAAGAGTCATTAAAACTAACGTTTCCAGATGGATAAATGAGCAAAAACTTGTTGGGGGAAAAATCAGATGGAAGGATTTGCTGCATCTAGCGATACTCAATCACAAAGAGATGCGGTGGCAAGGTATATCATAAACCAACCGGAACATTATCGTAAGAAAGGATTCATGGAGGAGTATAAAACTCTTTTGGAGCAGTTTAATGTAAGTCATAGGGAGCCGTTTTTATTCGATGCGGCTGAATTAAGGTGTCGCCCCTACGGGGCTTTAGGGGGAGGAGGAAGAGATATCGCTGTTACAAGGGTGTCGCTCCTCCGGAGCTTACTGGCTGTTAGCCTTTAGTTATTAGCCTTTGGTCTTTACTGGTTATCGCCTTCCCCACTGCGTTATGAATTCCTTTCAAAACTCTATAAACCTCTAATTTTTAGATAATTGTTAATTGCTAATTGCCAATTCCTAATTGAAAAAAAGGTATCGCCCCTACGGGGCTGATGGTGTTTGGTATGGTGCTGTTATAAGGGCGTTGCCACGGGGAAGGGTGCTTTGTTCGGTATTGTGACGAACCTACCTCTCCTTCCGGGTCTTACCAGCTGTTAGCCTTTAGTTATTAGCCTTTGGCTTTTACTGGTTATCGCCTTCCCCACTGCGTTATGAATTTCTTTTAAAACTCTATAAACCTCTAATTTTTAGATAATTATTAATTGCTAATTACTAATTCCTAATTGAAAAAAAGGTGTCGCCCCTACAGGGCTTTGTGGTGTGGTGGAGGGGTGCACTGTTACAAAGGTATCGCTCCTACGGGGCTGATGTACCGGTTGTTGGCTTTTAGCCTTTAGCTTGGATTAATGGCAACGTCCACAAAAAGTTGCTCCCCGTCTCCCCTCTTTGGTCTTCCGACTTCCGTCTTCGGTCTTCCGTCCCTATAATCATTCCATTACCACATTATCACATTATCGTATTACCACATTACCACATTATCACATTATCACATTATCGTATTACCACATTACCACATTATCACATTACCACATTATCACATTATCACATTATCACATTATCGTATTACCACATTACCACATTACCACATTACCACATTACCACATTACCACATTACCGCATTATCACATTATCGTATTACCACATTACCACATTACCACATTATCACATTACCACATTATCACATTATCACATTATCGTATTACCACATTACCGCATTATCACATTACCGCATTACCACATTATCACATTATCACATTTAAAACAAAAATAATCCTATGATTTTCAAATAATTACTAATCGTCAATAAACACTTCCAAGGCGCCGTAGCCATACTTCTGGAAGGAGGCGTTGCCATATTCAAAGTCGGGATAGTTCCTCTTAAGATAATCAATGATTGCATCCCGAAGTACGCCATTGCCGATGCCGTGAATGAAGATCACCTTTTGGTAGGCCTTGGCGATGGCATTCTCCAATGCCCGCTGAAAATAGCCCATCTGGTAACGGAGAATCTCTTCCCTCTTCATGCGCCCATAGTCGGTTTTTAAAGCGGAGATATGAAGATCCACCTCGGCCACATCCTGTTCGATGGCATGCTGTTCAATAAGGGATTTCTCGACCTGTGGTTGTGCTTGTTTTATCGCTGGTTTTTTCTCTACCGGGGCTGGTTTTTTCCATTCTTCCTCTATCACCGGCTGGTGAGCAATCTCCCCCAGCAGGTAGACGAAGGCCTTTTCTCCAACGAAGAAGGCTTCTCGGTAACTATCTGTTTTGTAAAAGCGTACCCCTTGAATGCGAAAGGTGGCTGTTAGCGGTTCTAAAATCTTGTCCTGCTTGTTTTTATGGAAAAGTACCTGCACAACGCCGAAAGACCATTCGTTAAGCTGCTCGCGGTCAATACGGTCCAAATGGATTTTTGAGGAGGCCTCCAGGGTGTCATAGCTTCGTCCCTGATAGCCGATCGTTGAACTTTTGAGAAAGAGACTGAAAAGTATGTCTGATTCCGTATGGTTGACAAGGTAAATATTCAGGCTTCCACTGATAAGATATTGCTGGTCTTCAGGGACAAACGAGAGATAAACCCCTTTCCGGAAACTGGAGTCATTGATACGATAGGGGATGGGGCTCTTGCGTGTAGGCTGTGGCGCGACGGGAGGCGGGGGTGTCGCAGGCGTTGTACACTGCTCCTGTGGAGAGGGGGCTTTGCGTTGCGCCTCCTTCCGGGAGGCTGCTACCGGAACATCCAAGTCCACCTCATAATGCTCTCCAAAATAGCGACCCAGGGGCGAGTCATTATCCACCTTTACCAGGTCTTTTACCAAAGTGGGAATCTCAAACCCCTCTTCAATGGCCACATTCACCATCTCCGGAGAGAGGATTTTGCTCACTCTTCCTCCCCCCTCCTGGTTGAGAAACTTTACCGTATCACCTACTCTTAATTTCATAATTTCCGTATCCTCTATTTAGTGTCTGTCCATAAAGTCAGCGTTGTGAGAAGAGGCTGTCTAGAAAGTTCGAATTCGAGGCTTGCGAAGGCTGAAAAATGGGAGTTTACCAGGGTAAATGACCATTTTGAAGACAAGCGTAACGAAGAAGTCGGACTTTATAGACGGACTCTATTTAGCGTCACAAAGGTAACCTTTATCCCCTGCTCTCGGAAGAGATCGGGATTTATTGTGAAAAAAATTGTACCTTTGTTCCCCGTTTTTACTAATAGGCCGTGAAAATATGAGAAAATTATTATTCGGTATGCTCGCAATAGTACTATTAGCAGGAGCTTCATGTACTAAGAGAGAGGAAGGACATGGCTTCGTAACGTTGAAGTTTGTCCAAACAGACTTGAAATACTTTATTTCCAACATTGCGTTAGAGAAATCGGATGGTTCCATTGTCTCCCTTTTTAGGGAGCGAAAAGCCTACTACATAGACCATCGGATTCCCCAAACGTTGACCTTTGAACTTCCTGATAGCGTGCCCTGTGGGGTGTACAAAGGGATCTCTTTTACCTTTGGTCTGGAAGAGGCCATCAATACGCCTCTTCTTTTTCCCACTCCCCCGGAGTGTTATATGCAAACCCCTGATGAGCTTGGGGGAGGGTATAACTATTTGCAGATGAATGGGAAATATGCCGGTTCATTTATCGGTCAAAAGAGGGATTATAACTTCTATCTTGGAATGGGAGTTATCCGCCCCTCTTCCGGGTTGGGTTCTGATGAAACCACCTTTGTGCATAACAATTTTGAGGTGGAAATTCATGATATCAAGTTTGAGATGGACCAAGGCGAGGAGGTCGTGGTATCAGTGGTAATGGAGGTTAATAATTGGTTCCATGATCCGCATTTGTGGGATTTCCATCGTATTGGTGGTAATATCTCCGGTAAACAGGATGCACAACTCATGGCTCGGGAGAATGGGCACGATGTCTTCTCTGCCTATGTGGAATCTGCTACGACTACCACGGCAGTAGAGAATAACTAGTGTCTGTCCATAAAGTCAGCGTTGTGGGAGAGGCTGTCTAGAACGTTCGAATTCGAGGCTTGCGAAGGCTGAGAAATGGGAGTTTACTGAAGTAAATGACCATTTGGAAGACAAGCATAACGAAGAAGTCGGACTTTATAGACAGACTCTAACTAATTCCTTGTTTGTTATAGAATATAGCTGTTTGGGGCGTTGAGACTCCAGGCAGTCGTTGAATGCTGGGCATTCCTTCAATCGTCTAATCGCTAAACGCTTTGTTGTTTAAGGAGACGTGCTGTATTGCGTTCCTTTCTTTCCTTTGGGGGTTTTGGTCTCCCGTTATCACTTCTACAAGCAACATATACGAAATGTGCCTTTCCATCGTTCTATTCATAAACAGATAGCTGTTGAAAAAAAGTCTCTTTTTGTTCGTTGCATCTCCGGGATCATTCTTACCTTGGTCCTTGAATCAATAGATGTATTGTTTATCATTGGAATACAAAGAATAAGTACCTCTTTTATGAAAAAAATAGTAGTCGTTCTCCCCATCCTCTTATTGCTAATCTGTTCGGCAGGACGTTTGTCTGCGCAGCAGACGGCCACCTATGAGGATCCCGGTGCCCTTTACACAATGGCGGTGACCCTTTTTGAACAGGAGAAGTATAGCGCGGCCGAAGCCCTTTTCGATAGGGTTTTGCATGCTAATGGTAGCCTTCCTGCCATTGTGACTAATGCGGCGTATTACAAGGCCGTGTGTGCCGCCAAATTGTTTAATGAGGATGCAGAGAGTCAGCTTCTCCATTTTGTGGAGACCCATCCCGAACAGAGCCACGCGCAAGGGGCGTGGTTGGAACTGGCCCGGGTGCAGTATCATAGGCGCTCCTACCGCAATGCGTTGAGGTCGTTTAAGAAGGTGAAGCCCTTTTCCCTTAAAGGAAAGGAACGGGCTGAATACCAATTTAAAAAGGGGTATTGCTATCTTAAAGCTAAGGACTATAAGCGTGCTAAAAGTGCCTTCTATGAGGTGAGGGATGCGGATAATCTTTACCGCGGCCCGGCCAACTATTATTACGCCCATATCAACTACGAGGAGGGAAACTACGAAACGGCGATGAAGAGTTTTAATCGCCTTGTTGACGACGAAGACTTTGGAAAGATTGTCCCCCATTACCTGATCCGAATTCACTTTATCCAGGGGGATTATGAGGAGGTGATTGCCATGGCCTCCCAGTTAAAACTTAAAGAGCGAGATCCCAAGTCCAGGGAACTATATCGCCTTGTGGGAGAGTCGTATTACCATCTTGGTGACTACGAAAAGGCCTTGCCTCTGTTGGAGGAGTATGTGAAGAAACCGGATCGGAATAGTTGGTATCAGTTGGGGTATTGTTACTATCGTACCGGCGCTTATGATAAGGCGGTACCCTGCTTTGAAAGAGCCTCTTCGCCTGCAGACTCCCTCGCACAAAATGCCCTCTATCACCTGGGGGATTGCTACCTGAAAAGTGATCAAAAGAAGTTTGCCGGCACCGCTTTTAAGGCCGCTTATGCCATTGAGGGCAATCAAACCCTGCGGGAAAATGCGCTGTTTAATTATGCCAAACTCTCTTATGACCTCTCCTACGACCCCTATAACGAAGCAATTACTGCCCTGCAAGAATACCTCGCTGACTATCCTGACTCGCGTCGAAAGGATGAAGCCTACTCCTATCTCGTGAACCTCTTTCTGGTGACCAGAAATTATGAGGAGGCCCTCTCTTCGTTGGAGCGGATTCATGACAAAAATGTGCAGATGCAGTCGGCCTATCAGCAAATCACCTATAGTCGTGGTGTGGAGCTCTTTAAAGAGGCAAAATATGAGCAGTCCATCACCTACTTTGATAAGGCCTTGACCTATCAGTCGGAGTCTGAGATCGCCTCGAAGGCTCTCTTCTGGGAGGCGGAAGCTACTTTCCGTTTGGGCCATTACCGGGAAGCCCTCCGTAAATTCCAGTCGTTTCTTGTGAGGCCAGGTACTTACCACCTTCCCCTCTATGCGAAGGCCTCTTACAATATCGCTTATTGCTACTTTAAGGAGAAGGATTACGCTTCGGCATTGTCGGCATTTCGAAAGTTTACTGCCTCCTCCCGGGTCGATGACCCTGTGCTAAAAGGGGATGCTTACATTCGTACGGGAGATTGCTATTTTGTGAAGAAGCGTTATGAAAAGGCGATTAATTCGTATGACCAAGCCATTAAGATGGATGCCAGAGACAAAGATTATGCCCTCTATCAGAAGTCGATTTCTTTAGGAGCCATGGGGAATTTTGAAGGCAAAGCCTGGATTCTGAAGACTCTTGTAAAGCTTCCAGAGAAGTCGCCTTTGCGGGATGATGCCCTCTTTGAGTTGGCCACCACCTACGTGTTGATGAATAGGGTTGATGAGGCGTTGAATTACTTCCAACAGCTCTATACCGACTACCCCCGCTCCAGTTTTGCCATAACGGCGCTGCAGAAAACGGGATTGATTTACTATAACCAGAATAAAAATGAAAAAGCCATCGCTGTGCTGAAAAAGGTGGTGGCTTCGTACCCCCGTACCAAGGCGGCACGGGAGGCTCTGGCAAGTCTTCGTAACATCTATGTGGATATGGGACGGGTTGATGAGTATTTTGCCTATGCCCGAAATATTGGCGATGCAGATGTGAGTAATTCCGCCCAGGACTCCCTCTCCTATGTTGCCGTGGAAAATCGCTATATGAATGGGGATTGCCCCTTTGCCATCAAGGGATTTCGCTCCTATATTGAGCAGTATCCCCAGGGCGCTTTTGTGATTCCTGCTCACTACTATAAAGCCGATTGTGAATATCGAAGTAATAACATTGCGGAGGCGTTGGAAAGCTATGAGATTGTGGCTGAAGCCCCTCGTAACCCTTTCTCTGAGAATGCCCTGGTTAAGGCCGCCTCCATTCGCTTTGCTCGGGAAGAGTACGAGGAAGCAATCACGCACTATCGTGACTTACTCGATGTAGCAGCGTTTCCTGAGAATATACGCTCTGCTAAAATTGGGTTGATGCGCGCTTATTTCGAAACGGCAGATTATGAAAAAGCTATTGAAGCCTCCCTAAGCCTGTTGGCAGAGAAGAAGATGGATCAACGCCTGCGTACAGAGGCCCATTTTGTGATGGCTGGCTCCTCTTTTGCCATGAACGACTATGACAATGCCATTGCTGAGTATCGGAATGTGGTAGAGAAAGATCATGGGGATATGGGGGCGGAAGCAAAGTATTTTGTCTCTTTAATTACCTTCAAATCAGGTGCAATAGATGACGCTGAGGCAGAGGTGTTTGAATTGATCGAGAACTTTAGCTCTAGTGACTACTGGTTCGCAAGAGGTTTTATTCTTCTGGCCGATATTTACGTGCAAAAAGAGAACCTCTTTCAGGCACGTCAAACGCTTCAAAGCATTATTGATAATTATGAGGGTGATGACTTAGTGCAGGAGGCACAGGAGAAGTTGAAACTCATTGTTGAAATGGAGGAACAGGATACAGGCGTTGCCCCACAGGACTCATTAGGGCAACAATCCCCTGAGAACATGGAGAACGATACCTTAAACGAAGCATTTTAATCCTTAGAAAAATTGAAACGAATGACAACGATACTATTGGGAAGAAAACGAAGAAATGAGGTGTGTCTGCTGCTTATTGTGCTGCTCTCCTTGCCTTTTGCGGTAGAGGCGCAGACTCCTGATCCCTACTCCGAAGAGGTGACCATCATTGCCCCTTATCAGCCCTCTGTAGAGGATGCCAATAAAATAAGTTTTGAACCGCATTTTGAGACGCCTCACATAGAGAAACCCTCCTTAACCTACGATGTCCACGCCTCAAGGATTCCCACCTCTTACATGCCCGGTTCGTTGAAGCCGGCTTCTATAACGGGAGAGCCGCTCTCCAAGCTCTATCGAAACCTTATCAAAGGGGGGGTGGGTAATTATTGGACCTCCCATTTTGAGCTTTATAGTGGTTCATTGCGCCATAAGAAGAATCGGTTTTCCGTGGGGCTGAAACATCACTTTTCCAAAGGGCTTGTGAAGGATTATGGGCCTTCGCAGTATAGTTATAATAACCTGGATGTGAAGAATACACGTACTTTTAAGGCGCATACTTTGACCCTTTTTGCCCACTACAACCGGGAGGTTCATCACAATTATGGATACCTTGAAAAGGACTATGCTTCCTCTTTCGAAATGGATTCGTTGCGGCAACGTTTTCAGCTTCTCAATACCGGAATGCTTTTTAAAAGTCACTATTCGCATAAGCGTAAGCTGGCTTACTACACGGGGTTGAACTACAGGTTGTGGAACAGTCGCTTTGCTCTTACAGAGCATCATCTGTTTCTAAAAACAGGGTTTAGTTATACTTCCCATTTCTTTGATCTGCTTGATAAAGAAGTCTTTGGGGTGGATCTGAGAGCAGCCTCGTTTAACGAAGTTTATGGGAAAGTGAACCACCAGGGGCTTATCAGTGCTTATCCCTATTTTACGCTGGGCATGAAGGAGTATGAGCTGAAGGTGGGGGTTGGGTTGCATCAGCTGATTGCAAGCCGGAACTGCTTTTATGTTTCTCCAGAGTTCGAGCTTCAGGTTCAGGTAATCCCTGATGCCATGAAATTGTATGCCGGCGTTACCGGGGGCGTGGAGAAAAATACGTTGGCTATGCTCTCTGCCAGAAATCCCTACATCTCACCGGAATTGAGACCCTCCTTCTCCACGTTACCCTACAAGGCTTTTGGCGGGGTGAAGGGGAAAATTGGACGCCATATGGACCTGCTGTTGGGCCTTGATGCCGGAGCGATGGACCATAAACCCTTCTTTGTAAATGTTCCTTGGCAGTTTGATACTGTTGTGATTAGAGATGATGCCTTTGAGGTGGTTTATGATGATGTGACTTGGTTCCATGTACACGGTTCATTGTCCTATCACCTGGGAGCGGTATTTGAGGGGCGTCTTTTTGGCGACTATTATGTCTATACGTTGACCCGGCTCGAAGAGCCCTTTCATACTCCGGAGATCCGTGCCGGTTTGGAGTTGAAGTATACGTTTAGGGAGAAAATTGCAGGGAACCTTTCGCTGCTTTACAGTGGAAAACAGTATACCGCTACGCTGAATCCTCAGACTTACTCTCTCCTTTCAAGCCGTGAGATCGATCCCTATGTGGATGTGAGTATGGGCGTGAAGTATCATATCACTAAGCCTCTTTCACTGTTTCTGAATGTGAATAACATTTTGAATAATCACTATGAGGTTTACCATGGCTTTCCCGTGCAAGGGATAAACTTTCTCTTAGGGGCAAGTTTTGCCTTTTAGAGCTCCTCTTGGGAGGGTGAAATAGGGGTTTGGTAAAAAGGATTTTTCTTCTTACCTTTGTGTGTTCTGTTCCGTAAGTTTAAATTATTGATTATGAGCGAGATAGAAAATAATAACCTGCAGGGAAAGCAGCAGTATAATGCGAGTAATATCCAAGTGCTTGAAGGGCTTGAGGCGGTTCGTAAACGGCCGGCGATGTATATTGGGGATGTGAGCCAAAAGGGATTGCACCATTTGGTTTATGAGGTGGTGGATAACTCCATTGATGAGGCTCTGGCAGGCCACTGTGACCGCATAGAGGTGACCATCCATGAAGATGACTCCATTTCCGTGTTGGACAATGGGCGTGGTATCCCCACCGACTTCCATGAGAAGGAGCAACGCTCTGCATTGGAGGTGGTGATGACCGTGCTGCATGCCGGAGGTAAGTTCGATAAGGGCTCTTATAAGGTTTCCGGGGGGCTCCATGGGGTGGGGGTCTCCTGTGTGAATGCCCTCTCTGATCACTTGGAAGTGACCGTCTTTCGCAATGGTAAAACCTTCCGCCAAGCGTATTCGCGGGGAATTCCCCGCTATGACGTAAAAGAGGTTGACGTGGCCGATAAAACCGGTACTATGGTGCATTTTCACCCGGATGCCGATATCTTTACCGTGACCGAATATAAATATGAGATCCTCGCCAACCGCCTGCGTGAACTTGCTTTTCTCAATAAGGGTATCACCCTTACCCTTACGGATCTTCGCACGAAGGAAGAGGATGGCTCTCCTGTACAAGACTCCTTCTATTCGGAGAATGGACTGAATGACTTCATCCGCTATCTTGATGCTACACGTGAACGTTTGATTGCCGATCCCATCAGCATTGAAGGAGAGAAAAATGGTGTGCCGGTGGAACTCTCTATGCAGTATAATACCTCCTTCTCGGAGAATATCCATAGTTATGTCAATAACATCAATACCATAGAGGGGGGAACTCACCTCTCTGGCTTTCGTCGTGCCCTGACCCGTACCCTGAAGTCCTATGCCGACAAGTCGGGAATGCTGGCCAAACTTAAGTTTGACATCAATGGGGATGACTTTAGGGAGGGATTGACCGCCATTATCTCGGTGAAAGTTGCGGAACCGCAGTTTGAAGGACAGACCAAGACAAAATTAGGAAACTCTGAGGTGATGGGGGCAGTAGACCAAATGGTGAGTGAGATGTTGGGCCACTACCTGGAAGAACACCCCAAGGAGGCAAAAACCATCGTGAATAAGGTGATTCTTGCCGCTACAGCCCGCCACGCGGCTCGCAAGGCCCGTGAGTTGGTGCAACGAAAAAATGTGCTTTCAGGGTCTGGACTGCCCGGAAAACTCTCCGATTGCTCGGAGAAAGACCCCGCCCTCTGTGAAATATACCTGGTGGAGGGAGATTCGGCGGGAGGAACCGCCAAACAGGGGCGCGATAGAACCTTCCAGGCTATCCTTCCGCTGCGAGGTAAGATCCTTAACGTGGAAAAGGCCATGCAGCATAAGATTTTTGAGAATGAAGAGATCAAAAATATCTTCACCGCACTGGGGGTTAGCATCGGTACGGAAGAGGACTCCAAAGCCTTGAATCTGGATAAATTGCGCTATCATAAGGTGGTGATTATGACCGATGCCGATGTGGATGGTTCCCACATTGCTACACTTATCCTTACCTTCTTTTTCCGCTATATGAAGGAGATGATCGAAAAAGGGTATGTCTATATCGCCACCCCTCCGCTTTATCTCGTCAAAAAAGGAAAAGAGGAGCAGTATTGCTGGACAGAAGAGGAACGGGAGGATACCGTGAAACAGATTACCGGCAACGGATCAGAGAAAGGTGTTCATGTCCAACGCTACAAGGGTCTTGGTGAGATGAATGCGGAACAATTGTGGAGTACAACCATGGATCCGGAACATCGTACCCTGCGTCAGGTGACCATCGAAAATGCAACCGAAGCCGATCGTATCTTCTCTATGCTTATGGGCGATGAAGTACCCCCGCGTAGGGAGTTTATCGAGCAGAATGCAAAATATGCCAATATCGACGTGTAAAACACCCCTAGAGCATGGCCTCTTTGTGCTTTCCGCTTAGGAAGTCTTGAATCATTTGAAACCGCCTGATCTTTCCGCTGGAGGTCTTGTGGATCTGGTTAGAGCGTACAAAAACGAAGTGATGGATTGTGATCCCTAGCTTGTTTTTGAAAAACTCTGCTATCTCATGGCGTTTAGCTCTCGTCTTCGGGTTGTCACTTCCCGCCATGAAAGCGATGATGTGGTCATGTCCCTCCTCCGGGGCATGGTAGCCCCCGATGATGAACTTCCCGTAAGTGAGGGCGCAAGCCTGAATGGCCTTATATTCCAAATCATGGGCATAGAAGTTCTTGCCATTAATGAAGATAATGTCCTTGTATCTTCCCGTAATGTGGAGTGCGTTATTGATGATAAAGCCTTGATCTCCACTGTGTAACCACTCCTGTTTCTCTTGTAGGGGATGGTTTCTGTCCCGGAAGTATCCTTTGAAGATGTGATCCCCCTTGATCCATACTTCACCGATTCGTCCCTCGGGTAGTGGTACTCCTTTGCCATCCCGGATGGAGAGTTGAACCCCTTTCAGGGGATATCCCACATTGACAATACGTTGGCTTATGGCATGGGAACCTTTTGCCTCTATGGCCACCTCCCTCTTTACCAACTCCTCCTGAAGAAAAGAGGTGATGACAGGCTTTTCGTCCATGGGGTTAAAGCTCACAGCAAGGGTGGCTTCCGCCATTCCATATACCGGCATCATTGCTTCGGGGCGTAGCCCGTAGGGAGCTAAGTTTTGCATAAACTCCTCCATGATCTGGGCGGAGATGGGTTCGGCTCCGTTGAGGATGGCTCGCAGGGAAGAGAGGTCCAAATCCCCCGGACTTTTTCGCAATAGATGACGGTTGATTAACGCCTGTCCGAAGTTGGGACACCCCGTGATCTGTACACGTTTGGATGACAAGGTGCGTAGCCATAGGAAGGGATCTTTGATGAAATTATCGGTGGATAGATGAAGCTGGTGGAGGGGAATGTACACCGGAGTGATATGGTATCCTACCAGCCCCATATCATGGTACAGGGGCATCCAGTTGAGTGATACGGTGCGATGAGTTAACCGCAAGGCTTCGCTGATGGCATCTACGTTGCTTAACAGGTTCTGGTGCGAGAGCATCACCCCCTTGGGATGGCCTGTACTTCCCGAAGAGAACTGAAGATATGCGGTATCGGTAGGTGAAGAATCACAATATTTTTTGCAACATTCTGTCTCTATCTCATAATCGATGATGATATGCGTCCTGGCAATCTGTTCCGGAGCATTTCTCCTCGCCTCTTCCGATAGGACTACATGGGGCTTCCCCAACAGTTCATAAACACGCAGAAGCTTTTCTGCTGCAGGATTGTCTCTGTTAAAAGAGACGGGTGGTTGTAGAATGGTCGGGATTATTCCTCCGAGGATGGCTCCCCAGAAGTGGTGTATGGTGTGTTGGTTGTCGTCGGTGGCAATCACGAGGTAATCGCCTCTCTTCAAGCCCCGTTTCTCGTAGGTGTGTAGAACCCTTCCCGCATGGAACAGCAGTTCGCGAAACGACTCCTCCACAATCTCGCCTCCGCTTTTCACGAAGCCCATGGTTAAAGAGGGATGCTTCTCTGCCGCCTCAATCACCACCTGTTGGAGGTTATGGCAGGGGCTATCTCGGTATATCTTATCCATTACTTGAGATTTGTTTTTTCCGAATAGCGGTAGTACTGGATCGATTTATCCTGATCGCCATACTGTTTGTACAGGTAACTAAGGTTGATAAGCAGTTGTTTGTGGGGGAAGGTCTCTACGCTCTTTTCCCAGAAACGCATGGCCGACAACGTATCGGAGGAGTAGATGTAGTAATTGCCGATGTTGGTATAGGGTACAAGATTGTCCGGATGGGCGTTGATGATCTCTTTATTAAGCGCGATGGCCTTCTCCAACGCTCCCTGTTGGAAGTAGAGCTCTCCCAGTGCGCTTTTCACCTCCCAGTAGTCGGGATTGATTTCAAGAGCCTTTTTATAGGCTCTTTCCGCTTCCTGATAACGCGCTGTTTTTGTGTAGGAGAAACCCAGGTTAAACCAGGCCTCCGGCTTCTCCTGATCCACCGCTATCGCCTTTTCCAACCAGGGAATGGCCTCTTCGTATTGGTTTATATTGTGCGCATAAAATCCGCCAAAATTGTTCAACGCTTCGTAATTCTTTGGGTAGAGCTCCAATGCCCGGTGGTAATGTCGTTTTATCTTCTCAATGAACTCTTCATTCTTTCGTAAATCAACCCCCAGTTGGTTGTTGTAATAGAACCGCCATGTGAGTGCTTGTGCATAGAGCATGTTTGCTTTTACAGAGTTGCTTAGGTGGGGGATATCTGCCTCATAGAGTGAAAGATAGGTTCTCCAGTCCTGATTTCTTCTAAAGGTTTTAATAGCGTAAGGCAGCAAAATGATCCCGGCCATAAGAAGAAGGAGGTTCCGCTGTTTTCGGGGAACCGATACCGTGGTGTGCGCCATCTTTAATGCCGTAAAGAACAGGGAAACAAGAATAAGGATAAAGCCCAGAAGAGCAAGAATGGCAAAACGGTCAGCGATGATGCCCGGTGCTGCAAAGAAAAAGTTGGAGTAGGCCACAATTCCCAGCAGGTAAATCCATACTCCTAAGCTGATGGGAGTGCGTTTTTTGATCCCTTTTATGGCTATAAAGAGCAGTGCCAAGTGGATAAGGATGGAGGCTATCGCCGGAAAGGAGAGCAACTCATGGAGCGAGAGTTGGTCGTAGCCGTAGTAGAAGGAGAGGGGATGGGGAAAGAGAATAAGCCTTAGGTAATAGAGTAGGATGTATGCAGAAGTTCCGGTTCGTAACGAGAATCCATGCTCAAAGAATAGTGGATTTTCATAATATTGAAAGGTGCGTATCTCCCCGGTGAATAGTGCTTTGTATAGTATATAGGCTGTGATGAGTAACGAGGAGAAGAGTAGCGCGACATGCAGAAGTTCCTTGCGTTTGGCTCCGGCATAGTACATCCCCAGGGGAATGATTGCCAGAAAGGGAACCGCTGTGTTTTTGGATAGCAGTGCTAACACGAAAAAGAGCCCGGCATAGAGGAGGGCCCCTATCCGCTTCTCCTGGGCATACCGCAAGCTTTGCAGGAAGGCCAGAAAAGCAAAAAATAACATGAAAATCTCATCCCGGTTTTTCAAACTTGCTACAATCTCAGTGTGAAGGGGATGGGCGCTGTATAATAGTACAATCAGAAGGATAAAGAACCGGTTTCCCTCCGGAAAGAGCCGTCTTAACAGGCGGAAAAGTACCATCATAGTGAGGGCAAACCACAGCACACTCATGAGGTGGTTGAGGCCGGGATGCTCACCCCAAAGTGCGTACTCAATGGCATAGGCGATCTTTACGATGGGACGGTAGCCGTACTGCAAGCCCTCCTCCTCCGCATAGGGTGAGGTGATAATCTCCGGAATGCCTCGAAGCCCCTTCTGAACCTGTTCGTGGTGCTCAATTACCAAATGATCATCCAGCGAGTATTTGTTGTATGCCGTATTCCAATACAGAACAAAGGGGAAGAGAAATACGACCAACCAAAAATTCCGTTCATGGGAAAACAGGGATTCTATCCTGCTCAACGTGCTTGTTCTCTTTTTCATAGAACCGCAAAGGTAACAAATGAACCGGATTGTTTCTCTTTTCGCCCGTGCGGAATGGTAAATTTTCGGAGGCATGGCAAATGCAGGTTGCCGCAATGTGAAGCACTGCTATCGTTGCACATGAAGGGTCAACAGGATGAACTCCTCCACAGAGAGTTGCTCTGCTCGCTTTTGAAGGAGTCCTTCAACCTCTTTCGTGAGCACCATATGCAAACCTTTTAGGGCGTTGCGGAGGGTCTTTCTCCGTTGGTTGAATGCCGTTTTTACCACAGTAAAAAAGAGCGCCTCATCACAGGGAAGGGTGAACTCTTCCTTGCGCAACATGCTTATGACGCCCGATTTTACGGCAGGAGGGGGCGTAAAAACCTGTTCAGAGACGGTAAACAGGTAGGTGATATCGTAAAAGGCCTGACAGAGTACGCTGAGGATGCCGTACTGCTTGGATCCCGGCTTCTCCGCAATGCGCAGGGCCACCTCTTTCTGGAACATTCCCGCTATTTCGGGGATGCAGTGGCGATACTCCAACACTCGGAAAAGAATTTGGCTCGAAATGTTGTAGGGGAAATTGCCGATGATCCGGAAATCCCCTTCAAAGTGTTCTTTGGGATTCCAACGTAGAAAATCTGCTGCGATCACCTCCAATTGGGGATAGGTCTCATGGAGGTAAGCTACCGACTCCTGATCCACTTCAATGGTGGTTAAAGGGAAGCTCTTTCCCATTAGAAAGGAGGTTAATACACCAGTTCCCGGGCCGATCTCCAACACCGGAATGGGGTTGTCACTCAGACTGTTCGCGATTTTCCGGGCGATGTTACGGTCGTGCAGAAAATGTTGGCCGAGATGTTTCTTGGGGCGTACCATCCTATTGCTTTGTGTGGGGTAAAGGTACGTACTTTTCCTCCTCCTGCTTCTGCATGTAACTCCGGAAGTCTTCCCTCGCCTCGATGGCAAAGATACTGGCGGGGTAGTCGAAGAGGATTTTCTTATTCAGCGCCGCTACCCGTTGTTCATCGGCGGCTCGTTTCGCAATGGCAATCTGCTTGATGAGCGCGTCGTCAGCGAGCAGGCTCTCGGGGAAGAGTGTGTACAACTGCTCGTAGAGGGAGTCTGCGCGTGCATCTTGCTGCGTTAGGGTGGCCACCTCCCCCTGTTTGAAAAGGATATAGTCCGTAAGATCTTGTGAAGGGGCGTGACGGTAGAGGGAGTCTAAGCGCTTCTCTGCGCGGGCATACTCCCTGCGAAAAATTAACAACTCTGTGCTGGCAAAGGCATCCAGGATGGGAGAGAGGCTGTCCGTACCTTTATGGTCATGGATGAAAAGGTAGAGGTTCATGGCATCATTGGCGATAAGCTTGGAGGTGGCTGCCTTGAGGATGTTGAGCTGTCCCTCTGCCCAACCATATTCGCCGATGTAGTAGGAGAGGCGCGCATTCCTTAACTTAGCTTCATGCCCGATGGGTTCGTTTTTGTTCTCCTTCTCTACCTGCGATAGCAGGAGGGTGGCCTCCCAGGGATCTCCGGCGTAGAGGTAGAGGTTGGCCAAATCCAACTTGATCTCGTGTTTGATGGATGGGCTTAGGGCAGGGATCTTCAATAAGCTGTCCAAGAGGGAAATACCTTCTTCTGTGTGGTGATCGTAATAAGCGTAGAACTCCGCTAAATCACGAAAGTTAACCGCTGAAAGGGGCTGTACACCCAAGGTGGAGGTGGCCTTCTCCAGTTGGGTTTTGATGGCGCGTATTTCGTTGTGGTCGGGCGTGGCTATCTGTTTAAAGTTGATGAACCTGGCATGGGTGTATCCCGACAGGCTCAACGGGTAGATGGCCTCCCCCTTGTAGCGGGAAAGAAGATATTCGAAGGCCTTTTCCGCCACCTCAAACTGTAACGCCTTGCTGCTTAGGACGGCCACATTAAAGACCTCGTCGCCGGTTTTGTCAATGCGTTTATCCAGCGCTTTTGCCTGGGTGAACGCCATCTCAAAATCCTTCTCTTGTAGCGATAGCCAAATGAGAAAATCACCGTAAAAACGGTTGTTGGGCTCATGCTGTATCTGCTTTATGAGTTGTGTGTGGAGCGCCTTACGGAGTGCTCCTTCACTATCCATACTTAGATAGTATTGAAGTCGTCCTTGTACATGTTTAACCTTGGAAAGGTCGTTGGCTGCAAGTGCGAGGTAGGTGGTAATCATCTTCTCATACTGCTGCATTTTCCCATAGAGACTCGCAAGCTCCTCTTCAAAACCATAACTCCCTTCCAATAGGGTTTTTCCCCTCTCGTAGGTGGCAAGCGCCAATTCGTCCTCTCGTTTCCCCACAAAGGCATTGGCTAGGTTTTTGATGGCTCGTTTGTTGGGCGCTACCTGATCAATGGCTTTACGGTAAACCTTGTGACCCTTTTGTGTCTCCCCACGAGTTACGTAGAGGTAGCCTAAGTCAATGAGATAACGCTCCTTATCGGGATGATGCTTGCGCTGTTTTTTGATCAACCGCTCCGCCTTTTTGTAGTCTCGTAGTCCGATTAAACTGTATAAATAGTAGGTGTAATGGGTGTGGTTGGGCGTTTTTTCATACAGCTCTTCAAACACGGTGGCTGACTTCTCATAGGCTTGTTCTCGATAGTACTGCAATCCTAAGTTCAGTTGGTTTGGATTTTTGGAGGGAGCAGGAGGGTTGTAGGGCTTGTAAATTTGGGAGCCCGTGATCGTTTTTTTAACAGGTTTTTCTTGGCCATAAGCCGTACTCCCTCCCCCAAACAGGAGGATGCAGAACCCCAGTATGGCGAATTGTTTAAGAAACGCCATCTTAAGTCAGTAGGTTAAATCCGGTGTAGGGAACCAAGGCTTCCGGAATTCGTATCCCTTGTGGCGTTTGGTTGTTCTCCAGAAGAGCCGCTACAATCCGGGGGAGTGCTAAGGCACTGCCATTCAGGGTGTGTGCTAACTGGCTCTTCCCCTCATGGTCTTTGAAACGTAGTTTCATTCGTTGGGATTGAAATGCTTCAAAGTTACTTACTGATGAGACCTCTAGCCAACGCTTTTGTCCGGCAGAGTAAACTTCAAAGTCGTAGGTTAAGGCACTGGTAAAGCTGAGATCGCCTCCGCAGAGCCGCAAGATTCGGAAAGGAAGCTCCAAATCACGCACCAGTGTTGCAACGTAATCTTTCATCTCTTCGAGGGCATCGTAGGATGTTTCGGGGTGACGAACCTGTACAATTTCAATCTTATCAAATTGATGGAGACGGTTCAGCCCGCGAACCTCTTTGCCATAGGAGCCGGCCTCCCTTCGGAAACAGCTGGAGTATGCAACATTCTTGATGGGAAAATCTTCCATTTTAAGAATCTTATTGCGGTAGATGTTGGTGAGGGGAACTTCCGCGGTGGGTATGAGGAACAGGTTGTGTGCGCCCACATGGTACATCTGCCCCTCTTTATCCGGAAGTTGTCCGGTGCCATGACCTGAATCCTCATTGATCAAGAGCGGGGGTTGGTACTCTAAGTAGCCTGCGGCGATGGCTCGGTCTAAGAAAAAATTGATCAGCGCTCGCTGAAGTCTGGCACCTTTGCCCCGGTAGAAGGGGAATCCGGCTCCGGTGACCTTCGCTCCTAAATCAAAATCGATGATCTGATATTTGGAGGCAAGTTCCCAGTGGGGGAGCGCTTCTTCCCCTAAAGATGGGATGGTTCCCTCTTCGTAGAGCACCTCATTGTCCGCATCACTCTTGCCCGGTTTTACAGAGGGGTGTGGCACGTTGGGGATCTCAAGGAGTGCGGCCTCCAATTGCTGTTCTACCTGATGAAGCTTCTCTTCCGTCTCTTTACTGTGCGTTTTGAGCTGGGCACTTTTCGCCTTCTGCTCATTGGCCTCTTGTGCCCTTCCTGTTTTGTAGAGTATGCCAATCTCTTTGGCGATTTTGTTGGCTTCAGTTAAAATAGCATCCAGCGAGCCCTTGAGCTCTTTTCGCTTGTCATCAAGGGTAATCACGGTCTCTATGATCTCTGTAGCATTAAAGTTCTTTATGGTTAACGCGTCAATGACTGCCTGTTTGTGCTCGCGTAGTGTCGTTATCTGTAACATGTTATCTGTAATTTAATGGGCAAATATAGGGAAACTCCCATAAACAAAAACTCCTGAACCACGGGGCACAGGAGAATAACTATTTTTTTTAAAAAAGATGATTCAAGCCTCGATTAACTCTCCATGGGTTTAACCGATACAAAAGATTTGTCATTGCGTCGTTTTTTAAACTCAACAACGCCATCTGCCAGAGCAAAGAGGGTGTCATCTTTCCCAATACCTACATTCTCTCCGGGAAAGTGCTTGGTGCCTCGTTGGCGAACCAAAATATTCCCTGCCTTCGCAAATTGACCGCCGTAGATTTTAATACCCAGACGTTTACTTTCCGATTCGCGGCCGTTGTTACTACTACCGGCACCTTTCTTGTGAGCCATAACTTATAAGGTTTTTCTAAATGATCAAATTAATTTAAGCAAGCGTAATATCTTCGATGGTGATCTGTGTGAGATGATCCCTGTGTCCATTCATCACCTGATATCCTTTTCTTCTTTTTTTCTTGAAAACAAGCACCTTGTCGCCTTTAAGATGTTTGACGATTTTGGCGTTGACGGCGGCTCCTTCTACAACAGGCGTTCCCACTTGAATGGTTCCTTCGTTGTCCAGGAGGAGTACCTTGCTGAAGCTGACAGAAGCTCCCTCTTCACCACTCAAACGATGCACAAATACTTTCTGGCCTTTTTCAACCTTGAACTGCTGTCCGGCGATATCTACAATTGCGTACATCCTAATTCTCTGTTTAAATGTTTGTCAAAATTGGAGTGCAAAATTAGTAAAAAATAATAAGATACAAGACTTTTGGGTAAATAATTTTTATTTCACCCCTCATCGCGGGGTTGAGCAAAAGGAATGATGATCTCCTTTTGGGGAGTACCCGGGTGCTCTCTGTTCCTTGTGGCCTGAGGCTGTCGGGCGATTGATGGAAAAAACTTTTCCCCTTTTTCTTTTGAAGTTTCCGTTTTTAAAATACTTTTGTGGCAGGTTTTTTAAGAGAAGAGATCTTTTGATTAAGGCGGGTGGACGTTTATTTTTTGTGAATAGTTTTAGGTAATGCTAGGCTGTGTTGAGGTTGAGTATTTGAATATCAGATGATTATGTGCTTTTTGGTGGCATGAGTGATTTTTTTTTAAATCGTTTTTATTAATTTGACCGTTTTGTACGGGTATATTTTTTATATTTGCGGAGATAATGTTCAGTGACGAAATGATGTATAAGTCAAGGAAAATGATAACCAACTAAATTTTAATTAACAAAAATTCTTAATTATGAAAAACTTTACACGAGTTGTTGCTGTGGTACTGGCGTTGTTGGTATCCGGCTTCACTTTTGCTCAGGACTACATTGAAGTAGGTTCCGGGGTGGGGACGACCTCTTATGTTCCCTTCTACGGATTCTACAACTACTCTTGGTCCGCTGAGATTGTTGAGCAAGCTGAACTGGGCTTTACCGAGCCTGTGCTTATTACAGCGATCGCTTACAATGTGGCTACCTCCCCCACGAACTATTCTGTCTATGATCAGACAGTTTATTTGGGGCATAAGTCTGAAAGCCAGTGGACTAGCGGATCCTATAACGATCCCGCTACCATGGGGTATACTCAGGTCTTCGATGGTGATCTGGTCTGGAATGGATCGGGTTGGCATATGATTACTTTCGATGAGCCTTTCTTGTATGATGCAGAGAACAATCTCGTCATTCAGTGGGAAAATCGTGATGGTTCTTGGGCTTCAGGTGGCCCTCGTTTTTATTATACCGAAAAACCTGATCATGCCAAGTATAGGTATTCTGATGCAGGTTTTCCTACTGATCCGGGAAATATTAATGTTTACGGAACAAATGTTCGTATCTATTATCAGCCTACTTCAACCAATGCTTCTTTGAATGGTACGGTAGCAGATGTTGCTGATAATGAGCCTATCAGTAGTGCAAAGGTTATCCTTGATGGAGGGCGTTTTACCTACACCGATGCGGATGGTTTCTATTCGTTCTCTGAATTATATGGTGGAAATCATAACGTCGTAGTAGAGAAGGTGGGTTATTCAACTTTTTCCGGAACAGTTCAGGTTGCCGGTAGTGGTGTGACCACTTACGATATAGCTCTTACCGAAGTGATGCCTGCTCCCGTAGGTGTTTATGCTGAATTGATCGCCTCTAACGTGGTGGATATCTCTTGGGGTGCCGCAAGTACTCCTTATGAGATTGTTTATGACGATGGTGTGGCTGAGAACTATGCTGTATGGGTTCAGGGTGGTAACTTGAATGCATTGAAATTCTTGCCTCCCGGATATCCTTGTAAGGTGACTGCCGGTTCTGTTTATGTAGGTGATGGAACATATCCTCCCGGTAACGATCCGTTGCAGCCTTTCTTTATGGCCGTGTATGATGATAATGGTGAAAATGGTCTCCCCGGTAGCGAGTTGTTACGCATAGAAGTAATACCCGATGCTTATGGTTGGGTATCCTTTGATTTTGGTGAAGAGGCCGTGACCTTCGAAGAGGGTGAATTCTATCTGGCTATGGTTCAAGGTGGAAATTATCCTGAGTGTCTGGCTCTTGGTGTGGACGAAACCAATCCTTCTTTCAGAAGTTATCAGCGTTTTGCCACTGGAGGCCAGGGATGGTTGAATTCCGGTTTCAATGATTTTATGATCCGTGCTATCTGTGAAGGTCCTGCTGGTGTAGCTAACTTGAGTTATGAGCCCTCTTTCATAGAGCCTTCTCGTATCTCCGAAGGACACCGTTTCTTGAACGTTTCTGAAAATGAGTTCATCGGTGGGTTTGAGACATTGCCCGTTTACAAGGCTACTTCTAAGGAGTCCTCTTCTGACCGTTCTTTCCAGAACTACACCGTATGGCGTCTCCTTTATGATGCAATGGACGATCCCTCTAGCTGGGTTCTTCTGGGAAATACGACAAACCTTAACTACCGCGATAATGCTTGGCCAAACCTTCCCTCAGGAGGTTACCGTTGGGCTGTAGCTGCTAACTATTCCGCTGGACAATCTACCGTAGCATTCTCTAACATTTTAGGTAATGACTGGGAAGCAGAGCTTACGATTAACGTATCTCTTAGCTCAGGCGAGAACCCGGCTGGTGCTTATGTTACGCTTGTAAATAAGGATGGCCTTGCCAACCACGTTTATGAGGGTGCCGTTGATGAGACTGGAACCATTGTTTTCCCTGCAGTATGGAAGGGTGAATATGAGCTTACCGTAACGAAGTTTGGCTATGATAATTATCAGGGAGATCACAGCGTCTATTCCGATATGACCATTGATGTGGAGCTGATGGAAGTGCTGAACCCCCCATTGGGACTCGTTGTGGATCCTGCAACGCTTCACGCCTCTTGGCTGGCTCCCGGAGTGGACTTGGATCTCTTTACAGAAGATTTTGAATCAGGCTCTTTTGCTACCAATGAATGGACATTTGCTCCTACTCAGGGTAACTGGGGAATTACTGGTTCTGGAAACCCCGGAAGTGCCGCTAAATTTAACTGGTCTCCGTCTCAGAGTAACTACTCTTTTGCTTTGGTATCCAAGGAATTCTCAGGTTTAGGATTCCCTAACATGTTTTTCTCTTTCGACCTGATGTTGAATAACTACAGTACCTCTACTTTAGAGGAGATGACTGTGGAAGTATTTGATGGTACTACTTGGCACGAGGTTGCTCATTTTGACAACGCCGCAGGAAGTATCAACTGGGAAAATCACCTTATTGATATCTCTGCTCATGCTGTGGGCAACAACTTTAAGGTTCGCTTTGTAGCCCATGGAGCGAATACCTTTAATATTAACCATTGGGATGTGGACAACGTGATGCTTTATGGTTCCACTGACGGGGATAACCGTGCGGTGACTGCTTATGCTTTCCACCTTAACGAGGGTACGTTGACTGCTACTACTGCTTCTGGCGTTACTTACTATGACATTGACCCGTGGATGGTTAATTGGGGACAAACCTATACTTCCTCTGTAAGAGCTATCTATAACAATGGCTATTCTGAGCCTTCTCTTTACACATGGACTTCTGCTTTCTTAGAGCCTCCGAGAGAACTGGAAGGCGAAGCTCAAGGACATTATGCGCATCTTACCTGGGAGAAACCTTTTGTTGAAGTTCCTGCTCCTGTTTTTGAAGGAACTATTCCTACCGTTACCGTAACAGAACAGACTTCTTCAGACTTTAGTCTTGGTCTGGCTCCTGGTACAAGTACTGGTACTTTGACCAAAGAACCCGATGTGAAGATGCTTCGAGGCTCTCTTGCTTATGCTACAGATGCGATTAACGATATCTTTGGAACAATCGATGTGGATACTCCTGGCGTAATGACTCAGATAACGGCAACAACCGGAGCCTTCTTCTGTGGTGATTTCGGTGTGGAGGATGAGAATGCCTTCTATGTGATTAACAACGATAATAGCCAATTAAGCTATATTGATGTGACCACCGGAGAGTTTACCCTTGTGGGTACTGTAGCAGGTGGCGTTGGCGGTGATACCTGGACTGGAATGGCGATGGATAAGAATACGGGTATTATGTATGCTTCTTCTACCAATGGTGCTGCTTCAACCCTTTACACCATTAATCTGGAAACAGCTGAGGCAACAGTTATTGGTGCACCGGCGATTGCTGGTATTATTGATATCGCTATAAATGGAAATGGTGTGCTTTATGCAACGGATATCATTTCTGATAACTCCTTTACTATTAATAAGGAGACTGCAGAGGCAACTGAATTAGGTGCTTTGGGTATTAATTTGAACTATGCTCAGGGACTTGGTTGGGATCCTGCAACCGGTACTGTTTACATTGCCGCCTATACGACAGAGCCTGCCCTCTATATTTTGGATGAGGTTACCGGAGCAGCAGCATTGGTTGGTGCTTTCCCCGCAGGTTCTGAAATCTGTGCCTTTGGCTTCCCCGGTGGTGGTGCTTCTGGTGGAATTGACCCGGGCAACGTAATTGCTTATAATATCTATAAGGATGGTGCCTTCTATGCAGTGGCTGATACAATACCCCCACTTGAGCATACTACAGAATATTTGGTAGCTGGATGGCATCAGTTTACTGTAACTGCTGTTTATGGAGAGCCTACTCCTGGTGAATCTGGTCCTGCTCTTCCTGCTCCTGTGGATATCTATATCCTTGGTGAAGGAACCATTGCCGGAACAGTAAGTCAGTGTGGTAATACTCCTCGCCCCATCGAAGGTGCTATGATTACCGTTGTGAATGTGGACACTGAAGAGACCTACGTGACCTATACTGGTGCTAATGGACAGTACTCAGTGGATGTTCTTGAGGCGACCTATAATGTGACTTGTGAAGCAGAAGGTTTTGTAACGCAAAATGTGGAGAACGTTATGGTGCCCGACGAGACTACGATAACCCTCGACTTCGAGCCTTGTGAATTCCCTTATCCTGTGGTAGGTGTTACAGCTACTCGTAACTTTGAACACACAGAGTGTTTCGTGGATTGGTATGCTCCGACGTTCTTCGAGACTATCGCTTATGATGATGGTATTGCTGATGACGTAACGGCATGGGATGTTGCTGGAAACATCAATGCGGTGAAGTTTACCCCCACAGGTTATCCTTGTGAAGTAACCGGAGGTTCTGTGAATATTTATGATGGTTCCTGGCCAGCAGGAAACACCCTCTCACCCTTCCAAGTGGTATTGTTTGATGACAATGGTCCCGACGGTCTTCCTGGTCAGGTGTTGGCTTCTGTAGAGGTGACACCCGCTGCTAATGGTTGGGTAGATGCTATTTTTGAAGAGGCTGTTGTTGTCAATGATGGTGAGTTCTATATTGCCATGATTCAAGGAACAGATTATCCTGATTGTGCTCCTATCGCTATTGATAACTCTTCCAATGAAATGCGTTCAGTGGCACGTTACGTAACCAACAACGAGCCTTGGCGTCCTGTAGAGAACCAAAACTTCATGATTCGTGCTTATGTATACAATGAATCAGAGGTACGTGGTCTGGAGAAGTATGAGGTTTATCGCCTGATGCCCGGTCAGGAAGAACTTCCTGAGACCTGGACTCTCCTTGCAAACGATCTTACTGTTACAGAATACAATGACCTGGAATGGGCCAACCTGGAGCATGCATGGTACCGCTATGCAGTGAAAGCAGTTTACTCTTACAACGTGTCAGAGCCTGCGTTCTCTAACATTGTACCTCGTGGTTTCGATTCTGACGTGACAATCAATGTACGTGATGAAGATGGCGATCCTGTAAGCGATGCTTTGGTGATCCTCGCAAGCACTACAGAACCTGATGTTTATACTTATGCTGCAACTACTCCTTCAAACGGTTCCGTATTCTTCCACGAAGTATGGAATGGTATGTACAAACTCTCTGTAACCCGTGAAGGTTTCAGCGATTACTATCTTAACGATATCTACATCTCTAACAATACAACTCTTAACGTCGTGTTGCAGAGCCTCTGTCTGCCTCCTCAGAATTTTGAGGTTGACAACCAAACAGGTGTGGCCACATGGTTACCCCCGGTTGTGGAGTATGAGACCGTTTTCGAAGAAGGTTTCGAAGGTGGTGTTCTTCCTCCCGGTTGGACTCAGCAGTTCCTCGTACAGGAAGTAAGTTGGCAAGTGGGTAGCGGTGGTCCCTCAGGAACACCTGCAAATGCACATAGTGGAGAGTATAACGCTACCTTTATGGGCAGCTCGGCTACCACAAAACTTATCACTCCTCCTATCGACCTTGCTGGTGCCTTAGTACCGAAGGTAAGTTTCTGGCATACTCAGAAAGCCGGAGGAGGACAGGATGAGCTTCGCGTATACTACCGTACTTCAGCCACTGGCGGATGGGTAGCATTGGCAAGCTATATCTCCAATATTGAGATTTGGAAGAATGAAGTAGTTTCACTCCCCAACCCAACTTCTACTTACTACATCGCCTTTGAAGCACAAGGACCGGAGCCTGCCGGAATGGGTATCGCTCTTGATGATGTACGCGTAATGAAGGGAATCTCTCCCAACGCAGACAGTCGTGCCCTCTTAGGTTTCAACCTCTATCTTGATGGAGAGTATGTAGACCATACTACCGATTATACTTACACTTATACTGGATTAGAAGTAGAGCAAACCTACATTGCCGGTATTAATGCAGAGTACACCTCTTGTACTTCCGTAATGGTTAATTACGCCTTTACTTACAAGCCTTGTTACCTGTTTAATCCTCCAAGAAACCTCAACGGGGTGACCAGTCCTGGTAACCAGGTAGCGTTGACTTGGGAACTTCCGGAAGGTGTTCCTGGTGGCGATGCGGATGCTAAAGTAGTTAGCGAAAAGGTACGCACAGAGCGTGTGCCTGCTAATGTGGAGGCTTCCCCCATGGTACGTGAGGTTGAAGTGACAAATGCTACCCGTGATATCTGGGATCTTCAATTTAGCTTCCCCTGTGCAGATGCTAGTGGAGAAGCCGGTGCTGAGACCGACGGAACCAAGATTTATACTACTAAGTGGAATGGTAACGCTGCCAATGGAACCTTCTTCAGCTACGAGATGGACGGATCCTTCAATGGTGCCTTTGAGATTTCTGGTTGTGGAAACGTTCGTGACCTTGCTTACGATGGTGAGTTCTTCTATGGATCTGATGCTAGTGCTAAGATCTGGCAGATGGACTTCAATGCTCAGAGCCTTGTCTCTACGTTGGCTTGTCCTGTACCTGTTCGTGCGATTGCTTAT
Organism: Bacteroidota bacterium; assembly: GCA_002748065.1. GTDB lineage: Bacteria > Bacteroidota > Bacteroidia > Bacteroidales > BM520 > BM520. The sequence goes on from PDRJ01000015.1 coordinate 55,937, forward strand.
GATGCAGATCAGGATGCGTTCTACGTAAACAACTGGTCAGAGGATGTGAAGTTGGTAGATCGTTCAGGAAACGTGATCAATTCATGGCCTGTAGGTTCTTATGGTAGCTTCTATGGAATGGCTTACGATAACTATAATCCTGAGTCTGACGCAGCTACTGTATGGTGCTTTAGCCAGGATGGTTCTGGTGGTGTTGTGGTAGAAAACAATGCTGAGACTGGAGAATTTACCGGTAGAATGAGAGATGTGGTATCAGAACTTGCTCCCGGTGGTGACAATAAAGCGGGTGGTCTCTTCACTCATGAAGGAATCGAAGCTGGTGCTGTTACCCTTGGTGGAATTATTCAGAACCATACTATCTTCGGTTATGAACTCTACGGTGTTCCCACACCTCCCACCGACTTTATAGGATTTAACGTTTACCGTAACGGTCTTAAGTTGAATCTTGAGCCTATTGAGACCTTAGGTTACAATGAGACCATTACTCCTGGTGGTGAGTACCTCTACAATGTGACCGCTGTTTATGAGCCGGATTATGAGTCTTGTCTTAAGGATGCAGAGGTTCTCCTTTGCGTAGGTTGTGAGCTTGAAGCTCCACAATGTATCCTTGCCGAGGTACAAGAGTCTGATATCGACGTATTGGTAGCATGGTGTACTCCTGGAGCGGTAACGCCCGAGTATTGGATCAGCTACTTCACCGATCTGACCCACCTGAGCTGGAGCGTACCTGAGCGTGCTACCCTGTTTAATGTGGAGGATTTCGGTGCAGAATATCCGGTAGACATTACCCAGTTGGCTCATATCTTCTATGAGCACCCCTCTTACCCATGGGGACCTGACGTAACCTTCCGTTACAAGGTTTACGCAGCCGATGGTGCTACCCTTCTTTATGAATCTGCTGAGATTGCAGCTCTCCAATATCCGGATGAGACTGTGCTTGTGCTCGAAGAGGTATTGCCGGTAGACGGAAACTTCTATGTTGCTGTTGCGGCGAATCCTGAAACAGGAATGCCCTCTTCAGCAGCCTTTGAAGACTTGAGCAATAGTCATGGTTACGTTGGTGAAGCCGGTGCTTGGGAACCCACTGAAATGGAATGGGCTACACGTGCTAAGATTCGTACTGCTGCCGATGAGGTGATGTTACAGCCGAACCAAAGTGGACATGCTGCTAACGCTGCTACCAAAGATGTTGTTGCTCTCAACGATCGCCTGGAAGTTCGTGATCTCAACAGAGCGGTACTCCTTGGATACAACGTTTGGAGAAATGCCGATGTGGTAGCTTATGTACCTGCACCGGATACTTTCTACAACGACTTGAACCTTGCTCCTGGTATCTACGAATACTGTGTGACTGCTATTTATGATGATGGAGAAACTGCTCCTATCTGTGCTGAGCCTGTAGAGGTTCAAGCTAAGGGCTTTATTGCTGGAACGGTAGTTGATGGTATCACCGGAACCGTGATCAATGGTGCCGTAATTACTGTGAACGATCTGACAGCTACAACCGATTACGATGGATCGTATGAATTGCTCGTACCTTCCGGAGAGGTTGAAGTTACTGCAGAGAAGGATGGCTATGCTCCTTCTACGAAAACGGTTTCTGTTTACTATGATCAAACTACTACTGTAGACTTTAAACTCTACGAAGCTGGTTCCGTATTCCCCATTACTTTCTATGAGCCATGGGATGGTGGTTTCGAGGAGCAAAGTTGGAGCTTCGACCCAGACATGGGTAACTGGCTGATCTCGACTGAGACAGGTCTTGAGGCACCTTCTGTAGCCTTTAACTGGTCTCCTGCCGTAACTAACTATAGCTATGCCTTAGTAAGTCCTGATCTGATTGCAGAAGGCGCTGAAAATGTAATGGTTACTTTCGACTTGATGCTTTCAGACTTTGCCGGTGACGGTAATGAAATGTTGAGCCTTGAGGTGTTTGATGGTAACCAGTGGAATGAGGTTCATACGTTTACTAACGTTGGAAACATCGATTGGACAAACTTCTCTTATGATATCTCTGAGTATGCCCTTGGTCATCTCTTTAGCATCCGCTTCGTAGCTCATGGTCTTGATACCTATAACATTAACTACTGGAACCTTGATAATGTGAAGGTTTATGAGCGTACACTTGTGAATGTTTATGGTCAAATTACCCATTGTGCAACAGGTAACCCCATTGAAGAGGTTGTTGTAACTGTAGGTTCCTACGATCCTGTAATGACGGATGCTGGTGGATACTTCAGCGTTCCTGTTGAAGCGGGTACTTACAACATCTCCATAGAGCACCCCTTGTATTCTCCTGTTAGCTTTACTGCTGTAGAGATTACGGAAGACTATGAGTTGAATGAGTGTTTGACTCAGCCGCTCTTTGATGTGACTCCGGAAGAACTCACATTTGTCTACAATATCAATGAACAAGGTCACGAAGTTATGTGGCAAGAAGCGCTGGTTTCTAACTTGGGTGATGGTGATCTCTCTTATAGAGCTGCTGTAACTTACCTGGATAACGTTACTGTTCCTGAGATTAACCCCGATTACCCACGTCTTAATGTTCCTGCTTCCATTGGATTTGCTCCTGAGGCAATCTCCTTCAATGGTTACGTAGAGGAGCCGGTAGACCTGCTTCGTGGTTCAACCGCTTATTGTTACGATGCTTACCCCGGAACCTATGGCTTCCATACCATCGATACAGAAGCACCCGGTTCTCCTGATATGGTGAATCCTGCTCCGACTTGGAGTGCTTTTGCCGGAGATTTTGATGCTGCAGGTAATCTCTATGTGATCGATGCACAGGATGGTAATCTTAAGCAGATTGATCTTCTTACCGGAGATGCTCAGGTAATTGGTAATGTAGGGGCCTTCGCAGATCATGCCTTCACCGGAATGGCTTGTGATAAGAATACGAACACTATGTATGTGGTCTCTACTAACACTGCCGAGTCGTATCTTCATACAATCAACCTGGAAACAGCTCAAACAACAGTTGTTGGTTCTACAGGAGTAGAGGGTATTATTGATATTGCTTGTGATGGTTCAGGTATGCTTTATGCGAACTGTATCGTGAACGATGCGATCTTTACCCTTGATCCGGTGAGCGGAACTGGAACGCTCCTTGGTGCAACAGGCTACGATGCCAACTATGCACAAGGTATGGCTTGGGATCCTGAAACTGATCAGATCTTCCTTGCTGCTTATGGTGCTTCTGGAGAACTTCGTCTGCTGGATAGAAATACTGGAGCAACTACCCTTGTTGGTGGATTTGCAGACGGTATGGAAGTGACTGTGATTGGCTTTAACGGTGTTGGTCAGCAGTGGCTTGTGGTAGATACTGAAAGCCAATCGTTGCCGGCTGGTTCATCCGATGAGCCATTCTCTATCGGTGTTTGTGATGAAGGTATTAGTGTATCTACTGGCGAACTGGTTAAGCATGCTGATGTCCTCTTTATCCCTGCTCCTAATGTGGGAGAACAGGTTGTTCATGTGACAGCTCGCTTTGTTGTGGGCGTGGAAGAGTTCTCTGATATTGATGTGAACCTCTATCCGAACCCCGCGAAAGATCATCTGAATATTGAGCTTTCTGATCAAGTACAGTCCTTCAGAATTCTTAACACCGTTGGACAGACTGTTTACGAGCAGACTTCCACTGAGACTTATTTCCAAGTTAATGTTAAGAACTTCGAAGCTGGTGCTTATCTCATCGAGTTTACTACAAATGACAGTGAAACATTCAACAAGCGTTTCGTTGTGACCAAGTAGTGATCGGTGATCATACCTTAAAGAAAAGGGAACCTTCGGGTTCCCTTTTTTTGTGGGACGCTTTTTCCTCTCTTGGGTATCCCTTCTACCAACCCCGTGCTGAGGAGCCTGCCAAGGCGCTCAATGCTGCTTATCACAGTTCCTTTTCCGTACTTCCTACCCCTAGGGGAGATATGGAGGGGAGAGCCAAAGAGGGAGCTGCATACTTTTCTTGTTATATGGATTATTGACAATACCCGTAAGAAAATAATTCGTAACTTTAGCTTGTAATAAGTCCAAACCGGAGGAAATGGATTGTTCTCGTCAAATCGTGTTTAGGATGGGGGGCTGTGAGCTTACAGAAGCTAACGCCACGAGAGGGGATGCGTTCTATCGCAGAAGCTAACGCCACGAGAGGGGATGCGTTCTATCGTTTCTTTACGGATCATTAGGGTCGTTGGGAAACGGGGGGCAATGAAACCGATGGCCGGCTCTCCCACCAGTCCCTTGATGCATGGGACCGTAAGCGAAACCCACAGCACTGGAACAGCAGCGTAAGCGGCACGTTTCCCTTTGACAGAGGTTATACCGGCCACCAGCACCTGAATGAGTTTGGGTTGATTAATATGAATGGTCGGATGTATGATGTGGGGTTGTGTCGCTTCCTAAGCCTTACTGTTTGAATAATCTACTAGTGTATACGGACCCCAGTGGGGAGTTTGTTTTTACTTTGGGGGTACTTATTGCTGCTCCTTTCACCGGAGGTGCTTCTTTGGTTCTTTTACCATATGCTATTGGTGCTGATATAGGTATATGGAATGCTGGAACTATCGCCAATGGTACTGCGAATCCATTTGAATGGGACTACTCATCAGAGAAAACTTGGTATTATATGGGTATTGGTTTAGCTATAGGTGCTGGAACCGCAGGAGCCGGAACTTTAGCGGCAGATGCAATGGGAACCGTTGCTGGTGGGATAGCTGGAGGAATTGTTAATGGAGGAGGATTTGGACTCTTGAATGCTATTAATTCAGAATTGGAAGCTGATGAGTTATGGAATGCAACTAAAGATGGAATGCTTCGTGGTGCTGTTACTGGGCTTGTTGGTGGTGGTGTTAGTGGCGCAATTGGCGGAGGATTTGGAGCTTTTGCTGGGGGAGCTGCCTCTAACCTATCTGGTCAATATCTTGAAAATGATTCATTTGAAGAAGTGAATTGGATATCAGTTGGATTGAGTGGGGCTTCTTCTTATGGTGCATATCATTTATCTTCATATATAAATTGGAGGATGAATGTTAAAGATTCCGATTTCAATGGTCATAATATAAATTATCGCCAATATTTAAGAATTCAAGAATCGTATACTCGTGGTAGGTTTTGGCAATCGGAACGTGCAGGAGGTGCTTTCTGGTTAACAGAAAAAGGTATTTCTAGAAAAGGCGTTACTTATAGCCCAGACAAAAAAAATGTGGTTAGATTTGATTTTTCTCAAAAATCAGAGGGTGCATGGGCTACTTTCCATCCTCATCCATACTTTGAATCAAGAGTTAATTTATATCATAGCCCAGATGATATAACAAATGTGGAGACATCAGGCATTCCATCGTTAATAATAAATATGGGATAGAATTTGCGAAGTATCATGATTCAATTGATATTCGTGTTAGAAATAATTTTTGGGGAAGTTGTAAGCCTTATTATAATTTTAATTGGTTGTATAAATAGCTGTATTATGAAAAAAATAATTTTACTTTCATTTTTTATGTTTGTATCTTTTGTTATAGTTAAAGGGCAAGAAGTCGAAAATAAATTGAAAAGAAATGACAGTGTGCAGGAATTGTATTTTTTATCAGACTGTTTCTATGACACCGTTAATTTATTCGGTTACGACGAAAAAGACAGTATGTTCTATCTTCATAGAAAAAAGGTTGCTATCCAAAGGAATGTTTATCATTCGAAGAAACTATCTCAGTTGAAGGAACCTGTTATTAATGTTGAATACCCTACTGATGTTTTTAGATTTACTTGGATTCAGAGTTTTGAGAAGAAACATAATCCTATGACATTGCGTGTTGAAAGAATACATGATTCTACTATGGTTGTTGTAAAGTATATTCAATATGATAAAAAAGTAATAGAATTGATTTCTGATTCGGTTTTTATATCTAATAATCATTGGGATCTTTTTTGTGCAACCGTGGATTCTCTATGTTTTTTTGATATGCAGCCTATTGAAAAATCGGATATTTTGGTTATGGATGGATCAATATGGATTTTGGAAGGAAAGATTAATGATACATATCATATGGTACACAGGGTTGAAGGGAAGCATAAAGATATTGGTTTAATTTGTTTGCAATTGGTTGGTTATTTCAATATCGGAAATATTGAATTTAAATTATAATAATATTCCTTTTGTGTGGAGTTATTTGAAAGAAGTAATAATAATTCTGAAAGACGATTAAAATATAAATATGGTGTTTGTGTGTTATATTAGTTAGTCGATCCTTAAAAGCTTTTTAATTGCCACATAATCAAAATAATAATGTTGATAAATGGTTGTTTGTTGTGATTTAGATTGCAAGGAAATTTGTAAATTTGGTAAAAAGCTTGCAAAATATGAGAGGGAAATCACAGGATCAAGATCAACGAAACTTATTTCGTCCTA
>PDRJ01000016.1 GCA_002748065.1 Bacteroidota bacterium
CAAGACCTCACTCAAGTTCAGAATTACCCGATGTCTAAAAAGGAAATATTAAATGAATGTTTAACATAAAAACGGTCAACCTTATTCAGGGAAGTTCATAAGAATTAGAGGTTTGCATAACTTTAGAAGGGATTTATAACGCAGCGGGGAAGCGGTAAAAGGTAAAAAGTAAAAGATAAAAGGTAAAAGCCGGTAAGCCCTGGAGAGGGGGATGGGGTTGTCTCCACAGCAGGCAAAGTACCCTTACAGCTCCGGAGGAACAAGACTTTTGTAACAGCAAGAGCCATATCCCACCATAGAACCCCGGAGGGGTGACACCTTTGTAACAGGGATGCCCCCTCCTCCCCCCAAAGCCCCGTAGGGGCGACACCTTCGGATAATCGATGTCTGTCCATAAAGAGGAGGTTTTGAGAAGAGTCCGTCTGTACACCGTTGAACCCTTCAGATTCTTCGTTGGTTTCCAATCCACCGTTGTAAAGAGGTGCCGCCCCTACGGGGCTTACCGGCTGTTGGCTGTTAGCCTTTAGCTTGGGTTAATGGCAACATTCACAAAAAGTTATCACTCAACTCCCGACTTCGGTCTTCGGTCTTCCGACTTCATTACCATATCGCCGCATTGTCACATTATCACACGTAAAATAAAGATAATCACATGATTTCCAAACAATTAAAAACAAAAAAAACCGTAACCTGTGATCACACAAATTACGGCTTTGTAGGGTGGTGGGAGATATAAGATTCGAACTTATGACCCCCTGCTTGTAAGGCAGGTGCTCTGAACCAACTGAGCTAATCTCCCGTTAAATTTTTGTTTAAGAACAATCGCTTTGGAAGCGTTTGGGAGTGCAAATATACGTCGTTTTTCTTTCCACGCAATAGCAAAACAACGATTTTATCTATTTTTTCTTCAAAAATTCCATAACCCCCTCATAAACAAACCTTAGAAAAATAACATTTTTCTCAAAAAGAGGGATCAGATAGAACCGTCGTAGTGGGAAAGGGCATCCGCAGCAATACGGGCAAGCCGGAACCACCCCACAGGACCCGAAACAAGCCACAGGAGCCGGATCACTCTCCCCACCAATCCCAGGCTATATGCCAGGCTATGGGAGAGGTATGCCGTTTTTTTCACATGCCGTCGAAAAGAGCGTTGATCCCCACCAATATTTCCCCATAAATAGGCATCAAAATCGCCCTCGTACTGCGAAACGAGAAGCCCATTTTCCCCCTTGGTCACCAACATTCTATCCCCCAAAAGGAACCGCAACCCATGAAGAAAGAGGGCCAATCCCTTTCGCAGGCGTTGGATCAATTTCCGAAAGGTACTCCTCAGGATACCCGTCGCTTTAGCATACCACCTCTTGAGCCATTTCCGTCCACGCTTGTAGCCTTCCTGCAGCAAAAGAGGCTGCTCAAAACGCTCCTCCAGCAACGCCACCTCAGGCATCGCAAGATGCGTCACATTCCCAAAATAGGCTTGACGCCGATGAGCCCAATTGAAGGAGACCTCACGCAACAGCCTACGAACAGACAACTCAAGCGGAAAATCATCCGGCAACTCCATCTCTTGACGGGAACGCTCTGAAGAAGTGTTTTGGGAGAATTCTGCTTTCCACTTAAGGTAGGCCCCCATGAGTGTTCCGATATCCCAACTTTCATAGGGACTACCAACTTTCCTTTTGATCAAGGTACGCCAATGAATAGGATCACGCTCCCTTCTCCCATTGATCATGACCATAAAATCCCTTAACGACGTCCTTGACATCTTTCCCATATCACCATCAATACGTCCCTCGTAGAAGCCATTTTTCCACAAGAAAAGTTGATAGAGACGCGCCACAAAGTCATTTTGTGGCGTATGCATCATCTTCAGCACCTCCTCCCCGGGATTCTCTCCGGGGAGAAGCACACAGGCGATTCTTTTGGCACTATCGCCCACAGAGGAACACAAATAATGGTGCATGAGCAGATCCAGGTTCCCTGTCATATTGAGCAAATCGAGCATCGTATGCTCCGTCTGCCCCATGCGCTCACAAAGTTTTTCCAATGCGGAGGAGAGTTCATCCCCCTCCCTGTACAGACCAAGCAGTTTTAGCCGAAAACGAGCAACGCGAGGCGTTACCCCCCCTGACTCCATCTTGGGAAGGGCAGCAAAGGAAAAGGTACCATCCAACGAAACCAATTGGTGAAGCAGCCGCTCTTCTGCCATATTGAGCATATAGGCATACTCATGATAAGTATCTACCGACTCATAATTGACCCGAAAGCACGCACAGCTCCCTCTCGAACCTCTTGAGAGGATTCCTCCTTAAGCGCATCATAGGAGAGATACCCCAAATCAGCCAATGGCTGAAAATGAGAGTAGTAGCGCTCTCTATTGAGCACATCCCTTCGCAATTCAAGCTCATCGATTAAGGTTCTTGCATGCACGACCTATCCAAAGATCTCTTTGACAAAATCCAGAAATGCACTACGAGAGGCCATAGCCGAATCCACCATCTCCTGGTGCAACTCCAACAACAGCGCATCCTTTTCAGCAATATCATCGCTAAAAAACTGGGTAGCATCCTGATCGAAATCGATATGGGTATGCGCTAATAGCCTCACTTCACCCTGCGTATCGCCTTTCAAACTTTCCACTGTCGACTTCAGATCGATCTTCTCACCATTAAACACCTTTTTCACGTCACCGGTAAGGGTGGTTACCTCAACGGAAGAGACATCTTTTGCAGCCCCATTGATAGTCTCTAACACCCCGGAGAGGGCCTCTTTCAGATTTTTCATAATAGGAATCGTTTTAACAGAAACAATAATTAGAATCCGTCTATAAAGTCCGACTTCTTCGTTATGCTTGTCTTCCAAATGGTCATTTACCCCAGTAAACTCACCTATTTCAGCCTTCGCAAGCCTCGAATTCGAACTTTCTATACAGCCTCTTTTCAAAACGCTGACTTTATGGACAGACACTAATTAGCTCAAAATTCTCCATAAAGGTAATAAAAAAAAGGGAGAACCCCTTTTGAAGGGGAGAAAGGTTCATGGCGAAAAAAAATATGTTTACCTTTGTTTGGAAAAGAGCGCAGAGGTGAAGCACACAATTATCGGCATTATCATAGGGATTACATTAATTAGCTTAAGTGGTTGTGGTGCGGCGCGGCGCGCCTCACGCGGAGCACCACTGGTCGTCAAAAACAGTGTAACAACCGACCACAAAAGCATCCCTAACGGTGACCTGACCAGCCTAATCACGGTCACCCCCAACAAAAAACTTCTCGGACTATTCAGAGCCAGGCTATGGTTCTACGAACACTTTAACGGCAAGGAGAAAAACCGGGGAGAACCGCCGGCACTGTTAGACTCGGTGGCCATGTACAATACGACACGTCAGATGAAAGCCTATCTGCATAACTCCGGCTTCTTTCTGGCACAGGTCACACCACAAGTAAAGGTAAAAAGAGGAAAGGCAAAGATCAACTTCCAGGTAAAAGCCGGAAAACCCTACCGATATCGTACCATCAACTGGGATATTCGGGACTCCCGCATCAACCGATACCTCCAAGAAAGCCACATCAAATCACAAGTCAAAGAGGGAGCGATTTACAATGCCTATATCCTTGATGACGAACGAGATCGAATCACCAAGCTATTAAAAAACAACGGATACTATCTTTTTGGAAAGAACTTTATTCGCTACGAAGCGGACAGTACCACACACCCTGGAACCATCGACCTAACAGTTATCATTACCCCCTTTCAACCCAGTACGTCAGATGACTCCACCCTTACTCCTCATAAACAATACTATATCAACAACATATATGTCACCCCTGACTACCGTCCCTACTCTCAGGAGGTCATACACTACGACACTGTAGCCACCCATAAAAAGGGGCGAAAAAATGAGCGACCTTTTTTCTTTATTGAGACGCAGAAAAGGCGCATGGTTCCCAACACCATTCTCAACACCCTACTCATCAAGCCGGGAGAACGGTATTGCATGGATGAGGTAAAGCAGACGCAAAAACGTTTAAGCACCTTACGTATTTATCGGTTTGCCAATGTGGAATTCTCTACTCCTAACTCTCCATACGATACCCTTCTGGATTGTCGGGTAAACCTTGTAAGGAGACCTGTACACGCTTTGGGGCCTCAATTTGAGATCACCAATGCTGCCGGGAATCCCGGCATTGGGGGAAAGCTCATGTATGAGAACAAAAATCTCTTTCGTCATGGTGAAGTCTTTCGCTTAACCCTTAAAGGAGCTCTTGAGGCTCAACTAAACAGCTACGATGGCATCACAAAAGAGAGTCCTCTTCTCAATACGGCAGAGCTTGGGGGAGTCTTTAACCTGATGTTCCCCATCTTTCTTTTTCCCGGGAAGAAACAATTTCTTTCGGAACGCTTCCTTCCCAGAACCATCTTCACGGCCAGTTATAATTTTCAACGCCGCCCTGATTATTCACGGCACATCACCAACATCAGTTTCGGCTACGAGTGGAAAACCAGTCAACAAACACGACACATATTCAACCCCCTGGAGGTAAACTCCATCAAGATCTACCCGGAGGAATCCTTTACGGAGCGGCTCAACCAGCTGCACAATGCCCTTTACAAAAGTCAATACACCGATCACATGATTATGGGGATCTATTACTCGTTCATCCGATCCACACAGAGTATTGCGACCAACCGAAACTTCAGCTTCCTCAAACTAACCTTTGAAACTTCCGGGAATGCGCTTTGGGCTTATAATAAAATCACAAAGAGCCCCTTATCGGAGAATGGCTATCACGAACTATTCAAAATTCGTTATGCACAATACATCAAAGGAGAAGTGGATTACCGATACTACATCAACCTACCCTACGACAACCAACTAGTTTTCAGAGGTCGGGCAGGTATTGGCATCCCCTACCGCAACTCTGTGGCGATCCCCTTCGAGAAGGGGTTTTACGGAGGGGGAAGTAATGACATGCGGGGATGGAAAATCCGGACGCTTGGCCCCGGCACCTACTCCGACAACACCCTCAACATCGAACGAATTGGCGACATCCTTTTGGAAGCCAATATGGAGTACCGTTTCCCCATTTACAAGTGGTTTCAAGGGGCTCTCTTTGTGGATGCAGGAAACATCTGGCTCCTTAACGAAAACGAGGATTTCCCTGGAGGGAAATTTAAATTCAAGAACTTCCTAAAAGAGTTTTCTCTCTCATTGGGTACCGGGTTACGCCTTGACCTCAACTTCTTTATTCTCCGCCTTGACGGAGGCATTCCTGTTCGTGATCCGGCCATGCAAGCGTCATCCCCATGGAGGTTTAACCACCTCTCCCTCGGAAATATCACATGGAATGTAGCCATTGGTTATCCCTTCTAGACCGTCTTATGCACACTCCCCCACACACTCTTTTTCAAAAAATCTACCGGGAAAACCTGGGGTTGCCACCCACCAAGGGACAGGAAGAGCTCATCAGCAGACTAACCACCTTCCTTTGGGAAGAGGAGAGAGACTCCGTCTTTGTACTTACAGGCTATGCGGGAACCGGAAAAACAACCATGGTAAGCGCCTTGGTAAAAAGTTTGCCTTCAGCTAACAGACATGCCATCCTATTGGCTCCCACAGGAAGAGCAGCAAAAGTATTGGGGACCTACTCGGAGAAAGAGGCTTTCACCATTCACAAATACATCTACTTTGCCCACACCACCCCTAACGGAAACCTCATCCTCAACTTAGCCCAAAACAAGCACCGAAATGCGCTCTTCATCATTGATGAGGCCTCCATGATTCCCGATCATTCTCCCGGTCCGGATGGCTCTTCATTCTCCTCAAAAAATATCCTCGATGACCTCATGGCGTATGTTTTCTCGGGGTTCAAATGCAAACTTCTTCTTTTGGGAGATGAGGCTCAGTTACCCCCTGTAGGGCTCACCCTTAGCCCGGCTCTTAACATGAAAAATCTTACGTCACGCTACCCTTACCATTTCCAGCAGTTCACGCTTACAGAGGTAGTAAGACAGCAGTTGACCTCAGGCATTCTAGCACATGCCACGACCATTCGGCAAAGGCTCACAGAGGCACAATACCACCTTCCTCTATTCGGGGAGACGCACTATCCCGATTTCATACGCATTGATGGCTCCGAATTACAGGATGCACTTGAGGAGGCTTACAGCTACCATAACGAGGAACACGCTGTCGTCGTCACACGCTCCAACAAAAGGGCAAACCTCTTTAACCAGGAAATTCGAAAGCGGATCCTCTTCCGGGAAGGCATCATCAATGCAGGGGATCTCCTAATGGTAACACGAAACAACTATTTCTGGATGCCGGAAGAGGCTGAAACCAGGTTCATCGCCAACGGAGATCTCATTGAAATCCTACGCATTAAAAAGATAGAGGTTCGTTGGGGATTTCAATTTGCAGACGTGGAGATTCGCTTTCCCCATTTCCGGAAGGAACAACATATCGAAACAAAGATTTTATTGGATACACTCACCTGCGAAGGACCTGCCCTACCCCGAAAAGAGATGGAGAGGCTATGGTATGCCATTATGGAGGAGCAGATGGAACTTTCATCCAAAGCAGAGCGCATAAAAAAAACCAGGAACAGCGCGTGGTTCAACGCCCTACAGGTCAAATTTGCCTATGCCATAACCTGTCACAAGACCCAAGGAGGGCAATGGGATACGGTATTTATTGACCAAGGATTTATGCGAGAACCTCCGGACAAGGAGTGGTTCCGATGGATTTATACCGCCATCACTCGCGCTATGAAGAGGGTATATTTAGTCAACTTTCGGGAGGACTTCTGGTATTAGATTTTTTGAAGCATCACCACAGCATAGGCCGAGAAACCTTCCCCTCGCCCTTCAAACCCCATCTTTTCCGTGGTTGTCGCCTTTACGGAGACCTGCTGTAGCTCCACGCCCATGGTCTTCGAGAGCACCATTCGCATCTTCTCTATGTAAGGAGCCACTTTAGGTTTTTGCAGAGCCAGGGTCATATCGGCATTTTGCAGAGCATATCCCTTTTCACGGATCTGCTGCATCACCTGTTCCAGGAGGAGTAAACTGTTAACTCCCTTATAACGAGGATCAGTATCAGGAAAGTGGTTACCAATGTCTCCCAGAGAGAGAGCGCCCAACAAAGCATCGCACAAGGCGTGCACCAACCCGTCGGCATCACTATGTCCCAATCCCCCCTTCTCATAAGGAATACGAACACCGCCCAGTATCAGATCGCGACCCTCTTCCAGGCGGTGAACATCATAACCAAATCCTATTCGAAACATCTATTTCTTTTTGCCATTCTGACGCTGGAACGCCTCAAAATCAAACAACAAAGAGAACCTCAAGGTATTCTCCAGGGGGTTACGTTGCCCCACGGGAATCAGGTAAGAGAAATCGAGACCAAAAACGTTATACCGTAGCCCTGCACCCAGGGTAAAGTATTTACGATTTCCCTTTGTGGCATGCTCATAAAAATAACCACCACGCAATGCAAACTGCTTATCATACCAATACTCTACTCCTCCTGAGATCTGGATCTCACGAAGCTCCTCACGGAAAGGAGTCAAAACCTGTTCTCCTGTTTGCGGATCATAAAAACCAGGCGCATCATAAAAAGAGTGAAGCATGGCTGTCACCACCGACACCTCCGGATCCATTCCATAATTAATGGCTGGCCTACCATCTAAGTTAACACTATCCTCATAGTAGATGGGCGAAGTTGGAATCAATAGTTTATTAAAATCAACAAGGAAAGACAACGCATTATAGTCATCGATATCCATGGTAAGGCTTGTTCCCAATCGAAGGTTTGTAGGAATAAAATCACGAACGGTATTAGCGTCAGAGTAAGAGATCTTACTTCCAATATTGGAGATATTCACTCCCACACGATAAGTACCGCCACTCATATTTTCAAACTCCACCGGAGTGGTATAAAACATGGCCACATCAGCAGCGACAGAGGTACCAGCATGCGTAGAAGCACCTCCCACATTCTGTCCCTGGGTAAGATCGGAATAGATAAACCGAGCAGCCACAGCTCCGGAGATCTTTTCACTAAACTTACGAGAATAGGTTGCATCGATGGCAAATTCGTTGGGTTTATAATCTCCCATGCTAATTCCATTATCATCCGTAAACTGGATAGTTCCTAAGGAGAAATAGGTTAACGAAGCAGCCACCGTTGAATACTTATCTATGCGGCGGTATCCTACGGCATTCAACAGGTTGATATCATTCACCAACGACTTCATCCAGGGGGTATAATTAATGGAGAAGCCCATTTCGGAAGCGATAAAGGCATATTTTGCGGGGTTCCAGTGCATGGAGTTCGCATCGGGAGAAGAGCTCACGCCCAAATCCCCCATAGAGCCCGCCCGCGCATCTGGAGAGAGCATAATAAATGGAACGGCAGAACCTACGGTGTTAAGAGGAGTGCCATCCTTAGAGAGAGTCCACCCCCCTTGGGCAAATGTCATGGACATTCCCCCCAACAACATCAAAAAGCCCACAAACAAGCTCTTAAAATACTTTTGCATAAATAGTGTTTTTTTTCGGTTGCAAATATATAATTTTCTAAAATCCTACTCTCTAAACGCATCATCAGAGTAGTTATTGCCTACTTTAAAATCAATACGCCACTTGACACCGTAAATAAGCCATCCTTGCTCTTCACACGGATATGATAAGGATAAGCACCGGCCCTCATTCTGGCATTGGTATAATCCCTACGGTTCCAACGCAACGGGCCAAAGTGTGTAGATTCACAATAAGAAGAAGATACTGACTGATAGACTCTTCGACCGAAGATATCAAAGATTTCCCACACCACATCCAGTTTACGCCCAGGCATATTATGAGAGAAGCTAATTTCCGTGTACTCCTCCAATGGATTGGGAGAAGCGACCACGCCATCAATAAACACATCTATGTTCGCAGAGACCACAAAATCCAAGGTATGAACCGTTGAGTTGTTACACATATCCCATGCTTTGAGCGTCAACGTATATTTTCCCTCCTCCAATTTGGAGAAAGGATAGACGATTTTCCCAGAGTTATAGGTTCCGGGCGTAGGAATAAAGTAATCATTAAGTTCTATAATCTGCTCCTCATCATTATTTAGATAGGCGATAATATCATGACCAATTCCATTCCCGATGCAATTCACCCCACAAGGATCCTCCAGCTCTACGATTAGAATTGGATTTTCGATGGTCTTATCACCACTTTGAAAACGTTTACTATTCATATAAGCTCTTATGACAGGCCCCTGATGATCTTCTGCATGCTCCTCGCTGAACCCTCCGATTACCAGATCCTTGTAAAAGCCTGATGCACTCATCAGGGTCGTACTATCCAGAGCGTAATAACTAATCTTCCCCTCTCCATACTGATAATTGATATCCTTAGGAATCAAGACATCAATAGCAAATTGCCCCTCTACCACATCCGCATAGCCATCAAAAAGCAACTTATCCCTAAGCTCAAAATCCCTAACATAACTGTACATGTCGTGTCCATACGTAGCATACACCGAAGGCTTGTCAAAAAGTCTCACATTAACACTCCCGTTAAAATCCGACTTCCGTTGTCCCTGTTCATCGGCGACATACCCCTTCAAAGAGAAATGTTCCAGCCCCCTAACCGTGTCTTGCAAACCTACCACAGAAGGGGTTCCCATAACTGCAACTTCCTCTGTAATCACCTGTAGGGAGGGCAAAGCAAGTTTCAAGGCAGGATCACCCAAAATGACAAAGTTCTTCGTAGCCGTTTTTTCGACCATCTTCGCACGGCACATCACCTCGCCCAAGGTCGGATTTTCACCCGGTAACGAATTCAAGAAAATATCATAAATGCGGTAATTAAACTGAAAATTAGAATCCGAAAAAGAGATTCTGGAGGTTGTCAACATGGAGACGGCCCCTCCGTGAGGATTAAGAAACAAGAGCTCTCCAGCTGAGACATGAGCGGGGTTGTCGAAGCGGCTAAACTGACAGGTTGCCGTAATAAATACCGGCATTCGTTGAAAATTCGTCCATGCATTAATGTCGGGGATTTCAAGAACCTTCTCATTGGTCAATCCCAACTCCCCTCCATGGCCGGTATAATTAACCACCATTACTCCCTGCTCAACCACATTAATAAGATCCTCTTTGGCCTCAGGATAGTAGTACATCCCCGAGAAAGACTCACGATTATACGCATCCAAAT
Organism: Bacteroidota bacterium; assembly: GCA_002748065.1. GTDB lineage: Bacteria > Bacteroidota > Bacteroidia > Bacteroidales > BM520 > BM520. The sequence goes on from PDRJ01000016.1 coordinate 10,219, forward strand.
AAATCTTATCCACATTCATATTACTATAAGTCGTATCTACTCTCTCTGCAAGGATATCGGCCTGGTTAATATGCCGATTTTTATCCGCATCATCCGCCACAAAGACAATTTTATTCTTCCAAGCACCGGAGTTCTCCAAATGCTTTGACGTATAATAATCGATTTTATCCACCATCTGAACCGCTTGTTCTTGTGTAGAGACGGGAAAACGCCCCACACCAATATCCAGAATTCCCGCGGCATTACCCCCCTCTCCCCGATCCATCAAACCAAAATAATCATCAGTAACCCAAGATGTTGCATGATTAAAAGAGACCTTCGATTGAAAAGTGGGCACAAAATTGGTATTAAAGGGAATTCGATCTTTATACTCATAGGAGGCATCGCCCATAAGAGCCACGAAACGTGGTTTTTCGCCATTGGACTTCAGATAGAGGGATCGAATAAAATCCCGCAAAGCGGTGATATCCTGTACTCCGTACGAGAACTCCTGGTAAATCTCTTCTGGCGTCACTACGCTGTAGCTGTATCCATCTGCACTTTCATGAATCATCCCCAAACGCTCTGCTGAGGCAAGGAAGTCGGGATGAGAAATAATCAAAAAATCCACAGGGCTAGCGGCATGAAGATTTTGATTCCCCACCTTCTCACCCAACTCAGGAACCAAAAGATCATCATCTTCAAAAACCACATACTCGTTAAGCGTGGTAGAGGGGCGCGTAAAGCGAGCCGTATCCCCCACTTCCGAATACAATATCTCATGTACATTCTGAAAATCGGTCACATCAAAAATTCGTATGGGATGATTATTCTTCACCATATTAAACTGTGCGACCCGTTGATAGCCCCAAGAGTCCAGATCCCGGAAGACAAAAGATTCGCCACGATACCTCAGGTAGGTTACCGCATGCAGTTCCAGGTAATCAAGCCAACCCTGACTACCACTATTCCCAGGCACAAAGGTGTAATCCAACTGCACATTTTCTGATGACTTGATTTTAAACGACTTAATAGATCTTTTTGCCATAGCAAAAGATGTACTGGGGAGCTGAATATCAGGGATTCGCACATTAAGAAGCTCTTCTCCCTCACAGGAGAGCCGATAACTGGCTTCATCATCCAAAGAGCGTGCAATAAATCGTGTACGCAGATAACTATAAGCCGAGGTATCCAGATCGGGAACCGTAATCATTACCGAAAATGTGGTATCCTCAGCAGAAAAAGGATGTCCCACCCACGCTTTTCCCGACTTAAGCAGATTACGTTCATCTTTTTCGTGGAGCAGCAATCGGGTACAAGTATGCACTACATGTGTAGGCTCCTGGGAAACAGAACCTAGACGCTCAATTCGTTTCGCCGGTTCCTCCAAAACAGTGATATAATAGCCAATCTTATCACTATAGTAGTGTTGCTGATGACGATAACGACGATAGCGTTCAAGATAGTTCCAAACCAAAGGGCCTTCTGCATAAAAGATAATTCGGTCATCCGCATCCAAACGGCCATCTTCCACGCCTTCCAGCATCACGGCCATCTGCTGAAGATCAGGGGGACGCACATCGCTGTTACTTTCGGGAAGCATTGCACCTCCACTTCCAAACAGGGCAATACGAGAAGGATCCAACTGCGTGATATCCAAGCCCAGGGCTTGAAGATCCGCTCCGGTAATCGCATGCACTCCCGTTTCCCTCACAAAGAAGGAGTACCAATCGCCCTTAGCCATCACTGATGTTTCGCTAAAAATCGTATCTATTGGCGCCACAACAGCCTTTGTCTCATGGATGCGAACAGAAAAGCGCTTCAACCGATAGATCACGCCATCCTTCCGATAAAAAGGATTCACAATCAATGAGGTAACAGGAACTCTTCGCTGCACCCCCCGTTTAGTAAAGAAGGTGAATACCTCGGGGATAGCCTCCTTTTCCAGCGAAGGGAGCAGTGCCGTATCGGGAATCTCTTCAAAAAGGGGATCCTCCACCTCCACTTCCACAAAAGTCCCCCCCCTATCTCCAGGAAAGACATCCATATAGAGCGGATAAAGAAGGTTCTCTTCATCGTAAAAAACCTTGGAAAAAGTATAAACTTCCTCCCCATAATCATTCCTTACAGAGGACCAATGGATCACACGCTCACCCCCATCATCACTAGCCCAAAGTACACGCACGAAAAAAAGAAGAACCACAAAAACAGCTGACAACCTTCTCATAAAAAAAGTACTAACGCGTTAATATAAACTTTCCATTCACTACAGAGGAGCCTCCCTCTTTATTGGAGACCAACAACTTACAAATATAGATTCCCGAAGACAGCGGAGTACCGTTATTATCCGTACCATTCCAAGTCAACGAAGAACTTCGGCTACCGTTAAGTCTCTCCTCTACCGTTTTATGAAACACCAGGCGGCCCGAAAGATCAAAGATCATATAATCCATTAAAAGAACCTCTCCTGACTGATTATGTTCAAAGAAGAGCTTGGTTGTTGAGGAGAAGGGATTGGGATAACAGCGCAATTTATCGAGCTTCACCTGGTCATCACCCGGCACCACAAAAGAGACGGTGGCTACCGAGGAGTTATTTAATGCATCCCACACCTTCACTTGAGCCACATGTTTTCCCGGGCTCAATCCAAAGAGAGGATAAGAAACTTCTCCACGCTGATAATCGTTAAGACTTCCCAGAAAAAAATCATTCAACACAAAGACCCTGTCTCCTTCATGGTCAAGGATCGCTGTGATATCATGACCAATTCCGGTACCCACGTTGATACCCGACTCGTCGAAGATTTCAGCATAGAGAACAGGGTTCTCTGAAGTGATTCCGCCATCCACAAAAAATTTATCATCGATAAAGAGTTTTACCTGAGGGCCGGAAACATCCGATTGGATTTCATGGCTATATCCTCCCACCAGAAAATGCTCGTCACACCCTTGACCATCTATCACTCCATCAGTCACATAATAACTTATCTTCCCGTGGCCATAGCTATAATTAATATCCTTGGGTACGCGAAAAGAGAAGGAAAACGCTCCCCCTTTTACCTCGGCCTGGCCACTATATAAAATTTTGTTTTGTTGCGTAAACTCAAACGGAAAACTGGTGGGGTCATTACTCAGGGTCGTAATCACTGCAGGCTTATCAAACACCGTAGGATAAACCACTCCATCGAAAGAGGTATCCGTTTGGCCATTTTCGTCACAAACACGTCCGGAAATGGTCACAAAGTCCAGGGCTTTAATCGTATCCTGATCCGACATGGGCTTCCCATTAAATTGAGTTGTCTCCACATTCCGCTGGGGGTAAGCCAAACGCATGGCGGGATCTCCAATCAGGATAAATCGTTTTGCATTGGAAGAGCTCCCGGTTCTATTCTTTGCCGTTCTCATAATCGCTCCCAGAGTGGGATATTCTCCCTGCTCCTTTTTAAAGGTGGCCGCATAGATATAATGGTTCAAGGCATAATTGGAAGAAGCATAAGTGATCCGTGTGGTGGTCATAAGGGCTACCCCTCCACCATGAGGATTCATAAACACCAACTCTCCAGCTGAGACCATGGCCGGGTCATCGTAACGGGCAAATTCACAGGTAGCCGTAATGAACAGCGACATCTTGTCGTAATTCTTCCAGGAATTAATATCGGCAATCTCCACTACTCGCTCCAGCGACCAGCCCAATTTCCCTCCATGACCCACATAATTCACGATAAGGTTTCCTTTCGCAACAGACGCATTAATCGCCTGATTAGCATCTGGATAACGAGCCCCACCAGAAGCAATCATCTGAGGATAAGCATCCAAATAAACCTTATTCACATTGTAGGCTGGAGCCAACGTGTCCAAATAACGGGCATGGTCATCCGCATCATAGATGTGGATATTTTTATCTTCATCATCAGCAATAATGGTAATATTATTCCTCCACTTCCCCTTCATCTCCTGCGAAGAGGAAGCATAGGCCATAATCTTATGAATGGCCATCTCCGCCTCTTCCGTATTGGAAACCACCAAACGTCCTATCCCAATGTCCAGGTCATCATCCTTTTCATCTTGCTTTCCCCCTTCCCAAGCATCCAATACCCCATAGAAGTCATCGGTCACATAGGAGTCCCCTCCCCCTAAGGAGTTGGGAGACTGCCAAGCGGGAATAAAATTCTCATTATTGGGGATTCTATCCAGGTAATCGTAAGAGGCATCTCCGAAAAGAAGAAGGAAACGCAATCCCGAGTCGCCCTCTCCCCGTTCATAGAGCATTCTAAGATAATCTCGAATGGCTGTTATATCCTGGGTTCCGCAAGAGAACTCATTATAAATTTCAAAAGGGGTAACCACCCTAACCGACAATCCCTCCTCTTGGTGAAATCGTGCAAGTTCTTCTGCCTGAGTCATAAAATCCGGATGGGTTAAGATCACCATATTCACCGGTTGATGGGCATGAAGATCCTGGTTAGCCACCTTCGCGCCCAGCTCCGGTTTCAGATAACCTCCATCAATGGCTAAGTAGTTGTGCAGCTCACTGGCATCCGCCACAAAACGCGCCTCCTGGTCTCCTCGTGTAACCTCCAGCAAAGCCACGTTCTGGTGATCAGAAACATCATACACATTCATCCGCTCTCCAGCCTGAGATATCACGAATTCAGCCACATTCCCGTAATATACACTCTCTCTATCACAAAAGGACATCTGTCCGCCATGAAAAACCAATGCACGACGGCCACTTACCGTAATTTGATCAATCCATCCCTTGGAAATAGAGGTAGGTTTCTCATACTCCACCTTTACCTCTAAATTACTATTCACAACAGGATAGCGTCGTCTTAAAGATCCGGCTCGCGCAAAGGCACTACCATAGGTATCCCCCACACTTTTCACCAAAGCAGAGAAGGTCTCTCCCTGCACCGTTACGAAAAAACGAGAAGGGCTTAAAGAGCGTGCAGCAAATTTTCCAAACAGATACACTTCTGAACCGATTACAATATCAGGAACCTCAAAAGGGATCGTAATGGAAGTCTGCACATCCATGGCCTCCCCATACCACTCTCTTCCGGAACGATCCAGGCTAATTTCATCTAATTCATGATTCTTATAAAAATCGACAGTGGTCACCACGTTAGTAGGTGTAGCTGTTGACGAGGGGCGGGTAGTAATCCGTTTTCCGGCCTCTCCCCCATAGGTCACATAATAGCAGTTTCTTCGGGCATAGAAGTTCACCTCCTTTTTAAATTTTTTAGCGATGGGATAATAGATCCACTCATCGGGAGACTCCCCATAAAAGGTAATCTTATCGTTTCCATCAAAACGCCCATCTTCCGCTCCCGAAACATGAATAGCAATCTCGTTAAGGTCATCCAAACGCACATCGCTATTGGATTCAGGAAGCATCCCTCCACCATTACCATAAATTTTTAGGGTCGACGGATCCAGCGAGCTCACCGGGAGCCCCAACGAGGCCAAATCGGCGACAGAGAGTTGATACATTCCATCCTCTGTCACATAAATTTTGTACCAATCGCCGGTAGCCAATCGGGAGTGTTCCACAAAATTCTTCCCTTTTACAACGGGGCGTGCAGCAGGCCCCTCCTTAACGAGCACCGTAGTAAAAGAGACCAGGCGTTCCCAAGAACCGGTCAAATGGTTTTTCCTAAGCGGCACCACATAAACGGATAGGTCGCCCCCATAGGGTTTCTGAAACGAAGAGACTACGACCTCATCGGTTAGTCGTTCAAGGTCCATCGCAGCGGACTCGTTCTCTGGAAGAGCCTCAAAAATCATATCCCGGAGTTCCACTTTCACGGCATATCCCTCATAAGCAGCATCCAAGGAGTAGATCTGATGCCAAACGGGGAGCGCACCATATTTATCCCAAAAAGAAGAACCTCGGAATGACAAGACCCAAAGCGTATCACCCCCTCCCGGGTAAGCATACGCCGGGGACCAGTCCAGAACCACGCGTTCCTTCTGTTTCTGAGCAAACAAAGAAGAGCCCACCAACAAAAAGAGCCCTAATAGCAGAAGATATCTTTTCATAAAAACCCGTATTATATTCCCAAAATAGCGCATAAAACTAAAAAACTATTACCAATCCAGAAGAGGAAAAAACAAAATCATTATAAACACAAAAAAACTTCCATAAGCCCTATGGAAGAGATAAAAGTCCTCTAAAAAGACCTTGTAGATTTAACGGTCACCTCACCTGAATATTGTTATTTCAGATAATAATAAGATTTTTCGGCGTATTTATAAAAAATATTTGTATTATTGTTAGCCGAATTTTTAGGGGCGTTGTTATATGAAAAGAATAACTGTTATCGTTGTTATTTTGTGTTCACTGACCTTTTTGTCAAAGGCACAAGATCCTTCATTCTCACAATTTTATGCCAGTCCTATGTTTCTCAATCCTGCATTAACAGGAACGACTTCATGCGGCCGGCTCACCTTTAATTACAGGAAGCAATGGCCTTCCATTGACGGACATTTCACGAACTACAACGCTTCTTATGACCAAAGTCTTGCAAAGATCAATAGTGGTTACGGCTTCATGTTCAACGGAGATAACATGGGTAGTGGTGCCATAAAAACAAACACCTTCAGTGGTTTCTACGCTTATCATCTTCAAGTTGGCCGGGATTTTTTTGTGAATGCCGGATTTCAAGCCACCTATGTACAGACCAAATTAGACTGGAACAAACTCATTTTTGGCGACATGATTGACCCGGTGAACGGCACCATTTCGGGTACCACCCTGGAGGCGCCTCCATCCAATCTCTCCATGCAGTATATTGACTTCAGTACAGGCGCATTTTTCAGCTATCGGGGAGACTACTACGGGGGTATTGCGGTACATCATCTCACCACACCTGATAATGGTTTTTATAGCAAAGAGAACAGCCAACTTCCCATGAAGATCACGGTACACGGCGGAGCCAACTTCAATGTGGGATATAATACCCATAACGAGGCTATTATCGTATCTCCGAACCTCTTGTTCCAACAGCAAGGACAGTTTCACCAATTGAATTTGGGCTGTTATGTCAACTACTACCCCTTTGTGGCGGGTCTATGGATGCGACACAACTTGGAGAATATCGATGCGGCCATTGTTCTTTTGGGATTCAGACATAATAATTGGAAAGTAGGTTACAGCTACGATATTAGCTTAAGTAAGCTCGCAATGGCTTCAGGTGGTGCACATGAGATCTCATTTGCATGGGACTTCTGCATTGAAACAGATAAACTAAGAACGATCAAAACAATAAAATCACCTGTATTTTAGTTAGAACTATAAATGAAAAGCATAACAAAGAAAATGATGGTAAGAAAAAACCTTTTGGCATTGGCCATATTGCTTGGGGCAGGCCTCATGTTTACTGCATGTAAAAGTGGTGGAAGCGGCTATTCAAAATCCACAGGATGGGCGTACAATGACCCTCAAATGGGAGGTTTTGAGGTAAATGACAACTATCGTGAGCAAGTAGCCGGACCGGGACTTGTTTTCATTGAGGGTGGAACGTTTATCATGGGAGCTACCCAGGAGAATGTGCTTGGGGAGTACGACAATTCGCCCAGAAGAGTTACCGTTTCCTCCTTCTACATGGACGAGACAGAGGTTGCTAACGTGGATTACCTGGAATACCTCTACTGGTTAAGCCGGGTTTTTGGGCAAGACTTCCCGAAGATCGTACAGGATGCCCTTGTGGACACCTTAGTGTGGAGAGAGAGACTCGCCTACAACGAACCACTCGTGGAGAACTACCTTCGCCATCCGGCCTATCGCCACTATCCGGTGGTAGGAGTAGATTGGGTTCAGGCAATGAACTACTGTACATGGCGAACCGATCGGGTCAACGAAATGATCCTTATACGTGAGGGAATTTTGGAGCCCGACCCCGGTCAACAAAACGAGAACAACTTCAACACAGAGGCTTATCTTGCACGACAATATACAGGCATGGTAAATGAAAACCTCCCCTCCAAAAGTGCAGAGGGAGAGACACGTCCCGTACGTTGGGAAGATGGTATCTTGCAACCCAAGTACCGCCTCCCCACAGAAGCTGAATGGGAATATGCAGCACTGGGATTGGTAGGAAACACCCTTTATAACCGGGTTGTGGAGCGTCGTATCTATCCATGGAATGATAACATTGTACGCACAGATGACAAAAAATACCGAGGAAGTATTATCGCCAACTTTAAACTCACCCGCGGTGACTATATGGGGGTTGCAGGCAACCTCAATGACGGAGCGATGATTCCCGCACAAGTGGGTTCCTATTGGCCCAACGACTATGGCTTATATAACATGGCCGGTAACGTGGCAGAATGGGTACTGGATGTTTATCGTCCCAGCTCCTTTGAAGACTTTAACGATATGAACCCCTTCCGTGGAAACGTTTTCCAAACCAGGGAGACAGATGAAGAGGGCTTCCTTGTTGAGAAGGACTCCATGGGTAGAATCAAGTACCGTAACGTAACGGTAGAAGAGAACCTCACTCGCAGAAATTACCGTAAGGCGGATAACATCAACTACCTCGATGGAGACTATCAATCTCAAGTTGGCGTTGATTGGGCCGCACAACCCCAGGAAGGCAGCAATACGACCAACAAGATGTATGCTTATGCTGACCGCTCGCTCATCAGTGATAAGACTCGGGTTTACAAAGGAGGAAGCTGGAGAGACCATGCTTATTACCTCTCTCCATCGGTACGTCGCTATATGGACCAAGAGGAGGCTACCAACTATATCGGTTTCCGCTGTGCCATGGACCGCGTAGGAAGTCAGGTAAGCACCGGAAAATAAGACCCATAATAAAATTAAATAGCGTCCGTCTATAAAGTCTGACTTCTTCGTTATGCTTGGCTTTGAAATGGTCATTTACTTCAGTAAACTCCCCTATTTCAGCCTTTGCAAGCCTCAAGTTCGAGCTTTCTATACAGCCTCTTCTCAAAACGCTGACTTTATGAACAGACACTAAATAAAAAGGCACCTCTCACGGTGCCTTTTTTGTAATCACTACATGATGCTAACAAAGGAACTTTACGCCCTCTTTCTCACCCATCCACTCGTGGACATCGACACGCGGAAAATCCGCAAGGGGAGTCTCTTTTTTGCCCTCAAAGGGGCACATTTCAATGCCAATCACTTCGCAGCAGAAGCGCTGGAAAAAGGAGCGGCCTTTGTGATCACCGACGAAGAGACCGACACCCCAAAGGCACAAACGATTCGGCGCAAAAATGCACTGCTAGCCCTGCAGCAGTTGGCAGCCGAACACCGAAAACACCTTTCGGCAAAGGTTATCGGCATCACCGGCACCAATGGTAAAACCACCACCAAAGAGCTCATTGCAGCCGTACTATCGAAAAAATACCGAACGGTGGCCACCCAAGGGAACCTCAACAATCACATCGGAGTTCCCCTAACCCTACTCTCCATCCCTTCTACGGCAGAGATGGCCCTCATAGAGATGGGCGCCAACCATCCCGGAGAGATTGCCGAGCTCTGCCGCCTCGCCGACCCCGACGTGGGAGTAATCACCAATATTGGAAAGGCTCACCTGGAAGGATTCGGAGGAGAGGAAGGGGTCTTCCAAACGAAAAAAGCACTGTTTGACCACGTCGTCAAAAAAAAGGGCACCCTCTTCTTCCACGATCAAGAGCCGTGGCTGACCCCTTACCGCGCTTACCCCAACACCACCCTTTACGGCGAAAATGCAGACTACGTCTCCGGTTCCATTTTGCGCCACAACCCCACCCTCACCGCCGCTATCCGATGGGGAGAAGAGCCCCCCATAACCCTCTCCTCAAAGCTTTTTGGGAGCTACAACCTTCCCAACCTGCTGGCCGCCGCCGCGGTGGGCCGCTTTTACCACGTGCCCCCCAACGATATCACCACCGCCCTATCAACCTACACCCCGAAGAATAACCGATCGCAGATAGAAGAGGGAGAGAAGAACACCCTCATTTGGGATGCCTACAATGCAAATCCCACAAGCATGCGCAAGGCGTTGAGCTCTTTTCACGCCACAGCTTCAGAACAAAAAGCAGTTATCCTTGGCGATATGCTGGAGCTGGGGGAGGCATCGGAGCAGGAACACCAAAGCCTCGTAGAAACACTTCAGCGCAATGGCTTCACCAAGGTGTTTCTTGTGGGAAAGATTTTTGAACGGGTCTCTACGGTACCCTATTTTCACACATTTGCACACACCCAAGCGTGCAGCGACTATCTTGCGAAACACCCGTTGGAGGGGTTTACCATCCTCATCAAAGGATCGAGAGGCATCCAGCTGGAGCGACTCGGGGAAGTTTTGCGATGAAACACCCGTGACGATAAAAAAGAGACACAGCGGAATGATGGTGGAAGACGGAAGACGGAAGACAGAAAACAGAAGACGGAAGGCGGGAGACAATAAGTTACAAGATATAGACATATGAAGAACAAGCAGCAGTACCATATCCTTGGCGTGATGTCCGGCACCTCGCTTGACGGCGTGGACATGGCTCTATGTACCTTCTCTCGAAACGAAGAAGAGGGGTGGGATTTCGCCATAGCCCAAGCCACCACCCATCCCTATCCTACTCCACTCAAAGAGCAACTTCGTAGCCTACACCATGCCGATGCCCAAACTTTTTGTGCGATGGATCGAACGTTCGGCCGATACCTCGGGCAACAGCTCTGTCACTTTTTACAAGAGGTACCGGTTCAACCCGACGCTATTGCCTCACACGGACACACCATCTTTCACAACCCGGCAGAAGGATATACGGTACAGATTGGACACGGTGCCGCCATCGCCGCTGAAACGGGCCTTCCGGTAATCAGCGATTTCCGGTCGTTGGATGTGGCTCTGGGAGGACAGGGAGCTCCCCTTGTTCCGGCGGGGGACCAAGCACTTTTTGGAGAATACGACGGTTGTCTGAACCTGGGTGGCTTTGCCAACATCTCCTACGAGGTTGCTGGAAAAAGAGTTGCCGGAGATATTAGTGTCTGTAACTTCATACTCAACATGCTGGCACAAAGGGAGGGAAAACCTTTCGATGAAGGAGGAAAAATGGCCAAACAAGGTCGTCCCATTCCCCAACTGCTACAGACCCTGAACAGGCTCCCCTTCTACCAAAAGCCCTTCCCAAAATCACTGGGACGAGAGTGGGTGGAAGCAGCGATGCTCTCGATCCTCCCTCCGGGAAAAACCAACGATCTCATGGCAACTCTCAACACCCATATCGCCCAACAAATTGCCAGGGCCATCAACCAAATGGATGGAGAGACCATATTGGTAACAGGAGGAGGCACCTACAATGATACACTTATGGCGCATATTGCCCAACAAACCCCCAAGACACTGGTTATCCCCTCCTCCGATATCATTGATTATAAAGAGGCGCTTATCTTTGCCTGGTTGGGACTAAAACGACTTATTGGAGAAGCGAATACCCTATCTGAGGTCACGGGAGCAAGAGCAAATAGCCAGGGAGGAAGTATCTTTTCCTTCAACAAAAACCCATTCCTGCAAGAAAAAGAAGCGAGGAGCAGATAATATTCCGCCCTTTTTACAGTTTATATTAACAACCAACTGTTAGGAAAAGTACCAGAAAGAACACTCGGTATAACAAGAGGAGTAGTAACTTAGCAAAAAAATGTTCACTATGCTTAACCAAATGATCTTAGCATTTAGCCAGGGTGCCGCAACACTGGCTCAAACGGCAGCAGAGGCTGCTGCAACTGAAGAGGCCGGAGAGATTACCGTTTTGGGATGGGATTTGGTACAAAAGGGAGGCTGGATCATGGCCATCCTGGGACTCATGTCTGTCATCGCTATCTACATCTTCATTGAACGATTCCTGATGATCCAGCGGGCTACCAAAGAGGATAAAAACTTCATGAACAACATCCGGGATTACATGCATAACGACCGTCTCGAATCTGCCATTACGCTCTGTAAATCGACAAACACACCCATTGCAAGGATGATCCAAAAGGGGCTGGCACGTATTGGCAAACCGTTACCAGACATCAATGCAGCCATTGAGAACGTGGGAAATTTAGAGGTAGCACGCCTGGAGAAAAATGTGGCTACACTGGCCACCGTTGCTTCTGTAGCGCCGATGGTAGGATTTCTTGGCACCGTTCTGGGAATGGTTAGAGCCTTCTACGATATGTCTATGGCAGGAAATAATATTGATGTGGGACTGCTTTCAACGGGTATTTACCAAGCGATGATCACCACCGTAGGCGGATTGATCGTGGGGATTATCGGGTATGTGCTATACAATGTTCTCGTTGCACGTATTGAGAAAATGGTCTTCTTGCTGGAAGCCCGTGCTTCGGAGTTTATGGACGTACTTTATGAACCGGCATCCTAAAAAATTGAACTATGGCATTACGCGTCAGAAATAAAAAACGTGTCGAATTCAACATGTCATCCATGTCGGATTTGGTATTTCTGTTGTTAATTTTCTTCATGTTGACCTCCACATTGGTGGCTCCCAACGCGGTAAAACTGCTTCTACCCTCAAGCAACAGCAAGACCATGGCAAAGCCGGCCACGGTAACGGTCTACATTGATAAAGACCTTACCTACTATGTAGATGGCATTCCTGTGGATGACAAGACCATGGTAGAGGGACTTTCCAAGGTTTTAAAAAATGAACGGGAGAGCTCTGTGGTCGTAAGAGCTGAGAAATCCGTGGAGATCCAATCCTTGGTCAATGTTATCGATGCCGTCAATGAAGTGAATCGGCTATTTGACACCAAACACAAGATCATTCTCGCAACAAAACCACGAAAATAATGGCACTGCGTAAAGACAAGATAAAGGGCATCTTAGGCACGATCATTGTACACCTATTGGCATTGATCCTCCTGTTCTTTTTGGGATTTACCACGCCATTACCGCTCCCTGGAGAGGAGGGCGTAGAGGTTGACTTAGGCTTTTCCGAAACGGGAAGCGGCAACAACCAACAGGAGACCCCCGCCCCCATGGAGGAGGAGACTCCACCTCCCATCATGGAGGAGACACCCGTCGTAGAGGAGCAGGTGGTAACCAACGATGCCGAGGACACCCCCCTTATGGAAGAGCCGGTAGAGGAACCGGTGAAAGAGGAAGAGGTGGTGGAGGAACCACCGGAGGAGGAGCCCCCGGTGGAAGAGAAAGTCGTAGAGCCGGAGCCCCCCAAGCCGGTGGTCAACACCAATGCACTCTACAAGGGCAAGCAGAATCAATCTTCCGAAGGGGGCAATGAAGGAAAAAACCTCTACCCCGGAGACCAGGGAAAGAAAGAGGGAACGGAGGATTCCGGGACCTACGACACACAAGGAGGTATGGGTAATGGGATCTCTTTTAGTTTGGGAGGGAGAAGCGCCAAGGCTCTTCCCAAGCCCACGTACAACTCCAAAGATCAAGGGAAAGTGGTGGTTACCATCAAGGTAAATCGCCAGGGCTTTGTCATTGCAGCGGAAGCCGGAGCCAGAGGCACCAGCGTTACGGATCAGAAGCTGTGGAGAGAGGCGGAAGAAGCCGCCAAAAGAGCACGCTTCTCGCCTAAACCCGATGCGCCCGAGATACAAAGAGGAACCATCACCTACAACTTTATACGCCTGAACTAACAACCCCTTTTTCCCCAACGGATATCCCACTAACGCTCCTTCACAATGTTTACCAGTTATCAAGAGGTCATCGACTTTTTATTCGCACAACTACCCATGTATCAGCGCATGGGCAAGGCTGCGTACAAAGCAAACCTCAACAACACGATCGCACTCTGTAACCTCATGGGAAACCCCGAAAAAGAGATTCCGGCCATTCATGTGGCCGGCACCAATGGCAAAGGCTCTGTCTCCTGCATGATCGCCTCAGCCTTAATGGAACAGGGTTATCGCGTGGGGTTATATACCTCTCCTCACCTCACCGATTTCAGAGAACGAATCACCATTAACGGAAGAAAAATCGAGGAAGAAGCCGTGGTTGACTTTGTGAATCAATATCGGACGCAATTTCTCCCCATTCGCCCCTCCTTCTTCGAACTCACCTTCGCCATGGCGCTGGATTTCTTCAAAAAGAGAGCGGTACAAATTGCCGTGTTTGAAACGGGAATGGGGGGACGATTAGACAGCACCAACCTTGTCCAGCCCATCCTTAGTGTGATCACCAATATTGGGCATGACCATCAGCAATTCCTCGGTGACACCTTAACCAAAGTTGCCAGAGAGAAGGCCGGCATTATCAAGGAGGGGATTCCCGTCATTATTGGCGAGAAGCATCCGGAGAGCATGAAAGTCTTCATGGAAAAGGCCGAAGAACAGCATGCAGCGATCCTCTTTGCCGAAGAGCATCTCACCATCTCTCCGGCCAAAAGGCTTCCTCCCGACTCCACCACACAGAAAAACACCATACGCTACAGCCTCACATCCGAAGAGAACACCCTTCCCCTCTCCATACAGACCGAGCTTATGGGCTCCTATCAAATACAGAATATCCGCACAGCTATCGTTGCGCTCTCCATGCTTCGAAACACCTTTTTCCCCGTTAACGGAAAAAATATCCGTGAAGGGTTCATGCATCTTATAAAAAACACCCACCTTCGTGGACGTTGGCAGATCATAGAAACCACCCCTCTCATCGTATGCGACACAGGACACAATAAGGAGGGGATTCACGAAGTGGTGAAAATGATCAGTCAACAACCCTATAAACACCTGCATTTAGTATTGGGCGCCGTGAATGACAAAGACCCCATGGATCTACTGGGAGCCTTTCCATCGGAAGCAACTTTTTATTTTTGCAAACCGAATATTCCTCGTGGACAAGAGGTTGAACGACTCTATGAAGAGGGAAAAGCATTGGGAATACAAAAGATGCAATGTCATAAAACGGTCTCAGAAGCTTACCAAAATGCGGTATCACAAGTAGGAGAAGGGGATATGCTCTTTGTGGGAGGAAGCACCTTTGTGGTAGCAGATCTTCTCCAATTCTTGCACAAATAGCAGCTGTATAGACGCTGCTCAAAACGTCGACTTCTTCAACTCTTTTTGTTGCCATATTATTATTAATAACGTCGTAAATACACTACCTTTGTTGCCCTTGCAAACAATCTATACAATAATTATACGCTATGAAAAAGAACTATTTTAACGCTGCACTCTTGCTGTTATTCTTAATTTTTACGGGGATTCAAGGGGGAGCACAACCATTACAATTCGAAGATTCATGGGGTCCAGAGGGCTATTCCATCGTCTCTTCCAAAGGAAACTCAACGGTATTAAACTACTCCATAAAGGAGGTTAACTTTCTTGATCTGGAGGTCAAGGGCCAACTCATGAAAGAGATTGCCCTCCCGGGCGAGTTTCTTCCCAACAACGAGGGAGCTCCCAACCTTCCCGGATCGGGAAGATACCTGGCACTTCCCCAGGGAGCAGAAGCCTCCATCCGGATTATCTCTTCAAGAACAGAGGTTATTCAGGATATTGCGATTGCCCCGGCACCTCATATTCCCTGGGATAATGAGAAAGTACCCCTAACCTATGAGAAAGACCAAAGCATTTATGCGCAAGACGCGCTCTTTCCAGCCACACCAATAATGCTTTCCAAACCCACAACCATTCGGGGAGTGGATGCCATCATCGTAGGAGTAACGCCCTTTCAGTACAACCCGGTCACCAAAGAACTGGTCATTTACACCGACATTCAATTTGAGGTAACCCACACCGGAGGTAATGGCCAGTACGGAGAGGAAGCCTACCGAAATCGTTTTTGGGATCCTATCCTCAGCGATATGCTCCTCAACTATGAACAACTTCCCAAGATCAACTACCACGAGCGATACCGTAACGCTAAAGACCTCACCGGTTGTGAATACTTAATTGTCTCTCCCGACAGTAATGATTTTACGGCTTGGGCCGATAGCGTTCGTCGATTTCGCACCAAACAGGGAATCTATTCACAAGTGGTAACCCTCTCTGAAATAGGAAATAACTCGGCAAGCAGCTTGGAGAGTTACTTCAACGAAGCCTACAACACCTGGGATATTAAACCAGCAGCGGTGCTGCTGTTGGGAGACTACGGCTCCAACCAATCGACACAGATCACCTCCCCCACATGGGATAACTACTGTGTTTCTGACAACATCTATGCCGATGTAACAGGAAATAGCATGCCTGATATCATTTTTGCACGTATTACGGCACGCAATGCCAATGAGTTGGAAACCATGATTATGAAGTTCATCAACTATGAGACCAACCCTCCGGTATCGGAAAATTTCTACAATCACCCCATCACTGCATTGGGATGGCAAACGGAGCGTTGGTTTCAAATATGTTCCGAAACCGTTGGTGGTTTTTGGAAAAACGAACTGGGGAAAGAGCCTGTCCGCATTAATGCCGTATACGATGGTAACCCCAGCAACGACCCGTGGTCTACTGCTACCAACACCTATACAATAACCAATTTCTTTGGTCCCAATGGGTTAGGCTATATCCCGGCAACCCCGGGAGAGCTTGGCGGCTGGAGTGGTGGTAACGCCTCCATGGTGAACAACGCCATCAACAGTGGTGCCTTCATGCTCCAACACCGTGACCATGGTTACGAAGAGGGTTGGGGAGAACCCTCTTACTCCAACGGTAACATCAACAGCTTATCCAACACCGACTTAACTTTCATCTTCTCCATCAACTGCTTAACAGGAAAATACAATATCTATGGCGAGTGTTTTGCAGAGAAATTTCACCGCCACGGTTACGGAGCCCTCGGGCTCATCGCCGCATCAGAGGTCTCCTACTCCTTTGTCAACGACACCTACGTTTGGGGGCTTTACGACAACCTATGGCCCGAGTTCATGCCCTCTTTCGGTTCTACTCCGGAACCACGCGGTGTTCTTCCTGCCTTTGGAAACGCTGCGGGAAAATATTTCCTTCAACAATCAGGATGGCCTTACAACAGCAGTAACAAAGAAGTAACCTACAATCTGTTCCATCACCATGGTGATGCCTTCCTCACCGTCTATACGGAGATGCCTCAAGAGCTCACCGTAGAACATAATCCCATATTAATTAGCGGATTAGACAAGTTTGAAGTCACCGCTGACGAGGGTGCACTTATCGCCCTTTCCCACGATGGCGTGCTATTGGGAACCGCCACCGGAACCGGAGCCCCCGTAGAGATCTCCTTTGAAGCACAGCTTCCCGGTATTTATGTGGATTTGGTAATCACCAAACAGAACTTCTTCCGTTACGAACAATCCCTGCAGGTGATTCCTCCGGAAGGTCCTTATATCCTGGAGGATTCCTTCACCTTCAATGATGAAAACAGCAATGAGCAGATCGATTACGACGAAACCATTGCACTAAACATGACCATGAAGAACGTGGGCATTGAAGCGGGGAATAACATTGTGGTAGAGATGAGTACCACCGATGAATTTGTGGACATCACCAATGCCACAGCCGATTTTGGGACCATCCCTGCTGAAAGTAGTGTTACCTTAGAAGAGGCCTTTACCTTTAAAACAACAAATAACATTCCCGACCAGCATGAGATCACCTTCCTTCTTCTTGCCACCAATGGAGAGGAAACATGGGAGAGTACAATCAGCATGATTGCAAATGCACCAACACTTCGTATGGCTCGGGCTCAATTTGTCGATGCCACAGGCAACAACAACGGAATGCTTGATCCGGGAGAAACCGGGGATTTCATGGTGTACCTCCCCAATGATGGACACAGCGTCTCTCCGGATGCCAATGCCACCCTGACTTCTTCCAGCCCATACGTAACCATAAACAGTGGAAACTTCCACGTTGGCAGTATCGAGGCAGATGAAGAGAAAAGTGCTATCTTCAATATCTCTGTGGATGCCAACACCCCCATTGCGGAATACATTGACTTTGATTTCACCCTTGATGCCGGAGCATACGGATTTACCAACCCCATCAGCAAGCCGGTAGGGCTTCTGGTAGAGGATTGGGAATCGGGAGATCTCTCCTCCTTCGAGTGGGAATTGATGGGAAGTGCAGATTGGTTTGTCACCGAAGAAGAGGCCTTTGAAGGACGCTACTCCATACAATCAGGCCCCATTGAAGATGCAAAGAATACACGCCTTGCACTGGATGTTAATGTGATCTCCAACGATAGCATCTCCTTCTATCTAAAGACCTCTTCGGAAGAGAATCAGGACCTCCTCCGTTTCTATGTGGACACCCAGATGCAGGGTATCTGGTCAGGAGAAACCGACTGGACACGCGTTTCTTTCCCCGTTCCCCAAGGGGAACACACCCTCACCTGGATCTACCAAAAGAGCAGTAATGGCTCCGGTGGAGCCGACGCCGCATGGATCGACTGGATCATCATGCCTCCGCTGTTGCGGACAACAGTCAATGCCGGCGCAGATATTTATATTTGCGAAGTGGCACCGGTACCACTAAACGGTATAGCCACCAACTACGAATCACTTGAGTGGAGCACATCCGGTGACGGAACATTTGACGATACCGGCCTCCTCAACGCGACCTATACCCCCGGCACACAAGATGTGGAAAGTGGCGAGGTAGCGCTCACCCTCACCGTCTCCAATGGTTCGGAAGAGAAGAGTGACCAAACCCTCCTCACCATCAATACCCCCCCCAATGTAACCATGGGAGAAAATGGCGTAATCTGTGAAGGGGAAACCATTACAATCGCTGAGGTCTCAGCTGAGAACTATGTTTCACTGCTATGGACAACCAGCGGCGATGGCACCTTCGATGATGAGACTGCACTCTTACCGACCTATACTCCCGGCACACAAGATATCGAAGAGCAAGAGGTAGCGCTCACCCTCACAGCCCTGGCTCATCCGGGATGCGAAGATCAAACAGGCATGGTTCATTATGTGATCAGCCCCATTCCCACAGCAACCATAGAGGGAGACCAAAGCGTCTGTCAAGGAGGTACGGCTCAATTGATGGTTAATTTTACAGGGAATGCCCCCTGGACCTTCACCCTCGACGATGAGGAGATCACAACAGCCGAGGAGACCCCCCTTATGATGACCGCAACGCCGGAAGAGGATCTTACCATAACAATGTTGTGGCTCAAGGATCAATATGGCTGTACCAACAACGAGCCGGGAGCCAGCCACTTTATCGAGGTGCTCCCCACCCCCGAATTTACGTTGGGCAACGACACCACCCTCTGTCACAACCTCACACTGGAATTGGATCCGGGTATTGAGGGGGTAACGTACCTTTGGAGTACGGGCGAAACCTCAAGGGTAATCACCGTAGATACCACCGGGATTCCCATCGGTGGCACCAAAACCATTGGACTGACAGTAACCTCAGAGACCGGTTGTACCGCAGAAGATGAGATTAACATCACCTTCAAGGACTGCACCGGTATCGACGCGCTGGAAAATAACATGAACATCTCCCTCTATCCCAACCCCAACGACGGAGTCTTCACCCTCTCACTATACAGTGAGGGAGCACAAACCGTATCCATCGCGGTGGTCTCCATCTTAGGCAAAGAGGTTCGGGGAGAAAAAGACCTTCTTATTGAGGGATCGTATACACAGCATTTCGACATGAAAGCGCTGGAGCCGGGAGTCTATTTCCTCCGGGTTTACAACGACCAAGGTATCTTTACCCAACGAATAATCAAACAATAAGCGCTCCGAAGAAGACCACATAAAAAAAGCACAGCCCTTTGAGCTGTGCTTTTTTTTATGCAGTAAAAAGAGATTTACCAACGACTAACGGCAGAACTCTCTAAGATCCGCATCCCCTCCCCATCCACTTGGAAAAGATTGACCTTCAAAGCATCCTTATCTTATATAAAGGAACAACTTCCCCTTCAAGTAATCCACTACACCTCGAATTTGAGCGTTCTTATCCGCTTTTTCAGCAACCGAGACCGTTGTAAGCGTCACACAAAAACACCACACAGTAGCCCCCGTGGGGGCGATACCTTTCTAACAGCACCAAACACCATTAGCTCCATAGAAACGACACCTTTGTAATGACACTGTACCAAACACCATCAAAAAGCCCTGTAGGGGCGGCACCTTAACCCATCCTACGGAGCTCTTTGGTGTCGCCTCCCCTTACCACACCGAGGGGATCGCGGCAATATAGCGGGCAAAGATCCAGCCGGAGACAATAAGTTTCAACCCTGTCCCCATCAAGAACCCCAGAAGAGAGCCCAGCCCCGACTTGATGGCCGTGTGGGTATCCTTACCCCCCATCATCTCACCGATGAATGCGCCTGCAAAGGGACCGACAATAAGGCCAATGGGAGCAAAAAAGAGGCCAATGATCAATCCGATGGTTGCACCCCACACCCCTTTCTTGGAGCCGCCCATCTTTTTTGTCCCGTAAACGGGAATCACATTATCAATAACCGTCACTCCAACAACGACCACCGCCATAATTAGCATAAAATTCAAATCGAAAGGCCTGGGGTGAGTAAGCTGCATCAGAAGCAACCCAATATAGGCGATGGGTGGCCCCGGTAGAATCGGAACGATACAGCCCACAAATCCAACAACCATAAAAACTCCTGCCAAAATAACCCAAAGAAAATCCATTGCTGTTCACACTATTAATACCACATAAGAACTCTCACTGCACTGAGAGAAAACAAATTTACATATTTTGAAAGAGGTTTGATAACGGTTTTTTAAAACAGTGCTATATTTGTTGGGTTAATGATCTTTTTCCCCATGACTAACGCGTTCCTCTATGAAAAAGTTGCATCTTTTATTCCTCCTTACCGCGCTAATTCTTCTCGCCTGTACGCCCGACGAACCCGCCATAACGATAAAGAAGATAGGCGTTATTTCCGATGTATACGGTTGGGAGGATAAGGGTATCAGTACTTATGGGAAAAGTGGCGCAGACTACATGGACAACCTGGAGAATATCCAGGTATCCTATTATGAGTCCACCAGTCCGGAGGAGCTTGCCACTCATATAGGCCATGCCTTAAGGGACTCCTGTGAATTAATCATTGCCATGGGAGCCAACGCCGAAGAGGATCTTTTGGAGGCAGCCCTCCAGCACCCCTACACCCATTTCATGTTGTTGGATCATGAGGCAGACACCCTTCCTCCCAATTTACGATGCCTGGTCTTTGACGTGGAGCAGGCCGCTTTTCCCTGCGGATATTTGGCTGCAGCCTACGCCCACCTCACTCATCCGGAAACTCCGGCTCTGGGCTGGATTGAAGGGAGATCATACGAAAAGGCCACACACATTAAGCAGGGATTTATGGCCGGGATCGCCTATTTTAATACAAAATATCAAAAAACGGTCTCCTCCCATGGCCTCTCTTTGGCCTCTACGGAAGATCCTGAGCTTTCTGCCCGAGCCGTAGATTCGTTAATGACACAACAAGGCAACCTTTCCCTAATCTTCCCCTTTACTGGCCGGGGGAATGCAGCTGCTTATGCAGCCATTGCCACCCACAATGTTGCAGCGATGGGAATGGAGATGGACTGCTGGTTCGACTACCCTGAGGTACAGAATATCTTTCTCTCGTCCTGTGTAAAACGTTACGACCTGGTGCTTTCCGATGAGATTCTGGCCTACAGTTCAGGAAACTTTGAGGGAGGGAAAACAACCCATTATAACTTAAGACAACAAAAGGTATGGCTGGCAGGGTATCACCATTATCTCAACCTTGTCCCCGATAGTATCACAAGAGATCTCAATCAAATTATCACCGATATTTTGGAAGGAACGATTGACCCGTTGGCACGTTAGGTTTAGAATATGGGATTTACCCCAGCCCCCCTGTTTCAGCATTTGCAAGCCTCAAATTCGGACTTTCTATACCAACTCTTCTCCAACTCCTGACATTATGGAGAGACACGAATCGGTCTTTTTTTAGCCAAAGAAATAGTATTATTCCCCTTATTTCCGTATCTTGCAGCCCCTAGAGAGCCCCCTATAGGGCAACGAAGGAAAAGGATTCTTTCATCGGCCATGGTGCGGCTCTCCACAAATTAATAATGGGTAATTTTTTAGTAGTGGATAAATCCATAGTAAATCTATTTTTTGTTCCCCTACTATTACGTTATCTATGGAGTAAAAAATAAAAGGATAAACTCAAAAAACTGATATTATGATAGATCTTTCAACAAGTTACATGGGGATTCCCCTTGCCAGTCCGATTGTTATTGGTGCGAACAGCCTCACGAAGAATGTGAAGTACCTCAAGAAATTAGAGGCTGCTGGAGCATCAGCCATCGTGTACAAATCACTCTTTGAAGAGCAAATCACCTACGAACGCATTCAGATGGAGGAGCAGTTGCAGGAGTATGCAGACCGCAATGCTGAGATGGGGCAACTTTTTCCCACGCTGGAACACGCAGGAACCAACGAACACATTTATGAGTTAAAGTATGTGCTGAAGAACAGCAAGGTTCCATTTATTGCAAGCCTTAATGCTCTCGGCAATGATTCGTGGGTTGATTATGCAAAGAAGCTGGCGGAAACTGGGGTAAAAGGTCTGGAGTTAAACTTCTATGAAACGCCCGGAGATGATGGAAAAGAAGAGGAGGAGATGATCAAAGACCAGCTGGAGACCTTAAAAAAGGTAAAACAGGTGGTTGATATTCCCGTAAGTGTAAAACTAAGCCCCTTCTACGGCAACTTAGTACGTACCATTAAACGTTTTTCCGAGCACGGTGCTGATGCCGTTGTCCTTTTCAACCGTCTTTTTCAACCGGATATCGACATTGATAACCTGAAGTTGGCTCACCCCAACCTTTTCTCTTCGGGCAATGAGTATCGCTTACCCTTGCGTTTTTCCGGGTTACTACACGGAAACATGGAGGCACAGATTATTGCAAATAGCGGCATTTATGAAGGGGAAGATGTGGTCAAACTGCTTCTTGCCGGAGCAGATGCCGTTCAGGTGGTCAGCGCAATTTACATGCACGGAGCCAAGCACATTACCACCATGAAGACGGATATAGAGAATTGGATGAAAGAGAAGGAATACACTTCTATTAAAGACTTCCAAGGAAAATTGGCAAGGAAGAATCTCAAGGATCCTTTTGCCTACAAGAGAGCGCAGTATGTGGATATCCTATTGAATTCTGATGAGATTATCAAGACAAACAACATGATCTAATTAGCGTCCGTCTATAAAGTCCAACGCCAATTAGTTTTTTGGTAAAGGAAAAAGGAAGGGAGTATGGTTTTTACATGCTCCCTTTTTTTTACCTTAGCTCCCTCAAAATTGTGTTGCTTTATGAGTATTTGGGAAGTCGTGATGTTGTGTTGTTTTGGCGTTAGTTGGCCCATCTCAATCACCAAGTCTTTACGAACAAAGGTTGTTGCCGGAAAGTCCCCTGTTTTTATGATCATTATCATCATCGGTTATCTGTGTGGCATTGTTCACAAATTGCTTTTCAGTCCGGATTGGGTTACAGGGTTGTATGCCTTCAATGCGGCTTTGGTAGGATTTGACCTCTTCTTATACTTCCGCTATCTTCCTCGTAAGGCGACCGTATAAAGGGAGATTTGTTTCTACTCCGGGATCTCCTTTTTCATCCCTTTATATCGTATACAGCCTTTGGCTTTTAGCTGTTGGCTTTTGGCTTGTTTTAGCGGCAACGTTCGCAAAAAATTGACTTCCATCTTCGGTCTTCCGTCTCCCGACTTCGGTCTTCCGACTTCATTACCATATCGCCGCATTGTCACATTTAAAACAAAGATAATCGTATGATTTTCAAATAATTCCAAACTCCCAACTACAAAAAGGTGTCGCCCCTACGGGGCTTTGTGGGGGGAGGAGAGGGCATCGCTGTTACAAAGGTGTCGCTCCTACGGAGCTCTTTGGAGGTGCTCGCTATGGTGCTGTTACAAAGGTGTTGCCACGGGGA
>PDRJ01000024.1 GCA_002748065.1 Bacteroidota bacterium
CGAGGCTTGCGAAGGCTGAAAAATGTGAGTTTACTGAGGTAAATGATCATTTTGAAGACAAGCATAACGAAGAAGTCGGACTTTATAGACAGCCTCTAATTAGGTGTTTAACAGTCTACTAAATTAGTAAAATCCATTTTTTCATTCCAATAAATTCAAAAATATTTTTCATCTATTTTGTTGTTAATCAACATGTTGAAAATCAAACTCAGGTTATTAGCATATTGCAAAATGAGTATGGTTATGATGTAAATGATTTATGCCTTTCTACTGTTGGTAGCAGAGAAGATACGGTTGAGCGGCCCAACCGGTTTGATTCTGATTTTGGGGGTTATAGATAATGATATATAAAACACTAAGGTAATATGGAAGTAAAAGAATAAAAACTACAACCAACACAAGTTTTTACGCTACTGCGGTTTAGGTTATTTAATAAAGTTTGGTGCATAACCGAAAAATATCGTATATTTATCTGCAACAGCGTAAACACCTGCTCGATGCTGTGCAATTCCCTTCGGTCATGCACAGCATCGGCCCGGGGCTTCTCGCCTTATGACGTGTGCAGTCCTTACGGAACGGCACACACCATGAACTTAACGCCATACCTCTGGCAGGGGAACGGCGAGAAGCCCCGGGTCGTTAGCAACCAGGCGAAGGCCCACGCACATTTAAGCACATTTGATTTTTGCCGAAATACAAGCCGACATGAAAAAACCAAAAGAGTTTAAATTTTGCCAACACACTAAAAAATAAAATAACCATGGACTATTTAACCTACACAGAGAAACTAAACTATTTGCCTGAAATGATTGAAAATGGTCGATTGTTATCCTTAAAACAAGTAAGTGAAAAATTTGATTGCTCGCAAAGGACAATAATAAGAATGCTTAATGCCTTGCGAGAACAAGGGCACGATATTTATTATTGCAAAACAACAAGAAAATATTTTCAAAAAAAATGATAGGGTGACAAATTATGTCACCTCCTCACTATAACTTTGTAAAACCGTACTTCTAAAAACAAAAACATGAAACATAATACTATTTCACCTTTGCTTATAATTATTCTCTTTTTAATATTTCCGAATACCCTGAAATGCCAGGAATACATTCCTTTTCCAGATTCAAATGCAATTTGGAGCGAGGTTTTTACAAGCCAGCAACCTTTTCAAATAGAAACCTACCAATACGGTATTGTAGGTGATACAATTATTAGTTCTGTAGCATACCATAAAGTATATAAGCTAAATGACACTATTTACCCCTTAGACCCAGGTCAATATTGTGGGGCAATAAGGGAGGACAACTCAAAACACATCTATGTTATTGGTTGTGAATGCACGTTTCCTGGCTCAGGTGAAGGTGAGGTTTTACTTTATGATTTTTCAAAATCAGTTGGAGATACAGTATTTGTTGGAATTGATGGTTTAGGGCCTGAAGGATATCTTATTATCAGCAATATAGACTCGATGCTTATTGAAGATAATTACCGTAAAACCTTTCATTTCAACACTTTATATAATTTTTACTGGATAGAAGGGATTGGCAGTACACGCGGATTATTTTCTCCCATTACTGCTCAGCCAACGGGTTTTCAAAAGTGGGAGTTGATCTGTTTTAATCAGGATAATACAATAAAATTCTTAAATCCTGAGTTCAGCACTTGCTTTCCAGTATTTACGTCCGTTGACGAACCTAAACAAAGTATTCATAATGTACGAATTTTTCCACATCCAATAACTGACATTAGCGTAATTGAATTTAATAACCAGAATTTTAATTTCCAAAGTTTTGAATTGTTTAATATGGTGGGACAAAAAATGGAGGAATTAAATATTGAAGGGAAAAGCCATATGACTATTAGTGCAGATAATTTCAAACCTGGGTTGTATTTTTTTCGTATTTCTGGCTATAATATGATAAATGAAACAGGAATGATAATTATTAAATAAACAACTACTAAACAAAAATATATATCACGAAAAAAAATTAGTCTTATAATCCTTATTGTATTTTTAACAATTCCTATATTGGTGATTTCTCAAGTAACACATACGGTAAATTTTTCATCTCTGAATCTTTCATTCAACGATGAAGTAGCTGAAAACAGTTATAGATATACCAAAGTAAAATTGCCTGATTTTAATCATGTATCTGATACTGGTAAACCAGCACTACCGGTAAAATCAATTAAACTTATAATCCCACCGGGAGAAGCCGTTAATAATATTTCCCTTACTAATGTTTCTGTTGAAACATTATCAACAAATTATTGAGTTTTCCCGGCTCAACATCCAATACCAACATGTACCGGATGTCCCATTCCTGAATTTGTGAATCCGGATCCTAATATTTATAATTCTGAAAATGCCTGGCCAGCGGAACCCATAAAGGTTGTACATCAGGGGTATTTTGATGGCGGCAACAACATTGTTACACTTGAAATTTGTCCATTTGAATATTTTCCTTCAACGGGACAACTCAACTTTTTTACTTCGATGGATATTTCACTTGCATTGACTTCAGGATATTCAAATGGAATTGGTAAAATCAATCGGCTTTCAAAAAATCAAATTATCTATGATGAAATCTTGTCTGGTCTTGTTGAAAACAAGCAGGATATTATTTTGTACAAGTCTTCGCCCAATATTATTGAAAGCATTACAAGTACAGGCCAATTACCTTCTTATGAATATATTGTCATAACACCAGCAGAATATGTCAGCTCTTTTACTGCTTTTATTGAATGGAAGACAAAAAAAGGAATCAATATTGGCATAGTAATAAAAGAAGATATTTTAAATAATTATTCTGGTGACGAAATATTTCCGGGTGATGAAATTTATGATGATGCAGGCAAGATCAAAAAAGGTGCCGCTCCTACGAGACTCTTTGAGAATTCGTGATATGGTGCTGTTATACACGAAAGAGGATTCACCTGCATGCTCCTCCCCAATCGCTGCTCATAAAAGGATTTATACGAGGGTATCAAGAATAAAGCCCTCAGGTTTTACCCGCATGGACTTGGGAATATTTTGTAAAATCATCTCCGTTAAAGCCTCCACCTGCCGCTCTTTGGTATTCCATGCGGTTGTAACCATGCTTATCTCCCGCAACGGTGAACTATCCCCAATCGGTTTAATCAAATCTTCCAAATCAGACGGCACATTAATGGTCGCCAACTCGGGAATAAAGGTAATTCCATTTTTATGCTCTACAATCCTTCGAAGCGACTCTATGGAGTTGGAAAGATACACCAAATGCTGCTCCTTGTCGGTCTGACCCGCTAGTTGACAAATGGAGTCCACCTGGTTTTGAAAACAATTTCCCTCTTGTAAATACCACAATTCATTTAAATTGATATCCATAATAGAGACCTTCTCTTTGGCATACAGGGGGTGTTTATCCGATACATAGAGGTAGAAGCGTTCATAAAAAAGAGGGCGTTTCAATAACTTATTATTCTTTATGGGCGTAGCTAATAGGCCACAATCAATATCCCCACGCTTCAATTTATTGGTAATCTCCTCCGTCTTCAACTCCATGATCTCCAGGTGTAGTTTGGGATACGAAGCCAACAATGTATTCATAAAAAGAGGAACGATGTAGGGTGCAACCGTAGGAATAATTCCCACCCGTAAGTATCCGGACACCTCTTCTGCCGTTTCAATAGCTAAGTGATACAACCCATCCACCAGATTCACAATCCGGCAAGCTCTCTCCAAGAACAGAGTCCCTTCAGCAGTCAAACAAAAGGGCTTCCTATTTCTATTGAGTAATTTATAGCCCAACTCCTCTTCCAGGCGCTGCATCTGCAAAGAGAGGGCCGGCTGAGAGATATTCAACTTCTCAGCTGCCTTAGAAAAACTTCCATACTTCTCCAAAACGACAAAATAATGTAATTGATTGATTTGCATAAGTTTTCCTCGATTAAGAATTCACATTGATCATAAACAGTGTCAAATTTACCTTTTATTATTATAAGTAATATTAATATAGCTATAAAATTTATAAATACTTAACAACCTAGATTTGCCCCATCAAAACAATTTATAACAGATAAAAAATTATTAGCTATGGAAAACAACCTAGAAAACACCGTAAACATGCCAAGAATCGGCGATCCCGCCCCCCAATTCAATGCAGTAACCACCCAGGGAGAAATCAACTTTCCATCCGATTACAAAGGAAGTTGGGTCATCCTGTTCAGCCACCCCGCAGACTTCACACCGGTTTGTACTTCAGAGTTTATGACTTTTGCAACCATGGAAGAGAAATTTGCAGAAGCAAATACCCAATTGGTAGGACTCTCCATTGACGGTCTATACAGCCACATTGCCTGGCTACGCACCATCAAAGAGAAGATTGAGTACCGAGGGATGAAGAATGTAGCGGTAAATTTTCCGTTGATAGAAGACATCACCATGGAGGTAGCACAGAAATATGGGATGATTCAGCCCAACGAAGATAGCACCAAGGCCGTTCGTGCCGTATTCGTTATCGATCCTCAGGGGATCATTCGCACCATCATTTACTACCCCCTAAGCCTGGGACGCAATTTTGATGAGCTCTACCGTGTGGTTATTGCTCTACAGACAGCCGATAAGTTTCAGGTGGCAACACCCGCCGATTGGCGACCGGGTGATGATGTTATTGTAGGCCCTGCCGGTTCATGTGGAACAGCTCAAGAGCGCGTAGAGGACAGTGAACTGGATTGTAAAGATTGGTTTTTCTGCACCAAGAAGTTAGATAAGCAAAAAGTCCTTGATGCCATTTTAAAGAGGTAGTTATCACTCTCCCCCGGCCTCTTCTCACACCGCTTTCAGGTCGACAAAGAGGGGAATACGTACATAAAGAGAAATTGAGAGAAGCTCTTTATCTTAGGGTCTGCTATTCTCAGCAGACCCTATGTTACACCCCATCAAGCCATTAACGTTCTTAACCTTTGGGAGATCACAGAAAAAGGCCATTTAGAGTCTGTCTATAAAGTCCGACTTCTTCGTTACGCTTCTCTTCCAAATGGTCACTTACCCTGGTAAACTCCCCTATTTCAGCCTTCGCAAGCCTCGAATTCGAACGTTCTATACAGCCGCTGCTCAAAACGCTGACTTTATGGACAGCCTCTATTTAACGAGGAGGTAGTAGCACCCGGCCATAAAAGTCATTCAACCGTCTCCCCACCTCAGGAGAGGAGAAATGGGAGAGGGCAAACAGGCGTATCTGTTCTGCATCGTACATTGTATGATGATCAAGCATGAACGCCAAGGCCTCTCGAAAAGCCTGTTCAGCGCCGGCCTCTACCAGCAAGCCACGCTCCTCATTCACCACCTCCGGGATTCCACCCACACGGGTGGCCACCACCGGTTTTCCACAAGCAAAGGCCTCCGCAATCACCACCGGCATATTTTCGTAATGGCTAAAAAGGATCAAAAATGCCGCCTCCTGAATGGCCTGTACCAACGCATCCCCCTCCAGCATCCCCGTAAAACGCACATGCTCGGGGGTAAGCCCCAGCTCCGCTGCATACGCCATAAGTGATTCATAATCCTCACCCGTACCCACAAAGGTACACTGCCAGTCCGTCCGCACCGTGGCCAACGCCTTCAGCGTAGCAAGAATTCCGGAGATATTCTTCGAACGATCTTCAAAACAACTCACATGCACAAATCGGTGAACCGATGTAGAAGGGGGCCTATCCACAGGAACAAAGCAGTCGGTATCCACCACATTATAGATCACCTCATAATGGTCATTCTTAAGCCCATGACTTAGCATGGCCTTTTGCAAATCACGAGAGACTGGCGCAACGCCCTCTGCATGGCGAACCACCAAGCGCGTAAACCACTTTCTCAGCATCCCCGAATAGCTGGCGGAATGGTGTAGATAGCGCGACCAATGCTCCGTAATCACATAAGGAATACGGAAGCGTCTCTTCATCCAAAGCGCAAATACACCGTGTCTTGTAAGCACGTGAACATGGGCTATATGGGGCAATCCCTTTCGCGCCTCGATCCTCTTTAACCCCCTCTTTGCGGCCTCCCAAAACCGCATCATACTCCTCCCCCTTGCAAGCAGAGAGAGGCCCTCTGAGGGAACGCGAAAAAATACCCGAACCGTATAGATCCCCTCTTCATCCCCCTCCGTCTCACGATAGATCTCCGGCAAATCCACTACGGGATGAACCATCAATACCGATACCTCGTGATAGGGCAACACCGCCTGTACATGGCGCTTTACAAAAAGACCAAACATGGGGTCATCCTCATAAGGATACCAGCGAGGAAGAAATAAGATATGCTTTCTCTCCATAAATTCGCGTTATCAATAGCTTCTCATAGATCCTACATGCAGTGATCATGAATAAGACGGACAGCCTGCATCAACCGTTGCTCTCCTTTCCCTTTGATCACCTCATAAACCGCTCCAATCTCCGTCAACACCGAGACATAGGCCTCAAAAAGCTCCATCCTATTGAAGGGATCCTCACGAAGGGGATCCTCCTCCCAATCAATGTCGGGATAACAGAGCAGGTAAAGGTCAAAACGGGGCTGTTGAGCCGTTTCTAAAATCGCTTGGGGACAAACACCAAACTTTTTTTCAGCCCATATGCGGTTCACCACCGTCTCTGTATCAAAAAACAAAAATGGCTCCTCCGCATGCAACCGCACAAAATCGGCCATCCGATGAAGCTGCCCCTCATTAATGGCAACAACATCCGATAGGGTGTAAACAGTCCCGCTGGCAGCCAAGTAGTCGCGGGAATACTCCGGACACCAATGGCTCTGATAATGGGCGGCGAGCGCAGCGGCCAACGTAGTTTTACCGGAAGACTCCGGCCCGGTGATGGCAATGCGGATCAAACGGTCACCCCCTCCTGCTGCAAGCGGTATTTACGTCGCCACTCAATCAGTCCAAAAACAGCCAATACCAGAAAGATAAAATACTGTAATCCTGTAAAAACAAGCCCTTTATACACATAAAGAGGGACACTCACCACATCGGCAATGATCCAATAGATCCAGTTTTCTACCTTCTTACGCGCCATTAAGATCATGCCCACAAGAAACAGAGCCGTCGTAAACGAATCGGTAAAGGGAAGATAGGAGTTCATATAATCCTCATCCCCCCTTTTGAAGATCCACAGCGTAGAAAAGATGAGCGCATAACTCCCCATGGCCACGAGAATCCATAGCCACTGTTCCCGTCGGCCATTCACCGAGATCTCAAGGCTCTTTCCATCCTCGGCAGGGTGTGTCCACGCATACCAACCATAAATACTTGCAGCGGCATAGTAGAAGTTGATCCCGGCATCCGCATAGAGTTTGGCACCGAAACAGATGAAAACATAAATTGCCGTACTTATAATCCCTGTGGGATATACCAGGATATTCTCCTTTCGGGCATACCACACACTGGCAATCCCCAGTAAAACGGCCACCACCTCCAGCCAGGAAGTATCCAAAATATTTTGCCACAACGCATGGAAAATACTCCCCACGATCATGGTTTCAAGTCTGCATTAATGATTTTCATCACAAAAACAGAGTGCGGATTCTCAAAAGAGGCCTCAATCTCCTTGGTGAGGATCTCCATCACCTCCCGATACTCACCAAAAACCTGCGTACTCATGGTATTGGTATTCACCGTAAGCGCCGGATATTGGTTTAGTCGATCAATAAAATCCTTAATTTTAGGAATAAACGATGTATTGAGCGGATAGTAGCTCATCTCTACAGATACCTTCATTATTTTCTTTTTATTACACGTTTAACAGCTTCCATGATAGCCAATTCATTCAGGCGATAATGATCCATCAACCCTGCGGGAGTACCACTCTGCCCCCACTGGTCATCAACGGCCACAAACTCCATGGGAGCAGGATGTTTTCGCACAAGCAGTTGGGCCACAGAGTCGCCAAGGCCACCATTCATCTGGTGCTCTTCCGCGCTCACCAAGCATCCCGTTTTGGCTAAGGAACGAAGAATCGCCTCCTCATCCAACGGCTTAATCGTATGGATATTCAATACCTCTACGGAAACCCCCTCCGCCTCCAAAGCGTAGGCCGCATTCAGAGCCTCATAAACCAGGTGCCCGGTAGCCACAACGGTCACATCCGTTCCTTCATGCATGGTTATGGCCTTCCCGATAATAAAGGGCGTGTTCGGATCGGTAAACACGGGAACTGCCGGTCTTCCAAAACGAAGGTAAACAGGCCCTTGATAGGCAGCAATGGCCAGCGTAGCGAGGTAGGTTTGATGATAATCACAGGGGTTGATCACCGTCATCCCCGGCAACATCTTCATCATCCCAATATCTTCAAGCACTTGGTGCGTTGCGCCATCCTCTCCGAGGGTAACTCCTGCATGCGAAGCACACAATTTCACATTCTTTTGAGAATAGGCCACCGATTGTCGAATCTGATCATACACGCGCGAAGAGGAGAAGTTGGCAAATGTACCCGTGAAGGGAATCTTTCCGGCATTGGCCAAACCGGCAGCAACCCCCACCATATTCGCCTCGGCAATTCCCACTTGGAAAAAACGTTCGGGATATTTGGCGGCAAAAGCGTCCATCTTCAACGAGCCGGTAAGGTCTGCACACAGTGCAACCACATCAGGATTCTCCTCTCCCAGCCTCTCCAATGCTTTCCCAAAACCGGAACGCGTATCTTTTTTCTCTTTGAAGGCAACTCTCTTTATCATCTCTCATTAATTTGAAAAAAGTTTAACATTAGTTGTAATCCCACTCTTCACCGAAAAGCGTTTCTCTATGGTGTATCGGTTTTGCGAAGAAAATCGAGAACGAAATATCACCCTGTAATTACCAGGTTGCAGCAAAAGCGATTCTTGTAAATCATTCTCCTGAAGGTTATACACATGCTCCAGTTTCTCCCCCTCGTCGAGGTAAATACTACCATACCCTTTCACCGATTTTCGCAACACGGCAATACCGGGAAGGGGCATCTCCACAGAGGTGGTATGGCTCTGGGTAACCCTCACAGAATCCACATAAATCCGTGGTGTACTCAAAATCTCCAAATCGTAATAACCGGTAAGATAATACTCAACAGTACCAAAAGTTTGCACATTCAAGGTCTCCATATCCCCCGCCTTTCGCACAATACATTTCATATCCTTCACACTCTTACTGTTGTTACCCACAACCAAGCGCAACCCTCCCTGCCCTGCAGGAACGGCAATGGTGGTATGCTGCCCTGCGACAATCTCCACATTCTCCTTACGAACCGAAGGAATGGTATGCACCTCCATGTCATAGGTCATCAGCGGATCCAGATAGAGGGTATCCGGCACCCCATTGGCATTAAACGTATGGATATAATTATGGACCAGCTTACCTGACACGTGGTCATAAAAAGACATATTTACATTGGTCTCCGTAGGACGATTGTAGTCATCCAGCAGATTTACCTGGGTAGTGGTGGAGTTCAATACCTGTGAGATCACGATTTTCAGCGCCTTGGAAAACTCCACTTCCCCCGAAGCATCAAAATAGGTTCCCACGCACTCAAACTCCTTACTAAAATCCCTTCCGATACCTATCACAAAAGGCTTTAGAGTGATCCCCTTCTTCTGTAAAGCACGAGAAACCGCACAAGGGTCACCGTCACACTCCTCTATTCCATCCGTAATAAGAATCACAATATTCCGGCAATTACTACAGGGGGGAAAGTCTTTTTCTACTTGTGAAAGCGCATAAGCAATAGGCGTTGTACCCTTGGGAATCAAGCGCTCCAGCTTCTGTTTTATCCTTCCGGTATTCTTATAGCCAAAGGGCACCTCTAGACGGGTATCATTACACACTTGAGGTGGATATTGATGTTGATGGCCATAAACCCGCAGGGCCAATTGAAGATTCTCCACCGAGGCAAGGCTATCCAACAGGTTCGACATCAGTTTCCGGGCAATATTTATCTTCACATCACTCTGCCACTGGCCAAACATGCTATAGGAACCATCAAAGACAAAAAGAATTCTGGTAACCGGAGGTGGAGCCTCTTCCGGCTCTTGAGCGTAGCTGCTCGCCCCCCAAAAAACAGACAGAAAGAGTAGGAAAAAAAACTTTTTCAACACGCGATGTATCACTGTATTTGTATTAATAATCTCCCAGGGTTTCAGGAATTTGATTCAATGCGGCAGCAAGTTGCTCATCATTGGGAGCGACACCATGCCACTTATGGGATCCCATCATAAAGTCTACACCGGCCCCCATCTCGGTATGCGCAAGGATGAAAAGAGGCTTCCCCTTGCCGGAACGCGCCCGAGCATCCTTCAACACACGCACCACATCGCTCATATCGTTCCCCTGCATGGTAAGCACCTCCCATCCAAAGGCACGCCACTTGGCGGCCATATCCTGCATATCAAGCACTTCGTCAAGAGGACCATCAATCTGTTTTTGATTATAATCCGTAATGACAACCAAGTTATCTACCTTTTTTGCAGAAGCATACATAGCGGCTTCCCACACCTGCCCTTCTTGCAACTCACCATCACCGGTAAGACAAAAAACAGTGTGAGTATCACCATTAATCTTTTTCGCCTGGGCAGCACCGATGGCAACAGAGACCCCCTGACCCAACGAACCACTGGCAAACCGAACGCCGGGCAACAGATCTACCGTAGAGGGATGTCCCTGTAAACGCGACCCTAACTGACGAAGCGTTGCCAACTCTTCCAATGGAAAAAATCCTCTTCTGGCAAGAACACTGTACCAGGCCGGACAAATATGCCCATTGGAAAGAAAAAACATATCTTCCCCGGTTCCATCCATCGCAAACGACTGGGGATCACATTTCATGACCTCAAAATAGAGTCCCACGAGAAGGTCACAACTTCCCAAAGACCCCCCGGGATGACCCGATTTTGCGCCATGAACCATCCTCACAACATCTCTCCGCACCTGCGAAGCAATCTCCCGTAACTGTGCTATTTCCATGTTTCTTGATTTTCGTACAAATCTAAGATTTTTTAGTTGTTAATTCTTAATTTTCAACTTTTAGTTGTTAGTTTTTTTCAACGAGACGTAAAAAACAAAGAAATCCATACTTTTGTGCCTCAAAGCGAAAAGAGACCATGAGACACTACAGATTCCTATTTTTTTTTCTACTATTTTTCCTTATTTCAGGGTACCGGACGACCGCACAAGCACCGACACAAGCATGTGAACAGTGGGTGGATTCCGTGATGAATGAGCTCTCTGTGAAGGAGAAAATCGCACAACTCATTTTTATTCGTACCTACAGCAATAGGGATAAAAAGTACTATAAAGGGATCAGCAAAATCATCAAAAAACACCATATCGGAGGGTTATGCTTTTTTCAAGGAGGTCCGGCACGCCAGGCACACCTCACCAACCATTGGCAAGCCATGAGCAAAGTGCCCCTACTGATCGCCCTGGATGCCGAATGGGGACTGGGCATGCGCCTCGACTCTACCATCTCCTATCCCAAACAGATGACCATGGGTGCCATCCCCAATGACAGCCTCATCTACCAAATGGGATGCGATATTGCGGAACAACTGAAGATGATAGGCACCCACATCAACTTTGCGCCGGTGGCCGACATCAACTCCAACCCTGCCAACCCGGTCATTAATACCCGGTCGTTTGGAGAGAACCGGGAAAAGGTGGCGCAAAAGAGCATCATGTACATGAAAGGGCTCCAGGATCATCAGATCATCGCCACGGCAAAACACTTTCCCGGCCATGGCGATACCGATACCGACTCCCACTACACCCTTCCCTTACTAAACCACCATAAGCGCCGCATGGACTCCTTGGAACTCTACCCCTTTAAACAGATGATAAAAGCCGGGCTAGGCGGAATTATGACCGCACACCTCTACATCCCACTCTACGAAAAGCGAGCAAACAGGGCCTCAACCCTCAGCCATAACATTGTCTCAAAACTCATGACCGACTCCCTGGGATTCAACGGACTAAAGGTTACCGATGCCCTCGATATGAACGGTGTCACCAAGTACTTCAAACCAGGAGAGACCGAACGAGAAGCCTATCTGGCAGGAAACGATATCTTACTGCTCTCCTTGGATGTCCCCCAAGCCATTAAACTCATCAAAAAAGAGATTAAACAGGATAAAGAAGCGCTCGCCGAATTGGATCGACGATGCCGAAAAGTCCTAACGGCCAAATACCGTGCAGGACTTCACCGTTACACCCCCACCAAACCGGCAGAGGTCACAGCGAAAGTTAACGCCCCTTCTTACCAACCACTTATCCGAGAGATCTACCAATCATCCATTACCCTGTTAAAGGATCCGGATCATCTTATCCCCCTAAAAACCACCGAAGCGGGAAAAACGGCGTATCTACAAATCAGTGACCTACCAAACACTCCCCTTGAGCAACTCATTGCACGATACCTACCCGTGGATCCCTATCAAACGACCCTCACCCCCAACCCGGCCCATTGGGACAGCTTGTTAAAGACCCTATCCTCCTACCAAACCATCCTCATTTCCATCCACACTTCCGGCCAGAAGATGGGCACCGGCTACGGTATCACGCCCCAGTTACAAAAACGCCTACAACAGTTGAAAGAGAAGCACCGATTAATCGTAACCTACGTTGGTTCACCCTATGGCCTGATGCACTTCCAGCAAATTCCGGCGGATGCCCTGCTCCTCTCCTACGAAGATAATGCCACGGCCAATGACCTGTGGGTTCAGGCCATCTTTGGAGCCTCCCCCATAACGGGAGTGCTTCCCGTAAGCATCAACGACTCACTGAAAGAGGGCTTTGGACTACAACGAAAGGCCATCAATACGCTTCGCTACGGATGCCTTGAGGAAGAGGGTAGCTATCAGGAGATTTTGCGCCCCATCGACAGCCTTATCCACAAGGCTATAAAGGAGAAAGGACTCCCGGGATGCCAACTATGGGTAGCCAAAGACGGAAATGTGATCATTGACAAAACCTATGGCTACCAAACCTATCAGAAAAAGCAGCCCATCGGAGACGAAGAGATCTACGATGTGGCCAGTATCACCAAAGTGGCCGCCACCACCTTAGCCGTTATGAAGCTCTACGAAGAGGGACTCATGGATATCGACCAAAGGCTCTCTAACTATCTTCCCGACCTGCGGGAGAGCGACAAAAGAGAGCTTATCATCCGGGATATTATGGCTCATCAGGGGCGATTTCAGGCTTGGCGTCCTTTCCACAAAAACACCCTTGACCCCGACGGCCTCCCCTCACCAGAATTTTACACCACCCAGCCCGACCCCACCCACTCCATCTTTATCAACGACCACCTCTTTCTGGATAACAATTTCCCCCTGGTTATCTACGACAGCATCAAAGCATCAACGCTACGCCCCACCAACGCCTACAAATACAGTGACCTGGGGTTTATCCTACTACACCGCGCCATCGAACAGGTCACCAACAAACCACTGGAAGAGTATGTGCAGCAAATGTTTTATGAGCCGCTAGGACTCCACCATATCGGCTATCACCCGCTATCCTGGTACCACAAAGAGCACATCGTACCCTCGGAAAAGGAGGAGGGGTTTCGAAACGGAATTATTCGGGGGACGGTACACGATCCTAACGCGGCACTTCTGGGAGGTGTCTCCGGACACGCCGGACTCTTCAGCAACGCCCATGATCTCGGTGTCCTTATGCAATGCCTTATCCAATACGGAAACTACGCAGGGATACAAGTATTAGACTCTGCTACCGTTCGGGAGTTCACCACCTGTCAATTCCCTCTCAACAAAAATCGACGGGGAATCGGATTTGATAAGCCCCTGTTGAACTTCTACGAGGGAAAAGCCGTATGCAAAGGGGCCTCTCCCTCCAGCTTTGGACACAGCGGTTTTACCGGAACCTACTTTTGGGGCGATCCCGAGAAGAAACTGGTCTATGTCTTCCTCTCCAACAGAACCTACCCGGACTCCAACAACGACCTGATTGTCAGAGAAAACTTACGAACAGACATTCACCAAATACTTTACGAGAAGCTCTAAAAAACAGCTCCCTCCGCCGTTACTGGAGAACATTCACCCCAGATCTCTCGCTTCAACACTCGCTGAAGTAGGATCGTTATAGGCAAAAAAATGCCCATTTTTCCCCTCAAAAAACAATAAAAATAATCCCATTGATCTCCATTTAAAAAAAATCGTATATTTGCACCCCCGAAAAGGGCCATTCACTGCGGATGTGGCGTAATTGGTAGCCGCGCTAGACTTAGGATCTAGTGCCGAAAGGCGTGGGGGTTCGAGTCCCTTCATCCGCACTTTTTTTTTTAGCGATCCAAACGCTCATAAAGTCATTATTATTCATTAAGAATTTTCCAATGCTTATTACGAAAGAAAATACGGGTACACTCACAGCGACCCTGAAGGTTGAAATTGTTGAAAGTGATTATATTCACAACGTTGAAGAACAACTTAAAGATTACAGGAAAAAAGCCAATATACCGGGGTTCCGCGCCGGAAAAGTTCCTTTGGGAATCATCAAAAAAATGTATGGAAAAGCCATCACTGCGAATGAAGTGAATAAACTACTTTCACAAAAGATCACAGCCTATCTGGAAGAGGAAAAGATCAATATCATTGGAGAGCCCCTACCCAACATGGAGAAAACACCCCCCATGGATTTGGATCATAAAAAAGATTTCACCTACTATTTCGACCTCGGACTGAAGCCTGACATTACGATTGCATTGGATCAGAATACAGCGGTAACCTACACTTCCATCGCCATTGAAGAGGATAAAGTGGATGAATACATTGACCATCTCCTTAAACGAAACGGGACAACCGTTGAGGTAGAGAGTGTGGAAGAAGGGGATCTGCTAAAGTGTGATTTTCAACAACTGGACGAAGAGGGAGAGGTGCTCGAAGGAGGAATTCAACACAGCGCATCCCTCTCCCTGGAGGAGATACAGCTCAAAACCATAAAGAAAAAATTCATCGGGAAGACGGTGGGTAGCATCGTTAAATTTGATCCTATGCACGCCATCAAAAATGCTACCGATGTAGCCGCAATGCTCAACATTGAGAAGGAGGAAGCTGAAAATTTAAAGGCAACCTTTGCAACCACCATTACCGGTATCACCCGCCATGAAAAAGCGGAGATGAACGAAGAGCTCTTCAAGAAGGTCTATCCCCAGGATGAGATTGCCGATGAAACCGCACTCCGTGAACGCATCAAAAAGGATATCGCTATCTCCTACTCTTCGGAATCAGATCGACACTTCCTCAACAACTGCATTGATGCACTCATCGAGAAAACAGACATTGAGCTTCCCGTAGAGTTCCTGAAACGCTGGATCATGGCCACCAACGAAGAGAAGATCACAGAGGAGCAACTGGAGAGTCAGATGGATAGCTTCACCAAATCCCTCCGTTGGAACCTGATCGAAAAAGAGCTCACCAAAGACTACCCGGAGCTGGCCATCAAAGAGGAAGACATTCGAGATCATATCAAGGGACTCTTCCCTGCCAAGGAGGAGGAGAGCGAAGAGGATAAAGAACGGATGGAGATGATTATGCAAAGCCTGCTGCAAAACCAGGAACAGGTAAAAAGCATCCATGACCACCTGCTGGAACAACGCCTCACTTCCATCTTAAAAAACAACCTCAACGTTGTAGAAGAGGAGGTATCCTATGATGCATTCTCAGAGATGATCGCCCAAATACATGCACAAAAAAACCAGTAGAACGATGGATGAATTTAGAAAGTTTGCCACGAAAGATCAGCGGATAAGCTCTTTAACATTAGATCAATACACCTCAATATACAACCATTACATCTCCCCTACCATCATCGAAGAGCGGCAGATGAACGTGGCCACCATGGATGTTTTCAGTCGGCTTATGATGGATCGCATCATCTTCTTGGGTGTTCCCATTGATGACAACGTGGCCAACATCATTCAGGC
This sequence comes from Bacteroidota bacterium, assembly GCA_002748065.1. Lineage (GTDB taxonomy): Bacteria > Bacteroidota > Bacteroidia > Bacteroidales > BM520 > BM520. Next base: position 15,931 of record PDRJ01000024.1, read on the forward strand.
ACAGCTTCTCTTTCTGGAGTCGGCGGATCCGGCAAAGGATATCACCATATACTTAAACTCTCCGGGGGGAAGCGTTTACGCGGGATTTGGTATTTACGACACCATGCAGTATGTCTCCCCGGATATCGCCACCATCTGTACCGGGATGGCAGCCTCCATGGGGGCCGTCTTGCTCTGTGCCGGAAGCAAAGGAAAACGTTCTGCACTCCCCCACTCTCGTGTTCTTATCCACCAACCACTGGGCGGTGCTCAAGGACAAGCCTCTGATATCGAAATTACAGCACGTGAAATTCGAAAGATAAAAGAGGAGCTTTACACCATCATCGCCAGACACTCCGGACAGCCCTATGATAAAATATGGGCCGATGGCGACCGAGACTTCTGGATGAGTGCCGAAGAGGCAAAAAGCTACGGCATGATTGACGAAGTGCTAACCAAAGAGGGTTAACACTCCGTGAAAAACGGTGAAAGCATAAGCCTTTCTACAACACAACGACGATCCAAAAGAAGAAGAAATGACCAAGACCAGTGATAAATGCTCGTTCTGTGGACGGCTCAGAGAAGAGGTGGATATTCTCATCTCGGGAGTAGATGCCATGATCTGTGAATATTGTATTCATCAAGCAAAAATTATCGTACAAGAGGAACTTCATCAACATAGTATTGAAAGGGGGGAGGAAGAGCTAGAAGATTTTGAACTACTCACCCCTTCTGAAATAAAAGAGTTTCTTGACCAATATGTCATTGGACAAGAAGAGGCTAAGCGGATTCTTAGTGTAGCCGTATACAACCACTACAAGCGCATCTCCTACCAAGAAGATCGAGATGTAGATGAGGTGGAAATTGAAAAATCCAACATCCTTATTGTAGGTGAAACCGGAACGGGGAAGACCCTCCTCGCCCGCACCATCGCCAAAATGCTTAACGTCCCCTTTGCCATTGCAGATGCTACCGTACTCACCCAGGCAGGTTATGTGGGAGAGGATGTAGAGAGTATCCTTTCAAGACTCCTTCAAGCTGCCGATTACAACGTAAAGGAAGCAGAACGAGGTATCGTCTTCATTGATGAAGTCGATAAAATTGCCCGTAAAGGTGATAACCCCAGCATTACCCGCGACGTCTCCGGAGAAGGCGTTCAACAAGCACTGTTAAAACTCCTGGAGGGATCCATTGTCAATGTACCTCCTCAAGGAGGGCGAAAACATCCGGAACAAAGGATGATCCGTGTAGACACCTCCAATATCCTTTTTATTGCCGGTGGAGCCTTCGATGGCATCGATAAAAAAATTGCCAACAGACTACGTTCCAATGTGGTAGGATATAATGCCTCCAAGAACAGAGAGACTATTAACCGGGAAAATCTGCTCCAATATATCGCTCCTCAAGATGTGAAATCATTTGGACTCATCCCGGAAATTGTTGGACGGCTCCCCGTCATCTCCTACCTTAGCCCCCTCGACAAAGAGGCGCTCACAAAAATTCTCACCAAACCCAAAAATGCCCTAACCAAACAATATATCAAGCTCTTCGAGATGGATGACATTGAACTCTCCTTCGACAAAAAGGCATTGGAATTTGTGGTAGATAAATCCATTGAGTTTAAATTGGGCGCTCGCGGACTACGCTCCTTAATGGAAGCTGTCCTAACTGATGCCATGTTTGAACTACCCGGAGACTTCACGAAGAATAAACTCCGAATCACCAAGTCCTACGTAGAGAAGAAATTGCGTAAAGTCTCAGCAGAAAAGCTCCGAACAGCTTAATACAATTAGGCCTGTTAAGCCCCTTGCCTCAAAAAGTGGTCTCCCACAAAACAAACAGAAAAGGGCAACTTCTCCATAAGACCTAAAATACGCTTTCAAGGGATTCTACAAAACAGAGAGATCCCCCGACGAAAAGGAGTTGGCATAGTTCTTGATTTCCGTTTCTTAATGAGAAAAAAAGGATACTTGTTTGTGCTTATGCTCTTAATGGGAGCGGCAACAGCTGTTTGGGGACAACACAATGCGGACACGCTCATCATTATGCGTGCACAAGCCCTTGACGGAGACACCTTATTCCTTGTGGAGCTCCCTGTCTGTGAAATCACCTGCTACAAACCTCCCTCCTTCTCCACCCGCAGGGCCGAGCGAAGATACACCCGTTTGGTAAGGGATGTGAAGAGAGTCTTTCCCTATGCAAAAGAGGCCGGAAAGAAACTAAACGACTACGCCCCCCTTCTAGATAGCTTAGCAGACAATAAAAAGGCACAAAAAATCTATTTCAAACAGATCGAAGAGGAGTTAATGAGCGTATATGGAGAAGAGATCAAACGTCTCAACTTTCGCCAGGGGAAAGTCCTTATTAAACTAATTGACAGGGAGTGTAAACAGTCTTCCTATGAGGTTCTCAAAAACTTCCGGGGTGGATTCTCTGCCTTCTTTTGGCAAAGCATGGCCAGGCTTTGGGGCTACAACCTAAAAAATACCTACGACTCCACCGGAGAGGATCAACACATTGAAATCATTGTCTCTGCTATCGAAAAAGGGGAGCTATAGGGTTAATGGAGTAATGTGTTAACGTGACGAAGAGGTAAGCAATTACAAATCACGAATTAAAGAAGCTCAATACCCCATAAAGGGTAAACCTCGTAGGAACGATACCTTTGCATTGATAGGGTTAACGAAACCATGGATCGTGCACGACAAATAGCAGGCTCCAAATCTTCCCAACAGCCAAGGATCAATAAAAAAAGAGATTGCCTTATTGAAGGCAATCTCTTTTCAAGCGTTACAAAAGATCCTCTACGGGTCTCTATTTCTCCACAATAATATGAAGCTCTGTCCTCCTATTCTTTGCACGACCTTCTATGGTCTTATTGGTTGCAGCCGGACGGTCATAGCTAAATCCATTGGTCTTAAACCTTGAAGCAGAAACTCCACGATCGGTAAAATACTTCAACACGGAGAATGCACGATCCTCGGAAAGGCTCTGGTTATACTTATGGGTTCCCCGAATATCAGCGTGTCCTTCAAGGGTGAGACGCACATCGGGATATTCGTTAAGCAGTTCCAAAATCTTATCCAAATTCTTATAGGAAACTTCCTTAATAGTAGCCTTATCGGTATCGAAATAGACATGCTTCGCATGGTAATTAAAGATAGAATCGATCTCCTCAGCGGTAATCTTTGGACAACCGGCAAGGGACTTGATACCGGCCTCCTCCGGACACTCATCCAGGTTATCGGGTATACCATCACCATCGGTATCCATGCAACCATCAAACTCTTTCAAACCCTTAACATCAGGACATTTATCCAAGTTATCGGGAACACCATCACCGTCAGAATCGACACACCCTTTGAAGGCCTTAGTACCGGGAACATCAGGACAATCATCATCCTTATCGGCAACACCATCACCGTCACTATCGGGACATCCAACCAAATCTTTCAGACCTTTTACCTCAGGACAATCATCCTTATAATCGGCAACACCATCACCGTCACTATCATTACATCCCTCATATTCGAGAAGGCCTGCTTCTTCAGGACACTTATCATCCTTATCAGGAATACCATCGTTATCAGAATCAGGACATCCCTTTAATTTTCTGGGACCGGGCTCTTCAGGACAAGCATCTTTCTTATTGTGAACACCATCCTTATCGATATCTTTATCTTTTCCAAAGCGGAATTTCACCCCAAACTTATAGGACATAAAGTCATCACGTTCAAACAAGTAGGTATAAACTCCCTCACCGAAGATTCCCACATTCTTATGGGCCCAGATATTAAATCCAACACCCGTTTGCTGAGAAAGGAATACACTAGACTCCTGATTGTCCTCATACATACTTGTCATTCCCATACCGGCAACGATATAAGGGTCAAAGACATCGATAAACTTCCTCTTTTCTGTTTTCAGGCGCTTCTCATGAAAAACATTGAAAAAGTTATACTGGAGACTCAGATGGCCATAATACATACGACCAGAGCCTACATGAAGCCCTTCTGTTCTTGTACGGATTACAGCCCACTTATCAGAATTATTCAGACGGGTAATATAAGCCGAATTTGGCAGGTATTTTGCCAGATTATCATTGCCATCACCATCCAATTCAGGGATATACAACGTGTTAAAGTCCAAGGTCAGAGAGAAACCTTTAAAGAGATATCTACTCACGTTAATATGAGCTGGATAACCTTTTACAAGACCTTCCCAGGTTGTCTCTGACAATTTCGCAGAAACCGTCAACTGAGGGGTCATAAAGTCAACGAAGTTCACCCCGGTTCCCACGACCCAAGGGTAACTTGAATTCTGTGCATTCGAGCTAAATGCAACAGCGACTAACATCACTAATACGAGATAAATTTTTTTCATATCATTACTTTTTGGTTACTTCTATTCCAATCAATTATTAGCAAATATAGAAATAATATACTTACCAAGGGAATTTTCTGCTAAAAAAAAGCCAACCCTTGGCGAGTTGGCTCACAAAAAATAGCAAAAAAAGCGCGCGATTAGTCGCCCAAAGTGGCAACCATCACTGCTTTGATGGTATGAAGTCTATTCTCTGCTTCATCAAAGACAACAGAATGTTTCGATTCAAAAACCTCATCAGTCACCTCCAATTCGGGCATGCCAAATTTCTGGAAGACCTCTTCTCCAATAGTTGTTTCACGGCTATGGAAGGAAGGCAAGCAGTGGAGGAACTTCACCTCGGGGTTACCTGTTTTTTTCACCATCTCCATATTCACCTGATAGGGCTTCATTTGCTCAATACGCTCAGCCCAGGCTTCGTCTGATTCTCCCATAGAGACCCACACATCGGTATAAAGGAAATCCACGCCCTTAACACCTTCATCCACATCCTCCGTGATGGTAATGGTTGCACCCGTCTCTTTCGCAATCGCTTTACACTGATCCACCAAGGCTTCATCCGGATGGCAGATAGCTGGAGCCACTGCACGGAAGTCCATTCCCATCTTTGCAGCACCTACCATAAGGGAGTTCCCCATATTATTACGGGCATCCCCCAAATAGGCAAAGGAGAGTTGAGAGAGAGGCTTATCTGAATGTTCCATCATGGTAAGGAAATCCGCAAGGATCTGGGTCGGATGAAATTCATTGGTAAGGCCATTCCATACAGGAACACCGGCGTGAGCTCCAAGTTCTTCCACGATCTCTTGACCAAAGCCTCGGTATTCAATACCATCATACATCCGTCCCAGCACACGAGCTGTATCCTTCATAGACTCCTTCTTACCCATCTGAGAACCGGAGGGACCAAGATAAGTAACACCAGCCCCCTGGTCAAGGGCGGCTACTTCAAAAGCACAACGAGTACGGGTACTATCCTTTGCAAAAAGAAGAACCACATTCTTTCCTTTCAAACGAGGCTGCTCCATACCGGCATACTTCGCTTTTTTCAAGTCCGCAGCCAGATTAAGCATAAACATAATCTCTTTCGGAGTAAAATCCAAAAGTTTAAGGAAATTTCTGTTTCTTAAATTAAAAGCCATACGACAAAATATTTATTTGTTAACTATTAAAATATAAAATTAAGCAAATGTAATCCGGGTTCCACCATCATCCACTCCCAGCTTCTCAATACTGGTAATGATCGCATCTTTTCCGGTGCTCTCCACAAACTGAATCGCCGCACTCACCTTGGGGCCCATGCTACCAGCAGCAAAATGACCTTCATCCATATAGCGCATTGCTTCCGACATAGTCATCGAATCAATAGAGCGTTGTTGCGGAGTATTAAAATTGACACACACCTTGTCAATATCGGTAAGAACAATAAACTTATCTGCATTGATCTGGCGGGCCAACAATGAAGAAGCCAGGTCTTTATCAATCACGGCATCGATACCGGAAAGTTTATTATGCTCTTTGTAATAGACGGGAATACCACCGCCACCCACGGCTATCACGATATGGTGCGAGCGGGCAATCTTAGCGATGGAAGTGGTATTATGAATAATCAGAGGCCGAGGAGAGGCCACTACCTTTCGCCACCCTCTTCCCTTGGAATCTTCCGCATATACCGAGTCGGTCGCCTTGGCCATTTTTTCCGCTTCCTCCTTAGAGTAGTAAGGTCCCACCGGTTTTGTAGGATTAGAGAAAGCTGGATCCTCCTTATTTACAACCACCTGCGTAATAATGGAGATAATATCCCGATGCAGATCATTCTCACGCAACGAATTTCGCAATTGTTGTTCGATAATATATCCAATAAAACCCTGAGAATAGGCGACACTCACATCCAAGGGCATTTCCGGCAAACCATGTACCTGTTTCCCTGCAGAGTTTGACAACAGAATATTACCTACCTGTGGGCCATTACCATGGGTAATCACAAAATTATAGTCACGGCGAATAAGCTGTACCAATTTATCGGCAGCTACACGTGCATTCTGCTCCTGCTCCTCAATGGTACCCTTTTGTCCTGCCTTTAACAGTGCATTTCCTCCCAATGCCACTACAGCTAATTTTTCCATAGTTTCTCATATTAAGATTAGCCTGCAAAGCTAATGGTTTTCTTTGACTTGCACATCATGTCTAAAAAAAAAGAATTTCAGCTGAAATCCAAGGGAATAGCCTTACCTTTGCCTCGATGAAGCGTGGAAAAATAAAAATAGCTTTTAAGACGTTGGGGTGCAAATTAAACTTCTCGGAGAGTTCGGAAATCGGACGCGCCCTAACAGAGAAAGGATACGAAATCATCCCCCCGGAAGAAAACGCCGACTATTACATCATTCACTCTTGTACGGTAACCTCGTTGGCGGAGAAAAAAGCACGACAAGCGGCTCGCCATTTCAAAAAAAATAACCCCAATGCCAAAGTCGGCATCATGGGCTGTTATGTACAATTGCGAGCAGAAGAGTTAGAGGCACTCCCCGAAATTGACTTTACGGCCAATAACGAAACAAAGTACCATCTTCCGGAGATTCTGGAAGGAGTATACGAAACAGCTCCCTCCCCAACGATGAGTTACCACAGCGCCTACTCTCTCAACGACCGTACCCGAAGTTTTTTGAAGGTTCAGGATGGATGCGATTACCGCTGTACCTACTGTGCCGTATCCGCTGCCAGGGGGAAAAGCCGCAGCGACACCATCGACCATGTACTGCACGAAGCACAACAAATCATAAAGGAAGGCGTGAAAGAGATTGTATTAACCGGTGTAAATGTGGGAGATTTTGGCAGGGGGAACAGGGAAACCTTGTACGATCTGCTACGTGCCCTGGAGCAGCTTAAAGGGATCACACGGCTACGCCTCTCTAGCATCGAACCCAACCTGTTGGAGCATCGCATCATCGACCTGGTGGCAGCATCAAAGGTCATTATGCCCCATTTTCATATCCCCCTGCAAAGCGGCTCGGATGAGGTGCTACAAAAGATGAGAAGAAGGTACAACACCGAGCTGTTCCATGAAAAGACGACCTACATCAAGCAGCAGATCCCCCACGCTTGCATCGCCGCAGATGTGATCACCGGCTTTCCCGGAGAGAGCGATGCCCACTTTGAGACCACCTGTCGTTTTATAAAACGCCTCCCCCTCTCCTACCTCCATGTGTTCACCTACTCGGATCGTCCCGACACACCGGCCCTAAAAATCATGCCCAAGGTACCACCTGCCACCAAGCAACAACGCAGCAAGCAACTCCACACCTTATCAAATCAGTTGCAAATGGACTTTTACCGCTCCCACAAAGGGGACCGACGAACAGCGCTCTTTGAAGAGGCCAAAGGGGAATACCTCTATGGATGGACCGATAACTACATCAGAATCAAAACCTCAGCACCGGATATATCCCCCAACACCATCCACCGGGTCTCCATTGGAGAGGTGGATTCAGAGGGAGTAGCAGAGTGTACCCCCACACCACTCGTGGAGGATATTCGCTATTAAGAGAGCTCAACAAAGCCCCATAATTAGAGGCTGTCTATAAAGTCCGACTTCTTCGTTACGCTTGTCTTCAAAATAGTTATTTCGGCGTTGCTCAATACATCGCATTTGCCTCAGTAAACTCACCTATTTCAGCCTTCGCAAGCCTCGAATTCGAACTTTCTATACAGCCTCTTCTCAAAACGCTGACTTTATGGACAAAAACTAATTAGGGTAAAATATGTACCTTTACCGCTCCTTATAACAACGCACTTTGTATGAAAACGCCATCCATAATTTCAAGGAAGCGAGACCGCCTCAGCGTCTCTATTTTCTTTGTGCTGTTCCTGCTGTCCACCCTTTATCCTTATGCCCAAGAGCCAGAAGAGGGAGACACATTACTCCGAACAGAGAGATACGACACTCTACACATGGGAAAGAGTGAAAAGATCGTCTACCTCATGGAGATCCGAGAGGAGATTGCCAAACCGGTATGGCGCAAGGTTCAACTGGGATTTGAAGAGGCTCAGGCCCTTTCTGCCGACCTAATTCTTATTCACATGAACACCTACGGCGGAGAGGTCTCCATGGCCGACTCCATCCGCACAAAGATCTTACAATCCCCCATTCCCGTCTACGTCTTTATCGACAACAATGCAGCTTCAGCGGGAGCGCTTATCTCCATTGCTTGTGACCGCATCTACATGCGGCCGGGCGGCAATATTGGCGCTGCCACGGTGGTCAATCAAGAGGCGGAACAGATGCCCGACAAATACCAGAGTTACATGCGTTCCATGATGCGCTCCACGGCAGAGACCCGAGGGCGGGATCCCCAAATTGCCCAGGCAATGGTAGACCCGGATGTGGAGGTGACGGGCATATCGGAAAAGGGGAAAGTACTCACCTTCACCACCCGGGAGGCCATCACCCACGGATTCTGTGACGGAGAGGCCACCACCTACCGGGAGGTGATACGCAACTACTCCCCGGTGCCGGAAGCCGAGATCGTTATTCAGGAGCTCTCGCTCATTGACAGGATCATCGGACTGCTTATCAGTCCCATCGTCTCCGGATTATTAATCATGGTCATTGTGGGGGGCATCTACTTTGAGTTTCAAACTCCCGGTATGGGTTTTCCCTCCCTGGCCGCACTAACTGCTGCCATTATCTATTTTGCCCCGCTCTACCTGGAGGGGCTGGCTGCCAACTGGGAGATTGCACTTTTCGTAGTGGGCGTTATCCTTGTAATGGTGGAAGTTTTTGCCCTTCCCGGGTTTGGTATTGCCGGGATAGGAGGAGTCTTCAGTATTCTCACCAGTCTCACATTCAGCATGGTGAGAAACGAGGGGTTCTCCTTTAGTCCCACTGAGGGAGCCCACCTCCTCACCTCCTTCTTAGTCGTCATCATCGCCACAGTAGCCGCCCTTATCACCTCCTTCTTCCTGGCCAGGAAGATGTTCACCAGCCGAAAATGGAACCTGGCACTCCACACCGTCCTCAACAAGGAGGAGGGATTCCGCAGCACGCCAGCGGAAACCAACCAAATGACCGGAAAGGTCGGCACCACCTATACGGTGCTACGCCCCGGAGGGAAAATTGCAATCAATGGAGAGATATACGACGCCATTGCCGAAAACCGCTTTATTGAAAAAGGGAAACCCATTATTATCACCCGTTGCAACAACGCACAGCTCTTTGTAAAAGAGCAAACGAAAAACAACCATTAACCTCCTACAATCCCGGTATGGGATAGTATCTATCCATAAAATCAGGGGGTTGAAAAGAGGCTATATAGCACGTTCGAATTCGAGGCTTGCGAAGGCTGAAATAGGGGCATTTACTGAGGCAAATAACCCTTTGGAAGACAAGCGTAACGAAGAGGTCGGACGTTATAGACAGACTCTATGTAGGGTGCTCCACGCTATTCCCTCCTCGCCACACGCTAGGAAATCCGCTCAAAAACCAGATGCCCTCTCTTTTCTGTGCGCAATACAAAATCCGAATGGAGGATCTCCTTCAGTTGGGAATCACTGATCAGCGCCTGGCCATAAACCCTGGAACCAATACGGCTCATATAGGATAATCGTCCCCCCGTCTTAAGAACCCGGGTCAGTTCTTGCAACACCTTCTGTTTCTCCGTAACGAGGGGCAAGGTGTTATGCAAATAGACCAAATCGATACTCTTATCGTTCAGCCCCGTATCACAATTGGAGCGAATGATTTCAACATGAGACAACTTATTCCTCCGAACTTTCCTTTGGGTAATCGTTATGGCCTGCTCACTTACATCAAGGGCAAAAACCCGCCCTTCTCGCCCCACTGCTTTTGCTGCGGGAATGGTATTAAAACCGAGACCACATCCAAAATCAAGGATATGATCACCCTTTTTAATCCCAGCCAAATGGATCTCTTCTTCAATATCCCTAAATCCCCTCCGGATATTCATAACCAGTCGCATCGTCTGGAAGGAAAACCAGGACATGGCAGTTTGTTCATGTTGATGTTTCATCTGTTTCTATATTGTAGCCTTTGGCTTGGGTTAATGGCAACGTTCACAAAAAATTGTCTTCCATCTTCCAACCTCCCTCTCCCGTCTTCCGTCTTCCGTCTTCGGTCTTCCGTCTTCCAACTTCCATCTTCCAACTCCCACAATCACTCCACCGTCTGTTTTTTTACCGTCATGGATGTCTCATCATTAATCTTCAGGTTCATAAGAAAACGCCAAACGGGTCGTTATACGGCAAACCATTATTCATGGTCACCAATAACCTCCACCTTTGGCGTTCTCTTACAGCAATCACCCCTCTATCAAGGGGTATTCGGAAAAAGTTGTTATCCCTTTATTTTGGCTTCTACCACCGCCATAATGGCCTGCTCTTTTTCCTGAGCTTTAGCCTCAATCACTGAGGCCTTCTCCATAATATCCTTTACAAACGCCACATCCTCGAAGCCCTCTGCATTGATCTTCACATTCAGGAAGGCTCCACGCACACCAGCACGTGCCGCCAATGCGCCTACGCCAGCATCGGTAACGGAATTGGGATTCCCCTTCTCCGCCATAGCCTCCATTAACTCCATCGAGTCGTAGCAAAGGTTCATCACCTTGAAGGGCACCTCGATGGCATATTTTGTGGCCTCGTGGATCGCTTTCTTACGGAGAGCCTTATCTTCTTCCGATTTTTTAGGCAGTCCAAAGGCATCCATAATCTTATTAAAGGCATTGGTATCCTCATCAACCATTGCGTTCAGTTGATTCACAAAGGACTTCCCTTTTTCTGCCCACTGGCTGAAGGTCTCCCATTGGCTATCCCATCCGCGCTTATGGGCAGAAAGATTGGCCACCATGGTCCCCAGTGCGGCCCCCAAGGTTCCCATATAAGCGGCAATGGATCCTCCTCCGGGTGCGGGAGACTCGGAAGCGGTCTCTTCTGCAAATGCAGTAAGAGTCATATCCACCAAGGGGTTGGCCACTTTCTGCTCCCCGGCAAGGATATACTCAATAATCTTCTTGTCAGGGTCGAAGGGATAGAGTTCATCCAACCCCATAGATTTCACGGCAATCTTAATAATCTCCCTGTCGGGGATCCCAAGAGAGCGCTGCTGCTTACGCAGGTAATGTTTCCCGGCCTCAAGCATAGCTTGCAACGGGATTACCCCCACCAATTCGGAACCGGTCACCCGAATGCCACGCGCTTCCGCACAACGGCACACCTCGTCAAAGGCCTCATGCACGGCGGTAACCGTAATGTCGGTCAAATTCATGGAGATCTGAGCCACGCCATACTCTTCAATAAACCAACCAATAGCCTTGACACTCTTCAAGGTGCCGGGCGTATAAACAGGTTGCCCCTTCTCGTCTTTTACAATCTTTCCGGTAAGCGGATCCCCTTCGCGAAGCACCCTTCCTCGTTCGCGCACATCAAAGGCAATGGCATTGGCACGGCGCGTAGAGGTGGTGTTAAGGTTAATATTGTAGGCCACGAGAAAGTTACGGGCTCCCACAGCGGTAGCTCCCGACTTAGCCACAGACTCATTGAATACCGAGGGGCCAAAATCCGGTTTCCACTCAGAGGTTCCGATACGCTCACGAATAGCCTCATACTCTCCACTACGACAGTTTGCCAGGTTACGACGCTTCTCTTCACGACAGGCCGACTCGTAACAATAGACGGGGATCTCCAACTCTTTTCCGATCCGTTCAGCCAGCTTATGGGCATAGGCAACCGTCTCCTCCATGGAGATATTAGCTACAGGGACCAAAGGACAAACATCGGTGGCACCAAAACGAGGATGGGCACCTTGGTGTTTGCGCATATCAATAAGTTGTTGAGCCCTCTTCACCGCACGAAAAGCTGCTTCACAAACCTCTTCCGGTGTACCCACCATGGTCACAACCGTACGGTTGGTAGCTTTCCCCGGATCGACATCCACTAAAGAGACACCTTCTACTGCCTCAATCTCTGCCGTAATCTGTTTAATTACAGCCATATCATTCCCTTCACTAAAATTGGGAACGCATTCGATCAATTTTTTCATAATAACGTTATTTATTCATTCTCTTTCACTATTTCACCATTAATTATAACCTTCTGAACCTTGTTATCGCCAAAGGCATAAGGAAGGTATTCTATACCATTGATAGGATGAGTCATCAGCAAGTTGGCACGTTTCCCCTCATCAATGGAGCCAAGCTCCTCCTCTACGCCCATGGCATAGGCTGTGTTGAGGGTGGTTGCATTCAAGGCCTCCTGGGGGGTCATGCGATAGAGGATAGAGGCCATGGAGAGGATCAACTGCATATTCCCCGATGGAGCCGACCCCGGGTTGTAGTCGCTGGCCATGGCCACGGGAAGGCCATAATCCATCATCTCCCTGACGGGGGCATACTGCATCCCCAGGAAGAAAGCGGCTCCCGGAAGCACCGTAGGCATGGTACCACTTCCCTTAAGAGCCTTCATCTCAGCCTCACCGGTGAACTCCAGGTGATCCACCGAACGGGCGTTATACTTCACCCCTACCTGAATTCCTCCGGAAAAATCCAACTCGTTGGCATGGATCTTTGGTACCATCCCATAGGAAACCGCTTTTTCCAGGATACGTTCCGTGTCCTCCACCGTAAAAAAGCCCTTGTCGCAAAAGACATCCACAAAATCAGCCAGGTTCTCCTCTGCCACCGCCGGAAGCATCTCGTTTACCACCAGATCCACATACTTCTCCTGGCATCCCCGATACGCCATGGGGATACTGTGGGCTCCCAAAAAATTGGACTTAATGGTTAATGGACTATGCGCTTTCAGACGCTTGATTGCCCGAAGCATCTTCAGTTCTGAAGCCGTAGTTAATCCGTAACCACTTTTGATCTCCACCGCCCCGGTTCCGTAAGAGGTGATAAGGTCAAGGCGTTTCATGGCATCCTCATAGAGTTGATCCTCAGAAGCCTTCTCAATAGCCTTGGCCGAGTTCAGGATCCCTCCACCTCGTTGAGCAATTTCCTCGTAGGAGAGCCCATTAATTTTATCCACATACTCCACCTCCCGGGTGTTGGGAAAGACCAAATGGGTATGGGAGTCACAAAAGGCCGGCATCACCAGGGCACCGGAAGCATCCACAACGGTTGTCTTCTCATCCACCTCAGGCATCTCCTCCATCCTACCATAGGAGTGAATAAAGGCACCCTCAGTGAGAAGCCATGCATCCGCAATAGACGGTAGTTCACGCATCGCTAAACCAGACACGTAGGGCTGTCCTTTACGCCCTGTCTGCAACAGACTCTTAATGTTTTTTATCAATATGGCCATAGCCTTCTCTCTTTTATCATTAATACCCTACAAATATACCAAGATTTCATTATCCCTTTAAATTATTCTGCAACTTCAGCCAACCATTTGCCCTTTGGAGGGTTCTTTTTCAAGGGAGACTTCCCTAAACGGGGAGGTATTAGGTTTTAACCCATTGCCAATGGCTACAATAGGTTAGCCCTTTTTTCGCGTTCACTCCATGGAGGTATTTTCAAGGGGCGAACAAAGAATCCTCAAACTTTTGTATCTTTGCACGGAAGAAAAAAAATTCAATACATCAGATATTATGAAAAAACTGTTATTACTCTTTTTTGTCATCGCAGCCAGCATCAACCTTTTTGCAGAGAAGGTAAGCCGTCAGGATGCCGAGTTGGTGGCGCGCAATTATTACTACCAACAATACAACCTTTTTAAGGGCGCATTGCCCTATAACGAGGTGGTGTTTCTTGATGTGATCGAAGAGACACGCAATGGAGAGGTCATGCTCTATGTCTTTACCTTAGAAAACGGATATATCATTGTTTCAGCCGAAGATGCCATGACTCCCGTTATAGGATACTCGTGGGAGAGCGCTTATCCTAAAAAGAAAGAGGCTCACTACGAATGGTTTCTTTCCCAATATATAGATAACATTGCCTACCTTCAAGAGCATGCCATCGAGGCAGATTTTGAGATCATGAACCAATGGAATCGGTATGCTACCGAAGACTATACCATGCTGTTAGACAATAGAGAGGATGTGAGAAACGTCCCCATGCTAATCTCTGCCACATGGAATCAAGATTGGCCCTACAACTACTATGCTCCGGAGGATGAAGATAGTCCTGCCAACGGGCACACCTATGCAGGGTGTGTAGCCACAGCCATGTCAATGATCATGTATTACTGGCAATATCCCGAGCATGGAAGTAGTTCACGACAGTACTACCAATATCCCTATGGAACCTTAAGTGCCGATTTTGAAAACACATACTATGCATGGGATGCTATGCTTGACAACGTTTCCTCAGGAAGTAATCAGGACGCAGTAAAAGCCATTGCCGAGTTGCAATACCATTGCGGTATTGCCGTACACATGGATTATGGCCCCGACGGATCAGGCGCTTACAGTCAAGATGTTCCCGGTTCTCTCAACAACTATTTACGCTACCATAACGCCAGCTATCTTACCAGATCCGGTTATAGCAACACCCAATGGAACAATATGTTAATCCAACAGTTGGATAACGGTTATCCGGTATACTATTCCGGTACGGAACCGCCAAGCTATGGCCACGCCTTTATCGTGGACGGTTATAACGTTGAAGGAAATAATACCACCTTCCATTTTAACTTTGGCTGGGGAGGATATGGTAACGGCTTTTTCTCCAGCAACAATGCAGGAGGATATAGCTTGAATCAAGCCATGGTAAGAGACATCTATCCTTCTGAAAACTATCCGAACCATGCAACGGGATTAACCGAACTCACCAAGAAGGTTGGACGTTTTATGGATGGCTCAGGCCCCATAGAGAACTACCTCAACAACAATACGGCAAGTTGGCTTATCAACCCACAATCAGCCAATGATTCCGTTGAGAAAATCAGCCTCTTCTTCGATCGGTTCAACGTTGATGGCTCTGATGTAATGAAGATCTACGATGGAGAAAATGAGGATGCTCCCCTACTGGCAAGCTACACAGGGAATGATACACCAACAACCCTGCACAGCACCGGAAACAAAATGCTTGTGGTTTTTGAA
Source organism: Bacteroidota bacterium (assembly GCA_002748065.1). GTDB lineage: Bacteria > Bacteroidota > Bacteroidia > Bacteroidales > BM520 > BM520. The sequence goes on from PDRJ01000024.1 coordinate 31,349, forward strand.
ACAGACGACACCGGCAATGATGAAGGATTTATTCTCCGTTATACAACCACACAGCATAAATTTTGTAATAGTACCATCACTCTTGAAGAACCTTTGGGGACACTGGACGACGGTAGTGGTGACAAGTACTATGCTCCCAACAGTACCTGTCGTTACAAAATCACCCCGGAATTTGCCAACAACCTAACCATCACCTTCACGGAGTTTGATACCTTCGATGATAATGACTTCCTTGAGATCTATGATCTTAAAAACTCTACGCTTTTAGCCACGCTTTACGGCTCAGAGCTCCCGGATGCCCTAACCATAGAGAGTGGAAAAGCCTTCATCATCTGGAGATCAGATAACTTTAATGAAGCTGCTGGTTGGTCATTTAACTGGGAAGCTGATAATGTGGGGATTCAACAAGAGGAGGCCTTCGATGCATTCACCCTCTTCCCCAACCCTGCAAAAGAGAAAATCAGTATCGCTTTTGAGAGTCCCTCCACAGAGAACCTCAGTGTAGAGATTATCTCTCCCGAAGGCAAGATTGTTTACCGGGATAGCCATCAACATTTCGCCGGACGCTATCAAAATGATATCAACGTATCCAACCTGGCCAAAGGAATCTACTTCTTGCGCTTGAGTAGTGCGGAAAGTAGTGCAACCAAGAAGATAATTATTGAATAGAGAGACCGCTGAAAAAGGCGTCCCCCTTTCAACTGTCGATCCCCAATCGAAGAGGTACCTCTTCGGTTGGGGATCTGGCTTTTCAGGCAATTCAGGTAGAAAAAATACGAGGTATCAACAAGGAATAAAAAAAAGCTGCGACGTCTATAAATAGAGACCTCACAGCTTTTTCCGATGTCGGGGTAGCAGGATTCGAACCTGCGACCTCCTGCTCCCAAAGCAGGCGCGCTAACCGGACTACGCTATACCCCGATGCCCACTTTCAGCATCACCTTGCGGAGAGAGGGGGATTCGAACCCCCGGTACCGTTTATAGGTACGCCAGTTTAGCAAACTGGTGGTTTCAGCCACTCACCCACCTCTCCAGGCAGTTTCATCATAAGATCATGAACATCCCGCGGTAAAACGGACTGCAAAAGTACGACGTTTTTCCATATCTACAAATAGAAAAACATTATTTTAAGAAAAAAAAGAACCTTCTACCCCTCTTTAAAAAACAGGTCACTGAGAATAAGAGGGAAAGCCCTACCTTTGCTCCATGAATAAAAAACCGGAGTTATTACTTCCTGCCGGAAACATAGAAGCCTTCTATGCTGCCATCGACGGAGGAGCTAATGCCTTATACCTGGGATTGAAGGTTTTCAATGCACGTGTCAGAGCCATGAACTTTACCAACCACCAGCTTCCATTGTTACTTAAGGAGGCACACAAAAGAGAGGTAAAGATCTATGTAACCCTAAATACGGTCATAAAGAACAACGAACTCCCTGAGCTACTGCAACAACTCTCTTTCTTAGAGAGGGTCAAACCTGATGCCGTCATTATACAAGACTGGGGCGTGGCTTATCTCGTACAAAAACACTTCCCCACCCTTCCTATTCATGCCAGCACCCAGATGGGACATCACAATAGCGCAGGGGCCAACCATGCGAAGAAGATGGGTTTTGAACGGGTAATTCTTGCCCGGGAGCTTACGCTCAAAGAACTTCAACTAACAGCGGAACACACGGATGCACCTCTTGAAGTCTTTGTGCATGGTGCGCTCTGCTACAGCTTCTCCGGAATGTGCCTCTTCTCCAGTTTCATGGGAGGAGCCGGTGCCAATAGAGGTCTCTGCACACAACCTTGTCGACGCCTCTATGATGATGATGGTAAGAAAGCCTACTACTTCAGCCTAAAAGACAACCAGCAGGCGGAACACCTCTCAAAAATCAGCACGCTAGGGATTGCCTCGCTAAAAATTGAAGGGCGCATGAAGTCAGCCTCCTATGTAAATCGTGTGGCAAAGGCCTATCGAATGGCTCTGGATAATCCCGAGAGATTACCAGAAAGCATTGAATTGCTAAAAGATGACCTGGGGAGAGATAAAACAAGCTACTTCCTAAATGGAAAGCTTACCGATGCCATCACCAACTATCCCAACACCGGGAAACATATTGGCACCGTGACACGAACTGACAAGAATACGACAACCATTGCGCTATCAGAATTACCGGAAATTGGTTCAAGGATCTTTATCCGTCTCAAAGGGGCAGATAAACAGATTGCATTGAAACTACGCAAAGAAGATCTCCGCAAGGGAGATCTTATCACCCTTCAAACAAAGGAGGCCATCCCTAAGGGATCCCAGGTCTTTCTCGCCTCCTCCAAAGCGGAGAAGTTTCCGTCAAAACTCCCGGACATCCCCGTTAAGATGCCCCCTATGCTCTCAAAAAACAGGGTACGCCAACTGCTCAATGACTTAAAACCAAACAAACCATTATCACACCCCCATAAAGAAGAGCTCTTTCTACGTATCAACGATGCCCAATGGCTACGGAAGATCCGATTAGAGTACGTCGATGGACTAATCTTAAACTTCAACCATAGCCAATGGGAGGCGTTTAATCCCCAGGCTCCCTTTCTAAAGAACAACGCACAAAAGATCTGGTTTGAACTCCCAAAATTCATTCCGGAAACACGAGCAGAGAAAATCCATACCTTCTGCCAGGAGCTCTACCAGCAGGGATACCGACAATTTTATGTGAGCCACCTATCCCAAAAGGAGTACCTACCCCCAGGGGCCTCTTTTGCAACCAACGAAAACGTATATGTGTACAACGATGCGGCAGCAGCCCTCTTGGAAATGCAAGGAGCACGCTTTTGGACATCACCTCACGAAAATGAGATGGAAAACCTCTTTTCCTCAAAAAACCGTAACACCTTAATTCCCATGTATTACTTTCCGGAACTCTTCTACTCTCGCATGCCCGTAGCCATTAAACAAGAGGCCGAAACACACTTCTCCGACTCCACCGGTGCCACTTTCAGAAAAAGAGTTCACAATGGAATCACCATTGTTATTCCTGACACCCCTGTAGCACTCTTCCAATATAAAGAGAAGTTAAAAAAAGAGGGCTTTCAACGTTTTCTCATCGACCTCAGTTGGCAAAAACCCTCGTCAAACACCCTGAAAAAGCTGATGCTTCGAATGAAAAAAGGGCAACAGGTACAACCATCCACCACTTTCAATTTCAAAAAAGGGATGAAATAGCAACGAAAAGAGGAGAATCTCTCAGTGTAACAAAACAGGAACACGGTTAACTTTTACGAAACGCCCAACCGACGAACGATCAATAAACAACGTCCCATAACTCCTTTAAGGGAGAGAACAAAAGACAATATCAGAATCCAGGTGATCGTAGCTTCTAAAAGCTAAATGGCGGCCATCCGGAGAGAGAGTAGCATTCATCAGATCTTGCGCAGAGGCCACATTTTTAGGAGGATTGTATTGAGTAATCTTTTTTGTATCCACATCATAGAGATGAAGTAGCTGATTTTTTACCCAGGCAACTTTACCATCCTCACTAACGCTTATATGACGTCCATTCCCAATATATTCTGGTTCATGCTCTCCAATAGAGGCAAGATAGATATTATCTAATCCATCAGCATACACATACCGAATACCATCGGGAAAGAATACCGCTTCAACCACATCCTTTAGGATTGAAGAAATTGGCTCATCGCCACGAAGATCAAGATAATAGAAGCCCACCTCGTTCCATCCTATAATGAAGGTCAAGCCATCCGAAGAGACCGTTAAGTGGTCAGCAGCACTACTTCCTTCTTCAGAAAAGCCCACCAATAAATGATCAAAGGAGCACACCACCTCGGGCGGAGGAGAGCCCAAATTCATCGTAAGATCTGCACGATAAATGCGGTGAACCACAGAGTCCTCCTTAACCTGATAAAGTTGATGATAATAAACCCGATCTTCTCCATCCAAATCAACGGCATACCCCGCAAGGGCCGTACTATCAGCGGTAGTCATCTGCACCAATGGCTTCACATAGGAGGTTGCTCGATTATAGATATGGTTTGTGGTCTCCCCTTTGGTCTCTCCCGTGTAGATCACTGCTCCATTATCACTTGTAACAGCCAGATGCCTGGAGTAGACCGATACTTCAGGGTCTGAAAAACGATAATCAACGGTTAAATAAGGGAAATTATTGGAAGGGGGATCTTCAGGCTGTTCACAAGAGACCAACAACCACAAGCACAACACCATTAAAAAATAGCAATATTTCATAGCCTCAAATTTTATTTCAAAGGTAATATAGTTACGCCAGATAAATGACATCTATTTCACTTTTTATCTAAAAAGGCTACTTTTGCACGAAATAAAACCTATAACTATGAAAAAACAAATTGTTCTTGTTATTGCACTTATTGCTACCCTTAGCACTTTTGGACAAGTGGTATCCAAAGGCGATCACTACGCCTCCGCCTTCCTTGGTATTGGCGGTTTTTACCACACCTCTTACAATCACAACATGCTTGTTCCTCCTATTGGCGCACAGTACGAAGTCATTTATACCGATAAAGTGGGAATAGGGCACATTGGCATAGGCGGTATTGCTACCTACGCTTCCTTTCATCAGCATTATAGCTACCAATCGCTCGACAGTTACCACCACTACATCACGCTTGGTGCAAGAGGAATCTACCACTTTGACTTTAAAGAACTACTAGACAATGAACAGTTTGATAAAATTGATCTTTATGGTGGGATCATGTTAGGATTCAATTTTAGAAGAGGAATAGAAAACTTTGGTATCAACACAACTCGAAATACCTACTCACAACTCAGGCTTGCCACAGACCTCTTTGTGGGAGGACGTTACTTCTTCTCCGACAACCTTGCCGTTATGGCTGAGTTGGGATACGGTTTATATTTTCTAAATGCGGGAGTCACTCTTAAATTAAAGAATCAGAAGAATTAAAGAGATACGCTTTTGTTTTGAATGTAAAAAGAGCTGTTCAATATTGATTGAACAGCTCTTTTTGTATGTATGGCTTACAATAATCCTTACCGTTTATAATCCTTTGGCGGATTCTTTAGTAGGTGAATGGCTCCTTGAAACAGATCCTCCTTAAAATACCCTTTACAGCGCAAAATATAGAAGTAGGTTCCATCATCATGATTACCTCCGTCCCATGAGGTTCCCGGCTGCCCGGAAAATTCATTATTCACGTACACTTTTTGTCCATGTAGGTTATAAACAACCATAACACTACTTTTGTAGATATCCGTGAGGGTTCTACTCTCGTCATTGGTTATTCTCGCCTCAAAGAAATCATTCACACCATCTCCATTGGGAGTAAAGACATTGGGAATCTCAACCTGTGCTTCCTGCACAGGAAGAGAAACAGCAGTGGAATCCACGCAACCGTTGATATCCTCCACAAAGACCCAAGCCTCGTATGCCGTTACATTGGCAGCTAACTTTTTATAGATATGCTCGGGGTTCTGTTCCACTGAGGAGGTAGTGTCTCCAAAATCCCAATAATAGGTTAATGCCTCATCACTTTCAGCCGTAAACTTAATTTTAGGATTTTGAGTATAGATAATTTCCGGATCGGCCTCTGCTTCAACACCAGGAGCCTCATAAGTCTCTACGGTCCCCGTAGCTTCAACACGACACCCTACACTATCTACAACCGTCAATGTATAATCCCCTTCCTGGAGTCGCAGAGCGATACTATCATAATTAAACACAATAGGCGACCAGGAGTAGGTGTAGGGAGAGCGAGGTTGTCCGGGAAGCGTATCCTCAAAAGGGATCCCCCCAGTAACCATACCGTGCAGTGCCCCCATGGAAGAACCGGGACACCCCTTTCCAACCTGCTCCATAGAGATATGAATTTCAGGAAAGACATCCACATAGACGCTATCTTTACATCTGTTTACACCATCGTCAACCCTAACACTATACCAAGCGCCCTGATGGGGTGCAATGGTCATCATGGTATCCACGCTCCCATCGGACCACTCAAAGGTCATATCATAAGTTCGATTCACCCGGTTCAACCATGTAACCTCCTGGGAAGAGAGGGCACACGTGTAGAGACGTACATCATCAATGGCCCCTTTAAAATTATGATCATCGGTTATTGCTGCCGCACCGATACAGATATCGGTGGGGGTCTCCACAGGGAGTGCCGCATCCGCAAGTGTGGCATCCAGCGCAATCCCGGAAAGATCACCAATATAGAGAGAAAGTTCTCCATTCTCCATAACGGCCACAAGGTGATACCAACGATCAATCGTCAAGGGGTAAGAACTCTCAACTGTTGTTATTTCCGTGCCATTAGTAGTGCGAAAGAAAACGATTCCACCCTCTTTTATACCGAGAATAAAGGCAGAGTTCTCCAACATGATGGTCCGCCATTTGTCTACAATATAGTACGTTCCATCCGAAGCACCACCTCCCCACCCTTCGGCGGGATTAATCCATGCACTAACGGTAAAGTTAGAGGTCAATTCCAGGTCTTCCTGCCTTGGAATCACGATACGACTTTTCACCGAAGGGCTAAAATAGCCGGCGCGATTAGCCTCACCGTACCGATTTTCGAAGGCGATCACATCCAGGGGGAGGCCATGATGACCATTCCCCGAAAGATCCTCTCCCGACCCATCATCGATGGGAAACACTGCACGCAAGCACTCCGGTTCAACACCTTTTAAGGAGAGCGTCAGATCAGCACCGTAGCACAATGAAGTATCCCGCTCCAGGATAGCCGTACGAAGCATATCCACATAAATGGAATCCAACGTCTCTACCCCTCCCAAAAGTGCAGACACCTTGTACTCATGTGTACGTCTCGCATAGATCTGCTGCGTTGTCTCACCAGTATTCCAGAAATAGGCATCAAATCCACTCCCGGCATCCAACAGCACACTATCCACCCCGCAGGTTCGCAAGGTATCCTCACTAAATATCTGCGCGGTAAGCGTCACGGAAATGAGTAAACCAAGAACCGTTAAAAAAATAGTCTTCATAAAGATCTTTTAGATGATGGCCAAAATTAACGATTTTTTTGGCAATCATCAACGGGTTACATTTGTTCGTTTAAATACTTCAATTTTGCTTGTAACAGCGCTAGATCCTGTTTTGCACGTTGAATCTTCTTCTCAAATTCACGTTTCAGCAGGGTGGCATTCTTCGAATCCGCAAGGAATCCAATATTATTCTCCCACAGATTAATATCATCTTCCAATTTTGACATCTTATTGGAGAGTTGCATACGCTCGCGGTACAAGATACGGTTAGCATCCGTACCCTCTTTCACATTTTCAATACGATTTCTAAAATTCATCGTACTGATTTCCATCTCATTAATCTTCAGAGCCTCCAATTTTTCATCCACAGCATCCCGGAAAGCCTTTTGCACTGCATCCTTCTCTTTGATGGGGACATGACCGATGTTCATCCACTCACGTTGGAAATCCCTCAGGATGGTCAGATTTTCACTCTTAACCTCTCCAAACACTTGATCTTTCACCCGCTGGATCAATGCTTTCTTCTTCTCCAGGTTCTCTGCTTCGTGCTCATGAATATGTCCAAAGAATTCCTCTTTACGATTAAAAAATTCGTCGCAAGCAGCACGAAAACGTTTCCATATCTTATCCGAATGCTTTCTAGGCACAGGACCAATAGCCTTCCACTTTTTCTGCAAATCAATAAGAGTACGAGTAGTCTCTTTCCACTCCTCACTATCTTTCACGCTCTCTGCTTGTACACAAAGGTCCAACTTCAGGTTATAATTATTGATTTGCTGCTCTTTAAGGTTGCTAAAAAACTCTTTTTTACGCTCAAAAAAGCTGTCAAGATTTCCCTTAAAACGAGCCCATATGGCATCATTTTCCGCCTTGGGAGCAGGCCCAATGGTTTTCCATACCTTTAGCAATTCATTCACACTATCGGTCTTGGTATTCCACTCCTTGATACTTTGCGTCTCACGCTGTACCACCTCTTCCACCTTTTCGCAAAGCGCGAGTTTCGCTTTATAGTTATTCTCCTGCTCATCCCTGACACGAGAGTAGTGATCCCTCCGTCGGGCATTAATTTTATCCGTAATATTCTTAAATCGATCCCAAAGTTCCTCCTTCTTATCAGAGGGAACCGGACCGGTCTCTTTCCACTCTTGATGCAGTTCTTGCAGTTGCTTAAAGGATTTCATGATGGAAGTCTCCAGGAGCAACTCTTCTGCCGCCTCGCACAAACGCATCTTCTTCTCAAGGTTCTTCTTCAGATCAAGGTCACGAAGTTCATTATTTATCTTCACTTTGTCGAAGAATTTCTCCACGAGGAAATGGTAACTCTGCCAAAGGTTATTCACCTCTGTTTTAGGCACCATTCCTATTTCGCGCCACTTATCTTGCAATGCTCGAAACTCATCATAGCTCTTTTTCAGAGGTTCTTCAGAACTGATCACCTCCTTCAGTTGCTCCAGAATCCGTTTCTTCTCCTTTAGGTTTGCAACCTTTTGTTCCTCTTGTTCAATAAGGAACTTCTCCCGTTTCTTTTTATAGGTTTTAAATGCTGTACGATATCTCGACGCTAATTGGTTACGAAATTGTTTCTCCTCATCGACCTCCTTATCAGCGGGGGCTTCCTCAACCTCTTCACCTTCACGCTCCTCTTGCGAAATCGTCTCTTCCTCTGCATTTGAAGGATCTCCCTCTTCCGACTCCTTTTTTGCCTCTTCTACAGCTACCCCTTCAGAAGCCTCTTCCTCTTTCACAAACTTCAGGTAAGCCATCTTTACCATTCCAACCCGTTTCTTCACCTTGTTGATGTCCTCTTCTTCCACCAATGATTCCAGCTCTTCCACCAACTGTTCACGGGAAAAGGAGGCATAGTAATCCTCGGGAATCTGCTCCTCTTCCTCTTGCTCCTCTTCTTCCTCCTGTTCCTGGGAGGAGGTGATCTCCTCAGCCTTCGGCATAGCATCATCCTCCTTTGCTTCCGGCATTGATTCCTTTACTTCATCGGTAGCAGGTTGTTCTTCGACAGGTTTCTTCTCTTCAACCGAAGGCTCCTCAACCTCAACTTCTGTCCCTGTTGCAGGCACTATTGTCTCAACAGCAGCACCCTCTTCACTCAATGTTTCTTCCACACCAGAGGTCTGCTGTTCTTCTGTTGCTTCTGATTTGCGCTCATCCTGGGGTTGGCTATTCTCCATCGCACCAGGTTGTAGATTTCTTTCTTCCATTCGTAATTCTGTTAATTAGCGTTCCCTTAAGAAAGGGATTTGATCCTGATCTTTTCTAATAATCACTCTTACAAGGTTGCAAAAATAGCAATAATGCGTGAGTATAAAAATTAAATTAAAAATGGCTTGATTTATTGAAGATAAGGTACCCTATATTCACGAGGAACTGCAGCGACTCTTCGGTTTTAGGATAATAGGAAACAGACAGATTTACAGGGACAAAGGAATTGTTAAAGATCAACGACAAGGCGCCCCCCAGGTATTGGCTATGGAAGGGAGAACTCATGGCAGGAAGCTGGTCTTCAACCTCGATAATTTCACGGTAAGGAATAAAGGTAAAAAGATCCGATCGCAGTTCGAAGAAACTCCATATCTTCACAATACCCACAACCCCCATTCCAAGCCAATTATACCCCCTATATTCGGGAATAAAAAGCAGATCGCTCTGTGGCAAAGGACTAAATCCCGGAGCCTCTATCTTCGAGGCCATATAGTTACTAAACAGTCTCCGGGAAGAGAATAACGCCTCCCCATATACGCCTGTAGTAATGGATTTGAACGGTTCAAAATAGCGACGATATTTAAGGTGCAACTGCACTAATCTATGTTGGTCGTAAAAAGGTTTGCTATAAAGGCTTGTGGAACCAGGCGTGTAACCTTCCAACCCGGAGATGTAGCGCAGAGAAGCCAGGTATGACTCTCCCTCTGTGGCCATATTTTTACGATTCAAGGTGTTCTTCTGCACAAATAGTCCAAGGGAGAAGTTACTAAAAACAGTAGCATCACTGGTATCCCGCCGGGTAAAAGCGTTGGTATGATAATAGGAATCCGTTAAATCTGAAAGCACCAAATCCAGTGCCATCTTACTATTGCTGGAAACCGGCACTCCAAAAGAAAAGCGCAGATTATTATCTTTGCGAACCAAGAAACTTGGCGATTTATCCCCCACAAAATAACGAGAAGTAGAAAAATAATCCCAAGAATTTATTACGCCCTCAAAATCAGCAAAGAAAGGAAGATCTGTAGGGTATTCCAAACGGGCTTTAAGGGCTATGCTATTGTAAAAACTCCCCATGTAAAAGTTACCGGAAAAAGTCCAGGAGTAATTATTCAAGTGCTTATAGCGCACGCCTAAAAAGGCTTGGGTTGCCGCCGAAGAGGCAATATTCCCACCAATGGAAACCGTCAAATCCTTAGCCGGAACGACATCCAGGAATATATCAAAGTACCCGCTACCGGGATTAAAACGACACCGAGGATAGACAGAGGAGATCTTATCATCTGCGATCAACCGAAAGTAGTTAGGCTTAAGTTGACTCAACGTCAACACATCCGCTTCTTGTTTCAGGAGAAGACTCACATAAGAGGCCTGACGCGGCTTCAATCCAATGGGGTTAATATTTTGAAACAACAAAGGAGGAAAGTGACTCTTAAAGATACTACGTTTCAGGGAAACTTCTGCGGGGGTCACTTCCCGTGCAATACGCTCTTTAATGGCTCCGATCTTTCGCTTGGTAGCCACATAACCACTATCAATAATTTCATCAATCCGCGAAAAATCCAGCAACTCAAGAAACTTCACATCCGGTTCCAACAAAACCCCCAAGGAGTCCTCAATCACATAGTCTGTATGCGTCATAAAAATAGTTCGCAACATAGAGACCATATCATCATTGGAGGGCTTTTTATAATTTCCTGCAACGGCAGAACCAATAACCACATCTGGATGAAAATCCTCTAAAACAATATCCACCGGAAAGTTATTATACATTCCCCCATCCATCATCACCTTACCATTGATGGTAACAGGCTTAAAATAGAAGGGAAAGGACATGGAAGCACGAATAGCCGATCCCAAGTCCCCCGATCGACAGATATAAGCGCGATTATTCTCAATGTCGGAAGCGACACAGCGGAACGGAACCATCAACTTATCAAAATCATAAAGGCAAGCAGCTCCAGGTTGGGAGAAGTGTTGAAGAAAGGCAAAGTCCATCTGATAAGGAGCAATAATATTGGTAGGAACGAAGCTAAAGGTAAGCACCGAATCCATATCAAACTTCACATTAATCCATTCAGAATCAGGGTCTTCCTTTTTATAATAGAATTGATATTTTTCTTCGATCTCTCCGGTAAGCCAAGAGGAAAACTCCTTGGAGTGAAAATGCTCTTTCATCTCCTCCACAGAAAAACCACTGGCATACATTCCCCCGACAATGGCTCCCATGGAGGTTCCGGCTACATAATCAATGGGAATATTGTGCTCTTCCAGAGCTTGAATTACGCCAATGTGAGCCAACCCTTTAGCCCCTCCTCCGGAAAGCACCAGAGCCACACGTTGAGCATACACCACCCCCCACGTGAGAAAACACAGAACCAATAAAACGATATATTTGTACCTTCTACCCCCGGACACGCCTCAACGGATTAATAATAACATTAACCACAAAGTTACAAATATGATCTCACTTTACTAAGAAAAACTACTAAAAATATAATTTTTTGCATACAATTACAGAGGCACAAGGCACACTATTTCCTAAAAGTGTGCAACTGCGACTCAATGGCATCTATTTTCTTCAGGGCATCCTCCTGTTTTTTCCGTTCCATCATCACGACCTTCTCCGGTGCATTCTTCACAAAACGCTCGTTGGAGAGCTTTTTCTCCACACTTTGTAAAAAACCTTTTGCATAGGAGAGCTCCTCCTCCAACTTGGCAATCTCGGCTTCCACATCAATATTCTCCGCCAAAGGGATATAGTATTCCACCGAATGGAGAACGACGGAGAGGGCATCTTCCACTTTTTCCGTGACATAGGTAATCTCACTAAGATTACACAGCTTGGTAATAACCGGGTCGAATGTGGCTAACCGCTCCTCCTCATTGGGTTTCACAAAGAGCGCAAGAGCCTCTTTAAAGGGAATATTTTTCTCTTTACGAATACTCCTCACAAACTGAATGGTTTCGGAGGCAACCTCAAACTGTTGCAACAAGACCCTGTCAAAGGCCTCTGGTTGAGGCATCGCTGAAATCATAATGGAATCCCCCTCTTTACGCTCAGCCATCAAATGCCAAACCTCTTCCGTCATAAAAGGCATGAAGGGATGCAGGATGCGCATCAACTTATCAAACAGCACAATGGTAGCCTCCAACGTAGTGCGATCAATGGGTTGTTGATAGCCCGGTTTAATCATCTCGAGGTACCAGGAACAGAAGTCATCCCATATCAATTTATAGATAGCCATCAGCGCATCGGAGAGGCGATATTTCTCAAACTGCTCCTCAATAAAGCTGAGGGCCTCATTCAATTTTGCCTGGAACCACCTAACGGCGACCCCATTGGTGTCGGGTTGCGGAAGGGTATCATCCACCTCCCACCCCTTCACAAGACGAAGAGCATTCCAAACCTTATTGGTAAAGTTACGTCCCTGCTCACAAAGGGTCTCGTCAAAGGGAAGGTCGTTTCCTGCAGGACTGGTAAGGAGCATGCCCATACGCACACCATCGGCCCCATACTTCTCCATCAACATGATGGGATCGGGACTATTCCCCAGCGATTTGGACATCTTACGTCCTAAATGGTCCCGCACAATACCAGTGAGGTAGACATTTTTGAAGGGGATATCCCCCCGATACGCCTTTCCGGCCATAATCATCCGGGCCACCCAAAAGAAAAGAATCTCGGGAGCCGTCACCAAGTCATTGGTAGGGTAATAATAGTTTATCTCTTCATTGTCGGGGTGACGTATTCCGTCAAACACCGTAATGGGCCACAACCAAGAGCTAAACCAGGTATCCAGCACATCCTCATCCTGCACAAGATCTTCCACGGTTAAATCGTTCAGGGCATGGGCCTCCTTCAGTTTCAGCAAGGCCTCTTCAGCACTCTCTGCGGCTGCCATCTCTCCGGAAGGAGCGTAATAAACCGGTATCTGCTGCCCCCACCAAAGCTGACGACTGATACACCAATCGCGCACATTCTCCATCCAATGACGATAGGAGTTCTTAAACTTAGCAGGATAGAACTGAATGGTGTCATCCATCACCAAATCCAACGCCGGCTTGGCAAGCTCCTCCATCTTCAGGAACCACTGCAAGGAGAGTTTGGGCTCAATGACCGCATCGGTACGCTCGGAGTAGCCCACCTTATTGGTGTAATCTTCAATCTTTACCAAGTTACCGGCCGCTTCAAGGTCTTTCACGATCTGCTTGCGACAAGCAAAGCGATCCATCCCCACATAAAGCTCCGCCTTCTCGTTAAGGGTACCATTATCGTTAAAGATATCAATGGACTTCAGCTTATGACGAATTCCTATCTCATAGTCATTGATATCGTGAGCCGGTGTGATCTTCAGGCATCCCGTACCAAACTCCATATCCACATACGCATCACGGATGATGGGAACGGTTCTGTTCACCAATGGAACGATCACCTTTTTTCCTTCAAGATCCTTATAGCGCTCATCTTCCGGGTTTACACACACCGCCGTATCCCCTAGAATGGTCTCAGGGCGTGTGGTAGCAATGGTCACATATTGATCATCTGTACCCTCGATGTTATAGCGCAGATAGTAGAGTTTTGACTGCACCTCTTTGTGGATCACCTCCTCATCGGAGAGGGCGGTCAACGCCTGGGGATCCCAATTCACCATCCGTACACCTCGGTAGATCAATCCCTTGTCGTAAAGATCGATAAACACCTTTATCACAGAGTCATACAGTGGCTTATCCATGGTAAAACGCGTACGCGACCAATCGCAGGAAGCACCAAGTTTTTTCAGTTGCTCCAGGATGATTCCTCCATGCTTCTCCTTCCACTGCCAGGCATGTTCCAGAAACTGCTCCCGGGTCAAAGAGGACTTCTCAATCCCCTCACTTTTCAGTTTGTTAACCACTTTTGCCTCTGTAGCGATAGAGGCATGATCCGTTCCGGGCACCCACAATGTATTGTATCCCTGCATCCTTTTACGACGCACCAGCACATCTTGTATGGTATTGTTCAACATATGTCCCATGTGGAGTACCCCCGTCACATTGGGCGGTGGGATCACGACAGTATAGGGTTCACGATGATCCGGCATAGAGTGAAAAAACGCCTGATCCATCCAATATTGATACCATTTATCTTCAACAGGTTTAGGGGAATACTTTGGTGCTATAGTCATTACAATATCATTTTGAGAAAGGCAAAAGTAAGGAAAATAATAGAACGAACCTTAACGCATTTTTTGGCGCTTGATAAGGTAAGGAAGGAGAACCTGATCAAAACCCTTGTTAATGTCCACCTCCACAAAGTCAATATGGTAAGAGGCACAGCGTAAGGAAAGCTCTTTGGTAAAGGCCTCCATCCCTTGCGCATACTCTTTTTTCACCAGATGCGGATTGATCTTGATCTCCGCCCCTGTCTCCATATCCACAAAGCGGCAGGGACGATTCTCAAAAAGAAAGTCCACCTCTTTCTGCTTATCCACCACATGGAAGAGCACCACCTCATGTTTATTATGCTTCAAGTGCTGCAAAGCAGAAAACAGCGACTCGTTATCCTCTTGGCTTTCAAACATATCACTAAAGAGAACCACCAATGAACGCTTATGAATATTCTCTGCGATCAGGTGTAGAGAACGAGCCACGTGGGTTATATTTCGCTGCGAAGGGTTATGGGGCAACAGCAGTTTCTCCAGTTCATGGTAGAGGTATTTATGATGCACATCCCCGGAGCGTGCATCTGTAGCCAAGTCAAGCCCCTCTGAAAAAGAGGAGAGACCCACAGCATCCCGCTGCTTACGAAGGAGGTACATCAAGCAGGCTACCGCATAGACACTGAAGGTGATTTTATTGGGATTCTCCAGCGAAGGAGCCCCTTTTACGGGAAAATACATGGAAGAGCTATTGTCGATCACGAAACGACAACGTAGATTGGTCTCCTCTTCAAAACGCTTCACAAAAAGCTTATCGGTACGGGCGTAGAGCTTCCAGTCGATGTGACGTGTAGACTCGCCTTCGTTGTAAAGGCGGTGTTCAGCAAACTCCACCGAAAAACCGTGAAAAGGACTTTTATGCAATCCCGTGATAAACCCCTCCACCACTTGACGAGCAATAAACTCCAGTGGATAATATTTCTGAAACCTATTTTGCTCTATGGGCATCCTAACACCATTAAAGGGGGCTTCCGGAGCCGCAACCTACATACAAAGCAGTCAGCGAAAGTCCCCTATAGACAAAAAGGCATCGGAAAAGTTGAATCCCGATGCCCTCCATAAACAAAAATTCTTACAGTAGTTTCTCTAACTTGGCAACCAATGCACTCTTAGGAACGGCTCCCACCTGCTTATCTACCACTTCACCATTTTTGATAAAGAGTACGGTAGGAATATTCCGAACGCCAAACTGTCCGGATATTCCAGGATTCTGATCCACGTCCACCTTACCGATCACTGCTTTTCCTTCAAACTCTTTGGCCATCTCATCGATGGAAGGAGCAATCATGCGACAGGGTCCACACCAAACTGCCCAAAAATCAAGAACCACCGGCTTATCCGATTTCATCACAACTTCTTCAAACGTTGCATCTGTAATTTCAAGTGCCATAATTTTATACTTTAAAGATTATTTTGGGCAAAGGTAAAGAAAAAAAACCACTCCCAATTAGTGCCTTTCCATAAAGTCAGGGTTTTGAGCAGTGACGGTATAGAACGTTCGAATCCGAGGCTTGCGAAGGCTGAAATAGGAGAGTTTACTGAGGTAAATGACCCTTTGGAAGAGAAGCATCACAAAGAAGTCGGACGTTATAGATAGCCGCTATTCAGTGTCTGTCCATAAAGTCAGCGTTGTGAGAAGAGGCTGTCTAGAAAGTTCGAATTCGAGGCTTGCAAAGGCTGAAATAGAGGAGTTTACTAGGGCAAATAACCATTTGGAAGACAAGCGTAACGAAGAAGTCGGACTTTATAGACGGACGCTAATTAATCTTATATTTTAGCTCATTCTTATTCAAAAATTTAATCAAAGCTGCAGGATCCACTCGTTTTTTTGCCAGCATCTCAACACGCTCCAGGGTATCATCCTGTATTCTTATCACCATACGAGCCGGGCCCTTGTTATGTTTAACCAACTGATCAAACTCCTTCACCAGTTCTTTGGTTAACTGCACTTGAGGGATGATCATCGTAATCTTATTCACCCTTCGTTCCATCACTTCAGCCAAAAGTTCAATGGAGACGATGGACACCTCATATTGTTCCTGGTAATTACGTCTGATCCGCCCTTCCACCAATACCGATTGTCCGGCGATAATATAGGGTTTCAGCTCCAGATACTCCTTGGAAAAGAGGGCAAAGCGATGGGCATCCTCTTTATCTTCCAACACAAAAAAGCCATAGGGGGCTCCCTTTTTGGTGGTTCGCTCCGCGGCCTCAGTGATCATTCCCGCAAAAAACAGCTTTCCAAAACCTTTCAAAGACTCAAGATCTTCGTTTAGTCGAGCAATGGTAACATTAGTAAACTGTTTTATTTCAAAATTAAAACTATCCAACGGGTGTCCTGACATGTAGAAGCCGGTCACGGCTTTCTCCTTTTTCAGTTGTTCGATATTGGGCCATGGGCTAGCCTCCGGCATGGAGAGCTCTGCCATAGCCACCTCGGTCTCCTCCCCAAAGAGGGAGACCTGGGCTGATTTTTTCCGGGCCTGATAATCACTGCCATGTTTCACCAATTTCTCGATAAAGGAGGTGTCCGAATCCCCATCCCGGTGAAAGAACTGGGCACGATGTACGTCGGAAAAGGTATCAAAGGCTCCGGCTAAGGCTAGGGATTCCAAGGTTTTTCTATTCACTGTACGAAGATCCACCCGACGCACCAAATCAAAGATATCCGCAAAGGGGCCATGCTCTTTCCGCTCAAGGATGATGGCGTGCACTGCAGCCTCCCCCACCCCTTTTATGGCAGCCATCCCAAAACGAATCTCTCCCTTTGGGTTAACGGTAAAGTTGAGATAACTCTCATTGATATCCGGACCCAACACGGCAATTCCCGCATGTTTACACTCATCGATAAAGAAGCTAATCTTCTTGATATCTGTAAGGTTATGGGTAAGTACCGAGGCCATATATTCGGCCGGATAGTGCGCTTTAAGGTAGGCGGTACGGTAAGCTACCACCGAATAGGCCGCCGAATGCGACCGGTTAAAACCATATTCGGCAAACTCTTTCATGGTATCAAAGAGGTCATTGGCTTTCTCTTTATCGATGCCCCGCTCTTGGGCTCCGGCCACAAAATCCACGCGCATGTCATTCATGGCTTTCATCTTCTTCTTCCCCATGGCACGGCGGAGGTTGTCCGCTTTTCCCAACGAGAACCCGCCCAGTCGTTGTGCGGTCTGCATGATTTGTTCCTGATAAACCATGATCCCATAGGTGGTCTTCAGAATATCCTTCAAATCTTCATGGGGATAGACCACCGGCACCCGTCCATGCTTCCGGTCGATAAAGAGGGGGATATTCTTCATGGGCCCCGGACGATAGAGGGCATTCATTGTGATAAGGTCCTCGATATCGGTAGGTTTTAGTTCCTTAAGATACTTCTGCATACCCAGCGACTCAAACTGGAAAGTACCAATAGTATCCCCCCGCTGGTACAGCTCGTAGGTTTTTTCATCTTCCAACGAGATATGCTCTATATCAACCCGCTTTCCGTGACGGATCTCAATATTCTGGATGGCATCCTTAATAATGGACAACGTCTTCAGCCCCAGAAAGTCCATCTTTAGCATCCCCACCGACTCCACGAATCTTCCATCATACTGGGTCACCATCAGGGGAGAGTCTTTAGCCCTGGCCAGGGGAATATGCTCACTAAGATCTTCCGGACCAATAATCACCCCACAGGCATGGACCCCTGTTTGACGAATAGAACCCTCCAGGATCTCCGCATTTTTCAACATATTCCGCACACGATCTTCTCCCTTCTCTTTCAATTCCTGCAATTCGGGAACCTTTTTAAAGGCCTCATCCAAGGAAGTGTCGGGGATTAACTTGGCGATGCGGTCGGTCTCAGGCAGGGGCACCCTAAGCACACGTCCCACGTCGCGAACAGCCGATTTGGCAGCCATCTTACCAAAAGTGACAATCTGAGCAACCTTATCGGAACCATACTTTTCAATCACGTAATCGAAGAGTTTCTGTCGCTCCTCATCGTCAAAATCGGTATCGATATCAGGCATGGAGACGCGTTCAGGATTCAGAAAACGCTCAAAGAGAAGGTTATATTTAATAGGATCGATGGCGGTGATACCCGTTACATAGGCCACGGCCGAACCCGCCGCTGAGCCACGCCCCGGCCCCACCAATATCCCCATTTGACGTGCCGCATTGATAAAATCCTGAGTGATCAAAAAATAACCGGAAAAGCCCATTTTACTGATCACACCAAGCTCCATTTCTAAGCGCTCTTTGATCTCAGGCGTAATCTCTTCGTACACCTTTTGGGCTCCTTCCCAAACCAAGTGGGCAAGGTAAGCATCTTCATTTTCAAATTCCCGGGGAATGGGGAACTTGGGCAGAAGGATATCCCTTTTCAGCTCATACACCTCTACCTTGTCCACAATCTCCTGGGTATTGTGCAGCACCTCAGGGTTTTCGGGAAAGAGCGCAGCCATCTCCTCATAGGATTTCAGGTACTCCTTTCCTGTATATTTCAATCTTGCGGGATCGTCGAAATCCTTCCCCGTGCTCAAGCAGACCAGGATATCATGGGCTTCGGCATCCTCTTCTCGAATAAAATGGACATCATTGGTGGCGATAACCTTCACATCATGCTTCTTTCCCAGGGCAAGAATGGCCTCGTTAGCCCGCGCCTGCTCAGGGATGCCGTGATCCATCACCTCAAGGTAAAAATCTTCTCCAAACTGCTCTTTGTACCAAAGTACGGCGCTCTCAGCCCTCTCCATATGCCCACGCTGTGCATAGAATGCAACCTCTCCCGCCAAACAAGCCGAACTTACAATCAACCCCTCCTTATACTGCACCAAAATTTCCTTGTCAATACGGGGATTATAGTAGAACCCATCGCGAAACCCTAAGGTGACCAGCTTACACAAGTTATGATAACCTATTTTGTTTTTCGCAAGGATGATAAGATGAAAACCACGGAACCGGTCGCCCTTTCCGGTACGGTCAAAGCGGCCGGCATCAGCTACGTAAGTTTCACAACCGAGAATCGGCTTTATCCCCTCATCCTGGGCCGTGTTAAAAAAGTGTAATGCCCCATACATATTCCCGTGATCGGTAATGGCCAGCGCACCCATATCTAACTCTTTAGCCCTTCTTATTAGCTTAGTAATATCGGAGGCGCCATCTAAGACAGAATATTGTGTGTGGACATGTAAATGGGTATAATCAACCATGGTATCAACAAAAATTTTAGTGCCGTAAAGATATCAAATAAAAAACACCTTTCAGGAGGAGTTACGGATAATTTATTAACTTGTGCCCCCTTAAAGGACAACAAGAAATCACCAAATAACAAATCCCGGAGAGAAGCGATTTTTGATCTCTTTTCCCTCATAAACTACGGAACAAATGAAAAAAGTTATGTTACTGGCCGCTCTTGCAACATCCATTGTTTGGAGTGCTTTTTCCCAACCACAAACAGCTTATTCACTCTACATCAATGAGTTTATGGCCGACAACGAAAGCACCATCGCCGATGAGGCCGGAGAATACGACGACTGGATAGAACTTTGGAATGGGGGA
This sequence comes from Bacteroidota bacterium, assembly GCA_002748065.1. Lineage (GTDB taxonomy): Bacteria > Bacteroidota > Bacteroidia > Bacteroidales > BM520 > BM520. Next base: position 51,304 of record PDRJ01000024.1, read on the forward strand.
GATACCAGCATCAACCTGGAGGGAATGTACCTCTCCGATGACCCTGAAGAACCCTCAAAATGGATGATTCCTGCAGTAACCCTCCCCCCAGGCGAGTACCTGCTCTTTTGGGCGGATAAAAATGAAGAGCAGGGGGAGATGCACACCAACTTCAAGCTCTCCAAAGGAGGCGAGTTCATCGGGTTATACGACTCGAACGCCAACGGACTTGCCCCCATTGACACCCTCTCTTTTGGGGAACAGCAAAAGGATATCTCTTACGGTCGTGTATGTGACGGTTCCTCCAACTGGAAGGCCTTTGAAACACCTACGCCCGGAGAGGCCAACAGTGGAGTAGGCATGACGGATCTTTCCAAGGCCATAACCCTTTATCCTTCTCCCACTCAAGGCACACTCTTCATCTCTTCAGAAACCCCAGAAAAGGGACAGACCATCACAATCCTCAGCACAACCGGTCAAGTGATGGATCGCTACACCCTACACGAAGGCACCCGTCAGATCAATGTGGAAAGCTATCCCCGGGGAACCTACTTTGTTCGAGATGATATAACCCGCAAAACACGCCCCTTTATAAAGCAATAGTTTATCGGAATTCTGCTATGGGCACAACCATCGCAGAATGTTAAACCTGTCCCCCTCCCTAAGTGTCCCCTTGTGGAGAAGAGAGGAAGCATTCACAAAATCCTTAGAATCGCTTATCCCCACCAAGGATCCCTCCAAGAAGATCCCCGCCGATGCCGGCGGCACCTTTTCGTTCTCCCCTGTTATGGCGAGCACTGGCCACCATAATACGATCTGCCAAGCGACTGAAGGGCAGGCTCTGAAGAAATACTCTTCCCGGCCCGGTAAGGGTTGCCACAAAGAGTCCCTCTCCGCCAAAGAGGGCATTGGTAAAGCCCCCAATAAACTTGATATTATAGTCGATGGTGGGGGCGAAAGCAGCAATACAACCGGTGTCAATACGGAGAGTTTCTCCGGCCTGCAGGGTTTTGCTGATCACCGTGCCCCCAGCATGAATAAAGGCCAAACCGTCGCCGGAGAGCTTTTGCAGGATAAAACCTTCACCCCCAAAAAGACCGGCTCCCAAGCGTTTAGAGAAGGCTATATCAATATCAACCCCCGAAGCGGCACATAAAAAAGCATCCTTCTGACAGATAAAACTACCGCCCAGATCACTCAAATCCAACGGGATCACTTTGCCGGGGAAGGGGGCACCAAACCCCACATAACCTTTGTGCGACCCACTTTGGATAAAGGTGGTGATAAAAAAGCCGTCACCGGTAAGCATGCGCTTAAAGCCTTTGAAAATTCCACCCCCAGTGGTAGTCTGCATTTGGATGCCATCAGTCATATACATCATGGTGCCTACCTCCGCACGTACACCCTCTCCGGGGTCCAGCCCTATCTGCACGATTTGCATATCGTCGCCGTAAATCTTATAGTCTATAATATCTGCCATAATGATACGTTTTTATAATAACTCTCTGCTCTTGCCTCGCTCATTCCGTTTTGTAATCTTCAACATTTTATCACCCTCGTCTTTGAAATTCTCTCATTACAGGGTCTGTGGTAAACAGCTATTTTGCATAAAACAGACTGCACCTCAGCAAAAGAGAAGCATAACGAAGAAGTCGGACTTTATAGACGGACGCTATATGTCCCCCTCCAGAAGGAACACAACACTAACACCCCCCACAACCGCCGGAGCAGTGATGGCAAGAGTGCGAGTTCCCCCCTACCACTGGCATTCCCTGCTGCTGCCACTCCATAAAGCCTCCATCAAGATTAGCCACGTGAGGGAACCCCTGTTTCAACAAGAGATTGGCAACTTTCATGCTACGAACACCACTCTCACAACAAACCACCACCGGCTTATCTTTAGGAATTCCGTAAAAGGTATCAATAATACGACTCATGGGATGGTAGAGGATGTTTTCACTCTCTCCAAACATCCCATGATGCCTCTCCTCCGGTTCCCTCACATCCAGCAGGTAGACCTCCCCCTCCAACATGGCAGAGAAAGCATCGTAGACGCCTATATGGGGAACCCCTTCAAGGTGAAATTGCTGTACTTTGGGACTCTTATATACATTTTCCATACGCTTCTTATTTTGTACCAAGGTAACCCATAATAGCGGAAATTGTTTAACAAAAAAGATCTTCCCCTACTCTTCCTTTCATCAACGAAGTTGCTACTTTTGCAAAATACAGATTCCCCCAATAGCATTGCTTATGACCATCATCATAAAAGAGGTTTTAAAAGAGGATGAACTCCATGACTTCATTCGTTTTCCGGAGCGTTTATACAAAAATGAGCCGGGCTATTTTCCTCCCATACGAAGTGAAGAGGTAAAGACCTTTGATCACAACACCAACTTAGCCTTTGATTATTGCGATGCGCGGCTTTGGTTAGCCATCCGCAACAAGAAGGTGGTAGGGAGAGTTGCCGGGATCATTAACCATCGGTACAACGACAACAGAGAAGTGAAATATGCACGCTTTGGGTGGCTTGACTTTATTGAAGAACAAGAGGTATTGGAGAAGCTTCTCCACACCGTGGAGGTATGGGCTATGGAGAACGACCTCTATGTGGTTCACGGCCCTTTGGGATTTACCTCCTTCGATCCCTCCGGAGTACTGATAGAGGGGTTTGGCGAAACGCTCACCTCTTACGCCCGGTTCAACTACCCTTACTACGGAAAACTCATAGATGCCTGTGGTTATAAAAAAGAGATCGACTGGGTAGAGTACGACATCGCCATGCCCGATGAGATTCCCGAGCGAATTGTCAGGGGAGCCGAACTGGTCAAAAATCGCTACCATCTCCGACATGTTAAGATCAAAAACCGGCGGGATCTTGTAAATTATGCCGGAGAGATTTTCAAACTCATTAACCGCTCCTACTCCGGCCTCTACGGGTTTTCAGAAATTTCTAAAGAGCAAACCAAAAGGATTATCAAAGCTAATTGGCTCCTTTTGAAAAGAGCTTATACCTCGTTAATCGTGGATGAACAAAACAAATTGGTAGGATTTGGGCTGGCATTTCCTTCCCTCTCCGACGCCCTCAAGAAGATTAATGGCGCAATTACATTGAGAGGCTATTTCTCCCTCTACAAATCGCTAAAACACCACCAAACAGCTGACCTTCTGCTTATTGCCGTAAGAAACGACTACAAAAGAAAGGGGGTTAATGCCATGATCTTCCACGAAATCGGGCAGAAATTCCTAGAAAATGGGATCAAACATATTGAGACAACCAAAGAGTTGGAAAAAAACCGAGACATCAACCAGCTATGGAACAAGTTGGAGGCACGACAACATAAACGGACACGCTGTTATCGTAAAAATTTAACATAATCCCTATTAAAAAATTCAACGGATATATTACCTTTGTCGACTACAAAAAATTTAACCATGAAACGAATTATTTTTACCGTACTATTAACCTTTTTAGCTTTCAGCGTCACACTAAAGGCTCAGAATCAAAAAATAAATCAATATGCCATCAAATCAGGGCACGTCAAGTATAAACTCACCGGAAATACAGAGGGGACAAAAGAGATCTGGTTTGACAACTATGGAGATACCCAAATTGAGGAAGAAAATTCAGTAACTACGGTGAAAATTTTTGGGATGAAGGATGTGAAAGAGAAGCATACCCGCAGCATTATGCAAGGCCCTCGCATCACCATGATCGATTTTAAGGAGAAAAAAGTTACAAAGAGTATCAATCCGCTCTACGAAGAGATCAACCAACAGGTAAATAGCATGACTGAAAAGGAGCAAGAAGCATACGCTAAAGAGATTCTGGAAAGCCTGGGCGGAGAGATCATCGGTGAAGAGACCATTCTGAATAAGCGATGTGAAATCACTTCACTCTTAGGAAGCAAAGTATGGGTTTATAAAGGGGTGTCACTCAAAATAGAATCCAAGATCCTTGGCATAAAGAACTTCCAGGAGGCCACACTATTCAAAGAAAAAGTCACCATTCCCTCCTCCCTCTTTGATACCCCCAAAGGGTTTGAGGTACAGGATCTTTCTGAGCAGACAGAAAACTTCTTTGCAAATCCCGGAGAACTATATGAAGAAGTGGAAGAAGAGGAAGAGGAAGAAGAATCCTACCCCGTAGAGATGCCCTATGAGATGTTCCAAAAAGCAATGAACAAGTTCGAAATTGAGGGATACAACCGCACCACAGTGATGAACCTTCAAGGAGAGCAATACATGGCGGTTTTCATGAAATCACTCCAATCGGGATTCAGCGTATTGGCAAGCTCCATGGAAGGAATGGAGGAAGGAGAACTAAAAGATGAGGAGGGGAAAAGCTATGATACGTTCTACCATAAGAGAAAGAAAATGTACTATTTCGAAGAGTTAGATCAGGGAATCAAAGCCTCCATTCTTATGGTTCAGTTTCCCAAATATAACACCAACATTAGCTTAGTATCTACCGGAGATTTCACCAAGCAGGAACTTATTGATCTTTTTGACAGGATTGATTTATAGAAACCTTGTTTTAAAGGAATTTATCACAGAATACCTGCTCTCCACCTCCTCAAAGAGCAGGTATTTTTTATTAACACCATCATCATGATAACCATCGGACAAGACAACACACTTACCCTCTTACGCAGCACAAGCGTGGGGCTCTACCTGGGAGACAACACCGGAGAGGAGGTACTATTACCCAACAAATACTGTCCGGAGCACTTTGAGATAGGCGAAGAGATCACCGTTTTCGTTTATCGTGACTACGCGGAACGAAAAATCGCCACGACCCTCGAGCCCCATATCAAGCTGCATGAATTTGCCTTCCTACAGGTAACCGATGTCTCAGAGGTGGGCGCTTTTCTGGATTGGGGCTTGGAAAAGGACCTACTGGTTCCCTTTAGAGAACAGCGTCAAAAGATGGAAAAAGGACGCTGGTACGTGGTCTTTTTAGCGCTTGATGAGAGATCATACCGCCTATTTGCCAGCAATAAAATCGACAAATACCTCAGTAACGAAGAGCTCTCTGTGACGCTCCACCAGCAGGTCTCCCTACTGGTATCAAACCGCTCAGAGATGGGCTACACCGTTATTGTGAACAACCGCCACAAGGGACTCATCTACGCCAATGAGGTGTTTAAACCCCTCCATGTGGGAGACCAACTGACCGGCTATGTGAAGAATATCAGGGAAGACCAGAAGTTAGATATCTCCTTACACCCCATCGGTTATAACAACTTTAACGATGCAAATGTCCTCAAAATCATCCAACTCTTAGAGGCTAACCATGGCCTGTTAAACCTCACCGATAAGAGTGATCCCTCGGAGATCTACGCCCTTGCCGGAATGAGCAAAAAGGCCTTCAAAAAAGCCGTTGGTGCCCTTTATAAGGCGGAAAAGATCGTGCTAAAAGAGGACCATATCGCCCTTGTCCCATAAGCACACGCCATTTCCCATACAATTTATATCTTTGCCCCAACTATTGGATCGGAAAGGTATCACCATTAACACACTGAGCATTGCAATCGTTTCCTCTTATCGCAAAAACACTTTACGGACTTGAAAAGGTATTGGCTTCGGAGTTGGAACAGATTGGAGCCACCGAGATTACGCTCCTCAACAGAGCCGTGAAGTACAAAGGCACCCTGGAGGTGATGTACAAAAGTAACCTGCTGCTCCGCACCGCACAAAAGATCCTCAAACCCATTCGCACCTTCAGCGTAAAGAACGAGGCACAGTTATATCGGTTAATACAGACCATTGACTGGACGTCGCTATTCCATGCGGATCAAACCTTTGCCGTTGACGGCACCACACAAGGGAAGCTCTTTACACACTCCAAGTTCGTGGCACTGCGTACCAAAGATGCCATTGTGGATCAGTTTCGCAGCCGCTTCGGGAAACGTCCCTCTGTGGACATTGAACATCCCGACATCCGAATCAACATCCATATTGCGGAGAGCCGATGCACCGTCTCCATGGACAGCAGTGGCGTTCAATTGGGACGGCGCGGCTACCGAGCCATGCAGCTGGAAGCGCCCATCTCGGAAACATTGGCCGCAGGCATCCTTCTCCTCTCCCAATGGGATCGGAAGCGCCCGCTACTGGATCCCATGTGTGGATCGGGAACCTTCCCCATCGAGGCCGCCATGATGGCCGCCAACATCCCTCCGGGAAGGCTACTGGAATTTGCCTTTGAAAACTGGAACGACTACGACGATGTGCTGTGGAAAAGGGTGCAGCGAGAAGCCGATGCCCGGATCACACCTCCCCAGGCCGACATCAGAGGCATGGACATGGATATCCGAGCCTTGAAGATAGCCACGCAAAACGCCCGATACGCCGGAGTGGATAAATGGGTGCAGTGGGGACTCAACGACTTTCTGGAACAGACCCCCAACATGGATCCCGGCCTTTTGGTCATCAACCCTCCCTATGGAGAGAGACTCAAAGAGAAGGAGGAGATCATTCCTTTTTACAAGGAGATTGGAACCCGCATGAAGCATCATTACCAAGGATGGGAAGCGTGGATTATCAGCGGAAATGTGGAAGCCATAAAGTTTATCGAGTTGAGGCCGGCCCGGAAGATCAAACTCTATAACGGCCCCCTGGAGAGCCGACTCCATAAATATGAACTTTATAAGGGATCCCGAAAAAAAGAACAACAACGCTAACTACGGCCTTTCTCAAAGACTAATACCCCCCAAACAACACCATGAAATTTCAACTGAACGGACAAGCATATATCGAACTAAACAAGCTCTTAAAGATCATGGGTATCGTGGAGAGCGGAGGCTTTGCCAATGCGGTCATTACAGGGGAAGAGGTGTTGGTGAACGGCCAAATAGAGACCCGAAAACGCAAAAAACTCCACCAGGGAGATACCGTAACCTTTGCCAACCACACCATTGAGATTGTGGCCTAAAACCGACTTACCGTGACCTTTGAAGAACTAAATTTAAGCAAACCGCTGCGACATGCCCTTGACGATATGGAGTATGTCTACCCTACCCGAATACAACAAGAAGCCTATTCCGTCATCCTCTCGGGAAGAGATATGGTGGGGGTTGCCCAAACAGGAACGGGGAAGACCCTTGCCTACCTCCTGCCCATCCTACGGCAACTCCCCTACTCCGAACAACGGAACCCCAGAATCTTAATCCTCGTACCAACCCGCGAGTTGGTGCTTCAGGTAGCAGCAGAGATCGAGAAACTCACAGCCTATATCACCGTTCGGGTAGCCACCGTATATGGAGGCGTCAACATCAACCCACAGAAGCAAGCTGTACATCAAGGGGTAGACATCCTTGTGGGTACACCGGGACGGGCGTATGACCTTGCCATGACAGGCATCCTCCGTTTCAAGTCCATTCAAAAACTTGTGGTGGATGAGGTGGACGAAATGCTAAACTTAGGGTTCCGCCCGCAGTTGGAGGCCATCATGGATACCCTGCCTCCACGCCGTCAAAACCTGCTCTTCTCAGCCACACTGAGCGAAGGAGTAGAGAAGATCATAGACACCCACTTTGCGGCACCGGAAAAGATCATTGTGGCACCCCACGGCACCCCATTGGAGGAGATCCAACTCATGGGCTATCACGTCCCCAACTATCATACAAAGGTGAACCTCCTAAAACACCTGCTGAAAGAGCGAGAGGTCCTGAAAAAAGTTCTGGTCTTTGTGGATAGTAAAAAACTGGCTGACAAACTCTACGAAAAGATCGCCCCCACCTACGAGGGAGAGGTAGGGATTATCCACTCCAACAAAGCGCAAAACACCCGGATAAAAGCCATACAGCGGTTCCAGGAGGAAGAGATCAGGGTATTGATTGCCACGGATATCATTGCACGAGGCATCGACTTTAGGGAGATCAGCCATGTGATCAACTTCGATATGCCCGAAAGCCCCGGAGACTTCATTCACCGTATAGGGCGCACAGGGCGCGCCGGGCAATACGGCATTGCCCTCGCCTTTGTTAATGAAAAAGAGGAGGAGCAGTTATTGGAGATCGAGAAACTCATCCACAAGAAATTACCCTTTGAAGAGATTCCCCAGGAGGTGGAGATCTCCAAGATCTTCACGCCCGAAGAGCGCCCCAAACTCTTTGATAAAAACTACTTAGGAACCCCGTCACGCCTCACCGGTGGCGGTGCTTTTCATGAGAAGAGTGCCAAAAACCGGCAACGCAACTCGGGCAGCCCCGCCCTCAAAAGGCCCAAAAAGAAAAAAGGTCCCAAAAGAAGTGGTAAAAAACGATAACACCCCTCCGGAGCTTACCGACTTTTACCAGTTAGCACTTTCCCCACTGCGCTACACCCCCTTTCAAAACCCAATAAACCTATGATTTTCAGGTAATTGTTAATTATCAATTACTAATTGAAGAATTTAAACAACTACCATACGATAAACGGATTATCAAACCATGAATAACCTACCCCTAAGTTATTCATGAGTGTCTGTCCATAAAAAAACACAACCAACGAACTAACAGCCAGTTAAGGCGCAACCCTCAAAGAAGCCAAGTAGTTAAAATGGTCATCCTCATAGAGATGTTCAAGGATAAAGCCATGCTGTTGTGCATAATAGTCCAGCGTGTAGAAATCAATGTAGAGCCATTTAAAGGGTTTCCCCTCCACGTCGCCATAGGTAAGTTCGTAAACCACCTCCCCATAGTAAGGCGCATTAAGATCGATCCATAACGATCCGTCATCCTGTTGGAAAAGATAGCGTAGGTCAGAGCTATCAAGCAGGATCTCTCCTCCCGGCTTGAGAATTTTCTTCACCAATGGCAGAAAAAGATTCAGCCCCTCAATATCCTGTACCATTCCGATACCATTCATAAGCATCAAAATCGTATCGTACGATTCCTCTTTTATGGAAAAAAGATTTTGCAATTTCGCACTCTTCACTCCCCGTCGTTGCATCACCTCCACCGCTCCCGGAGAGACATCAATAGCCGTCACCTCCATTCCCTGCTCCTGAAGCCACAACGAATGGCTTCCCGAGCCGGCTCCGGCATCCAGGATATGACCTTTGGCCCTCGCCAAAGCACGTTGTTCGGTCTCAGGCATCGCCTCAAACTCTCGAAAAAAATAGCGGGGAGATAGCCACTCATCCTCTGCTACAGAACACTTTACAAGGATCTCTCCCCGTACCTTCCCCTCCATCACATCGTGAAAAGCAGCCCCCAAAGGATCATTTATAAACATCGTACAGATTTTTCGTAAAGATAGTCCAATTTTTCACCACAAATTTACTAACTTAGCCTCACCGTTTAGAACGTTTTTGAAAAAAATCACAAAACCATTATAACTACATGATTAACAAGAAATTAATAAACCCCAAGAGCATTGTCGTTGTGGGTGGCTCCAATGACGTTAGGAAGCCCGGAGGTAAAGTCTTAAAGAATCTTCTGGATGGAGATTATCCGGGCAAGCTCTATGTGGTCAACCCCAAAGAAAAAGAGGTACAGGGACTCCCCTGCTACGCCAGTGTTGACGAAATCCCCCAAGCGGATATGGCCATCCTTGCCATTGCGGCCAAGTATTGCCCCCCCACCGTGGAGGTGTTAACCGCAAAGAAAGAGACACAGGCCTTTATCATCATCTCAGCAGGCTTCAGTGAGGAGAATGCCGAAGGTGCCGCCCTTGAGAAGAAGGTGGTGGAACTCATTGAGCGTGTAGATGGCTCCCTGATAGGCCCCAACTGTGTAGGAATGTTTAACACGCATTTCCACGGTGTCTTCAGCACCCCCATTCCCCGGATTGACCCTCAGGGCGTAGATTTTATCAGTGGTTCGGGAGCCACCGCCGTCTTCATTATGGAAGCGGGAATCTCCATGGGGCTCACCTTCAATAGCCTCTACTCCGTAGGAAACAGTGCCCAGCTGGGGGTTGAAGATATCCTTGAGCATCTGGACAACACCTACGAGCATGGGGTAAGTTCTCCCGTTAAGCTCCTATACATCGAGAGTGTTAACAAACCACAGAAGCTGCTTCGTCATGCGCGCAGCTTGATACAGAAGGGGGCCAAGATTGCCGCAATCAAAGCGGGAAGTTCCGAGGCGGGAACCCGGGCAGCCTCCTCCCACACCGGCGCTATGGCCAGTCCTGATGTGGCCGTAGACACCCTCTTCCGCAAAGCCGGCATTGTACGTTGCTACGGCCGGGAGGAGTTGGCCACGGTGGCCTCCATCTTCATGCACAAAGAGCTAAAAGGAAAGAATATCGCCATCATCACCCATGCCGGCGGCCCGGCAGTGATGCTCACCGACACCCTCTCCAACGGCGGGCTTAACATCCCTCATATCGAGGCACCGGAGCTGTTGGAAAAGCTCTTCCCCGGCTCCTCAGTAGCCAACCCCATCGACTTTCTGGCCACGGGTACGGCCGAACAGTTGGGAGAGATCATCGACTACTGCGACAACCATCTTGAAGGAATCGACGGAATGGCCGTTATCTTTGGCAGCCCGGGACTCTTTCAGGTTTACGACGTATACGACCTGCTCCATGAGAAGATGAAGAGCAGCAAGAAACCGGTCTTCCCCATTCTGCCCTCCATCATCAACGTAAAAGATGAGATCCAGCAGTTTATTGCAAAAGGGCACAGCTTCTTCCCCGATGAAGTAGTATTTGGCAACGCATTGGCGCGCGTCTTTAGCACCCCCAAGCCCACCGAGGAGGAACCCGACTCCTACCCGGTAGATACCGCCACCATCCGCAAGGTCATTGAGCAAGCGGAAGAGGGCTACATCTCCCCCAATGAGATTCAACAGCTACTGGATGCTGCCGGCATTGACCGGGCAGGCGAAGCGGTGGTCACCTCCAAAGAGCAAGCCATTGAAGAGGCTCGTAAGTTGGGGTATCCCATTGTGATGAAGGTGGTGGGTCCCGTACACAAGTCCGATGTGGGCGGCGTAGTACTCAATGTACAAGAGGATGCGCAAGTGGCCAAGGAGTTTGAGCGAATGATCCAAATTCCGGAGACCACCGCCATTCTCATGCAGCCTCAACTCTCCGGAAGCGAACTTTTTGTGGGAGCAAAACGAGAGCCCAAATTTGGGCAGATGGTACTATGTGGGCTGGGAGGCATCTTTATTGAAGTCTTCAAAGATACCAACGCCGGACTGGCGCCCCTCTCCTCCCAGGAGGTCCATCGGATGATCTCCTCCTTAAAGGGCTATAAGATCATCCAGGGGACCAGGGGTCAGGAACCGGTTAACGAAGCCAAATTTGTGGAAACAGTTATGCGAATCAGTGCATTGGTTACGGCTGCTCCCGAAATTGCAGAGATGGACCTCAACCCACTGTTGGGATCCAGGGAGCGGGTTGTAGCCGTGGATGCACGCATACGAATAGCAAAGTAACATGACCAAAAAAGACCTTGGAGTACTTGCAGGTACGGTGCTCTTTTTTGCGCCTTTCGTCCTGTTTCCAACCGTATACCAGCAGTATCTTGCCTTAACCCACGGATACCCATTTTTGACGGCAGGGCTGAAATTTGCCCTGCTGGCCACCTTTGGGGAGGTGTTAGGATTGCGGATACGCACCGGGGGCTTCCATACAAAGGGCTTCGGCATCTTACCCAAGGCGATGGTATGGTTCTTTCTGGGGATCTGTATCAAAGCGGCCTTTGTAATCTTTGTATACGGTGCTCCCATGCTGCTCACCAAGCTGGGTATCCACGAACCCTGGCAGGAGCTCCTCTCCCAAAGTATCTTTAAAACACGCTCCCCATGGCATCTGTTGGCGGCATTTACCATTAGCGTCACCATGAACACCTTCTTCGCCCCCGTCTTCATGACACTCCATAAAATGACAGACATCCATATTGAGCAGGGGGGAGGAAGCCTAAAGGGATTCTTCACGCCGTTCCATCCCGGCACGATTATGCAGAAAATCAACTGGGATATCCAATGGAACTTCGTCTTCAAAAAAACCATCCCCTTCTTCTGGTATCCTGCACATACCTTAACATTTATGTTACCCCCGGAACATCGAATCCTTTTTGCCGCACTCTTAGGCGTTGTTTTAGGGGTTATTTTATCCATTGCCAACTTAAAAGAAAAATAGATATACCTCATGAAAAAGACCCCCATTGACTACAACATTGTAAATGAAAAAATCCGGGAAAGCGGATTGGAAAGTGTAGGAAAAGCATCCATCCGAGAGATAAAAAAACTGATCAACTCCATTGAACAAGCCACAGGAGAAAAGTTCGTACGCATGGAGATGGGCATACCGGGACTTCCGGCGGTATCCATCGGTGTGGAGGCTGAGATCGAAGCGCTCAAGTCAGGTGTTGCCGCCATATACCCCGACATACAAGGGCTCCCCGAGCTGAAGAACGAGATCAGTCGATTCTGCAAGCTCTTTCTCAATGTGAGTGTAAAACCGGACAGTTGTATCCCCACAGTGGGCTCCATGCAGGGAGGATTTGCGGCTTTTATGACCGTAAACCGCATGGATCCCCAAAAAAACACCACCCTGTTTATTGACCCGGGATTTCCGGTACACAAGCAGCAGCACCATGTTTTGGGCATTAACTACGAATCATTTGATGTCTACAACTACCGAGGCGACAAGCTGAAAGCGAAGTTGGAATCTTACCTGGAGAAGGGGCATATTTCAAGCATGATCTATTCGAACCCCAACAACCCATCCTGGATCTGTTTCACCGAAAAAGAGCTAAGGACCATTGGGGAGTTGGCCAATAAATATGATGTGGTAGTGATGGAAGACTTGGCCTATTTTGGCATGGATTTCCGTCAAGATATCTCCACACCGGGTGTTCCGCCCTACCAGCCTTCTGTGGCGCATTATACGGATAATTACATCCTCTTTATCAGTAGTTCCAAGGCTTTCAGCTATGCCGGGCAACGTATCGGGATGATGGTTATCTCTGATGCCCTCTACCAAAAGAGAGCCGAAGGGCTGAAACGTTTCTACAATACCGATAATTTTGGTTATGCCATGATCTTCGGTACCGTTTACTGCCTCAGTTCAGGAACTGCCCAGTCGCCCCAATACGCCCTTGCCGCCATCCTGAAAGCCGTTAATGACGGCACCTACAACTTTGTGGAAGGGGTGAAACCCTACGGAGAGAAAGCCGCTGTTATGAAGAAGCTCTTCACGGATAATGGGTTCCAAATTGTTTATGACAGGGATGAGGAAAAGCCCATTGCCGACGGATTCTACTTTACCCTCTCCTACCCCGGACTCTCAGGAGAGGAGTTGTTAAATGAACTCATCTACTATGGGATCAGTGCTATCTCACTCTCTATCACGGGAAGTGAGCATACGGAAGGGCTTCGGGCATGCGTCTCGTTAGTACAAGTGACACAATTTGACGACTTGAAATATCGGTTGGAACAATTCCATAACCATCACCCTATTCATAATCAATCTTAATTAGGGGAATCATAGCAAGGATATCTGCTTTTTTGTTAATTTCGCTAAATCGGAGAGAACGATAGAAACTTAAACATATAAACTAAAAACTATGGCAAAAGTCAGAGGTGCTATTGTGGTTGATACAGAACTTTGTAAGGGATGTGGACTCTGTGTGGTGGCATGCCCTACAAAAACCATCAACCGGGCAAAAGAAGTTAACGGTAAAGGGTACAATTACGCTTACATGGAGAAGCCGGAGGCCTGTATCGGTTGCGCAAACTGTGCGTTGGTATGTCCTGACAGTGTAATCACCGTCTACAAAATGAAGGTATCGTAACCTCTTTCAAGGTATTAACAATTAAAAGAACAAAAAATAATGGGTGAACTTAGATTAATGAAAGGCAATGAAGTCATTGCCGAAGCTGCAATCCGCGCAGGCGTTGACGGATATTTCGGATATCCGATTACCCCCCAGTCCGAGATCATGGAGACCCTTATGGATCGAAAACCATGGGAAGAGACCGGTATGGTAGTGCTACAGGCAGAGAGCGAGGTGGCTTCTATTAATATGGTATACGGCGGTGCCGGATGTGGCAAAAAAGTAATGACCTCATCCTCAAGTCCGGGAGTAAGCCTTATGATGGAGGGGATCTCCTATATTGCCGGAGCAGAACTGCCATGTCTTATTGTAAACATCGTGCGTGGAGGCCCCGGATTGGGAACCATCCAGCCTTCACAAGCTGATTACTTCCAAAGTGTTAAAGGTGGTGGCCATGGTGATTACCGCCTGATTGTGCTGGCGCCAAACTCTGTACAGGAGATGAATGACCACGTGGCACTTGCTTTTGACCTTGCATTCAAATACCGCAACCCCGCACTTATCCTCTCGGATGGTGTGATTGGCCAGATGATGGAGAAGGTCGAACTCAGCGATTTCAAACCCAGAATGACAGCCGAAGAGATCAAGGAGAAGTATGGAGACTGGGCTCACATCGGGAAACCGGAAGATCGGAGCCAGAACGTCATCACCTCCCTGGAACTCCAATCGGAGATCATGGAGAAACGGAACGAGCATCTCATCGCAAAGTATAAATCCATGCAGAAGGATGCCCTGTACGAAGAGATCATGACCGAGGATGCGGAATACCTCTTCGTAGCGTTTGGTTCTTCCTCACGCATCTGTCAAAAAGCCATTGAGATGGCTCGCGAGGAGGGAATTAAGGTAGGGCTCTTCCGCCCCATCACACTCTTCCCCTTTGCCACAGAAGAGCTGAAAAACCTGGGACAGAGAATGAAAGGAATTCTAACCGTCGAGATGAATGCGGGCCAGATGGTAGAGGATGTTAAACTCGCCGTGGAGTGTAAAGTTCCCGTAGAGTGGTTTGGCCGTTTTGGCGGAATCATCCCCTCACCGCAGGAAATTGTCGATGCATTGAAACAAAAAATTATAGGAGGCTAAAGACCATGGCAGAAATAGATATTCAAGATATTATCAGGGAAGAAAACCTAGTCTATAAGAAAACAAAAGCACTTACCGACAATGTCATGCACTACTGTCCGGGATGTAGCCACGGGGTGGTTCACAAACTGGTGGCAGAGGTGATCGAAGAGATGGGTATTCAGGATCAAACCATCGGGGTCTCTCCCGTGGGATGTTCTGTATTTGCCTATAACTACATCGATATCGACTGGTCGGAAGCAGCACACGGACGGGCACCGGCAGTGGCAACAGCCATCAAACGTCTGATGCCCGAGAAGTTTGTCTTCACCTATCAAGGTGATGGAGACTTAGCGTCCATCGGTGCGGCAGAGATCCTGCACGCCTGTAACCGCGGAGAGAACATCGTGGTCATCTTTATCAATAACGCGATCTATGGAATGACCGGGGGACAGATGGCTCCCACCACGCTAGTGGGAATGCCCACCGCTACATGCCCCTATGGTAGGCAGATCGACCTGCATGGATACCCCATGAAGATGACAGAGATTGTGGCAACCCTTCCCGGCACCTGCTTCGTAACACGGCACTCCGTTGAAACGGCAGCAGCAGTAAGAAAGTGTAAAAAGGCTATTCGCAAGGCTTTTGAAAATCAAAAACAAGGTAGAGGAACTTCCTTTGTAGAAGTTGTATCCACATGTAACTCCGGATGGAAAGTGAATCCGGTTAAAGCAAACGACTGGATGAAAGCACACATGTTCCCATTCTATCCATTGGGCGATAAGAAGGACTGTGACAAGGCTCCGGCAGAGGAGTATGAAAAATACATGAAAGGATAATCCAAACACCATTAAAACGTAAAGAATATGACTGAAGAAATAATCATAGCAGGATTTGGAGGACAAGGGGTACTCTCTATGGGAAAGATACTCGCCTATTCAGGTATCATGCAAGACCAGGAGGTCTCCTGGATGCCCTCTTACGGCCCGGAGATGCGCGGTGGAACAGCCAACGTGACAGTGATCCTTAGCGATCAGAAAATCAGTTCCCCCATCGTAAACACCTACGATACTGCCATCATCCTCAATCAACCATCCATGGATAAGTTTGAAAATGCGGTAAAACCGGGAGGCGTACTTCTCTACGACCCCAACGGAATCACCCGCCCTCCTTCTCGTAAGGATATCTCGGTGTTCAAGATTGACGCTGCTGAAGAGGCTGCCATCATGGGTAACATGAAGATTTTCAACATGATTGTCCTTGGTGCTTACCTAAAGATCAAGCCCCTTGTGGAGATGGGTAACGTGATGAAGGGATTGGAGAAATCCATTCCTCCCCGCCACCACAAACTGCTCCCTCTTAACCAAAAAGCCATTGAGAGAGGGTTGGAAGCAGTACAAAAGATGTCATAAAATCCCTTTGGGAGAAGATTAAAAAAGAGAGAGGCTATCCCTTTTACAGGAGGTAGCCTCTTTTTTATGCCCCTTAGCGGCAATTAACAATGAACTTAACGATCCTAACGACGAATCACTAATTGCCAATGGCTACATATCGTACAACCCCTCATCGGTATAAGGATTTTCAAAGTACAGGTTATTCTCGATACTCAATATACTATTAATCAGATAGATTCCAGCCTTCGCCTTCACATGTTCCGGCTCAATGGCCAGCACACGATTATAGGCATTCAGGGCATCTCCAAAGCGATGCTGTTTCTTCAGAACCCGACCATAATAGTAGAGGATATCCACCTCTCGGCAATCTGCCACGCAACGCTCTTCCAATAGGGTTATCACCTCATCAATAGCCCCTTTCTCTTCCAACTCTTCACATTTTTTTAAAAATATTACCTTATCCATCTTTCCCTCTCTTTTTAATCTATCCATTTTTATTACCCACTGTTCCCCGTCAAGACGGCCTAACCCTGAGCGGCATTTTTGGCCCTCTTTCGATCGTTCTCATCCAGTAAAATTTTACGCAGGCGCATGGATTTGGGGGTGATCTCGATATACTCATCCTCCTTGATATACTCCATAGCCTCCTCCAATGAGAACTTCACGGCAGGAACGATCATGGCCTTGGCATCAGAGCCGGCAGCACGTACGTTGGTCAATTTTTTGGTCTTGGTGATGTTCACCACAATATCATCCTGACGGGTATTCTCGCCCACTACCTGTCCGGTATAAACCTCTTCACCCGGATCCACAAAGAACTTACCCCGATCCTGCAGCTTATCAATGGCATAAGGGATCGCAGTTCCGGTCTCCATGGCGATCAATGCTCCGGAACGGCGGCGTTGAATTTCCCCTTTCCAGGGGGTGTAACCATTAGATCGATGGGCGATCACCGCCTCTCCCTCCGTGGAGGTCAACACCGGATTAGTTAACCCAATCATGCCCCTTGCAGGGATGTTAAACTCCAGAACCATACGGTCTCCCTTGGGCTCCATATTCAACAGTTCACCCTTTCTTCGGTTGGCAATCTCGATAACCTTCCCCGCAAAATCCTCCGGTACCACCACGGTGAGCATCTCAACAGGTTCACACTTTTGTCCATCGATCATCTTCTCTACCACCTGCGGTTGACCAAGTTGAAACTCATACCCTTCGCGCCGCATGGTCTCCACCAATACGGAGAGGTGCAGAATACCCCGGCCATACACCAACAAGCGTTCCGGCGAATCGGTCTCCTCCACCCGCAAGGCAAGATTCTTCTCCGTCTCCTTGAAAAGACGGTCCCTCAAATGGCGGGAAGTCACATAGATTCCCTCCTTGCCAAAAAAGGGCGAGTTATTGATGGTAAAAAGCATGGACATGGTCGGCTCATCGATGCTAATTCTACTCATGGCCTCCGGGTTCTCCGGGTCGGTGATGGTATCTCCAATATCAAAGGACTCCAACCCCAAGATAGCACAGATATCCCCCGCTTTGAGGCTCCTATTTTTAATCTTCTCTTTTCCCAGTCCTTCAAAGGCATAAAGCTCCTTAATGGTCGATTTCTCCACCGACCCGTCGCGCTTCACCACTGCCACCTGCTGCCCCATTCTCACTTCACCACGGGCAATACGTCCCACGGCGATGCGTCCAAGATAGGAGGAGTAATCCAAGGAGCTAATCTGTATCTGAAGATCCCCCGGATTGGGCTCAGGAGCGGGAATATGTTCCAAAATCATGTCCAGAAGGTGGCTCACATCATCGGTAGGGTTGCGCCAATCTGCTGCCATCCAGCCCTGCTTGGAAGAGCCATAAACCGTGGGAAAATCCAACTGCTCCTCCGTTGCATCCAAGTTGAACATCAGATCAAAAACCGACTCCTGGGTAATATCGGGAGAACAATTGGGTTTATCCACTTTATTGATAACCACGATGGGCTTCAGGTTCAACTCTATGGCCTTTTGCAACACAAAGCGAGTCTGGGGCATGGGGCCTTCGAAGGCATCCACCACAAGCAAAACCCCATCGGCCATATTAAGGACACGCTCCACTTCACCGCCAAAATCGGTATGACCGGGAGTATCAATAATATTAATTTTGACTCCTTTATACCTCACGGAAACATTCTTTGAGAGAATGGTGATACCCCGCTCACGCTCCAAATCATTGGAATCAAGAATAAGGTCATCCACCTCCTGATTTTCCCGAAACATCTTCACTTGATGTAAGATACGATCCACAAGGGTGGTCTTCCCATGATCCACGTGTGCAATAATTGCTATATTTCTCAATGCTTCCATAAACAAACTTCTAAATCGATTAAAGAGGGCGCAAAAGTATCACTAAAACAACGATATTACACTATTACGAACAAAATAAACTGGATTAATTAGTCTCTTTCCATAAAGTCAGCGTTTTGAGCAGCGCCTCTATCGAACATTCAAACTCGAGGCTTGCGAAGACTGAAACAGGAGAGTTTACCCGGATAAATGCGATGTATTGAGCAACGCCGAAATGACCATTGGGAAGAGAAGCGTCACGAAGAGGGCGGACTTTCTCTTCCAGAATATGGGTTTTTTACGGGGCGATGTGGGCATTAAGAATTATCATGTACATTTGTGCGGCACAGACAAACCTTCTTGCCCTATGAAAGATCACAAAAGTTATATCATAACATTTCTGCTGCTGACACTCCCCATTACGCTTCTCTTTTCACAAACCTTCCAAGGGTACGTCACAAAAGGGAACAAGATCTCCGTAAACGTTGGTGAAGGCACATACCTGATCACCCCCTTCTCCGAACGAATCATTAAGGTGGAGTTCCTACCGGATGGCGCAGAAGAGGGGGCTCTCTCTTTTGCCGTCGTTACGCCACCGGAGGAGGTGGCATTCCGGCTAAGTGAAACGGCCGACTCGCTTCATATCCGTACGGATGGGATCGCTGTTCACATGGGGAAAACACCCTTTGGGATGAGGTTTTCATACCGGGGAGAGCAACTTATGGAGAGTGGTTTTCCCCAAAAGAGGAACGAAATAACACTCCAAATCACAGAGGAGGAAGTCCTCTATGGCGGCGGGGCACGGGTGCTGGGAATGAATCGCCGGGGTCACAAGTTACAGCTCTACAACCGGGCTCATTATGGGTATGAAACACACTCCGAACTCATGAATTACGCCCTCCCCCTTTTTCTCTCTTCCAAGCGGTATGCCGTACTCTTTGACAATGCCTCTTCGGGATGGTTAGACCTGGACAGCGAAAAGCAGAATAGGATCACCTATGAGGCCTCGGGAGGGAGCCTCAACTACTACGTGATTGCCGACAGCACTTGGTACGGATTGACCGAGGCTTACACCGGCCTCACAGGGCGCCAGCCGCTCCTGCCTCGCTGGGCATTGGGAAACTTTACCAGCAGGTTTGGCTACCATTCACAAAAAGAGGTTCTCAACACCCTTGCACAATACAAAAAGTACGACATTCCGGTGGAGGCAGCCATTATCGACATCTACTGGTTCGGAAAAGGGATCTTCCATGAGATGGGCAACCTGGCGTGGTATCGCGACAGCTTTCCCAATCCCTCCCAAATGATCACCAAGCTCAACGAAGAGCAAATCAAAACCATTCTTGTAACTGAGCCCTTTATCCTAACCACCTCCCAGCGCTGGGAAGAGGCATGCAAGGAGCAGGTACTTTGCACGGACAGCCTGGGCAACCCCTTCACCTACGACTTCTATTTTGGGCATACGGGGCTGGTGGACATCTTCAAACCCGAAGCCAAAAAATGGTTTTGGTCAATCTATCACCACTTCATCCAAGAGGGTATTGGCGGTTGGTGGGGTGACCTGGGAGAGCCGGAGGTACACCCTTCCGACCTACAACACGTCAACGGCAGTGCTGACGAGCTACACAACGCCTATGGACATGAATGGGCGAAAATGATCTATCAAGGGTATGAGCGCGACTTCCCCCAACAGCGCCCCTTTATCCTTATGCGGGCAGGATACGCAGGCTCACAACGTTACGGGATCATCCCGTGGAGTGGCGATGTATCCCGTTCGTGGGGAGGGCTCTACGCCCAGCCGGAGATCTCGCTCCAGATGGGCATGCAGGGACTGGCCTACATGCACTCCGATCTGGGAGGCTTTGCCGGAGGGGATAGTATCGATAACGAGCTCTACATCCGATGGCTGCAATACGGCGTCTTTCAACCCATCTATCGCCCACATGCCCAAGAACATATTGCTCCCGAACCGGTATTCCAGCATGACACCACAAGGGCACATGCAAAAAACGCCATTCAACTGCGCTACCAACTCCTCCCCTACCTTTACAATATGGTATACGAAAACCACCGGACCGGAAAACCGCTGATGATTCCCCTCTTTTACGAATTTCCCGAAAACAGCGCCCTGTGGAGCTATGACTCTTCCTACTTGTGGGGAGACGCCTTTCTGGTAACCCCGGTAAAGGAGCCGGGCATCAAGCACATGAAGATCTACCTTCCGGGAGAAGAACCATGGGTTGATTTCTATACAGGGCAAACCTACAAAGGAGGAAAACATATCACTGTACCCATCACCATAGATCATCTTCCGCTATTTGTAAAAAGTGGTTCGCTCATTCCCATGAGTACCAGCAAAGGGAATACCGCCCACTATGACCTAAACCACCTGGAGATGCACTATTATGCCAAAGAGGGGAAAGCCTCCTATCAACTCTACCATGACGATGGCACCACCCCCCATGCAGAAGAGAAAGGAGAAGCCACCTTCTATCATTTCTCCACCCGGATGGATAACCAACAACTGGAACTCTCTTCCCTGGCCTCCGGATACCCACAAGAGCCTATCACCTTTACCTGGGTTATTCATAACCTACCAGAAATACCCACACAAATTGTTGATGCAAAAGGAGCACCCTTGAACTTCGATTGGGATGCCTCCCAAAACGTACTAACCATCCCCCATAAACTCTCGAAAACAATCACCATTCATTTAACAAAGAAACATGGAATATGAAGTTTATAAAGGCGACATCACAACCATAGCCGTGGATGTGATTGTCAATGCGGCCAACTCCTCGCTATTGGGAGGCGGCGGGGTCGATGGTGCGATCCACCGAAAAGGGGGAAAGCAGATTTTAGCGGAGTGTATCCTCATCCGAAACCGTCAAGGAGGGTGTCCGGTGGGCGAAGCGGTGATCACCAACGCGGGAAACCTTCCGGCAAAAAAGGTAATTCATACCGTTGGCCCCATCTGGAGAGGCGGAGAAGACGGGGAAGCTGAAAAGCTTAAGACAGCCTACCTGAACTGCCTGAAACTTGCAGAGCAACATCACCTTAAAACTATTGCCTTTCCCAACATTAGTACCGGGGTTTATCGCTTTCCTAAAAAATATGCGGCAGCCATCGCCCTGGAAACAATACGCTCTTACGAAAGCAACCTACTGGAAAAGGTAATCTTTGTCTGTTTTGATGAAGAGAATTACAACCTCTATAAAAATAGTTAATGTCTGTCCATAAAGTCAGCGTTTTGAGCAGCGGCTGTATAGAACGTTCGAATTCGAGGCTTACGAAGGCTGAAATAGGGGCGTTTACTGGGGGAAATACCCCTTTGGAAGAGAAGCATCACAAAGAAGTTGAACGTTATAGACGAACGCTAGTTAGCCCTTCTTCGTCGGAGGAGACTCCAAGCGCAAAGCAAAAAGACCTTCCCCTACCCATACAGACTAATGTTACGGAGTCAATGATTCCGTGTAAAAGTGCACAAATCAAAGAAAACGAATGCTAAACAAGATCGACAAAATAGAACTAGAATACCTCCAGTTGGAGAACTATCAGGCGATTAAGGACCTTATGACCACGGCCTACTCCACCATTCCTGATTCCTACTGGACGGAGAACCAACTAAAGACCCTCCTCCGTAAATTTCCGGAGGGGCAGGCAATCATCAAAGTCGACGGAGAGGTAGCCGGTTGTGCCCTATCCATTATTGTGGATTACAGCAAATATGAGGGAAACCACACCTACCGGGAGGTCACTGCGGACTACACCTTCGACTCTCACGACCCCAATGGCGATATGCTGTATGGGATTGATATCTTTATCAAACCGGAATTCAGGGGGTTGCGGCTTGGGCGACGGCTATACGACTATCGCAAGGATCTTTGTGAGAAGAGAAATCTCAAAGGCATCGCCTTTGGCGGAAGAATTCCCAATTACCACAAATACGCCCACCAGCTAAGTCCCAAGGAGTATATTGAGAAAGTAAAAAGGAAAGAGATTGATGACCCGGTGTTAAACTTCCAAATATCCAATGACTTCCATCCTGCAAGGATTCTGAAAGGGTACCTGGAAGATGACACGGCATCCCGGGAGTTTGCCGTACTCTTAGAGTGGGATAATATCTACTATGAGAAACAGCAAAAAAAAGCCACAAGCAATAAGAAAATCGTACGGTTGGGACTAATACAATGGCAGATGAGGCCCTACGAAGATGTGGCATCACTACTTCAGCAAGCTGAGTTTTTTGTAGACGCTGTTTCGGGCTATCGATCTGATTTTGCCCTTTTCCCCGAGTTCTTTAATGCCCCATTAATGGCAAAGAACAACCACCTTAGCGAACCCGAGGCCATTCGGGAGCTGGCCAAACACACCCATGAGTTAGTACAACGGTTCTCTGAGCTATCCATCTCGTACAACATCAACATTGTGGCGGGGAGCATGCCGGAGATGAAAGGCGACAACCTCTACAACGTGGGCTACCTATGCAAGCGAGACGGGAGCATTGAACGATACGAGAAACTGCACGTCACCCCCGACGAAAGCAGAGTGTGGGGAATGCAAGGGGGCGAAACATTGAACGTGTTTGACACCGACTGTGGAAAAGTCGGAGTATTGATCTGCTATGACTCGGAGTTTCCTGAACTGAGCCGGCTCCTGGCCAAAGAGGGCATGGATATTCTGTTTATCCCCTTCCTCACCGACACCCAAAATGGCTACTCCCGTGTGCGGAACTGCGCCAGAGCCAGGGCCATTGAAAACGAGTGTTATGTGGCCATTGCCGGAAGCGTAGGGAACCTCCCCAATGTGCATAACATGGACATACAGTTCGCCCAATCTATGGTATTTACCCCCTGCGATTTCGCCTTCCCCACCAATGGAATCAAAGCCGAAGCAACCCCCAATACGGAGATGATCTTAATCGCCGATGTAGACGTGGGTCTGCTTCGCGAACTCCATGAGTTTGGAAGCGTACAGAATCTTAAGAATCGAAGAACAGACCTCTTCCAACTTCATAGAAATAACTTGGAAAACAGGGTGTAGAGAAGGAATGCACAAAACAGTGTCGCTCTTTATAGTTAGATGCTAATGAGCTCGTCTATAAAGCAATTTTAAAAATCCGAAAAATTTGATTTCTTAGCTAAAAAGCAGGACACTTTTCCTGTTCCCCTCGGGGAGTGCAAAGGAACGAAGAAAAAGTTTATAAAACAATCCTAATTTTTATTTGAAGAGAGAATATGTCACCGTTACTTTGTCCCGACGATTTAATACGTTATAAAAAAATTTTAATGTTTACATTTAAGGAGAATTAAAAAAATAATGGCTACTATGGAAGAGACAAAACCGCTACTGGATCGTTACGCAGCAAACGAAAGCGCGCGTGCTGAGCAGGGCATCCCGCCCCTTGCTCTCAACGAAAAAGAGACCCAAGAATTGTGTGAATTGATGCAAGCGCCCCCAGAGGCACAAGAGGAACTTTTAACATTCCTGTTCATCAACCGCATATCCCCCGGGGTAACACCCTCTGCAAAAGTAAAAGCGGCCTTTCTGGACGGCATCATCAAAGGGGAAAAAACCACTCCCCTTATAGACAAGAAAAAGGCCATAGAGATTTTAGGCACTATGGTGGGAGGATACAATGTCCCTCCTCTCATTGATGCACTCAGCCATGAGGCCTTGGCAGAGGAAGCAGTAAAAGCATTAAGCAAGGTCACCCTGGTTTACGATGCCTTTGATCAGATCGTGGCTTTATCAAAGACCAACCCCTTTGCGATGCAGGTTTTAGAGTCATGGGCCAGGGCTGACTGGTTCACTTCCAGAGCAAAGCTACCAGAGCGCATTAAAGTAAAGGTATACAAAGTGGAAGGAGAGATTAACACAGACGATTTCTCCCCGGCCTCCGAAGCCTGGAGCCGTCCCGACATCCCACTTCACGCACTCTCCATGGGAAATAGCCGTTTCCCCGACGGAAACGAAACCATTGCACAATGGCGCAAGGAAGGTTATCGTGTAGCTTTTGCCGGAGATGTAGTGGGAACAGGTTCTTCCCGAAAATCAGCATGTAACTCCCTGCTTTGGCACATCGGAGAAGATATTCCCTTCGTCCCCAACAAGCGCAACGACGCCATCATCCTGGGAGGAGCCATCGCCCCCATCTTCTACAACACCGCTGAAGACTCCGGAAGTTTGCCCATCACCACCGATGTTTCTCAGATAAACACTGGTGATGTGATCATTATCG
The DNA here is from genome assembly GCA_002748065.1 of Bacteroidota bacterium. GTDB lineage: Bacteria > Bacteroidota > Bacteroidia > Bacteroidales > BM520 > BM520. Next base: position 76,075 of record PDRJ01000024.1, read on the forward strand.
ACACCCAAAAGGGAGAGATCACCAACGAATCCGGAGAGCTTGTCACCACGTTTAAGCTATCCCCCAACACCCTGGAGGACGAATTTAGAGCAGGTGGACGGATCAACCTCATCATTGGAAGAGCCCTTACTCAAAAAACCAGAAAAATATTGGGGATGCCGGAGGATGACATTTTCACCAGAGCGGAAAACCCAACTCCCAAGCCCAATCAAGCTTACACGTTGGCCCAAAAAATGGTGGGTAAAGCTTGTGGGGTAAAAGGCGTATTACCGGGAGAGGCTTGTGAACCCAAGATGACAACGGTAGGTTCCCAAGACACCACTGGCCCCATGACCGCCGATGAACTGACGGAGTTGGCTTGTCTAAAATTCCAATCACCGCTATTCATGCAGTCCTTCTGTCACACTGCCGCTTATCCCAAGCCTGCTGATGTGAAGATGCACAAAAGCATGCCCGGCTTTGTTACATCCCGGAAAGGGATTGCCCTAAACCAGGGAGATGGTGTCATTCACTCTTGGCTCAACCGCATGTTGATTCCCGATACCGTAGGAACGGGAGGAGACTCGCATACACGTTTCCCCCTGGGGATCTCCTTCCCCGCAGGATCAGGACTGGTGGCCTTTGCCGGCGCACTGGGATTTATGCCCCTCAACATGCCGGAATCCGTGTTAATAAAATTCACCGGAGAGCTACAACCAGGCATCACCCTTCGGGATATTGTCAATGCGATTCCCTATGTGGCCATTCAACAAGGGAAATTAACAGTTCCCAAAAAGAATAAGGTAAATATCTTTAACGGCCGTATTTTGGAATTTGAAGGGTTGGAGGACATCACTGCAGAGCAAGCCTTTGAGATCACGGATGCCTCCGCTGAACGAAGTGCCGCCGCTGCTGTTTTCAACCTCTCAGAAGCATCGGTTATTTCGTATGTGAAATCCAATATTGCCCTCTTGGAGTCCCTAATTAAGGGAGGATATCAAGATGCAGAAACCATTCAGAAACGTATTGATGACCTCAACGAGTGGTTAGCAGACCCCCAACTACTCCGTGCTGACAAGGATGCAGAATATGCAGAAGTGATAGAGATCAACCTCTCAGAAATAAAAGAGCCTATCTTGGCTTGCCCCAACGATCCTGACGATGTCAAACTCCTCTCAGATGTGGCAGGGAGAGAGATCAATGACGTATTTATTGGCTCCTGCATGACCAATATCGGCCACTTTAGAGCTGCAGCCAAGGTGTGGGAAAAAGAGAAAGTGAACCCCCATGTGAGAACCTACCTGGCTCCTCCCACACGGATGGATCAATCGCTTCTGAAGGACGAATCCCTGTTTATGAACTTCAGTAAGATTGGAGCACGTATCGAGACGCCCGGTTGTTCACTCTGCATGGGGAACCAGCTCAGGGTACCAGACAATGCCGTTGTCTACTCCACCTCCACCCGAAACTTTAACAACAGGATGGGGAATGGTGCTCAGGTCTACTTAGGGTCGGCAGAATTAGGCGCCATCATCTCTGTGTTGGGAAGAATCCCCACACAGGAGGAGTATATGACATACTATATGCAAAATATTGCCCCCTATAAGGAGAGCATATATACCTATCTACAATTTGACGAACAAGAACCTACAACCATCTATAAAAGAAGAGATTTATAACACAAAGCGTGCTAACGATGGGGTTTCTCTCCCTGCCTGGAAAATACAACAGCTTCCTTTACCTCAGGAAACAGCAGTGTTTGAATTTTCTTACGCTTCTTGAGCAGCCCCGTTTTTAGAACGCCCTACCACATAACTAAATTTTCAACGTATCACTATATTATTACATCATGGTACAAGATAACGCAAAAATAATTTACACGAAGGTTGATGAGGCTCCAGCCCTGGCCACCTACTCCTTTCTCCCCATTGTGGAAGCCTTTACAAAGGCCTCGGGCGTAAAAGTAGAAACAAGAGACATCTCCCTTGCGGGCAGAATTCTGGCTACATTTCCTGACTTCCTGGAAAAAGAGCAACAACAGAATGATGACCTGGCAGAGTTGGGAGCAATGACCCAGTTTCCGGAGACCAATATCATCAAGCTCCCCAACATCAGTGCCTCCATTCCCCAATTGAAAGCGGCCATCAAGGAGTTGCAAAACAAAGGCTACAAGCTGCCCGATTATCCGGATGCGCCTGCAAACGAAGAGGAGAAGGCAATCAAAGCACGATATGACAAAATTAAGGGTAGTGCGGTAAATCCTGTACTACGCGAAGGGAACTCCGATCGAAGAGCCCCCAAAGCCGTAAAGAATTATGCTAAAAAACATCCACACTCCATGGGAGAATGGACGCATGATTCCAAGTCGCATGTGGCTCATATGGAGGAGGGAGACTTCTTCTCCAATGAGAAATCGGTTATTCTCACCGAAAAGACTGCCGGAAACGCCAAGATTGAGTTGATCACCAAAGAGGGTACTATACTCCTGCTAAAGGAGAAGCTCCCTCTTATTGCAGAGGAGCTTATCGACGGTACCGTAATGAACCGGAATAAATTGCGTGCCTTTATTGAAAAAGAGATTGAAGATGCTAAGGCCAAGGGGGTACTTTTCTCCGTACACTTGAAAGCTACCATGATGAAAGTCTCTGACCCCATCATTTTTGGCCATTTTGTGGAGATCTTCTTCAAAGAGGTCTTTGAAAAATATGCCGACACCTTCAAGAGCATCGGTGTAAATCCCAATAACGGACTTGGCGACTTGTACAACCGCATAGGCTCCCTCCCGGAAGAGGAGCAAGCAGCCATCAAAGCTGACATTGATGCTTGTTTAGAGAAACGCCCACCGTTGGCCATGGTCAACTCCGATAAGGGCATCACCAACCTGCACGTGCCAAGTGATGTAATCATCGACGCTTCCATGCCGGCCATGATTCGCACCTCCGGCTGTATGTGGAACAAAGCGGGAGAACTTCAGGAGACCAAAGCGGTGATCCCTGACCGAAGCTATGCACCTGTTTACAAAGAGGTGATCAACTTCTGCAAAGCACACGGCGCCTTTGATCCCTCCACCATGGGAACCGTTCCCAACGTAGGGTTAATGGCACAAAAGGCAGAAGAGTACGGCTCTCACGACAAGACCTTTGAGTGTCCGGAAGAGGGAACCATAAGGGTAACTGCCCAAGATGGAACCATTCTGATGGAACACCAAGTGGAGCAAGGCGATATCTGGCGCATGTGTCAAGCCAAAGACTTACCCATACAAGATTGGGTAAAATTGGCAGTAACCCGTGCCAAGGCAACCCAAACCCCCGCCGTATTCTGGCTGGATAAGAACAGAGCCCACGACGCCGAGTTAATTAAGAAGGTGGAAAAATATTTACCGCTTCACGACACCGAAGGATTGGAGATCCACATCATGTCTCCCGCAGAAGCCACACGCTTCTCCTGTCAAAGGATCATAGAGGGGAAAGACACCATCTCTGTCACCGGAAACGTACTACGGGATTACCTAACCGACCTCTTCCCCATCATGGAGGTGGGAACCAGTGCCAAAATGCTATCCATCGTACCGTTGATGAAAGGCGGAGGCCTATTTGAGACTGGTGCCGGTGGCTCAGCCCCCAAGCACGTACAACAATTTGAAGCAGAAGGACACCTGCGTTGGGATTCCTTAGGTGAATTTATGGCGCTCGTCGCCTCCTTGGAACACCTAAGCGACACCTTCCAAAACCCCAAAGCAAAAGTTTTAGCCAACGCCTTGGATAAAGCCATTGAAAAATTCCTGGAAAATGACAAATCCCCCTCTCGGAAATGTAACGAGATTGACAACCGGGGAAGTCACTTCTACCTGGCTACCTACTGGGCAGAAGCATTGGCAAATCAGACCCAAGACCAAGAGTTGCAGAAGCGTTTTGAGCCTGTGGCAAAGAGACTTTTTGAAAACGAAGCCACCATTGCCGAAGATCTACTTAAAGCGCAAGGAAAAGCCATGGATATTGGCGGCTACTACAAGCCTGACTTCGAGCTAGCGACCAAAGCCATGCGTCCCAGTCGGATCTTTAATGAAATTTTAACCACAATTTAATCGCAGAAATTCAAAGACAAGGGGGGAAAACTCCCTTGTCTTTTAGCATAAAAGAGAGGAAATGGAACTAATTCAGAATGCACAAGTAGGTACATTTGAATCAAGTGATATCATGATCCTGATCGAACCTAAACCCAAAGGAGAAGGACGAGAGATCGAGCTTGTTTCCAATGTCATTATGGAATATGGTGATTCCATAAAAGAGGTGATCCACGAGGTTCTGGATCAATTTGAGGTCTCGGACGTAAAAATTATTGCCACCGATAAAGGAGCATTAAATCCGACCATCCGGGCAAGAGTAGAGACTGCCGTAAAGAGAGCGTTAAAAATTCAAGAAGGAACCCTATAAAAGCAACGAGTTATGACAAAAAACAGAAACCGTAGAACCATGCTTTACATCCCTGGAAATAATCCGGCGATGTTGCAAAACGGAGGAGTTTATGGTGCAGATGCAGTCCTTTTAGATTTGGAAGATGCGGTAGCTCTTAACCAAAAAGATGCCGCTCGCATCCTGGTGAGAAACATGATAAAGGAGGTCAACTACTACAACTGTGAGGTCACCGTACGCGTCAACCATATCTCCACTCCCTTTGGAAGAGCCGATCTGGAAGAAATTGTCCCACTCCAACCCGATGCCATTAGGTTCCCTAAAACGGAGACCACGGAAGAACTCTCCAACCTGATAAACATCATTGAAGAGATTGAGGATAAGCATCACCTACCGCATGATAAGATGCACATTCATGCCATGATAGAGACTGCCATCGGGGTGCAAAATGTATATGAGATTGCACGATTCTCACACCGAATAAACACCATCACCATTGGAGGACAGGATCTTACTGCCGATATGGGAATTGTAAAGACAAAGGACAATGTGGGAATTGATTATGCAAGAAAGCGCATTGTTATGGCAGCAAAAGCGGCCAAAGTGGATGCTATAGATACCGTATTTGCTGACATCGAAGATGATGAAGGATTACGCGCAGAGACCGAGTACATCAAAAAAGTAGGATTTGCCGGTAAAGCGGTTATTAATCCCAGACAAATTGATATTGTAAATGAAGTATTCATGCCTACCGAAGATGAAATACGCAAGGCCTCCAAGATCTACCGAGGTTTTCTAAAAGCAAAAAAAGAGGGAGTCGGTGTGTTTGCTATTGATGGAAAAATGGTAGATGCCCCGGTCATGGCCAGGGCCTTACGAGTACTGGAAATTGCTGAAATCGATTTGGAATCGTTGTAAATGAATAAAAGGAAACATCAAGATGGAGAAAAAAAATATATTAGGGGTCAACATTCCCAAGCGTATCGAGGGAATAGGCGAAACACAACCCTATAGTGGTCCTTTTCGTAAGATCGAAAAAAACTGGATGGAAGAGCCCACCATCCCCCCTCAAAACAGAGCTTATCTACCCCACACCAACAAAGTAAAGAAGAGTATTAAAGAGGCCATACAACAGTGTAATCCCAAAGATGGGATCGTCATCTCTTTCCATCACCACCTAAGAGGAGGAGATGAGGTAGTTATGCAGGTAATGAATGTCATGGTGGAACTGGGCATCAAAGATATTACCCTGGCCTCCTCCTCCTTAACCTCTGCCCATGAGGGATTGGTTCCCTTGGTAAAAGACGGCACCATCACCGGGATCTTCTCCTCAGGCATCCGCGGTGAATTGGGAAGAACCATCTCTCTGGGATACCTGAAAAGACCTGCCGTTATTCACTCCCATGGTGGCCGCGTGAGGGATGTACATACGGGACGCATAAAAGTGGATATTGCCTTTATTGCAGCCTCTGCTGCCGATGAGGAGGGTAATGCCACCGGAGCCCACGGAAAAAGTGCTTTCGGCTCCCTGGGATATGCTGCCATTGATGCACGTTATGCCAAACAGGTAGTGGTGATCACCGATAACCTGGTGGAGTACCCCTGCATCCCCCCCTCCATTCCCCAGAATTTTGTGGACTATGTGGTGGAAGTGGACTCCATCGGTGACCCCCTGAAGATTGCCACCGGTACCACACGGATCACCAAAGCCCCCTTGGATCTGCGCATTGCCAAGCTGGCCTCGGATATTATTGTCAACACGAGCTATTTCAAAGAGGGCATCTCTTTCCAGGTGGGAGCAGGAGGAGCCTCCCTGGCAGTTGCCAAGTTTATCCGTGCAGAGATGAAGAAAAAACAGGTTACGGGTAGCTTCTTGCTGGGCGGCGTCACTTCCTATGGCGTAGATATGCTTGAAGAGGGGCTCTTCAAAGCCATTTTCGACGTACAGAGTTTCGATGCAGCGGTAAGCTCCTCACTGCTTAACAACCCCAACCACGTAGAGATCTCAGCAGGATTGTATGCCAACCCCTACAACAGCGGTTGTGTAACCAACAAGCTGGATGTGGTAGTGTTGGGCGCTCTTGAGATTGACCTCAACTTCAACGTGAACGTAATCACCGGTTCCGACGGTAGCATCAGAGGAGCCTCAGGAGGACACTCAGACACCGCATCCGGAGCTCACTTGACCATCGTGGTATGCCCCTCCTTCAGAGGAAGAATCCCCATCGTCAAACAAAAAGTCAACAACGTGGTGACACCAGGAGAATCGGTGGACGTATTAGTTACGGAAAGAGGAATCGCTATCAACCCCCTGAGAAAAGACCTCATGGAACAACTCTCCAAAACCTCACTACCTATTCGCCCCATAGCAGATATCGAAAAAGAGGTTCACGCGATCTGTGGAGACCCCCAACCCATCAAATACAAAGACAAAGTGGTAGCTGTAGTTGAGTATAGAGATGGAACCATCATTGATGTAATTAAACAAATAGAGGAATAATTAACAATCCGTAATTAGCAATTAGTAATTAATTCTAAATCAACCCTATAAAGCTCTTATAATTTTTTTCTTTATAAATACAGTCAACCCCATCTGGTGTCTGTCCATAAGGTTAAGGTTTTGAGCAGCGTCTCTATAAAACATTCAAATTCAAGGCTTGCAAAGGCTGAAAAGAGGGGACTACGGTAAATGATCCGATCTTTGAAGGTAAACATAGACGAAGGGGGCGAGTCAGACTTTACAGACAAACGCCTTTCAAGGATCTACAGAACTCAAATTACTAATTGCTAATTACCTACAACGAAACGAATAAGCCAGTTTATTCCATAAAATACTTTCATCCCTTTTTTTCTGTGGAGAGTAAACTGATGGACGATATACTACACAAAATACTCAATGCTAAAGAGCAACGTCAACGCATAAGACAGCAATCAGGAGAGGTGGGTAATGCTACCATCAGCATCAGCTTTAATATTCCCGGATACCCCAAGAGCGATGAAAGGATCACTCAAACCTTCAGGGTAGTTCGTGACGACTTAGCACACTACCTGGTGGCACTACGCATTCCCGTAGACAAAAAACAGGTAATCGTACGCTGTGATGAAGCGGGGGACATCGCTTTTTTTCCCTTCCAGGCAAAACAACAGGAACTCCCCCTCTTTAAAGAGAAGTTGGAAGCGTTCGAACAAACACATCCGTTGGGAAGGCTCCTGGACGTAGACCTATTTGATGGTAAAGCCAATGCCATCTCCTCCCACAAACAAAAAACCTGTTTTATCTGCAAAGAGACCCCTGCCCTACACTGCATGCGAAACCAAACGCACAGCTATGAGGAGCTGAGAGCACACTTACGGGAAAAGATGGAGAAATTTCTGGAAGAAAGAGCGGAACAACAGGTCAGTAAACAACTGGCTGCTACAGCTCTTTGGGCCATTCTCACAGAGGTTGCCTTACCCCACAAACCGGGGCTGGTCTCTCCTCAAAGCAGCGGTTCACATCAGGATATGAATTTCCACACCTTTTTGGCCTCCACTTCGGCTATCACCCCCCATTTTCAACGGGTGGCAATCAGGGGATACCAGTGGAACGGAAAAGAACCGCAAGCGGTTTTAACACAACTGCGAATCTCCGGACTGGAGATGGAGAAAGATATGTTTCTCACCACTCAAGGAGTTAATACCCAGAAAGGAGTTATCTTTCTAATGACCTTCTCCCTCTTTACCATGGCCTATACCTTAAAAAAAACAGGAACATTCGATGAAACCGTATTTAAGGAGACCCTACAAACACTAAACAAAGGGCTTGTAAACCGGGAATTAAAAGGTAGTTCAAACCAAAATCGCTCCCACGGAGAGCAATGTTTCAATACCTTCGGGGAAGAGTTGGCCGGAGGCATCCGCAAAGAGGTGGAACAGGGACTTCCAACCTTCTTCCACGAGGTCACTCCCTTTATGAAAAAGATCGGTTTCTCCTCAACCGATTACCGGGATCAATCCCACTTTGAAAACCAATGCAAACGCCTACTGGTAAAGATCATGTCTATCAATAACGATACGAACATCCTCTTTAGAAGTGATGCCCAGACACTCCATCTCCTCCAGGAGAAGTCCTTAAAGACCTTACAGGGTAATGAAGATTTAACAAAAAATGAATCCTATGGGGAATTGATGGCATTTTGTACAACAAAAAAGATCTCTCCGGGTGGATCTGCCGACCTACTTGCGGTGAGCCTATTTTTAGATAACGTACGGACGAAGACACAAAAAAATACCTTCTAACACAAAAAATACCTTCGAAAGTTTAGCCTACCTATAGATATTTTTTACCTTTACCCCATCAATAGTGCAAAACCGGAAATAGCGCCACTATGTTAGTTGAAAATACCGATTATAGAGAAGAATTTTTAGACTTAGATAATCCCTTCGACGTAAAATTGGTCGACCGTTTTTTGACAGAATTAGGATTTAACTTTGACCGTCAATCCATTGAAGAGACCATTGTTCTCTACAATCTCAACGATGAGATTATCGGCACGGGATCGATCCAAAAGAATGTGCTTAAATACGTTGCAGTGGCTCCCAAATACAGGGAGACAGCTGCTTTTCCAATGATCATCTCTCAACTTACAGAGAAGGCCATCACCCACTATAAAACGGTATTTGTCTTCACAAAGCCTCGCAACGTCGTTGTTTTTAAAGGATTGGGATTTAAGCATATTGCCACATCTGAGCCCTATTTCTCTGTGTTGGAATATGGCACAAGCAGTATTGAAAAGTACCAACGAATGATACGGGAAAAGTATCAACAAGAGGCTCAAACAGACCAGATAGCCTCCATCGTCGTCAACTGTAATCCCTACACCAAAGGACATCAGTTCCTCATTGAAAAAGCAGCTTCTGAAAATGAATGGGTTTACCTGTTTGTGGTGCAAGAAGACCTCTCTGTTTTTCCCTTCGAGGTACGATGGAAAATCTTAAAAAAGGGGACAGCACACCTAAAAAATGTCATTATGATTCCCGGGGGCGACTATATTGTATCAGGCAAAACGTTCCCCCAATACTTTTTAAAGGGTGTTGCCGAACAAGAGATTGTTGACTGCCAGGGGCGCTTGGATATTCGAATCTTCTGCGACTACATCGCCCCTCAGCTCTGTATCAAAAAGCGGTATGTGGGCACGGAAAACTATTGCAAAACAACTGCCGGTTACAACGAAGCCATGCGCGACTTACTCCCCAAGGCAGGGATCGAATTTGTCCCTATAGATCGAAAAAAGGAGGTGATCAACAAAGAGGAGGAGTATATTAGTGCTTCCAAAATAAGAAATGCCATAAAAAATAATGAGTTGGAGCTCTACTGGCATCTGCTACCCGAGGCCACACAGGAGTTCTTCTTATCGGAAGAGTCCGCTCCTATCAAAGAAAAGATAAGGAAATCATATTCAAGACATTAACAAAAGCTTCACCCCCAAAATTCCCCTCCCATAAAGCAGTTGTTCTCTCCTTGAAAAGAGGAAGAGATACAAGGGGAACAAATTCTTCAAAAAAAAGCAGGGATTACTAAAAAAAATTATACTTTTACTCCCTGAAATTAACGGGAGAAAAAAATGTTATTACTTTGATTTTAAACATCTTAAAAATAGCATTCTTCTCCCCATATTTTTGTTTTTAAATAAAAAACACCTTATCGGTTACACCACAAACAAAAAACAATCCCTCCCAACAAAAAAAATCAGGGCATAAATTGCAACAATAAATACGAACAACATGATTCTTGGACTACTAAAAGAACAAAACGAAGAAACCAGAGTAGCGCTACTCCCGGAAATCGTGAAAAAATTCACGGATTTACGGGTAAACGTACTGGTGGAGACGCATGCCGGAGAGTTGGCCTTTGCGTCAGACGAAAGTTACCGTAAAGCAGGAGCAACGATCAAATCACGACAGGAGATCTTTGATACCGCAGAGGTCTTACTGCAGATCCAGGCCCCCGGAACAGAAGAGCTGGAGCGCATCAAGCCCGGACAGCTATGGATTAGTGCATTCAACCCACTCTCCAACAAGGAGATCACCCAGTTCTTCCTTACCAAAGGGTTAACCTCTTTCAGTCTGGATCTCATCCCACGTACCACACGTGCACAGGCCATGGATATATTATCTTCAATGGCTACCGTTGCGGGGTATCAGGCCATTCTGGATGCAGCCATGCAACTGCCCACCTTTTTCCCCATGTTCATGACCGCTGCGGGAACCATTCGCCCGGCCAATGTCTTGATCTTAGGAGCGGGCGTAGCAGGCCTACAAGCCATTGCCACTGCACGAAAACTAGGAGCACAAGTACAAGCTTTTGATGTGCGTTCCGCCGTAAAAGAGCAGGTATTGAGCCTTGGTGCAAAGTTTGTCGAGGTAGAAGGAGCAGCTGAAGACGCTGCTGCAGGAGGATATGCTGTCGAGCAAACCGAAGAGTTTAAGAAAAAACAAAAGGAGGCCATCCATAATAGTGCCATAAAGGCTGACGTGATTGTCTGTACGGCACAAATTCCCGGAAAGAAGGCTCCCATACTCATTACCCAACAAACTGTTGAGGCCATGAAACCGGGATCCATCATCATTGACCTGGCGGCCTCCACCGGCGGAAACTGTGAGGTGACCCAGAACAATAAAACCATTACCCATCAGGGCGTGAAGGTAATTGGAGAGTCCAACTACCCCGCTACCATGCCGGTGGATGCCAGTAGAATGTTTGGCCAAAACGTATTTAACTTCCTAAAACTGATGATTGACAAAGAGGGAAACCTCAATCTCAACTTCGAAGATGATATCGTCAAGGGAACGTGCATTACACACGAAAAACAACTTTATAACGAACGCGTAAAAGCATCATTTGAAACAAAATAATAACGATGGAACAGTTACTCACTTTTTTTTATGAATATAAAGAGGCGATCTTCATTCTTGCGCTCGCCATCTTTTTGGGGATTGAGGTGATCTCCAATGTACCGGCCGTCCTTCACACCCCGCTTATGTCAGGAGCCAACGCCATCAGCGGTGTCATCATCATCGGAGGAATTATCCTGGTGGGTCATGCCGACCTGTCACAATTCTCCGTAGAACTAGTCTTGGGAATCCTCGCCTTGTTATTCGGAACCCTAAACGTAGTGGGCGGTTTCGCCGTTACGGATCGAATGTTAGAAATGTTTAAGAAAAAGAAAAAATAGCATACCATGATGGATCAAGTATTAACAACAGCGAACGGAGTAACATTTACCGTAGGTACGGCGCTCCTGGAATTAAGCTATATCATTGCGGCTCTGCTTTTTGTTTTCGGACTGAAACGCTTGTCGCACCCCGACACAGCAAGACGAGGCAACATCTGGGCAGCCACAGGAATGGGGCTGGCCATGGTAACCACCCTCTTACTCCATAAGAACAGTTCAGGAGCCGGGATTCCCCTGGCCAACGTCATAGTCATCCTATTGGTTATTACCGCAGGATCCGCCATTGGTTGGATCGTATCCCGTAAAGTAAAGATGACCGCCATGCCGCAGTTGGTCTCCCTATTCAACGCTACTGGCGGAGCCGCCTCTGCCCTGGCCGCTCTGTTGGAGTACCCCAATGCCTCCGCAGGAGAAACATCCTCCATCCTGGTTACCGTACTGGGACTGATTATCGGAGCTGTGGCCTTCAGTGGAAGTATTATCGCCTATGGAAAATTGGACGGAAAAGTGGGGAACTTTATGAAACCCTTCATGACCTATGTCAACCTTCTGCTCTTACTCATCACCCTGGTGTTCGGAACCTACATTGTGTTCTGCCCCACAGTACCCACAGGAGTCCTCTGGCCCATCTATCTATTATTGGCCTTATCCCTGGTCTATGGTGTTATGTTCGTGCTTCCCATTGGAGGAGCCGACATGCCCGTTGTGATCTCGCTTCTGAATGCCTTTACCGGTGTGGCAGCAGCTATGGCCGGATTTATCTATCAGAACCAGGCAATGATTCTGGGTGGAATCTTCGTAGGTGCTGCCGGACTCATCCTGACCCTGCTGATGTGTAAGGCCATGAACCGCTCCTTGCTCAACGTAATCATCGGGGCCTTCGGTGGCGGTGGTGCAGCCCAGGGAGGCGAACAAGGAACCATCAAGGAGATTACCCTCAGCGATGCATCCATCCTTTTGAGCTACTCCCAAAAGGTGGTAGTCGTTCCCGGATATGGCCTTGCCGTGGCTCAGGCACAACACATCGCCCATGAACTGGACACCCTGCTGGAAGGAAAAGGCGTTGAAGTAAAATATGCCATCCACCCCGTGGCGGGACGTATGCCCGGACATATGAACGTACTTCTGGCAGAGGCTGATGTTCCCTACGACAAATTGATCGAGATGGATGACATCAATCCCGATATGTCCAACGTAGATGTGGTAATCGTCATTGGCGCCAATGACGTGGTGAACCCCGCCTCACTGGACGATCCCTCAAGCCCCATCTTCGGCATGCCCATTATCAATGCCCACGAATCGAAAAATATTATCGTGATGAAACGAGGAATGGGGAAAGGATATGCGGGTATCGAAAATGCCCTCTTCTTCAATGATAAAACACGAATGCTCTTTGGCAATGCCAAGGATTCGCTACAAAAACTGGTGACAGAGATTAAAAACCTGTAACCCCGTTTTTTACTCAACGAATTTCCCAATAGACGGATATTCAACATAGATAACAACGAAACCCAAACCGTAGCTCGCACGGTTTGGGTTTTCTTATTGGTATCAGGAAAAGAACAACCCACCATCAAACATTCATCCCCTGAGGCGTGTTATAGCTCTAAAAAACCACCACCATGACTCGTTTTATCCTTCTTACCGCTTCCCTCTTTCTGCTACTATATACGCCATCCCCAGCGCAGGAGATCACCCTGGAAACAACGCATGGTGTACTCCATGGCACCCTGTTGATCCCCCCCCAACCTACCTCCAAGCAGATACTGGCCATTATCCATCCCGGGTCAGGCCCCACCGACAGAGAGGGCAACCAGCCACTCCTCAAAAGTAACAACCTGAAGATGCTCGCCGAAGCACTGGCAGCAAAGGGCATAGCATCATTGCGTTACGACAAAAGAGGGATAGGCGCTAGCCGAATGGCAGGAATGGAGGAGCATCAATTGCGCTTTGAGCACTACGTCACAGATCTAAAGGAATGGATTGCAAAAATGCATCACCAATACGATGAAATTGTGGTGATTGGGCACAGCGAAGGCGCCCTAATCGGCTTGTTGGCCTCTCAGGGCAACCCCATGGTTACAAAATACATCAGCATTGCCGGTGCCGCGCAACCTGCCGACCAGGTAATCCTGGAACAACTCTCCCAAAATATGGGAGAAGAGGTTAAAGCCATGGTAGGGCCTTACCTGGAAAAGGTAAAAAATGGTGACACCATCGCCAATGTTCCGGCATCCCTTATGAACCTTCTCCGCCCCTCGGTACAACCCTATCTCACCTCTTGGTTCCAGTACGACCCCTCCAGGGAGATCCAGGCCTTAGATATCCCTATCCTGATTATCCAGGGAGGTAAGGACCTCCAGGTTAGGCAAAAAGAAGCACAACAACTACACCGTCAGGCTAAAGAGAGTAAATTAGTCCTCATCAGAAAGATGAACCACGCGCTCAAACGCTGCAATACCAACGACTATAAAAAACAGATGGCCATCTACGGAGATCCCTCCCTCCCCCTTCCCAGGAAACTCACCCGCAGCATCACCCGATTTATCCTGAAATAGCCCTTCATGATAGAGTGGAGACGGAAGACAGAAGTCGGAAGACCGAAGATGGGAGTCGGAAGTTGAGTGATAACTTTTTGTGAACGTTACCATTAATCCAAGCTAAAAGCTAACAGCCAAAGGCCAACAATTATCTGAAAATCATACAATTATATTTGTTTCAAATGTGATCATGTGACAATGCGGCGATATGGTAATGAAGACGGGAGACGGAAGTCGGAAGACCGAAGTTGAGGGATAACTTTTGGTGAACGTTTCCATTAACCCAAGCTAAAGGCTAATAGCTAACAGCCAACAATTATCTAAAAATCACACGATTATCTTTGTTTTAAATGTGATCATGTGACAATGCGGCGATACGGTAATGAAGTCGGAAGACGGAAGACAGAAGTCGGGAGACAGAAGACCGAAGACAGAAGTCGGAAGACGGGAGACGGAAGATGGGAGACGGGAAACCGAAGACGGGAAACCGAAGTCGGAAGTTGAGGGATAACTTTTTGTAAACGTTGCCATTAACCCAAGCTAAAGGCTAATAGCTAACAGCCGGTAAGCCCCGTAGGGAGGGATAGGTTCGTTACAACACCAAACAAAGCACCCTTCCCCGTGGCAACGCCTTTGTAACAGCACTATACCAAACACCATCAGCTCCGTA
>PDRJ01000025.1 GCA_002748065.1 Bacteroidota bacterium
ACTAACTATAGGTTGCGTGTTTAAATTTATCTTTTTTCAGGTATTTATAAGCAGAAAAATACCCTTTTCCTGTCGCCTTGCTACAAAGGTATAATTTTTTGATGTTGCAACAAAGAGTACAAAAGCAGGAATCATATTTTCTCTATTTTTATGGTTCTCAGGGTTTTGTTGTTTAGGGTTGTACGTATTAGGTAAAGTCCGCGTGGCGTATCGTTACCGTTATGATCTTTCCCCTCCCAACGATAAGGTGTGTTTGTCCGGTTGTTAGCCCCTCTCTTCCATAAAGAGGCATTGTAGCTGATTCTGAGCCTCTTCCTTAATGCGGAATATGGCGTACCATAGGTTTCTCAGGGGATTCTTGGGGCGTTGGGGAAGGGATCGATCAGGGTTTTTACCCTCCACTTGTGGCCGTCGGTTTTGAGGGTTTTCTTCATCAGGAAGAAGCTGGTTAGGGAGGATGCCAAAAGGCCTCCCGTGATGTAGAATGTCCGGGTGGGAATGACCGGTTTTCGTTGATGAATGAGTCCATTTGCTCCTTCAATGGCAAAGTAGGCGATTCCTACTTTGAGTCCCAACTCTGTGAGAAAAGCAGCGCCCTTGCGTCTTCTGTGTACCGCTACGATGGTTTTTAGTGGGATTGCAGTTGTTTGGTTGAGGAGGATGCTGCTGTCTTGAATTTGGGTGATGACGCCTTGCAGGGTGACCGCTTGTTGTGCTGTCTCGAAGGAGAGCATGATTTCATCTCCTGCTTCGTAGGTATAGTGCTTTATGGTACCCGGCTTTTCCACCACGAGTAGGTTTTTTTGGGCGATTGTGTGGTGGGATAGGATCAATGACATGGCCATCATGATTCCGAGGAGGATGCTGTCTCTATGTTTGAGGGTGGGGTTCATTAGAATGGTGTTAGGAGGAGGCTAAGTTACGGTTAATTTGTCTTCATGTGTTGAAAAATCCTTAAATTTGGCCTCTATGAGGCGTCAGGCTATTCTTTCTTTAGCGGTTTTTCTCCTTTTTTTTGGGGGGTGTAGCCGTGATGGTGATTGGGTCAAGGTGAAGGGGATGATTCGCGGGGGAGCTGTGGAGCGTGTCACGCTTCTTGAGTTGGAGGCTTACGATAGCCGAATTGTTGCCCGGGATCGCCTTTCCCGGGGGGAGACCTTTGGATTTCGGGTTGCGTGTGAGGCCAAGGGGTTGTACCTTCTCTCGGCCGATGGGGGAGAGGGTATTGTATTGGTGTTGTCGCCCGGTGAGGAGGTTGTGGTTGAGGCGGAGGGTATCCCTTTTGGAGCGCAATACGTGGTATCCGGTTCTCCCGAGTCGGAGCAATTACAGACATATGTTATGGCCTCTCAGGAGCGTTTGCGTGCCTTGTCTCATGTAAATCGTTTGTTGATTGATAGCCGCGCAGGCGAGGGTTATGCGGAGGTGCATGCCTCCCTGACGCGGGAGATGGAGCGCCTTTTTCGTGAGCAAAAGAGGGATGCAGAGGCCTTTATCCATGCGCATCCTTCCTCCTTGTCCTCCCTGGTCGTTCTTAATGATCTTTTTGGAAAGAAACCGCTGTTTCGGGAGGAGCAGGATTTGGCGTTGATGGGCTTGTTGGACGAGGGGCTTATGCAGGTTTGTCCGGAGAATAAACATGTGATGGAACATCACCGCCGAGTGGCGCGTGCGCGGCAGGAGGGGGTTCATTATAAGGAGAGTAGTGATGGCCGGTAAGCTCTATTTTGCATCGGATTTTCATTTGGGTATCCCGGATTATGCCTCTAGTCTGGTGCGCGAGAAACGTCTGGTGGCCTGGCTTGAACAGATTCGCCATGATGCGGAGGCTATCTATTTGATGGGTGATGTCTTTGATTTTTGGTTTGAGTATCGTCGGGTTGTTCCCAAGGGATTTACGCGTCTTTTGGGAAAACTTTCGGAGATTACCGATTCCGGGGTTCCAGTGCATCTTTTTCGGGGGAACCATGACATTTGGGCTTTTCGCTATTTGGAGGAGGAGTGTGGCCTTATTTTGCATCGGGAGGCGGAGTTCCTTTGCCACGACGGCAAGGTTTTCTACTTGGTGCATGGTGATGGGAAAGGCCCCGGGGATTATGGTTATAAGTTTTTAAAGTGGATCTTCGAGTGTCGGATTAACCAATGGCTTTTGGGCTGTGTACATCCCAATCTCGGTATTGGAATGGGGCTGTTTTTTAGCCGGCGTTCGCGGTATGCCAACGTGGTGAAGGAGCAGAAACAGGAGGTTCTTATGCCCATTGTCGATGCGGCCTTGTATCATCATGCGGAGGAGGTTGTTGCGGCGCATCCCGAGGTGGATTATTGCATTTTTGGCCATTACCACCGTCCGGTTACGGAGCCTCTACCCGGGGGTGGAACCTTTGTGCTTCTTGGCGATTGGCTTGTCCATTTTACCTATGGCGTGTACGAAAAGGGGACGTTCCGGTTGGAGAAGTTTTGCGATTAAGGGGTATTGCTCTCTTTGGGAGCGTTTTATGCCAGGGGCTTTCCGTGGCGTGAAGAGGGGTTTCAGATCTCGTTGTGGATTTTTTTTATTTTTGCCTGAAAATGTGTAGCGATGGAAGCACTTATCGTGGTGGACATGCAGAATGATTTCCTCGAGGGGGGAGCTCTTGCCGTTCCGGGGGGGCGTAGTATTATTCCTACGATCAATAGGTTGGTTAATCATTTTGAGGTGGTGGTTTATACGCAGGACTGGCATCCGAAAGGGCATAAAAGTTTCGCCTCTTCCCATGCGGGTAGAGAAGAGGGTGAGGTGATTATGCTTGATGGGAGCATGCAGGTTCTTTGGCCGGATCACTGTGTGCAGGGAAGCCAGGGAGCCGCTTTTGCTGAGGCTTTGTGTGTGGTTCCCCATGGGGTTGTTTTTCAGAAGGGAACGAATCCTGAGGTGGATAGTTATTCGGCTTTTTATGATAACAGAAAGATTCAGTGTACGGGGTTAGCGGATTATTTGCGGGAGCATCAGGTCAAGCGGGTATTTGTTTGTGGTCTTGCCGCAGATTATTGTGTGAAGTTTTCCGTGTTGGATGCGCTGGAGGAGGGGTTTGAAACGGTGCTTGTTACCGATGCTACACGAGCGGTTAATGTCCATTCCGGTGATGATGAACGGGCCTTAATCGCAATGAGAGAGGCGGGAGCATTATTGTCTCATTCAAAGGAGATCATATGATTCAATCATTTTTAGATAACGATTTTTATAAGTTTACCATGCAGAATTGTGTGGTGAAGAAGTTTCCGCGTGCTAAGGTGCGCTATCAATTTATTGATCGTGGAGAGACGCATTTTCCCGATGGGTTTGCAGAGGAATTACAACGTCGTGTGAACGCGATGGCAGGACTTAAGCTTACTGCTGAAGAGAAATCTTTTTTGAGTAGACGTTGTTACTACCTGGATCCTACGTATTTGGATTTTTTAGCAGGATTTCGCTATGATCCTTCAGAGATTACCATTCGTCAGGAGGGTGGATCCCTCCATCTGGATATTTCGGGGTATTGGTATCGGACTATCTTGTGGGAGGTGCCTTTGATGGCGCTGATCTCTTCGCTGTATTTTCAGATGACCGGAGAGAAGACCATGACGGATGAAGAGGTCGTTTCCATTACGCGAGCCAAAATGGATTTTTATGACAAGATTAAGATCAAAGTGGCTGATTTTGGTACGCGTCGCAGGTATTCTTCCGAGAATCACGATCTGATTATTCGCACATTGAGTCGCTACTATGGGGGGGCCTTTACGGGAACTTCCAATGTCTATTTTGCCATGAAATACGGGGTTTCTCCCATTGGGACCCATGCTCATGAGTGGTTTATGTTTCATAGCGCCAAGTATGGTTTTAAAATGGCTACCAAGTTTTCCCTGGAGCATTGGATTGATATTTACCGGGGGGATTTGGGGATTGCCCTTGCTGATACTTTTACCACTGAACTCTTTTTCCGTTGCTTTGATACCAAGTTTGCCAAACTCTTTGATGGGGTGCGCCATGACAGTGGCGATCCCTTGTTATTTGCTTCGAAGATTATCGCTCATTACCGGAAGATGGGGATCGATCCCGCCAGTAAGACGATCATTTTTAGTGATGGGTTGACGCCTGATCGGGTAGAAGCCATTGCTAACTTTTGTGCGGGAAAGATAAAGATCTCCTTTGGTATTGGCACAGATTTTACCAATGATGTGGGGGTAACCCCTTTGAATATTGTGATTAAGATGAGTGAGGCTAAACCAGAGGGGCAGAATTGGATAAAGACAGTGAAACTTAGTGATACTCCCGGAAAATATACAGGAGACCCGGATATGATTGCCCTTTGCAAGCGTGTTTTGCAAATTGAGGGTTAGTGTAGGTGGATATTTTTCTTTTTTTTTTTGCGATTGATCTCTTGAATCAGCACTCTTTTTTTCAAAATGTTAGTCGATTGTTGTTCATAACAAAAAAATAGTCGTTACCTTTGGCGTTATAAACCACAGAGATTGTAGTTATGAACGAAAAAACTCAGAAGATTGTTAATCTTGATGAGGTTGTGGTGAAGTTTGTAGGAGATTCAGGGGATGGGATGCAATTGATCGGATTTATCTTTTCTGATAATACGGCCAATGTGGGCAATGATTTTGCCACTTTCCCCGATTATCCTTCCGAAATTAGAGCTCCTCAGAACACCCTTTCTGGCGTATCCGGTTTCCAAATCCATTTTGGTAAGAAACTGGTGCATTCATCGGGAGACATTGCGGATGTGTTAGTTGCTATGAATCCTGCATCTTTGCGTGCAAACCTTGCTAATGTAAAGCGGGGAGGAACCCTGATTATTGATGCGGATACCTTCGTGGGTAGGTCTATCGAAAAAGCCGGGTATAAGGAGAATCCCTTGGAGGATGATAGTTTGAAGGATTATCATTTGATCGCGGCTCCCATTTCCAGCCTTACCAAGGAGTGTGTGAGCAGTTTTGGCTTGGACAACAAGATGGCTATGAAGTCGCGGAATATGTTCGCTCTTGGGATTACTTATTTCTTATTTAACAGGGAGTTTGGTCCTACTGATCGCTTTTTTGAGCGGAAATTTGCTAAGAGACCCTTGCTTATAGACTCCAACAAAAAGGTGCTTCGAGCCGGATATAATTATGCGGAGTCGGTAGCTGCTTCAGCCACCACTTACACGGTACAGCGTGCTAAACAGGAGAAGGGTACCTATCGTAATATTACGGGTAATATTGCGACTGCCTGGGGTTTTGTTGCTGCTTCGGAGCGTAGTGGTCGAGAGCTCTATTTGGGTTCTTATCCCATTACCCCGGCTTCAGAGATCTTAGCTGAGTTGGAGAACCAGCGTCAGTTGGGGGTGAAAGCGTATCAGGCGGAGGATGAGATTGCGGGTATTTGTTCGGCCATTGGAGCCAGTTTTGCCGGTGATTTGGCCATTACCACCACCTCCGGGCCCGGGCTTTCCTTAAAGAGTGAAGCCATCGGGTTGGCCGTGATTACGGAGTTACCTCTTGTGATTGTTGATGTACAACGGGGGGGACCCTCTACGGGATTACCTACTAAGACAGAGCAGTCGGATCTTATGCAGGCGCTCTATGGACGGAATGGAGAGGGGCAGGTGATCGTTCTTGCCGCTTCCTCAGCTACAAATTGTTTCTATTTTGCTTATGAGGCAGCCAGGTTAGCGTTGGAGCATATGACTCCTGTAATTTTGTTGACGGATGGTTATATTGCCAATGGTAGTGAGGTATTCCGTATTCCGAAGGTGGCCGATCTTCCTGAGATTAAACCTCGTATTGCCAAAGTAAATGATCCTGATTATGCGCCCTATCGACGGGATCCTGAGACCTTGGCGCGTGATTGGGCCATTCCTGGGATGGAGGGATTGCGTCACAGGGTTGGTGGTTTGGAGAAAAAGGATGTGGAGGGTTCTGTCTCCCACGATCCGGATAATCACCAGAAGATGGCTTATTACCGGGATGAGAAGGTGCGACGTGTGGCAAATGTCATTCCTTTGCAGAAGGTGATTGGTGATGAGGAGGGCGATCTTCTTGTGGTAGGATGGGGCGGTACCTATGGTGCGTTACGGAATGCCGTTCAGGAGATGCAGGAAGAGGGTAAAAGTGTGAGCTTGTGTCATTTTAATTATATCAACCCACTGCCCACCAATACCGCTGCTATCTTTAAAAGGTTTAAACGTATTTGTGTGTGTGAGCTTAACTTTGGTCAGTTTGTGAATTTTCTTAGGATTCAGCATCCCCAATATAGTTATGATCAATATAATAAGTTGAAGGGATTGCCTTTTAAGGTTTCCGAGTTAACAGAAAAGTTCAATCAAATTTTGGAGGAGGTCTAAGATGAGTAAAGATGCAGTGATTACACAGGAGCTTACCGCAAAGGATTTTGTGAGTGACCAGATGGTAAAATGGTGTCCCGGTTGTGGAGACCATGCGATCTTAGCTTCTTTGGAGAAGGTTTTGCCCAAGTTGGGTAAGCGGAAAGAGGATATTCTGGTGATTTCCGGTATTGGTTGTAGTTCTCGTTTTCCTTATTACGTGAACACATACGGTTTTCATGGCATTCATGGCAGGGCGTTGGCCATTGCCAGTGGAGCGAGAGTCGCTAATCCGGAGCTTTCCATTTGGGTGGCCTCCGGGGATGGGGATTCCATGGCTATTGGGGGCAATCACTTTATCCACGCCATTCGCAGGAACCTGGATCTAAATATGATTTTATTTAATAATGAGATTTATGGCCTGACGAAGGGGCAATATTCTCCCACTACTCCTTTTGGAAAGAAGACCAAAACCTCTCCTTATGGTACCATAGAGGATCCTTTTGTGCCGGGAGAGTTGTGTATTGGAGCACAGGGTACCTTCTTTGCCCGGACGTTGGACGCTAATCCCCGGGCGATGACGGAGACTTTTCTGGCTTCTGCAGCGCATAAGGGCATGTCTGTGGTTGAGGTATTACAGAATTGTGTGATCTTTAACAACGGTGCTCACAACTATTTGAAGGAGCGTGGTTTTAAGGAGGATCGTCAGTTATGGTTGAAAGATGGCGAACGCATGATCTTTGGTAAAGCGAAGAACAAAGGACTTGTTTTCAATGGTTCTGAACTTCAAGTGGTCACCATTGGGGAGAATGGGGTTACTGAGGAGGATATCTTAGTGCATGACGCATCAACCCCTAATCCTTTGATACACCTTCAGCT
Source organism: Bacteroidota bacterium (assembly GCA_002748065.1). Classification (GTDB taxonomy): domain Bacteria; phylum Bacteroidota; class Bacteroidia; order Bacteroidales; family BM520; genus BM520. The sequence goes on from PDRJ01000025.1 coordinate 7,206, forward strand.
GGTGCGGATGAAAGCGCCAGATTTTCCGGTGGCATTTGGGGTGATTCGTAATGTGAAGAAGCCCTCTTATGAGCGGTTGATGGAGGAGCAGATTGCTGCTGCACGAGCTGAGTCTCCCATAAAAACGGCAGATGACCTTTTCAACAGAGGAATCACCTGGGAGGTGGAGTAGCCTCTCTTTTTGAGTCGGAAGACCATTTTTTACGAACGTTGCAATTAACTTAAGCCCAGCGCTACAACGTATAGACATAGAAAAAACACCTGTTTTGTTAGAAAATCAGGTGTTTTTTGTGTTTATATGGGTTAATAGGCCTGTTCAATGGTTACGAAAGAGGCTGTCTATAAAGTCCGACTTCTTGGTGATGCTTGTCTTCAAAATGGTCATTTACCTTAGTAAACTCCCCTATTTCAGCCTTCGCAAGCTTTGAATTCGAACGTTCTATACAGCCTCTTCTCAAAATGCTGATTTTATGGACAGCCTCTAATTATACCCTGTTAGAATTGAAGCATTTCAAGCCACTTTGTGATGCGCTCGTCGCTCTTTTCGCTTTCGTTGGTCTCATCCAGTGCCAACCCCAGGAATTTATTGTTAATAAGAGCTTTGGAGGCACTGAATCGATACGCTTCAGCGGGCCATTCTCCTACGACTTTGGCCCCAAATGCCACCAGTGCGTGGTAGATATCGGCCATATCATCCACAAAATGGTTGGGGTATAGGATTTGATCTCCAAGGCCAAATATGGCAACCTTTTTTCCTTCGAGATTGACCTGTTCTTCCCTACATTTTCTTAGGAAGTGTACCCATTCATTGTCCTTCTGAGCGTCTTTCCAGTTGTTTGCTCCAATGGTAGAGCCTCCAACGATAATTTGGTCATAATCTTTAACGATGGATACCTCAATCTCCTCCAGGGAGTGGATGGTTGCTTTCTCAGCGGTTAGGGTATCAAAGATTTTATGTGCACAGCAATCTGTATCTCCTCCTTCCGGCCAGTATAAAATGAGTGTTTTCTTCATATTGTTAGGTTTTATCGTCGTGTTCGAAGATACAAACTATATTAATACCATTATCTTTTTTGGGGGAGAAATAACCACTTTACTCCTGTTTTTCTCTCGTTAAGGTGGGCTTTAGGTTTTCCATGGCATGGCTGGAGGGGAAAAGAGGGATTCTTGTTTTGATTGTATGGATCTCTGATAGGATCTTCTGTTTTTATGTATATTTTTGTTTTTTAGTTTGTTATTGGCTTCTTTTGTGCGTAATAGATTTTTGAAGGGGGCTTGATGATGCTTTCTGGGAGGTTTGTTGCGTGGGTTTGATATATTTGCAAAAAAAAGTAATGTTCAAATAGATGATGCAGACGCACTTTGAAAAGTATATAGAGGGGCTTGGAATTGTGGCAGAGGGGACTCAGGTATTACTTGCCGTAAGTGGTGGCGTGGACTCCATGTGCATGTGTCATCTGTTTCAACACGCTGAGATCCCGTATGGGATTGCGCACTGCAATTTTAGATTGAGGGGGGCGGAATCGGATGCGGATGAGGCCTTTGTGAGAGCCTATGCGGAAGCGTTGGGGGTTCCCTGTTTTACAAGGGCATTTGATACGAAGGGGTATGCTGCCACACAGGGCATCTCTATACAGATGGCTGCGAGGGCGTTGCGGTATGAGTGGTTTGATACCTTGTTGGTACCTAATGGGTATGATTATGTGGCCACGGCGCATCATCTTGACGATCAAGTGGAGACTTTTTTTATTAATTTGATACGGGGAAGTGGCATTGCGGGGTTACACGGTATCAGGCCGCTTACCGGCAAGGTGCTACGTCCTCTTCTTTTTGCCACCCGCAGTGAGATTCTTTCCTATGTGGAGGCGCATGCTATTCCTTATCGAGAGGATCGTAGCAATGCCTCGATAAAGTACCTTCGCAATAGGATTCGTCATGAGGTGTTGCCTCGTATGGAGGCTATTGAGCCCAATTTCTCTCGAAAGGTGAATCGTACAGTTTCTTTTTTGCGAAAGAGTGAGATGATTGTAAATCAGTGTATTGAGGAGGCTGAGAGGGTTGCTGTTCGGAAGGAGAATGATAAAATTGTGATCAATATCAGGGCTTTGTGGCACTATGAACCTACAGATTATTACCTTTACCACTTTGTTAGGCCTTATGGTTTTACCGCATCGCAGGTGGAGGATATGATGAGGGCATTGAGCAATCCTCCGGGGGGGCAGTTTCTTAGTCAAAGTCATCTGTTATTTGTTGGAAGAGAGGAGATTGTTCTTGTGCCGAGGAGAGAAGTTCCGGAGGCGTATTATCTTTTGGAGGAGAAAAGCGAACAAATGGCTTCTTCGTGGTGTTGGAAGATGGGGCGTGAGGCGATTGATCCGTCGGTTTTTGTCTTTCCCGGGAGTGAGAGTGAGGTTTGTTTGGATAGTGCAAAGATTCGATTTCCTCTCACCCTGCGGCATTGGCGGGAGGGTGACTTCTTTTTTCCTTTGGGAATGAATCATAAAAAGTTATTGAGTGATTTTTTTGTGGATAAGAAGATGGATGTTTTGCAGAAGAGGGAGACGTGGTTGTTGCTTTCAGGGGAGGATATTATATGGGTGGTGGGGCATCGTATTGATCATCGCTATCGCATTATGGAATCTACCGAGGAGGTGATTCGTTTTTCCGTAAAAAGAGAGGAGATAAGTAAATAATATATATGATTAAAAAGGGAATGATACAAATGAAAAAGTTATCGGTTTTATTGTTAACGATAGTGTTACATGCTTCGTTGTTTGCGCAGGTCTTTGAGCCTGTAAAGTGGAATTTTGAAGTGCAAGATCTCGGTGATGGTATTTATGAACTTCAGATGAAGGCTTCCATAGAGGATCATTGGCATCTCTACTCTCAGCATCTTGAGGCGGGAGGGCCTGCTCCTACCTATTTCCACTTTGAACCCCATGATGCATATACGCTTGTTGGCAAAGTTACAGAGGGAGAACCTTCGCTTGAGGAGTATGAAGGAATGCTTCTGAAATATTTTGATACGGAGGCGTTATTTACGCAGAAAGTAAGGGTAACGGCTCCTGTCTCGGTAGAGGGGTATGTGGAGTTTATGGCCTGTGATGACGGGCAGTGTCTTCCTCCTACGGAGGTGGATTTTCAGTTTGCCGTTGGAGCGGGGAGCCTCTCTGCGCCGGGGGCAGTCGAGAAAGAGGAGGCTTCTCTTTCTGCTGAGGAAGAGGACTCTTCCGATGTTTCGGGAACACGTTCTCTTTGGAAGATTATTCTGGAGGCCATTGCATGGGGCTTTGCCGCTTTGTTGACTCCTTGTGTGTTTCCCATGATTCCCATGACCATATCCTTTTTTATGAAGGGGGGGGAGAATAAGATAAAATCGAGGCTTAATGCTTCTACCTTTGGCGTGTCTATTATTCTTCTTTATACACTTCCTATCGCGGTTATCATTCTTATAACCTATTTGCTTGGAGGAGACAGTGTGACGGCAGATATCTTTAATTGGCTTGCTACCCACTGGATACCCAATATTCTGTTCTTCTTGATCTTTATGATTTTTGCGGCCTCTTTCTTTGGTGCATTTGAGATCACGTTGCCCTCCTGGATGGTGAATAAATCGGATGCCAAAGCGGATCGGGGTGGTATTGTGGGGGCCTTTTTTATGGCACTTACTCTGGTGTTAGTCTCCTTCTCTTGTACGGGCCCCATTGTGGGATCGGTGATTGTGAAATCAGCTCAGGGAGAGATTTGGGAGCCGATTGTGACCATGTTGGCTTTCTCTGCTGCTTTTGCCTTGCCCTTTACGCTCTTTGCTTTTTTCCCCTCGTGGCTTAATAATTTGCCCAAGTCGGGTGGCTGGCTTAATAGTGTAAAGGTGGTTTTAGGTTTCATTGAAGTGGCTCTGGGTTTCAAATTTCTCAGCGTAGCGGATCAGGTGTATCACTGGGGTCTTCTTGATAGGGAGATCTACCTTGCCATATGGATTGTGACGTTCTCTCTCCTGGGCTTCTATCTTTTGGGTAAATTGAAGTTCAAGCACGATAGTGATGTTCCTTTTGTGAGTACCGGCCGTTTGGCGCTCTCCATCCTGGTGTTCTCCTTTGTGGTGTACATGATTCCCGGGATGTTTGGTGCGCCCTTGAAGGGGTTGTCGGGGTATATGCCTCCCCTATCTACGCACGACTTTAACCTCCGTGATGTGGTGCGGCAAGAGGTTAAGTTGACTGCGGGAACGATGGTAGATCGTTCCCGCGCGATGGAAGATTCCTATTCAGATGGCTGTGAGTCGCCGAAATACCGGGATTTCTTGCACCTGCCTCACGGGTTGGAGGGTTATTTTGACTATGCCCAGGGGTTGGCTTGTGCCAAAGCGCAAAATAAACCGGTATTTATTGATTTTACCGGTCACGGATGTGTGAATTGTCGAGAAATGGAGGCCAGCGTATGGTCCGATCCCCGGGTATTGAAACTGTTACGCGAGGAGTTCGTCGTGACGGCATTGTATGTGGATGATAAAACAAAATTATCCAAGGATGAGTGGGTTACCTCTTCTTACGATGGAAAGGTAAAGAAGACCATCGGAAAGAAATATGCGGATTTTCAGATCTCTCGATTCAATACCAATGCGCAACCCTATTATTGCTTATTGGATCATGAGGGTGAGTTGTTGCTGGATCCTCGTGCGTATGATCTTGATGTGGATGGCTTTTACGAGTTCCTCAAGGCGGGGATTGCCGCATTTAAGAAGCGTCAGGAGGAGTAGCGGGTGTTGGCAAGACCCCGTATGGACCTTTATGATAGTGAGGAAATAGCCCCGAGAAGGAAAGGCTGAGGTGCTATGAGGTCAATGGTTTAAGGATTGACGGCTGGGGATTTGTTGTGATGTATGGGGCGTTTTTTCAGCGATTAATAGGTGTGTGATATCGTGTCTGTTCATAAAGTCGAACGTTATAGATGGACACGGTATAATCGAAAAAAAGTTTGTTATGAGAAGAGTAATGTTTTTTGGAGTGTTCTCCTTGTGGTTGGTGTATGCCGCTATGGGGCAGAATTTTGTGGAGGTTAATGCCGGTTTGGAGAATATGGGTCGTAGTGATGTGGCTTGGGGCGATTACGATGGGGATCATGATCTGGATTTGGTGATCTCCGGTATGGTCGGATATGAGGGGAGTAATGACTTTAAGACCCTCATATATCGTAATGATGCGGGTGTTTTTGTGGATATTGAGGCCGGACTTCCCGGAGTGGCCAACTCCTCTTCCCAGTGGGGCGATGTGGATGGTGACGGCGATTTGGACCTTATTCTGATAGGGGGTGGCCCTGCTCATGTGTTGTATCTTTTTCGCAACGATGGGGGTGTTTTCTCTGAGATGGAGACGAACCTACCCAATTATGGTAAAGATGGAGTGGTAAGTTGGGAGGATTATGACCACGACGGTGATCTGGATCTTCTGTTGGCAGCCTATTACGTTGCGGACGTCTTTAGGAATGATGGTGATGGGGTGTTTACCCCTTTGGAAGCAGGTTTTCCCGCCATGATCTCCTGTATGGGGGATTGGGGGGATTATGATGGTGATGGTGATGCCGATATCATCCTTTGCGGGAATGATGGTGTTGGTGGGTTTTGTGACGTTTTTCGTAACGATGATGGGGTTTTCGTGGCGTTGAATGAACTCTTTTCCGGCCTGTTTGCAGGAGGGGTGGAGTGGGTTGACATCGATGGTGATGGCGACTTGGATATTTTTATGTCGGGATATAACGATGCCCTTACGCCTTTCTCAAAGCTCTACTTGAATGAGTGGGGACTCTTTTATGAGATTCAGGCCGGTACGACTTCCATGGCTTTGGGTGTCGTTACCTTTGGGGATATGGATAACGATGGAGATCAGGATCTTTTTATGAGTGGTAATGTGGCTGGTTGTGGAAACCTTGGCGCGGTCATTTATGAAAATGAGGGCGGGATTTTTAATGTGCATAATGCGCCGATTCCCGGGTTGGTACGTTCCGATGGTGCTTGGGGTGATTTTGATAACGATGGAGACCTTGATCTTGTGGTGACCGGTTTCAAGGGAACAGGTGAGGCCTATACGCGTCTTTTCAGAAATGAGTATGGACCCAATGAGTATATGGTAAACACGCCTCCGGTTCCTTCGGCTGGAACCTATGAGTCGTTTGTGGATGGGCGTGTTGTAACCCTTCAGTGGCCTCCGTTTAGCGATGACCACTCTCCTCAAGAGAGTATTCTTTACAATGTGTATGTGGGAACGGCTCCCGGAAAGGGGGATGTGGTAACGCCCAATGCCTTGATACCTTCGGGCGACCGGATGGTTGCTCGTGGTGGAAATGGGATTTTATCCCACTCCTTTGTTCTTTCCCAATTGGCTCCGGGAACCTATTACTGGGGGGTCCAGGGAATTGATCAATCGTTTGCTGGGGGGGCTTTCTCCGATGAGGTTAGCTTTACTATTACTGAGACGGGGAATGAGGCGTTTTCGGATGACATCATGGTGTATCCTAATCCGGCAAATGAGGTGTTGTATATTCAAACTCAATTCCCTTGTGCCGTTTCTCTTCTGGATGTGATGGGGCGTACAATGGTCCGCTCTATGCACAAGAAGGAGGACCATGTACTCTTCTTAGAGGGGCTCGCGCCGGGATTTTATACCCTTCGTATGGAGAAGGAGGGGGTTTTGTCTCACAAAATGGTGATTAAGCAGTAGTGGGGCGGGTAGTTCTTTTGTCTTGTACTATTGGGGGAGCGGTTTCTAGAGGTATTTTCTAAGGATGCTCGTGAGTTTTTCTTTGTGGACAGGTTTGGGGATGTAGTCATTGAATCCCCTATCGAGGATTTGTTGCTTCTCGTTGGTCATGGCATGTGCTGTTTGTGCGATGATGATGGCATTGGGGTCCTCTTTCCGAATGGCGTTTAGGGTATCGTAACCGTTCATCGTTGGCATCTGGATGTCCATGAGGATAAGGTCAATTTTCTGTGTGTTGGATTGATAGATTTTGATAGCCTCCATGCCCGTTTGAGCTCTTACAAGGGTTATTCCGGTGTTTTTTAGTTGATTTTCAAGAAGGAAGAAGTTTGTGTCTTCATTTTCTACTACCAGGATGGTATTCTTTTGGGAAGAGGGATTCGGTGCTGTTACAGATGTGTCAGGGTCTTTATACTCCTGGTAGAGGGAGGGCGAATCTATGGGCTTATAGGGTAAACGGAAAAAGAATTGGGAGCCTTGGTGTAGTTTGGATTTTGCCCATATCTCTCCTCCCAGGAGTTCACATAGGTTCTTGGAGATGGTTAATCCTAATCCTGTTCCGCTAAATCGCCGGGTATAGGATTCATCTCCCTGCCTGAAATGATCAAAGATAATGTGGAGATCCTCTTCTTTGATGCCGATGCCCGTATCTGTAACGCTGAAGAGCAGATGATCCCCCTCTTTTTCGTATTTGAAAATGATGCTACCCTCTTCTGTGAACTTTATGGCATTGTTAATAAGATTGGTCATAATCTGTCTGAGTCGTTCCGGATCGGTCATAATCAAGGCCTCCTCATCGGTAAGTCCTAACTCATAGGTGATCTGGAGGTGTCTCTTCTGAAGTGTTTTTTTGCGCTCTTGGTAATATTCGTTAAGCTCTTGGAATAGTTTGTTAATGGGAGTAGGAGCGAACTCTATTTTGATCTGTCCCGCTTCGATTCTCGCCAGATCGATAATATCATTGATGAGTGTCAGAAGAATTTTTCCAGATGATTTAATGTGATTGATGTACTCTTTTTTCTCTTTTTGTGTAATATCTTCTTCTGTAAGGAGTTCAGAGAATCCCAGAATGGCGTTCATGGGGGTTCTTATCTCGTGGGACATATTGGCCAGGAAACTTGATTTGAGTTTGTCAGACTCTTCGGCCTTCTCTTTGGCCAGGAGTAACTCTTTTTTGGTAGCCTCTATCTCTCTGTTTTTCACTTTAAGTTTTAGGTTGTTTCTTTGAAACCTCTTGTTGTTTTGTATGGTGTAGATCAGGATGAAAACCACAATGAGCATCAGGATAACCGTGGTGTAGAGAATACCTCTCTGTTGTTGGTTTTTTAGCGTCTGTTTTTCCAATTTCAGGTGGGTGATGTTGGATTTAGCCTCCAGAAGCTCAATGTTTTTTGAGTACTTTTCAAACTCGTTTTGTGTTTTGATTTGAATGAGTTTTTCTTTTTTCTCCAGGTTGTAGACAGAGTCGTTGAGTTTATGGTACTCTTTTTGTCTTTGGTAGGCTTTTTGATATTCTCCTTTTTGATAGTAAAGTACATGTAATCTTTTCAAGCTCTCCATAACAAGGTTGATGGAGCCGATTTCTTGGGTTAGGGCTAAACTTTCTTTGTAATATTTTTCTGCTTGTTGGTAGTTTCCCTGCACTTTTTCTACGTCTCCCAGGAAGTTTTTTATATCTGCAATGCCCTCTTTATTTTTAATTTCCTGGTAATTCTTAATGGCTTTTTGGTAGTATTGATTGGCGGTTTCGAAGTCTTTTTCAAGATGGTGCAATCTTCCAATATTTCCGAAGGATACGGCGATGCCATATTTGTCTCCTCTTTCCAGGTCGTAGGAGAGTGATTTTAAATAATACTCTTTGGCTTTGGCATACTCTTTTTCATGAGAATAGATCAACCCCATATTATTTGAGATATTGGCAACACTCTTTTCGTCATGCAGTTCTTGAGATAGTTTTAATGCTTTGTTATAATAGTTCAGCGCAAGTGTATCGTTATTTTGAGTGCCATAGAAGATCCCCAGGTTGTTATAAGTCATGGTGATGACATGTTGACTTTTCTCGTCCGTGCCATCCAGAAGAGAGAGTACCGATAGATAGTGTTTCAGGGCTTTTTCGTACTCTCCCCATACCATGTAGATATTCGCGATATAGTTGAGGTCAGCTCCGGTTATTATGGTGTTGTTGGCCGCCAGGGAGATTTTATAGGCTTCTTGGTATTGGATGAGTGCTTTGGAGAATTCGGATCGTTGTTTGTGGTAGAATCCTCGAAGGTTATGGTATTCGGCTAAGAGGTCAGCGTGGTTATATTTTGTGGCATGTTTGAAAGCTTTGTCAAAGAAATAAGTGACAGAGTCAGAATTGATCATAAGATGCTCTTGACACTTTATGAGGTAGCGGATTCCCTCTTGCCATACGAGGGAGGAGTCTCCTGAAGAGGTGTGCGTTTGGTTCTTCTCTATGTCTTGTCCCCATGTGGTGATTCCTTTTGTCAAGGAGAGTATGGTGATGAGCACAATAAGGATGGGGCGAGGATATGTGGTGAAATCTGTTTTCAAAAGATGCATGTTTATTGATAAGCCATTTTACTCATATAAAAGACCGTTCTTTTCCCAGAACTCGTAACTTTACTGTTTCTGATAGATTGATAACCATATACGAGGTAGAAGTTATGATACCAGGGAGAGATCCTGTTGGTGGTTGTCTCCATTAGTCGATCTTTGGGGTATAAGAGGTCAACGTTGGCAACGGTGATATTTTCTGTAATGTGATCTTGGTTAATTACTTGAGACGCTACGTTACCCTTTCCGGCATAAGCAAGCATGTAGTGATTCTTGCCTGCCCTCAATGTGCAGATAGGATTTTTTGTTTCATTGATGACATCTCGTATATCCATTTGGTTTGACCATGTAAGGTTTCCTTGAAGGTCAAAGGCGCTTATGATGGCCTTATGATATCGGTATCCGTCAAATACGTCGTAGTAGGTTGTGAGAGGACGACCATAATAGTCGTAGGACATGGAGGATACGGTGTGAAACTGAGGGGTATAACTCTCTTTTAATAGCACAATCTCATGGTGGTGAACTTCGGGTTTATGAAAGGTTAAGTACAGGGTTATATCCAGTTTTTTTTCTTTACGTTTTCTTGTGGTATTGAGGTTGGAGCCCATTACGATGTTAAGGATATTTTCATAGCGATGGAAAGGGTATAGTTGTAGGCTGTCGTTATTAATGTTAAAGGAGAATAGCCCTGTGAAAGCGGTCCCGTAATAGGCTGAGTACTCCTTTTGGGGGGTATTCCCCTGGTGGTATCCGCCGATGATGATTGCGACAGAGTCTCCCTGCGTAATGAGGTCTGCCTTTTGAATGATTTGATGGGGAAGAAATCCTTTATGTTGGATAAGCTGATAATCGTTACTCATGGAGGTCCAAAAGTAGCAATGGAGTGCTTGAGTCTCTTTGGATAGGGCATAGGATGTAATGATTGCATACTCATTTTTCTCCTTGTTAAAACGAATGGAGAGGATCTTATGGTCGGAAGTCAGGTCGATGGGCGTTGTCGTCTGGGTTGGGGTATTGAAATCGAAATAGAGCAGGAGTGGCTTCTCCTTCTCCCGTTCAACTCCTATGACTACGTTGTTTTGATTTACGGCCATGAGGGTTTGTGCAATTCGTCCTTCTACGAGTGTCGCCTGATCTCTAACCTCCCCTTTGGAGAGGTTAACTCGTAGGATTCGGAGGTTGTTTCCTGTTTTAGATTTTCCTTTTTTTGAGAAGGTGAGGTAGGCAATTTTGTCATTTCGTTCGTATGTTTGGAAGGTTAGTCCCTCTTCCATTTGGTAAGGGGTGCTCCATACGGGTTTGAAGTTTACATCAAGAAGGACGATCTCCCAAGAGGTAAGATGGTCGTGGGTCTCATTTGTGGGGTAGAGTGTGATAACTCCGTAGATTCCACAGGGAATACTGATGTAGGGTTCTGTGTCAGGGTGGCTCTCAAACTCAATGCGCAGTGGTTGTTTTTGGGCATAGAGCACGCTTGAGAGCAACCAAAGAAAGCTAAAGAGCATGAGATGCTTTACTCTTGTCATTGTGTTTAAGGTATGATATTCATCCGTCTTGTGAACCACGTGCAGATTTATGATGAAGATTTACGTATACTAAGTGGATCGTTTTTTTCTTTGTTTCTTAGTTTTTAATAAGTTTTATATTTTTTGTAGTGAGATGGTTTGTTATCTGGAGTAGATAGACTCCATTTTCAACGGAGCTAAGGTCGATAGTGTGCTCTTTTTGAGAAAATGAGTCTCTTTTTATTACGGTTCCTGCCATGTTGCAAATGGTATAGTGCCAAAGATCTTCCCCTGAGGTGTTGACCCTAAAAAGTCCTTGGTGTGAGGGATTGGGGGAAACAGACATGGTGATGGGTTGTTCCTGGTTAATTCCCACCGTGATATGGATAAATTCTGTTTCTGTATGGGTATCACTCCCCCAATGATTCTGGACGGTTAGGGTTACATCAAAGTCACCAGCGGTGGGGTAGGATATCACGGGGTTTTGTAGGGTGGATTGTTCCGGTACTCCTCCCGGGAACTCCCAAAGCCATTGGGTGGGGTTATGGGTGGAGAGGTCGTAGAAGGAGACGGTGAGTCCCGGTGTACCGGAGAGGGGCTCTGCTGTGAAAGCGGCCAGGGGGAAGGGAAGGTTGTTGCAGCCACTCAGGGGGCTAGCCCAGATGGTGTCTTGTTCGGCATTGATGGCGGCCATGTCTAAGGAGGCACTCCAACTTTCCGGAAGCATATTGTCCAGTGCCATGTCACAGAGTACAAGGGATGGCCCCTCGCCATCCGGAGCTATGGGCCAGGGCGCTTCGTCGTCGTAAATAACCTCGTCAATGATGGTGCCTTTGGGGGTATATAGCGTGATGGCTCCTCCCTCATTCTCCAGAGAACCCTCAAAGGGGAGCGCCTCAACGGCAAAGGTGTTCATGATGGCTTGCGGATTGGAGGCCACAAGCATAAAGGTTCCCGGTTCAAATTGATAGGAGGGGAAGGTGAAGTTAACGTTAACTCCTTCAAGATAGTACCCCTCCATCTGAATAGTGGTATCTTCCGCATTATAGAGTTCAATAAATTCAAGAGAATCTGAACCCATTTCTGGGGGGTTATACATAATCTCTGAGATGATGATGTGGTATGCTGTGGTATCGAGTACTGTGATGTAGTTCTCTCTGAGCAATGAATCGGTTCCACTGTAGTTGCTTACTTTTAGGAGGACATCAAATTTTCCGGGTGTTTCATAAAGGATTTGGCTAGGATGTTGATCATAGCTGTAAGAGGGCGTTCCGCCATGAAAGAACCAGCCCCACATATTCGGGACATTTTCAGAGAGGTCTATGTAGTTGATGCTATCTCCCATAAAAATAGTTTGTTTATCTGATTCAAAGTTCGCTATGGGAGGGGTGGGGGTGAAGCCACTATAGGGGGAGCACCATACGGAGTCGGTTCCATTGAGAATGACGGAGAAGTTGGAAGAGGCCAGCCAACTCTCCGGTAGTTCGTTGTTGGCGAGGGGTGAGATCAGCTCCAACGATCGGCCATGGCCTGCTGCTAGCGTGTCCCAGGGCTGTTGGGAGTGGTAGGGGACATAGTCCACGATGTTCCCGAGAATGTCACGCATCTCCAGTGTGTCGGTGAGGTTTTCCAGTTCTCCTCCCTGCCATTGGTATGCCGGTAGGCCAAAGGTGGTGAGGAATGCATCAAAATCACGGGTAATAATCAGGTAGTTTTCCGGTTCAATGATCACTGCGGGAAAAAGGAAGTCGATGCCTCGGGTAAAGAAACACCCACCCAGGTTGATAGCTTCTGTGTTGTTGTTATAGATTTCGATGTATTCGATGCCTTCGTCGTTTGTTCCTGGTGGGTCATAGAAGATTTCGGAGATGACAATTCCGGAGATGTTGGTAATAATGGAGTTTAGCGTATCCGGCGTTCCTCCTGTGAAGTGTGAAGCCTTCCAGCTCTCCGGGATATTGTTGTCCAGCGAGGGAGCTAAAAGCTCCAGTGAGGGGCCGTATCCATTGGGCTGTTCAGGCCAGGGCGCGATAATATCATAGTTCACCTGGTCTACCACCATCTCCATGGCATTGCGCAGTATAACCTCGCCGCCTGTGGTATCGTTACTTAGCAAGCCGATATAGGGTCCCTGCACATGTTCAATTCCATATTCGTTCATCACCGAGTCCGGGTTTGAGGCGATTACTAAGTAGTCGCCCGGGGTCAGGAATGTATCGCTGGAGGAGAAGGTGTACTGCACATCTCCGGCAATGCTGTAGCCCGAAAGGTTGACGGTTGTCGTATCGTTGTTGTAAATTTCGATGAACTCATAGTCTTGGTCCGTTCCCATGCTTTCGGGAGGGTTGTACATGATCTCATTGATGACCAGTGCGGGCAGGACCGTGGGGGTCGTGATGGAGAAGGTCCCCGAAAGGCCGGAGAGCAGGCTTTCCGGGTCTTCAATCTTAATTCGGTAGTCGGTTGAGTTGAGCTGTTCTTCAGGGATAGCCCAGGTATAGAGACCTTGGGATGCCGGGACATCCTCGGCAATAAGGGTCCATGTGGGGGTGGGAAGGGAGGCGTTCTCGCTGAAATAGATATGCAGCAGTGCCGAATCTTGTGCCCCACTCCAGGTGATGTCATAACTGTTTCCGGTGAACCACTCTGCCCCCGTTTCGGGTGTCAACACCGTGATCTGTTCGATCTCTTCTCCGGTAAGTTGGATCTCATCCACATTCCATCTTCGGGGTGAAGAGGAGCTCAGGTAATGGAATGCCAGATGGATGTCTGAATCGGTGAGGTTGGAGAGGAAAAGGGTGTCCGAGAAAACCCAGGTATCGTCCATAGAGGGTTTGGTAAAAGGGAGGATTGTCCATGTAGCAGTGGTGGGGTCTCCTCCTTCATAATCGGAAGAGTACTTGAGTTGTAGTTCTTCCATGGAGTTGCCATATTTCCAGCGGGAGTAGAAGCAGAGCTTCTCATTTTCGTAGAGCCCAAGGGGGATGAGGGGGCTGATAAGCCAGTCGTTGGAGGGTTCATCTTCTTGATAACCATATATCTGTGATGTCCATTCTGTACCAATTGCCCCGTTGATAGCATTGGAGACCTCCCAGTCCTTATTGGAGGCTACCGACCAGGGGGTCCAACTTCCCAGGGAGCCTGTTTCAAAGGTTTCGTGGTTGATGAACGAGGGTTGTGCGGTTGTGGTGGCGGTTGCTACCGGTACATCACTGTCGGTTTTATAGTTGATGTCGCTTCCGCTATTGCTATAGGGCCATATTTTGAAGTGGTAGTTTTGTTGGGAAAGGAGACGGTAGAAGGTTGCTTGCTCTACGTCATAGGCGATATTTTGGGTTGAGTCGTTGTTGGCCTCCGGGATCCCGTCAACGGGTTCTGCAATTAAGGTGTCGTGGAGGGAGGAGAACTTGAGGAGGTATCCGTCGGGGAGGTTGGTGCCGGTGGCATCGCTCCAGATTAAGGTGGCGGAGTACCAGGTTTGTTCGCTTCCGGTGAAGTTTGTGACGTGATTGTCGGGTTCTGGGTCGGGGGCGATGCTTCCGAAGGTTTGGGCATTATTGATTTCGCCGTAGGTGGCATTGGCCGGTGGTTGCCAGGTAAAATGGTCGTATTGTGTGCCGTTGCCCGATAGTTGGAGGGAGGTTCCTGCTTCTCCCGGCTCCTCTACTCCAATGTCGGTGGAGGTGAGTCCGGAAGCAGGCCCATTGACGGCGGTAAAGCTCCCCTCGTAGCTGAGGAACTGCCCCGGAATGAGGGTGTTCTCATAGGCTAAGGCCAAGCCATCGGGTGCCCCGTTTTGGAGACTGAATCCGTTGGCTGTGTAGTTATAGTAGAAGATGGAATAGCCATTGACCGTGGTTCCTGCGGTATACTGATCCAGCGTGAGGGTTGAGTAGCTCTCTCCATCGTCCCCATTGTACAGGGTGATGGTAAAGTCTCCCAAACTCCATGAGGCTACATTCTCTATGACAACCTCTATGGTTTCATCAATATCCGTTTCCATATCATCATAGTGTATCTCATTGATCCAGGCATTCTGGGCGTAAATGCTTAGCGATAAAAGTATGATGATGGCTAAAAGTAATGGCTTTTTCATAAGTGTATATTTAGGATGTTTACAAAGGTCAGAAAAAATATGTAATAAGAGTGATTCGGGAAAGATATAATTTCTATCACCATTTGAATTTTCTAGATAGCGTCCGTCTATCAAGTCCGACTTTTTCGTTATGCCTCCCTTCAAAATGGTTGTTTCAGCCCGATAGTGTTCCCAAAAGTGTGTCTGGAGGGGCTTTCTTGATCGAATACGTTCGTCGGGGTTGGGGGTCCACAATAGCTGCTCTTAAGCAGATTGGGTGAGCATAGATCGCAAATAATTTTTATATTTTATCCAGTTTATTATATAATAAACTGGACTTTTTTATATTTTTGTAAAAAATAATAACTATTGAAAGTAACTGTTTATATAGAAGATAAAATAAAAAGATTGCCAAGGGGATATGTTTTTACCTATGAGTGGTTTGATATAGATGTGAGAAAAAAACAAGCCTTAATTAAAGCACTTAACCGAATGGTTGATGCCAAGAAACTTTCCAAATTATCCAAAGGAAGATATTTTAAGCCTGAAACAACGCCTTTTGGTAATCTTCAGCCAAGCCAGGAACAAGTGGTTAAGGATTTGCTATATAATAATGGGAAAATTGTTGGTTATTTTACGGGATATAGTATCTATAATAAATTGGGACTTACAAGTCAGGTCAGTAATAGCATACAAATTGGTAAAAATGAAATTCGTCCGGAGTTCAAAAGGGAACGTTATACCATATCTTTCGTAAAACAAAAAAATGTGATTACGAAGAAAAATATTCCGCTGTTACAAATTCTAGATGCTATTCGGTATATTAAAAAAATTCCTGATACAACCATAGAAATCTCTTGTTTGCGTTTGCTGGAAATTATCAAATCATTAAATGATGATAATAAAAAAGACTTAGTACGACTCTCTTTGAAATACCCACCTTCAACGCGAGCTTTATTGGGTGCGTTATTAGAAGAACTGCAAGAGGGGTCGATAACTGAAATTTTGAGAAAATCGCTTAACTCAATTACGCAATACAAAATCCCAGAAGTAACCAAGGTTTTAACAAAAAGCAGTGGTTGGAACATTGTATGAAACTTCATTTACATAAAAACTTATTTAGACAAGCAGTGCAATTTACTGCTGACCAAATGCAAATTCCTGTTATTTATGTTGAAAAGGATTATTGGGTAGCTTATGTTCTTTATACTATTTTTCAGCACGAAATCGGAAAAGAAACTATCTTTAAAGGAGGAACTTCATTGTCAAAATGTTACGATCTGATTGAACGATTTTCGGAAGATATAGATTTAGTGGTTCTGAAAAAGGAAACTGATACGAATAACCAACTTACAAAAAAGATAAAAACAATTGGTAATGTTGTTAGCAAGGTATTGCCTGAAGTTGAAATAGTCGGTTTAACACATAAAAAGGGAATGAACCGAAAAACGGCACATTCCTTCAATAAAGAGTTTCAAGGTGATTATGGACAGGTGAGAGATATAATCGTGATTGAGGCGACTTGGTTTGGACATTATGAGCCTTATACAACCCGAAAAATTTCTTCTTTGATTGGAGAAATGATGGTAAAAAATAATCAAGAAGAAACGGCAAAAGAATATGATTTACTTGCCTTTCCCGTTTTTGTTTTAGAGCCGATAAGAACGATGTGTGAAAAGATAATGAGTTTAGTTCGGTTTTCGTATAGTGAAAATCCGATGAGAGATTTAGCGAGTAAAATCAGGCATATATACGACTTAAACCAACTGCTGTTAGATCAGGATTTTTTGGGATTTTTTAATTCTGCTGCGTTTGATCAAATGCTTTTGAAAGTGGCGCAAGATGATGTTGTAAGCTTTAAAAATAATCATGAGTGGTTGCGAAATCATCCGGCAAATTGTTTGCTCTTTGAACATATAGAAAAAGTGTGGGAAGACTTAAAAATAACCTATAATTCAGCGTTTAGAAATTTGGTTTATGGTGCTTTCCCTGATGAAAGGGAAATACTAAATACATTATTCTTCTTAAGAAATCGGTTGGAGAAAATTGAGTGGAGCTTTCATGATATCTTAGGATAAGTTTGTCTATCTTCACTATTTTGTAGTTCGTGATAATTAAGGATATTACAAAGGAGTGATAGAAATTACTTAGAGGCTGTTTGGAAAGTCCGACTTCTTCGTTATGCTTCTCTTCAAAATGGTTGTTTTAGCCCGATAGTGTTCCCCCAAGTGTGTCTGGAGGGGCTTTCTTGATCGAATACGTTCGTCGGGGTTGGGGGTCCACAATAGCTGCTCTTAAGCAGATTGGGTAAGCATAAAGATCCCGGTAATGTACACATTACCGGGATCTTTATACATTTGTTAGAGAGGGGGTTAAACCCTACTTCACCTCTTCAAAGTCCACGTCAGTGACCTCATCGCCACCTCCCTGAGCTTTTGATTGTGAGGTATCCGGGTTGGGGTTAGGCTGCTGCCCTCCCTGTTGTGCCTCTTGTGTTGCCTTGTAGATCTCTTCACTGGCAGCCTGCCAAGCACTGTTTAGCTTCTCGCTGGCAGCGTCAATGGCCGTCAGGTCTTGTGCCTTATGAGCCTCTTTGAGCTCGGCTAAGGCTGCTTCAATGGGCGCCTTCTTCTCTGCCGGAACCTTGTCGCCATACTCTTTCAGCTGTTTCTCTGTTTGGAAAATCAGCGCATCGGCATTGTTGATCTTATCGATTTTTTCCTTCTCTTTCTTGTCCGCTTCGGCATTGGCTTCCGCTTCCGCTTTCATCTTGTTGATCTCCTCTTCGGAGAGGCCGGAGGAGGCTTCAATACGGATGTTTTGCGATTTACCGGTTCCTTTGTCTTTGGCGGTTACATTGAGGATTCCGTTGGCATCAATGTCGAAGGTTACCTCAATTTGAGGGATCCCTCTTGGAGCGGGGGGGATGCCGTCAAGGTGGAAGCGGCCGATACTTTTGTTTTGGTTAGCCATGGGGCGCTCCCCCTGGAGGATGTGAATCTCCACAGAGGGCTGGTTATCCGCTGCGGTAGAGAAGACCTCTGATTTTTTCGTAGGGATGGTTGTATTGGACTCAATGAGTTTGGTGAATACGCCTCCCAGGGTTTCAATACCCAGTGAGAGGGGCGTTACATCCAGCAGGAGAACATCTTTAACCTCTCCGGTGAGGACTCCTCCCTGGATGGCAGCACCTACGGCCACAACTTCATCCGGGTTAACGCCTTTGGAGGGCTTCTTTCCGAAGAATTTCTCTACCACTTCCTGGATAGCCGGGATACGGGTGGATCCTCCCACGAGAATCACTTCGTTGATATCCGATGCGGACATGCCGGCATCAGCCAGGGCTTTTTTACAGGGTTCGATGGTGGCACGGATCAATGAATCAGCCAGTTGTTCGAACTTCGCCTTGGAAAGTGTGCGGACGAGGTGTTTGGGAATCCCGTTTACCGGCATGATATAGGGAAGGTTGATCTCTGTCGTATTGCTGCTGGAGAGTTCAATCTTGGCCTTTTCTGCCGCCTCTTTCAGGCGTTGCAATGCCATGGGATCCTTGCGCAGGTCGATGTTCTCGTCTGCCATAAACTCCTCTGCCAACCAGTCGATAATGACTTGGTCGAAGTCATCACCACCCAAGTGGGTATCTCCATTGGTGGATTTTACTTCAAAAACGCCATCACCCAATTCCAGGATAGAGATATCGAAGGTTCCTCCTCCAAGGTCGAAAACAGCGATTTTGATGTCGCCCAGCTTTTTATCCAGGCCGTATGCCAGGGAAGCAGCCGTGGGCTCGTTGATGATGCGGCGCACCTTAAGTCCTGCAATCTCGCCGGCCTCTTTGGTTGCTTGACGCTGGGAGTCGGAGAAATAGGCAGGAACGGTGATAACCGCCTCGGTAACCTCTTGTCCCAAGTAATCTTCGGCTGTTTTCTTCATCTTTTGAAGAACCATGGCGCTGATCTCCTGGGGGGTATATTTACGATCTTTGATCTCCACACGAGGCGTGTTGTTATCGCCTTTGACCACCTTGTAGGGAACTCGGTTAACCTCTTTGGACACTCTGTCAAAGGTCTCTCCCATAAACCGTTTTATGGAGAAGATGGTTTGTTGTGGATTGGTAATGGCTTGACGCTTTGCAGGATCTCCCACTTTACGTTCTCCATTTTCCGTGAATGCGACGATGGAAGGCGTGGTTCTACGTCCTTCCGAATTTGGAATTACCACCGGTTCGTTACCCTCCATTACAGAAACGCAAGAGTTGGTTGTTCCCAAATCAATGCCAATAATTTTTCCCATTATACTATTTTTTTAGATTAAACGCTTTTTTTTATGCTTCCTGTTGGTCAAGGATTATGCCAAAGGATTTACCCCTCCCTTCTCCCGTTATAAAAGGGGGAGGTAGGTTGATCTAAATAGTTGATAAGTAATATTTTATGTGGTTTTTATGAGGGGTGGCAGCGGGGTGACAAATCGTCATTTTCCCCGCTCTATTTGTTGTCAGGGTTGACAAACTTTAACAAGAAGTAGTCTTTCCAAAGGGTATTGGAGGATGTTTCACTGAGGTAGAAGGCCCGTTCTTTATCATATCGGGCGGAGAATATACCGATACCGTTCTCAATGTTTGTGTAGGTGGGGCGCTCCTGTACAATGGAGAGAGAGGGCTCATTAACTTCCATGTAGGTGTTGAACTGCTCTTCTGCAACTTGGAAGGTAAAGACGATCTGTCCGGCATAACGTTTTTCGACCCGTTCTTCCATGGCCTCATCGGCATAGGGGATTTCCTTGTTAAGCCACCTCCAAAAGGATTGTGTTACAAAATCGAAGTTCAATTCCTCTCCACCATTGGCGTTGGCAGATTTTCGCGTGGGGAAACTTCGCCATACAATGCTTTTCTTTACAGGTATGTCACTTCCTTTCATAACCTCCTCGTAGTTGAAGGTGAGGTAGACCTCATACCTACGCCCATTTTTGGAAGATAGGATGGAAACCGCCTTGGTGTACTCATTGTCCAATATGTTGATGGTAGGGTGTGTGATATTGTTGATACGGGGCTGTTGGATTATCATGTTTTCATCCACCAAAGGGGTTTCTGCGGTAATGAGTTTTCCCGTTTTCGGATTGCGGATAACTAACTTGTAGGTATTCTGATCAGAGAGCATCTGGTGGGTTACCGCCCGATAGATTTGTTGGGCATCGGAATAGAAGATCCCCTCTTCCTTGTGGTATATGGTGGTGGTATCGAAATCAATTTTTTTGATGAAATTTCCTTCGTGGTACTCCTCGATAGAGACCTCTAATTTATGTGGGTATTCCGATGAATCGGAGATACGGGCATAGCTCAGGGCATTACCTCCTCCTAAAAAGGCCTTGGTAATCTTGATGTAGGAGATGGAGTCGTTGGGGTTTAATAATCCGTAAACGACGGTAATCTCTTTCCATTCGCCAATGGTAGAAACTTCGTTATCACAGGCTAAGAAGCCCATGGATAGCAGTATGGATAGAAGGATGTAGATTCGTTTCATGGGGGCAAAGTTATAACAAATAGTATCAAAATCTTGTATATATGAAGAATATACCTAATTTTTGTCCCACAAAAATAGATGATGATGGGTTCTTTATTTGCAGATATTACGAAGGTGACCACCCATGTGCTTCAGGAGATGAAGTTAAAGGGGGAGAAGATTAGTATGTTGACGGCCTACGATTATAGTATGGCTAAGATTCTGGATCAGGGGGGGATTGATATTATCCTGGTGGGAGACTCGGCTTCCAATGTGATGGCTGGCTATCATACTACGTTGCCCATTACGTTGGACCAGATGATTTACCATGGGGCTTCGGTGGCACGTGCCGTGCAAAGGGCGCTGATTACGGTGGATCTTCCCTTTGGAACGTATCAAGGAAACTCTAAGGAGGCTTTAAATTCCGCCATTCGTATTATGAAAGAGTCGGAGGTGGATGCGGTGAAGATGGAGGGAGGCCGAGAGATTGTAGAGAGTATCGAGCGAATCCTCTCAGCAGGGATTCCCGTGATGGGACACCTGGGCCTAACGCCCCAATCCATTCATAAATTTGGAACCTATGTGGTTCGAGCTACAGAGGAGGATGAGGCGAACCGTCTCATTGAGGATGCCTTTTTGTTAGAGGAGACCGGTTGTTTTGCTATTGTGTTGGAGAAGATTCCTGCGGTGTTGGCTGAGAAGGTTGCTAAGGCGGTTAAGATTCCGGTGATAGGCATTGGTGCAGGGCATCAGGTGGATGGCCAGGTATTGGTACTGCATGATATGTTGGGAATTACACAGGACTTTAGCCCGCGATTTTTACGGCGTTATCACAACTTGAAAGAGGAGATCCTGGGCTCCGTACGTGCCTATATTGACGATGTGAAGTCGGTTTCATTCCCCAATGACAGGGAGCAGTATTAGCGGGAGAGGATGGTGCAAGAGCGTATTCTTTATGAGGATAACCATCTATTGGTGGTGAATAAGAGGCCTTCGGAGATTGTTCAGGGGGACAAGACGGGAGATAGGCCCTTGAGTGAGATGCTGAAGGGCTATCTCAAGGAGAAGTATGGAAAGCCCGGCAATGTCTTTATGGGGGTGGTGCATCGCCTCGACCGTCCGGTGAGCGGTTTGCTGGTCTTTGCCAAGACGGGGAAGGCGTTGTCACGCTTGAATGAGGCCGTTCGGAACAGGGAAATGGAGAAGGTTTATTGGGCGGTGGTAAAGGATCCTCCACCCC
Source organism: Bacteroidota bacterium (assembly GCA_002748065.1). Classification (GTDB taxonomy): domain Bacteria; phylum Bacteroidota; class Bacteroidia; order Bacteroidales; family BM520; genus BM520. The sequence continues at coordinate 28,838 of PDRJ01000025.1, forward strand.
GGGAGTCGGGCCGATTGGTGCATTACCTGAGGAAGAATGAGAAGCAGAACAAATCCTACGTGCGCAACCATCCGGCGGAGGGGTATAAGCGCGCAGAGCTAACGTACCGACTGTTAAACCGCTCTGATAACTACTCCTTGTTGGAGGTGGTGTTGCTGACGGGGCGCCATCATCAGATTCGGGCGCAGCTTAGTGCCATGGGATGCCCCATCAAAGGGGATCTCAAATACGGTTTTCCCCGCTCTAATAAGGATGGGTCTATCCATCTTCACTCCCGAAAACTCAGTTTTATTCATCCGGTAAAGCGCTGTAGGCTCTCTTTTGAGGCGCCTCCTCCTTCTGAAGTTGTTTGGGATCTCTTCCCTCTTTCCTGAGGCTTATGTTGTCTGTCTTTTGAAGAGATATGGGCTTTGTCCCCATAAAAAAAGGCCGGGAAAAAACTTCCCGGCCTTTATGTGATAAGGGCTTCCCCTCTTAGCGATTGATAATTACTTTTTTCATGGCACTATTTCCACCCTCTGTTTGGATAGAAATAAAATAGATGCCATTGCTTAGAGTACTTATATCCAAGGTCGTGGTAACTCCTTTTACTACATTCACGTTCATGACCTTTGTGCCCGTGGTATTGTAAAGGAGAATAGCAGTTGCTTCCTCTATATTAGCGGTCTCGACGTAGAGCCTGTTTTGTGCGGGATTGGGATAGATCTCCCAGTTTGCAGTCTCACGTTCATTAATTCCTACACTGCTGTAAACGATTACTTGTTTGGATTCGGAGTAGTGTCCTTCGCCACACTCGTTGATTCCGCATGCACTAAGCAGGGCAGTCCCTTTAAATGCGGTATTCCACTGTACGGTTGCCGTGGTACTCTCCCAGGAGACCTCTCCTGCTTCGGAAGGAGTCAGGGTGAAGTTGTATTCGGTGACCCCTGCGATTTCCTGGATTGTAAATGGAGAGGAACTCTCTACATAGGTATCTACGGAGTCAGCACCCATGGGGGCTGCAGGTGCCAGTGTCAGGGCTTTTACATTGATAAATAGCATCTCAGATTGCGTATCACCACAGTCGTTGGTGGCGATAATTCGCAATACGGCCTCTCCGCTGAATGCTGCATTCCAACTTACGGAAGCCGTGAGGTTATCCGCTTCTACGGTTCCTGCCTCACTGGGTTTAATGCTCCAACGGTAAGAGGAGGCGTTGGGGCTTCCTTCAGAGGTATATTGCTCCTGACTGTTGGCACACACTTCACTATTTCCTTCTACCGGAGCCGGCATCTCCGGCCCATCATGGAGGTAAAGGGTGGTGAAGTCGTTTACGTTACCACAGCCTGAGAAGGCCATTAGAGAGAGTGTTACAGAGCCATTATTAATGTCATTTTCTCCCGGCACATAGGTGGTCTCCAGGGCTGTAGCGTTGGTGAAGGTTCCGTCTCCGGAGCTTGTCCACTTAACGCTTTCATAATCTGTTCCTGTGGCGAGAAGCTCGAAACTCTCTTCTTCACAGATATGTCCATCTTCTCCTGCCTCAATGGTCGGTGTTCTCCCGAAAGAGAGGGTCATCTCATCCGTATATTGTTGGGTGTCGTTGCCTGTAACCTCCAGTGTGATAATAACACTTCCATTTTCCAGATCCTCTTGGCTGGGGGTGTAGGAGGCATTTTCCTGTGTAGCATCGTCAAATGTTCCTGTGCCGGAGGTACTCCACTGTAGTGTGGCGTAGTTGGCCACTTCCGGTTGTAGGGTATAAGGCTCATTGTCGCAGGCATAATCATCTTCTCCGGCATAAGCGATGGTACGCATCTCCGGAGGAAGGATGATAAAGTCAAGCCATAGGCAGTCGGAACCTGCCGTGGCCATATAGTCTTTTGAATAATCCCACTTGAAGGTGTGTGCGCCTTGAGAGACGGGTGCCTTAAATTGAGTCCACTCTTTTTCTCCACTCCACTCTGCTATGACATTATTATCAATATAGAAACGTACGATATCATAGTTGGCTTCCGTGGAAATTTTGTAGTAGAAAGAGATGGTATCATCTCGTATCACTTCATAGTCGATGGCCATGGAGGTATTTTGATTATCTCCAATGTTGGCGCTTTGGGCAGAGAAACTACCTTCATAGACCTCTCCTTCCGTAATGGTCCAGTTGCCTGAGCCTTCAAAATACCAAGGGAAAGAGGAGAAGTCGCCTGTTTCGAAATCTTCAACGGTTATCCCAATGGTGGAGGCGAAGGTTTTTTCAAACGGATATTCTCCGGTAGATCCATTAAATACGAAATTGGCCAACGTACCGATGGGAGTACTTGCATCGACATGCACGGTGAAGGTGAGTGTTGTGGACTCTTCCATTTCGATGGGACCATGAGTAGCGGTTGTGTTGTCAAAGGAGATATAGGGCGATGAAGAGGAGAGTTCTGCCATAATATCCTGGGAGATGGCATGTCCTATGTTGGTTACGGAGACCATAAGATTTACGGTCTCTCCCGCATCCAGACGGCCATTGCCATTACCTGATGCATCGTCGATGGCCATTCCATTTACTTGTATGGTGGGTGCATAGGCTGTAATGGAGAATTTGCTTGGCCAGGTATCTGTGCCGTCAGTAGAGAGAAGGTCGAAATGGATCTTCTCTCCATCAGGAATGTGGGCGGCTACCTCAAAGCTAAAGGCCTCTTCTTCCGTTTGTGAACCCCCTTCGGGAATCGTCTCGAAGGTGGCTTGCTCATCGGTAATGGTGACGTATTCATTTTCTGATGTGAGCGTTACCACAACATTATTTGCTGCTTCGATTCCCACATTCTTCATGGAGAGATCCATGGTGGCGCTCTCCCCATACTCTAGGGTTCCATTTCCATTTTCATCATTGAGTACGCTACTTTCGTAGATGACATAGGGGCCTTCCGGCGGAATGCAAGAGATGGTTTCGTAGATGGTTTGGGTATTGAAGGCAGTGACTACCAGTTTGACATCGCCTGCTTCCAGTTCATTTTCGATGGTAACTTCTCCATTCTCATTGGTATATCCTGAATAGACGTGCTCTTCTTGTGAGATTGATACCAGTGCATTTGCAACCGGAACACCATCGGATGTTACCGTGGTTGCGTATGAAGAGCCCAGTAATATCACATTATTGCTTACGGTTATGGGAGCTGGAGGTGCGGTACGAATTTGTACAGAGGCATCGCCAAAGAGTACCCATGTTTGGATGGTCTCAAGGTCTTCGCTTCCTTGTGATTCACTGTACATTAAGACCATTCCATTGGCCGTAATGGATCCAAAGGTGGTTCGTTGTTCATTATTGTTGATTCCACTTCCGGGGTTATTGTCATAATCGTATCCACCGATGAGGACATCATTCATATAATCCTGTCCGCGCATGGGGGGTTGCCAGGGCTGTGGGATTGTGGCCATCAGTGTGGCAATGGCGCCACCATCGGGCTTGCGAAGCCAGGCTTCGGCAAAACACTCCTCCCCATTTTGATAAGTGCCGTTCAGACAGGCTACGGAGATAATGGCGGGAAGTCTATTTTCATTGGTTAAGTTTGCGATATTTCCATTGTTAAAACCGGAGGTTCCCCAGGAGGTGCTTGAGCCGTGTCCACAGTAGTTGATCAGGGAGACTCCAGAGTTGATACCGTTAGCTACCTCATTGGGATTAGCTCCCGGGTCATAGTTGGGGAAGTATCCATTGTATGTGAAGGGATCCAGGCGGTTGTCATAGATGATCTGGACATGATCCTTGTCCACTTCATTGTCATCTCCTTTGCCGGCGCCTTCGGCACTGGCAATACCCATGGCTGTCTCATACCATTGTCCCCCCTCTTGTGGGTTCTTTTCATACTGGATCGTTTTGTTTACCTGATTGCTCACCTCTTGAGGATTGGAGGCGGAGAAACGTCCTACGCAGATATCCGGAAAGACATCTGTTCCCACAACACAGCCGGCCATGGGATCCATGGGCGCGTTACCTATTGCATCAACCTTGATGTCAGGCCAGTCTCCCACCAACTGTACATAGAGAATGTCGGGGTTTTCGTTATATTTCTCCTGAATGAGATTGACAACGTTTGTCCCGGTAGCAACAACCTCTACATGAACGTTGTATCCCTTCTCTTTTTTCCACTCCACGTAGGGTTGAATAGCTTGTTCATCCCGACTGGTGGTGATGACCAGGATATCTCCGGCTTCGTTGATGGTGAGATCTTGCCGCTCCATGTTGTAGTTAATAAACAGGCTCTGGTAGATTCCATTCATTTCATGGAAGTATTTGGTGCGAGACGATGTTAAGGGGTTGGTGGGCGTTTCATCGTTTTCGGTTATCTCTACGGTTACCGAAGAATAAACACGAAGTGTTTGTGTAACAGCATTATATTGGAAAGGATAGACGAAGATAGATGTTCCGCGAATATCCCGGATGATAAAGGGCTCTTTCTGTTCTACAAGAGCGTTGGGATACCACTCATCTTTTATGGATGCCGGATCGATGGTATAGGGAATTTCATCCCGATTTTGAGATCGGTAGATAACCCCCCTGGAAGGTTTGAGGGGCGCATCAAGCACAATATCCGTGTATTGTGTATCTACAATTTTGACATCTACATTTTTATTGTTGGCAATTTGGATGTTAGTGCTGAGGAAAGGGAGTTCGGCATATCCCTTCTTTCGGGTGGTAACCCCTTTTTCGAAATGAATGGATGTGTAGTCTTTTCCCGATAAGGAGATGGGCGTCAGATGATACTCTTCAACGGTGAAGGTTATTGATGCTTTGGAAGAAGTTTGTTGTGTATACGTTGTCTTCTGAGCCTGTTGGGCCAGTAATCCCACACTCATTAGAACACATAACAAACCAAATAGGATCTTTTTCATGGTTTCTGGGTTTATGATTTTAAGGAAGCAGCCGGTAAAGGAAAATTTTATCGGCTGCTTCATGTTGTTTATTTTGAAATAATAAGTCGTTGTGTAATTGTTTGTTTATTTGTTTTTAAGATGCAGAAATAGATTCCTTGTTGGAGTCCTGTACCTCTAAACTCTTTGGTGTGGGTACCTGCCTGAACACTGGCGTTGTGTTCAATTACTTCGATAAGGTTCCCCATTACGTCGTATATGGAAAGTGAGACTCCGCTCTCTTCTGTCAAGTTGTAGGTGATATGAGTGGAGTGCTGCAATGGGTTCGGGAAGATGGACATGGATGCGGCCTCCTCTTTGCGTGAGATCTCCTTTGTACCTACCTCTATCCGCATGGCGGGGAAGGTGATATTGTCAATCCATGCGCAATCGAGACCATTGGACACACTAAAATCTTTCTCATAGCTCCACCTTAAGGTATGTTCTCCGATAAGTATGGGATAGCTTACAAGAGCCCAGTCCTCTTCTCCTGACCAATTTTCTATTTCTACATCATCGATATAAAATTTTAGAAGGTCGTAGGTCTCTTCCGAGGAGACTTTTCGGTAGAATTTGATGGAATCATTTTCAGAAAGTACCTCTATTGAGATACTCAACTCGGAGGATTGACTATCCGAGATGAGGCCTGATTTTGCAGAGAAGAGGCCTTCTTGTACCTCTGTCTCATCAATGACCCAGGGGTATGTGCTGTGCGTCCAGTTATAAGCGGAGAAATCGCCCGACTCAAAATCCTCTGTTATGATCCCTATTTTGGTGATGAACTCGTCGGTATCGGAATAGCCATTGGATGCTGCCAACAGTTCCATCTCAACGATGGTGCCTGATTGAACCTCGTCTTCCACTGTCACATTAAAAGTCAATGTGGCGGTTCCCTCTGCGGGGAGTTCTTCAATGGTTGCAGTGGCATTGTTGATGGTGAGTTCCGTGTTTGTGGTTGATAACTCTCCTAGTATATCCATTATATCGGCACTTCCTTCATTGGATAGGGTAAACACAATGTTGGCATTTTCTCCCTCATCGAGGGTGTTGTTGCTGTTCCCTGTGGTCGTATCATCAATGTTCACCTTTTGGATGCTGAGGACAGGTGCATGGAGTTTGAGGATAATCTTGGAGTGCCATGTCTCATTTCCATCGGTGATGTCCATAAGAAACTCTACCTGTTTTCTATCTTCAATGGTTTGGGCAACTTCAAAGGTAAAAGCGGAGAGTTGAGACGCGGTATTCTGCGAAGCGATACTTCCAAAGTTATGGGTATTTTGGGTAACGGTAATGTCCGGGTCGTTACAAGTGATGGTGGCTGATACGTTTGAGGCATCGTCGTTCCCGAAGTTTTTCAGGGTGATGTCGAAATTGACGGTTTCGTTATAGTCCACAAGGCCATTATTGTTGCCATTGCTATCATCAATATTAAACGCGTTAAGGATGACATAAGGGCCTTCCGGCGAAGCTACATTGACCTCTCCGAAGAAGGGCTCTCCCCACTGTTTAGTGACCACGACGTCACAGGGGCCGGGGATAGTGATGGGGGGATCTATTGTTACTTCCGCATTTCCGGATTCGTCAGCAATGGTCGCGCCAAAAAGCTCTCCTTCACGTGAGATAGCTACATAGGCATAAGGGTCTGTTGTTACTGTGATGGTGTTCGTCCCCAGGGGGATAAGTCCGTTATAGCTAGCGGTAATGGGTTCGGGAACGGTGATATACATGGCCAAAGAGGGGTCTCCCATGATGGAGTAGATTTCCCAATAATAGGTCTCCCTGACGGAGCCGCTTTCGGAGACGGCACGGTTACCGGCAAAGATGATCTGGCCAGAGGTGAAACACCAGTCAGCCCAAGCCTCGTCATGTTCGTGGAAAAGACAATCATAGACTCCCAGGGTTGTCTCTTCGTAGGCAGGTGGGTCTTCCGAGATGGTTCCTACACCTACTCCCCAGTAGTAATCTTCATCCCAGTAGGTGCTATTGGTTCCTCCAATATGTCCAATAGAGGCTTTATTCTCAGCACGAATCATGGCTTCGCCAAAACACTCCTGTGTATCAAAGGCGTTGGAGAGGCAGCAGTTTCCGATGGAGAGGAAATACTCGTCGGTATTGGTGAGGTTGTGAACCTCTTGTACGGTGAAGGAGGGGTCTTGCCATCCATTTTGGCTGCAGTGTGCCGAGTAATTCACGTAAGCAACGCCGGCATTGATCCTTTGCTTAATCTCTGGTCCACTGCTACCTGATTGGGGATAGAGGTATACGTGTGAGGTGATCCCGTGTTCCTCATTGAAATAGTTTTCGGTACCATAGTTGATTTGTCCATTGCCCCACTTTTGTCCATGACCACTATCCATTCCTGCTACCAGAACGACTTCGTCCAGGTAGGAGGGATCGGGCATGGTATATTGTTCGATCATTAGGGTCTTGTCGATCTGCGGTTGGAGTTGAGCCGTGTTTTGTGCAGAAAAACGTCCGTAATAGATTTCGGGAAAGTGATCATTGGTGTATTCACAATAGTAGAGATCGGTGATATGACTTCCTGTGGAACCTGCAAAAGAGGGAACCTCTCCAACATCTCCCACAAAGAGGACGTAAGTGGGAGCTGTGTAGCCGGGTTGGGGGTTATCATAGAGTCCTTTGATGAACGCTTTGATGGAGGTTGTTGTATTTCCTACCTCCGGATCATCTGTGTATCCGGTGATGACGCGGTACCCCTTTTTCTGTTTCCAGGCGATAAACTCTTGGAGTTGATCTTCAAACATGGGGTGTGAAATAATCACATAGGTGATGGGATTATTGCTGAGGGGATCTTTGCGAAGATTGAAAGAGGCTGCATTGATGACCTGTGTGTAGTCACTTTGGAAGTGGGGTGACCAAGTCCGCTCTTTAAGTTCCATGGTTGCTGCCATATCGGCATTCTCAAAGGTGAGGTCAAATTGTACATCACTGTATACCTTCATGCGGTTTTTGGCCGGGTTGTAGGCATAGGGTGCAATGGTGACCAAGGCGAGGCGCTGTCCCCTGAGAATACCTTTAACCTCCACGCTGACTAGCTTCTCTCCGAAGTAGCGATCCATCTGGTAAGCGTCGGCATCGTATTGAAAGGGGGGAGGGGTTCCACCGCCCTTTTCTGCCGGAAGCTGTACTGGAATAGCCGGGTATAAAACCCCCATCTCTCCCAGGTCAATGGTCTCCTCGGTGTAGGTTACATTGTTTATCTTTACGGTTGCACCCAAGGGAATCTCAATAAGTTTTCGGATTACCGGAATCCTTGGTGTCCCTACTTTTCCTGAGAAGGCATTTACGTGGGTGTGGAACGTTGTGAACAGGCCTTCCGGGGTGTTGAGGGTACTGTAGTCAAATTCGGAGATGGTGTTTCTCATCTCCAAATGAAGTTGGTCTTGTGATACGATGCTTAATGCCGTACCGTTAGATTCATTCAGTAAAACGCGTTGTGCTTTTACATTTGTCAAAGAGGCTCCTATGACAATCATTACGAGTAGTAGCCTGGATAGAGTAGGTGTTTTCATTATATTGTGCTTGTTATTAATTCGATAATGGGGGGGCAAAGGTATGCCTTTTTAGTCTATTTCTCTATGTATATGTAGACACTGTTGTGGATTAAAAGTTGCCTTTCCCCGGTTTCCCTCTTTTTTTTCATGGGAAATTATCTGTTTTAACCGCTCTCTTTGGATGTTAGCACAGAGGATAGGGATCCTTTAAGGATTAGCCGTTTGTCGCTCCTCCCTGATGCTCTAAGGAGAGATATCCTTTCTTGATTCGACTGGCGGGAAAGATTGCAGAGAAAAGGCTGATTAGGGTTACGGTAATAAAGGTTAGTAAAAAGTCGATCGGGCGCATCTCTACAGGATAGACATTAATGACAAAGGAGGCCTCCGCATCAAATTTGATAAGACCAAAACGGAGTTGGAGAAAACAGATGATAGCTCCCAGGAGGAGTCCAGTTAATGCCCCTGACATAGAGGTAATCAGGCCTTGTGCGATGAAGATTCTTCGAATGGTAAGGCGGTTTGCTCCCATGCTGTTTAAGATAGTGGCATTTTTTTGTTTGTCGAGCATTACCATGGTTTGAGAACCGATGATGTTGAAAGCTGCAATAATTAGCATAAATGTTAGGATCAGAAAGATGGCCAACTTTTCTCCTTTCATTACTTTGTAGAGCGATTCTTGTTGTTCAAAACGGTTACTTACTTTGAAGTTGTCTCCAGTAATTGTGGCAATTTGTTTTTGGATGCGCTTCATATCCGTATCCTCCTCAAGACGAATCTCTACGGAGGTGATCTCCTTTTCATAGCCGATCAACTTTTTCATGAAGGGAAGGGGAACGAGTACGTATTTTGTATCAAAATCCTGCTGGATGGAGAATACACTTGTTATTTTGATCTGATCCTCTCGGAAGGCGTTGTTTAACATGCTGAAGTTGCGCGCCTCTCTTTTGGGCACATAAACAGCTACATCGGTGGGGAGTTGGTGGGGGTTGATGTTTAGGTAGTAACATATTCCGTATCCTGCGATAGCACTGTTTCTCCCGGACATACGTAGGGTGCCGGCTATGAGCATGGAGTCCAGAGGATTGTTGGAAAGAAAGTCATCACTCACCCCCTTCATCATGACAATATACTGTTGCTTTTCATAACGAAGGAGTACCTTTTCTTCGATCACTTCGGTGTAGCTGATTACGCCGGGAATAGCTTCGATAGCTTCCCGTTGGAGTGCCGTTTCGGAAAAGGTCTTTCCTGCTACCGCTTCGATTTTAAGGTGGGGGTCGAAGGTGTTGAAAAGCGAGGAGATAAGAGATTCAAAACCGTTGAAGACGGATAAGATGGTGATTAATGAAGCGGTACCCACGGCAATAGCCACCATGGAGATCCGCGAGATCAAGTTGATGATATGGTGTGATTTTCCCGACCGAAAATACCGCCAGGCTATGAATAGCGGGAGTTTCATCAGGGTTATTTTTTGGCAATCACAATTAACCCACTGCCGGTTTCATGATCCCTTTTTACATCCAGGTAATTCAAGAGGAGCGACCAGGGGAATGTGATAAGATAGTAGAAAGGAAGAAGGATAAAGAATAGTTTCGAAGCATTCAGCATAAGGATGGGGTATTTCATGGAGAGTTTCCAGGAAATTTTTCCCGGTGTTCCATACTGGAACCTGGCCTGTGTATGAGAGAAGCCGGCCTCCTTCAGCTTTTCTTGAATTTCCCGGATGTTATATCCGTCGCGTACGTGCTCGTCGATGAAGGAGTTTGCTCCGTCGTGGCTATGCTCATGTTCGTGTACATCAGAGCCACCTTGGTCGGAGGGGGTGCTTATTAAGAGCATGCCCCCCTCTTTGAGGGAGGCGTGGAAATTTTTAAAAACGGCCACATCATCTTCAATATGTTCCATCACATCTACGGATAGAATGAGATCGTAGTTCTCCGGTGTGACATATTGGGTGAGGTCGGCGTAGGTGAAGGTGGCATTGGTGAGCCGAGCCTTGCAAAAGAAGTCAAGGCAGTCGTCGATCTGCTCTTGCTTCACATCTACGCCTGTAACCAGCTTGTTTTTGAAGTGAGATGCCATATAATAGCTATATTGGCCAAAGCCTGAACCCGCATCGAGGATCATTTTGGGGCCAGGATTCTGTCGAGCCCACTCTTTGAGCTCTCCTCGTACATGCCATGTCCGTAACAACAGGGCGTCCAACAGACGGTAAAAAAGTTTCCTTAGAAAGGGGGTGCGATTAAAAAAAAGTCCCAGTGAGCGTTTAATAGGGTCGTATTGCATTATTCTTTGGGGTTAAGAAGGCGGTTAATATTATCGACATAATCCAGCGAGTCGTCTTCAAAAAAGAGAATTTCCGGTACGGCTCTTAGCTGGCGTTTTACCCGTTGACCTAATGCGTAACGAATTTCTCGCTTATGCTTGTTGAGGTTCTTGATGACTTCCTCCTTTTCAAGGGTGGCGAAGATACTAAGGTATATTTTTGCCGATGAGAAATCTCTGCTGACGGCCACTTTGGTAACGGTAACCATGCTGTCTATCGTGTATCCCTTCGCATCTTCCCTGAGGATATTTGCCATCTCCTTCTGTATGAGCCTTGCAATTTTTTGTTGACGTGTATTCTCCATGCCACAAAGATAAACTTTTGAGCGACTGGTGGGGCAACTAAGGGTGAGATTCGTGAAGATGAAGAGACTATTTTATTACATTTGCGGTGAATTTGTGACCCATGAAAAAACTTCTCCGTATTCTTCCCTATTTGAAGCCCTTTTGGTTTTTCGTGGTGTTGAGTATGCTGTTTAACTTCTTCTCTATCCTCTTCTCATTAGTCTCTTTTGCTTTTTTTATCCCGGTGTTGGAGATTCTTTTTAAGATTCGTAAGCCCTTGACAACCGTTCCGGAACCATTGACATGGTCCAATATTACGGATTCTCAGCTGATTTCGCAGAATTTCTACTATTGGGTGGAGCAGCTAATTGGAAGGGTGAGCGATACAGATGCATTGCTTTACATTGCCTTGATGATTGTGGTGCTGTTCTTTTTAAAGAATCTTTTTCGGTATTTTGCCAATTTCTTTTTAGCTCCTATCCGTAACGGGGTTGTTCAGAATATTCGTAATGACATTTATCATAAGATCCTGATTCTCCCCCTTTCTTACTATTCTGAACAGCGAAAAGGGGATTTAATGGCTCGAATGACCACTGATGTTCAGGATGTAGAGTGGTCAGTCATCAGTAGCCTGGAGATTATTTTCCGGGATCCCGTAACCATCTTGAGTTACTTAGTGACCCTATTTGTGCTTAGCCCTTCACTCTCTGTGTTCATTCTTATTCTTTTGCCTGTGACAGCTCTGGTGATTGGTCATATCGGTAAAACCTTGAAGCGGAGTTCGGTTAAAGGCCAAGCCAAGATGGGGTTGCTGCAATCGTTGATGGAAGAGACGATGGATGGATTGCGTATTATCAAAGCCTTCAATGCTATAGATCCTAGTAATAAGAATTTTCAGAAAGAGAATGATCGCTATACGCGGTTGATGGTGCGGGTGTTTCGTAAGCGTGATTTGGCCTCACCGTTGAGTGAGGTGTTGGGGGTTACGGTGATTGCCATCGTCCTGTGGTATGGGGGAAAGATTATCTTAAGTCCGGCTGGGGGGCTGAATGCTTCGGTCTTTTTGGTCTATTTAGCGATCTTTAGCCAGGTACTGAATCCGGCCAAATCCATAGCCAAAGCTTCCTACAATATTCAGAAGGGTGCCGCTTCCGTGGAGCGTATTGAGAAGGTGTTGAATGCAGAGGAGGTAATTGTGGAGAAAAAGAGTGCCCTCCCCATAAAAACCTTTCGAGAGGCGATTGTTCTTGAAAAAGTTTGTTTCCAATATGAGGATAAGCCCGTGCTTGTGGATATCGATTTGAGGATTGAGAAGGGGAAAACCATTGCTCTAGTGGGGCCTTCCGGAGGAGGGAAATCGACGTTGGTAAATCTTTTGCCGCGTTTTTATGATATTGAGTCCGGCCGGTTGACCATTGATGGAATTCCCATTGAAGAGTTGCGCATTGATGATGTGAGAGGTCTGATGGGATTTGTCTCCCAGGATATGGTGCTGTTTAATGATAGTGTGATTCGAAATATCGCCTTGGGAGAAGAAGAGATTGATGTGGAACGGGTAGTGGAAGCTGCAAAGATTGCGAATGCCCATGATTTTATTCTTCAAATGCCCGATGGGTATGATACCAATATTGGTGATAGGGGGGTTAAGCTTAGTGGTGGCCAGAAACAGCGCCTGAGTATTGCCCGGGCAGTGTATAAAAATCCACCTATCATGCTTCTTGATGAGGCTACTTCTTCGTTGGATACAGAGTCGGAACGTCTTGTGCAGGAGGCTCTTGATAATTTGATGAACTTTCGAACTTCTGTGGTGATAGCCCACCGTTTGAGTACCATCCGCAACGCCGATGAGATTGTGGTGCTTGATGCTGGGCGTATTGTGGAGCGTGGTACTCATGAAACGCTCTATGCTTTTGACGGGCTTTATAAGCGGCTCTGTAAGATGCAATCATTTAGTTAGCGGCTGTAAGTGTAAGTGGACTCCTTCGATTCGGGAAGGGCGTTGGCAGGGTATGAGGAAGAGGAGCATCGAAGTGCCAATGAAAGGGAGGAGCAATGGTGGGTTTTGGAGGTGTTGAGTGGTTTATTGTGTCAGAGCCTCTTAGCGGTTAACAGCTGATGTGGGGCAATGCTGTAGGAGTGGCATGATGGTATAGGTATGCCTCCACCTCTGTTGGCGATTGCTCCTACAGAAGGAGGTTGAAAAGGTAGCCGGAGAGGATGATGCAGAGGGTGACCACGCCAAAGAAGATAGCAATAAGTTTGAGTGTCATTACCTTTTTTAGCAGGATGGCTTCGGGGAGAGAGAGACCAACTACGCCCATCATAAAGGCGATGGCCGTGCCCAAAGGGATGCCCTTAGATACCAGCACCTGTACGATGGGGAGTACGCCGGAAGCGTTGATATACATAGGGACCGCCATGAGGGTGGCTATGGGGACTGCCAGGGGGTTGCTTTTCCGAATATAGGGTTCGAAAAAGTTTTCCGGGACGAATCCGTGCATGGCACTACCGATGGCGATGCCTGCCAAGAGGTAGGGAAGGATCTTTTTGAGGATGTTGAACGCCTCATTGCCTATGTGTGGTAAGCGTTTCAGGAGCGGGGGGTGCTCTTGGTGGTACCCCCCCTCTTCCTCGCTCTCATTGCGTAAAAAATCCTTGACCCAAGGGGTGAGAAGATGCTCTAATTGAAGCTTTTGTAGGATAAACCCCGAGATGGTACCCAACAGAACGCCACTAACCACATAGATAAGGGTGGCTTTGAGTCCAAAGAATCCCACAAAGAGTCCGATGGCCACTTCATTAACCAATGGAGAGGTTACTAAGAAGGCCAAGGTGACACCGAGTGGAATCCCGCCCCTTACAAAACCAATGAAGAGGGGTACCGAAGAGCAGGAGCAGAAGGGAGTGACCACTCCAAAGAGGCTGGCCATAAGGTATTGTAGGCCGTATAGTTTTCTTGTTAAAAGGAAGTTGCGTACCCGCTCTACGGGGAAATAACTGTTGATTATCCCCATGATAAAGATAATAACAACCAGAAGCAGGAGGATTTTTATACTATCGTAGAGGAAGAAGTGAAGTGCCTTGCCCCAAGGGGATGTCTCTCCAAATCCTAACCAGAGGTACACTAATTGGTCGATGAGGTGTCGTAGCCAGTTAAACATGGTTCATTGTATCAGCAACTTGGTAAACGAATATCTTTTTTCCGGGTACCCTTGGATGCCCACGAGAAAAGCCCCGATTTCTCAACTCTTACCATCTCCATTTGCAATTGGGGGAAGCGTTAATCCCTTTGGATATGGGGTGGGAGAGAGCCTCTCTAAGCACTCTGCAGCAATTGAAGAAGCTCTTCCCTGGAGGGAACGCGGCCTTTCACTTTTACCTCCCCATTGAGGACGAGAGCCGGTGTGATCATGATGTGGTATTTCATGATCTCATCAATCTGTTCCACCTTCTCTATCGTTGCCGGAATATGATTCTCTTCCACCACCTCTTTGGTAAGGTTAAACAGGGTTGTGCATTTGGTGCATCCAGATCCTAATATCTTGATTATATGTGTCATTCTTCTTCTTTGTTTTGCGGTTCAGTGATCTTATGGTATAAACGGTTTCCCGTCTTTTTTGTTCTCTTCGCTCTTTTTTTATTCCTTTAGGATGGTCGGAGAAGGGGCCTCTTAGAGGGGCGATGACGTGCATCATTTAACTTTTTAACAACCCCTTTTGCGTTCCAATGCCACGAGAATAAAAGGTTTTGGGATTTGGGGTTCTCTTTTTGTTAATAACTCGATTTTTAAGTGGGGAGAATAATTGTTTAAATTTGTTCTGTATCCATCCGTTTTCCTCTCACGCGTGGAAAGATTATGGGGGAGGGTGTGGGGAATAGGTTGTGGTATTCAAGAGTATATTGTTGATGTATCGGCACTGAAATTAGTTCCAAATTTATAAAAAGTAGCACAATATGAGTCATAAAAGCATCTCTATCGTGAAGAGGAATGGCAAAAGGGTTCCCTTCTCCATTGACAAAATCAAGAATGCAATTCGTAAGGCTTTTTTATCGGTGGGATCCTATGCTTCCGAGGAGGATCTAATTCCTATTCTTGCTCGTTTGAATATTGTGGATGGGATGTCGGTGGAAGAGATTCAGAACCAAGTGGAGATTGCCTTAATGGCTGAAAAGTATTTTATCGTAGCAAAATCGTATATTCTCTATCGTCAGAAACATATGGAGACTCGAGAGACTAGTGATAAAATGAAGTTTCTGATGAACTATTGTGAGGCGAAGAATGCTGCAACAGGGAGTAAGTTTGATGCGAATGCCAATGTGGAGAAGAAGAATATTGCCACCCTTATAGGGGAGTTGCCCAAGAAGAATTTTATTGCCCTCAACCGGCGGATGCTTACAGATCGCATTAAGGAGTTGTATGGGAAGGAACTTTCGGATAAATATCTCCAAATGCTTTCGGATCATTTTATCTATAAAAATGATGAGACCAGCCTTGCCAACTACTGTGCAAGTATCACCATGTATCCTTGGCTGTTAAATGGAACCATGGATATTGGGGGAAACTCAACGCCTCCTACCAACCTGAAATCTTTCGCCGGTGGATTTATCAATATGGTTTTTATGGTATCCAGCATGTTGAGTGGTGCCTGTGCAACTCCGGAGTTTCTGATGTATATGAACTATTTCATCGAGTTGGAGTATGGAGAAGATTATCATAAAGATGTGCAGAGGGTAGTGGATCTTTCCAAGCGTGAGCGTACGCTTGACAAGGTGATCTGTGATTTCTTTGAGCAGATTGTGTACTCCATCAACCAACCTACGGGGGCTCGTAACTTCCAAGCGGTATTCTGGAATATAGCCTATTATGATAAGCCCTATTTTGAGAGCCTCTTCAGTGAGTTTGTCTTTCCCGATGGCTCAAAACCCCATTGGGACTCGTTGAATTGGCTCCAGAAGCGTTTTATGAAGTGGTTTAATAAAGAGCGAACCAAGACGGTTCTTACTTTTCCCGTGGAGACGATGGCGCTACTCAGTAAAGATGGAGAGATGATTGATGCAGAATATGCCGACTTTACGGCAGAGATGTATTCGGAAGGTCACTCCTTTTTTACCTATATGAGTGACAATGCTGACTCCTTATCAAGCTGTTGCCGCCTTCGTAACGAGATACAAGATAATGGCTTTAGCTATACCCTCGGAGCAGGGGGGGTATCCACCGGATCCAAGAGTGTATTGACCATCAATGTGAATCGTTGTGTGCAGTTTGCGCAACAGGCAGGCCTCTCCTATGTGAATTTCCTGGAGGAGGTGGTAGACCTGGTGCATAAGGTACAGACGGCCTATAACGAGAACCTGATCATGTTCCAGCAGAAAGGGATGTTGCCCCTGTTTGATGCGGGATTTATCAACATTGACCGGCAGTATTTGACCATTGGGGTCAATGGGATTGTGGAGGCTGCCGAGTTTCTGGGGCTTGAAATAAACGATAATCCGCGTTATCTCGCTTTTGTGCAAGAAGTACTCAGCCTCATAGAGCAATACAATAAGAAGTATCGCACCGCGAAAACCATGTTCAATTGTGAGATGATTCCAGCGGAGAACGTGGGGGTAAAACATGCTAAGTGGGATCGGGAAGATGGCTACTTCGTGCCTCGCAACTGTTACAATAGCTACTTTTATCGTGTGGAGGATAAAACACTTAATGTGTTGGATAAGTTTAGGTTACATGGGTGGGAATATATCCAACACCTTACGGGAGGTTCCGCTCTCCATCTGAACCTGGAAGAGCATCTTTCACAAGCGCAGTATCGTCAACTGTTGAGGGTTGCCGCATCTGAAGGGTGCAACTATTTTACCTTTAATATCCCCAATACCGTATGCAATAGTTGTGGATTTATCGATAAACGCTACCTGAAGCAGTGTCCTAAGTGTGCCTCTGAAAATGTGGACTACCTAACACGTATTATCGGTTACATGAAACGGATTAGCAACTTCTCTGTTCCTCGTCAGGAGGAGGCTGCCAAGAGGCATTACAACGTGGTAAAGGAGCAGAATAAGCCTGTTGAGGAGCCTGTATGTTGAAGTATGTAGATTATGATATCGTTTTTAGGGAGATCCCGGATGAGGTGACGTTGGCTATTAACCTCTCCAACTGTCCCAATCGGTGTAAAGGCTGTCACAGCCCCTGGTTGATGGATGATGTGGGAGACCCTCTTACAGAGGAGGTGTTGGCCGGGATGTTGAAAAAGTATGGTCGCTTGGTGACGTGTATCTGTTTTATGGGGGGCGATATTGCCCCTTCGACGGTGACGCGTTTGGCAGCCTTTGTTCGCCAGGAGTCGCAGGGGCGTATAAAAACCGGTTGGTATTCGGGGCGTGATCAGCTGGCTGCACAGTGTGACCTCTCCTGTTTCAATTTTGTGAAAATAGGCTCCTACCGCGAACAGCTGGGAGGATTGGATGTGAAAACGACCAATCAACGCCTCTACAAGGTCTCCCCGGAGATGCAACTTACGGATATTACCTTTCGCATGCAAAACTAAAGGATTATGGAGGAGCGTACATTTCGTCCTAGCTGGGATCACTATTTTATGCAGATTGCCGATACGGTGGCTACCCGTGCAACCTGTGATAGGGGGCGTTCGGGGTGTGTGATCGTCCGGGATCGACAAATTTTAGTGACCGGGTATGTGGGATCCCCCATGGGATTGCCTCATTGTGATGATGTGGGGCACTTGATGAAGCAGGTTGTGCATGAAGATGGCCACCGTAGTCATCACTGTGTTCGTACCGTCCATGCCGAGCAGAATGCCATCTGTCAGGCGGCAAGGCGTGGCATTGCCCTTGAAGGGGCTACCCTCTACTGTCGGATGACTCCTTGTCGTACCTGTGCCATGTTGATTATTAATTGTGGAATTGTTCGCGTTGTCTGCGAGAAAAAGTACCATGCTGGGGCAGAGAGTGAGGCCATGTTTAAGGAGGCTGGCATTGCCCTATGCTATTTCGAGGATGAGGTGCTCACCTATGACAACCAGTAGTTGTTGCCTCCCGGCAGGGAGGTGATGCCGGGTAAAATGAACCATAGCGCTTTGCTTAACAGTATTGTGTATCTTAGGTGTTATTTTCTTAGATACCGTATCTCCTGTAGCTGCACATCTTGAGCTAAGAACCAATGTTAGAAGAAATAAGGTGAAGACGTTTATATTACCGCTCATTGCGCAAGACCCAAAAGTTGAATAAGATCCACAAGTCCGAAGGATTGGAGGGCCGTAAAGAGAATGGTGATGATTAGCACCCATCGGATGAACCCCGCCCCCTGTTTAAGGGCCAACCTGGAGGAGAGAAAGCCCCCCATCATATTCCCCGCACCGAGCACAAGGCCATAATGCCAATCGATCTGCTTGCCACTCTGAAAGATAAAAATGGCCACCGGCGTGTAACAGAGCATGATAAAGACTTTTAACCCATTTGCCTTGACCAGGTCATGTCCCGCCAGCAATACCAAGCCCATTAGGAGAAAGTAGCCTGTTCCCACCTGAATATACCCTCCGTAAAGCCCCATAAGGAAGAAACTAACGCCTTGCAGGATGTATCTGCCGATGGTGCGCTCTTTGGGGGGCGTCCCGTTGAGCCACTGTTGAGGTTTTAGAAGGATAAAGAGAGCCATGAGCAACATCACCACCCCGATGGAAAACTCCAGGTGCTTGAGGCTAATGTTCCTGGCGATGGATGCACCCACTGCTGCACCCATGATCGTCGGAAGGGCCAACCCTATTCCTTCCCGATACTTCAATACACCCTTTCGGGAGAAGTTCCTCACCGCAGCCATATTTTGCAAGAGAATTCCCAGGCGGTTGGTGGCATTGGCCACATTGGGCGGAAGCCCCAAAAAGAGAAGCAGTGAAAGGCTTATGATGCTTCCTCCTCCCGCCAGGGTATTGATAAATCCTGTGACAAATCCGGCTATGAGAATAAGGAAAAAGGTAAAACTGCTCATTTGGGGGGATTAATGAAGGGGTTTATGCTTTTTCCCCATGATCCGGATAAGGAGGAAAAGGGTGGAGATGGAGAGGATAAAGAGTATCCAGACGGGAATGCCGTAAGCGGCGGGAATAATGCCCATGAAGAGGGCGATACTGCCGGCGGTAACGGCATAGGGCATCTGGGTGCGTACATGCTGAATATGGTCGCAAGAGCTGGCCAATGAACTGAGGATGGTGGTGTCGCTGATGGGAGAGCAGTGGTCCCCTAAAACCGACCCCGTAAGCACCGTGGAGACCACGATATAGAAGATCATGAGGGCCTGTTCGTAATCCATGCCCGTCTCCTGAGTGATAAACCAGCTTGCCGGAAGCACCAGGGGATAGAGGATGGCCATGGTTCCCCAAGAGGTACCGGTACTAAAAGAGACTAAGGCCGCAAGCACAAAGGTAAGCCCGGGAATGAGCTCCGCCGGAATGCGAGCCGCCAAAGCTATCCGGCTGATAAAGTCGGCCGTATGCATCTCTTTGGTGAGAAGAGCAATGGACCAGGCCATAATAAGGATGATAATGGCCGTTAACATGGTGCGGAAACCATTGATCAAGCTGTCAACCGCTTTGCGCATGGGAAGGATCCGTCCCCCCACCGTAAGAAGCACGGTAACCAGCACACTGCCCAACGAGGCCCATAGCAATGCCTTGTAGGAATCGCTCGCCCCAATAACATTAGATAGGTTATGGGCAATCCCCAACTGAGGTTCCCATGGGTTGTTCTCCAACCCTGTTATAAAAAGTCCTGTAATGGTGCCAACGATGACGGTAACGACGGGGATAACGGCATTGTAGGCATGCGCTTTGACCCCCTGCTCCGGCGTAAGGTCGTTCAGGTTATTGCTAAACCCCTTCTCCTCTTCCCCATGGGAGGGCGTAGCCATTCCTTGGCGTGCACGCTTTTCCGCCTTGTACATGGGCCCAAAATCCCTGTTACTTTGGATCAACAAAAGAATGAAGATCAGTGTTAAAATCGGATAAAAGGCGTATTGCAGTGAGTGAAAGAAGATGTTGTAAGGGGTCTCTTCAAGCCCGATGGTGGTGATTCCATCCTGGATGTAGCTAATCTCAGCACCAATCCATGTGGTGATGAAGGCGATAGAGGCGATGGGAGCGGCTGTAGAGTCCACCAGGTAGGCCAGTTTCTCGCGGGAGATGCGCAGTTGATCCGTGACCGGGCGCATGGTGTTACCCACCACAAGGGTGTTGGCATAGTCGTCAAAGAAGATGGCAATACCTAAAAGCCATGTGATGAATTGGCCCGAACGGGGTGACCGGGCGTAGCGTGATAAAAAACGAATCACCCCCTGCATCCCCCCATTGCGGGTGATGAGGTTGACCATCCCCCCAATGAGCATACTAAAGAGGATGATGGAGAGATGTCCTTTGTCATATAGTGATTGTAGAATGTAGGTGTCAATGATGCGTTGGATGGCATGTGGAATGCTGGACCACAAGGAGCTCCCCCCATAAAGGCTAACCACAAAAGCCCCGGAGAAAATTCCCAGGAAAAGTGCCGTGAATACCTCCTTAAAGAGGAGGGCAATGGCGATGGCGATGAGTGGCGGAAGAATGGACATCCATTGGGGAATTGCCTTGAAGGTGAGCAAGGCGGTATCGGGGTGGTCGAGGGTGATCACATTGTGCTTTTGCGGCGTAAAAGAGATGGCACGCCTCTCCCCGGGAGCCAGCACCATGGTTTCGTCGTGCATCCCGGCGTGGATGACAAAGGATATGGGGTGCGCCACATCCTTATCCAATTGGAGGTAAAAGGAGGTGGGAATGCCCTCCACGGCAACATCAGGCTTTTGGAGGTGTATCGCCGTGGCCTCTATGGTGGGGTCCGTAGCGTGAATAGCAATGCGTATCTCCTTCGAGAGTGCCGGGCGTATGCTGAACAGCAAGAGGAGCAGTAGAAAAAGACCATGGCTCCCCTTTCCGGGGATCAGGGCACGCATTGTCATGGATCGATGAGGGACGCGCATCGCTTGTATGAAGGGTTATTGTGAAATCATCTGTAAGGCCGCATCGATGTAGAGATATACATCGGAAGGATGGTGTCCAATATACTTTTTACTGCGATGATGGCCCATTCGTACAACCACCATGTTCAGGTCAGGAAAGATAAGGACATATTGGCCAAGGATTCCCCGGGCATACGTTATGGCATGGCCACGGTGTTGTAGCATCCACCACTGGTAGCCATAAAAGTCCACCTGTTTTCCCTTCTCATCGTGCAGATGGGATGCCGGCTTGAGCGACTCCTCCAACCATGCTTCCGAGACGACCCGATGGTTGTTCCACGCTCCGCGATTGAGTACCAACTGTCCCAGACGCGCCATATCGGTAGCGTTGGTGTTGAAGCAGCAGTAGGCCTTTTCCATCCCCTCTTCATCATCCAGGCACCATAAAGCGTCGCGTTCGGCTTGTACCGGGGTCCAAAAGTAGGTGGAGGCGAAATCACTTAAGGTCATGCCGCTGGCTTGGGTGATAATCATGGCAAGAAGCTGGGTGTTTCCACTCTGATAGCGGTATTTCTCACCGGGTTTTGTCTCGGAACCTTGCTTTAGCATCAACTGCTCCAGATCTTTGCCGTAGTAGGCGGCTGTAGTGGGAGTAAAAAGCCCTGAATACTCTTCGTTCCATTCGGAACCACTGGCCATCTGAAGGAGATCTTTGATCGTCATGGCATCGTTCCCATCGTGATTAAACGCTTCAGGGAGGTATTTGATTACTTTATCGTTGACACTCTCCACAAACCCTTTGTCAATGGCGATACCCATTAGTATGCTTACAATACTTTTACTAGCCGAAAAGGGATTGGTGAGGCTCTTTTCACTATAGCCATCCCAATACTCTTCGTGCAGCAGCATGGAGTCTTTTATAATGATGTAGGCGATGGGTTCATACTGTAACATGGAGTCCAGCAACGCTTCCGGTAGTTGATATTGGTTGTATGCGGGGTGGTGTTTCCATGGAGAAGGATCTCCCGCCTCAACGATCCTGTTGTGAAAAATGGGATGGTCATCAATCCCCACATGCCAGTATATAAGTGCAGTACGTGCATATTGAGGGAGACACAGATAGATTATTGCTAACCCGGCAAGGATTAGCAGCATGATTTTTAGGGTTTTTCTCTTTTTCATGGGTTTCTCTAATTATCAAGATCACGGTGTGTGCCTGTAAAGGTATAAAATTACCGGGGAAATTCCCTCCTCTGTGGAGGAAAATGGAGCCTCACAGATGGAAATACCCTATGTGGAACATGCCGGTTCGACCTATCTGTCCCTGCCCCTCATTGTTCCCTGATCGTCGGTAACCATGTTGGGGCTTTGGAGCAAATCGTTTCCATGGTGCTCAACGCTTGATGAGC
Source organism: Bacteroidota bacterium (assembly GCA_002748065.1). Classification (GTDB taxonomy): domain Bacteria; phylum Bacteroidota; class Bacteroidia; order Bacteroidales; family BM520; genus BM520. The sequence goes on from PDRJ01000025.1 coordinate 51,241, forward strand.
ATTATGAACCCTCTTTTAGTAACGTTATTACTGTTTGGTATATGGTTTCCTGGTTGATGCCACACTGGGCGTAAAGTTCTTCCGGAGAGCCCTGTTCGATAAATTGATCAGGAATCCCCAACTTAACAACTTGCGTGGGGTATTGGTGGTCATTCACAAACTCTTGTACTGCTGACCCCAATCCTCCGATGAGGGTGCCATCTTCAATGGTAATGATGTGGTGATGCTCTTTAAGGGCCTGGTGCAGTAGTTCCGTATCCAGGGGTTTGAGGAATCGTACATCGTAGTGCGAGATGTGGATCTGTTGTTCTTTTAACCGTTGTACTGCGGTGGCCGCAAAATTGCCGGGATGTCCCAGCGAAAGGATGGCAATATCCTTCCCTTCGGTTAGTTTTCGGCCCTTTCCGATGGGGATTTCCATGAATGGTCGTTCCCAGTTGGTGTTGACCCCTCTTCCCCGGGGATAACGGATGGAGAAGGGGCCATGATTTTTCTGTTGTGCCGTAAACATCAAGTTGCGGAGTTCGATTTCATCCATGGGGGCTGTTACAATCATGTTGGGAATGGCCCGGAAGTAGGTGAGATCGAAAATACCGTGATGAGTGGGGCCATCTTCCCCCACCAGCCCTCCGCGGTCCATGCAAAAGATCACGGGCAGGTTTTGCAGCGCCACGTCATGGATAACCTCATCGTAGGCACGCTGCATAAAGGTAGAGTAGATATTGCAAAAGGGTATATATCCTTGTGTGGCCAGCCCGGCAGAGAAGGTTACCGCATGCTCCTCGGCAATTCCCACATCAAAACTTCGTTGAGGAAACCGTTTCATCATGATATTCATGGAGCAGCCTGTGGGCATGGCAGGAGTAATTCCGATGATCTTCTCGTTCTTCTCTGCCAGTTCCACCAGGGTTTTTCCAAATACATCCTGGTATTTGGGGGGGACTCTTTTTGCCACATTGTTCTTTTGCTGACCGGTTTTTTTATCAAACATACCGGGAGCGTGGAAAATGGTTTGATTCCTCTCTGCGGCATGGAATCCCTTCCCTTTGACGGTGTGGGTATGGAGGATCTTGGGGCCGGGGATGGATTTCAGGTCATTAAGCAGCTTGATAAGGTTGGTGATATCGTGGCCATCCACTGAGCCAAAGTATCTTATTTTAAAGGCCTCAAAAAGATTTCCCCGGTCGAAGATAGAGTTCCGAAATGCATTTTTTATCTGTCGAATGATACGGCGGCTTCCCTCTCCATACCGTCTATTTCCTCCCATAAGGCGCCAAATGCCATCCCGTAGTTTGTTATAAGCCTTGGAAGTACGGATGTTGGTGAAATACTCCTTGATAGCTCCCACACTTTGGTCGATGGCAATGTCGTTATCGTTGAGGATAATGAGGATGTTTGTTCCTGAGACACCTGCGTTATTCAATCCCTCTAAGGAGAGTCCGTTTACGATGGAAGCGTCACCCACTACTGCAATATGTTGTTTGTCCCTCTCTCCGGAGAGTTTGCTGGCGGTAGCCATGCCCAGGGCTGCGGAGATGGCTGTGGAGGAGTGTCCCGTCCCAAAGGTATCGTATTCACTCTCTGCTCGCTTGGGAAAACCGCTAAGCCCCTTGTATGCTCTGTTGGTATGGAAACGCTCTCTTCGTCCGGTGAGAATCTTGTGTGCATAGGCCTGATGCCCCACATCCCATACCAGTTGGTCGTAAGGAGTGTTAAAGACATAGTGCAGCGCCACCGTGAGTTCGATAACGCCCAGGTTGGCACCCAGATGGCCCGGATTCTCCGAGATCACATCAATGATAAATTCACGCAGCTCGCGGCATAACTGCGGCAACTGTTCGGGAGAGAGTTTCCGTAACTCTTCCGGAGACTGGATGCTATGGAGTAAGGTCTCTTGTGGTGGGGTCATAGCTGTTATAACATTCCTAAAGCCAGTTTTACTTCGTCAGAGAGGTTCTCCGGATCCCAGGCCGGCTCAAAGGTGAGTTGAATATCCACTTTTGTCACCCCTTCGATGGGGGTTAGCATCTCGTAAACCTCCTGGGGGAGCGATTCAGCCACCGGACAGTTGGGCGAGGTGAGCGTCATCACGATCCTTACAGCTCCCTGATCATCAATATCAATGGAATAGATAAGGCCAAGATCATAAATATTTACAGGGATCTCAGGGTCGTAAATAACTTTTAGGTTTTTTATAACCTCTTTTTCTAAGTGCGCTTTATGGATCATCTCTTTATGATTTAGCTTGGAACGCAAGTGCGTAAATACGAATTTGTTTGATCATCGACAAAAGGCCGTTGGAGCGGGTGGGGGAGAGGTGTTGGTGAAGACCCAACTCCTCGATGAATCCCATGTCGGCCGCCAGGATCTCCTCGGTGGTCTCATGGTTGAAAACCCTCAACAGCAATGCGGCGATTCCTTTTGTAATGATGGCATCACTATCCACGGAAAATGAAACGGTCTCCCCATCGTAAGAGGCATGTAACCACACCTTGGATTGGCACCCTTTAATGAGGTTTTCACTCACCTTATACTTCGCGTCGATGGGAGGGAGCTCCTGTCCCATCTCAATAAGATAGTTGTATTTTTCCATCCAGTCTTCGAACATCTTGAACTCTTCAATGAGTTGTGCCGTCTTTTCTTGTATCATTATTCTTTCGTTATATCCCCAAGGGGTTAGAGAAACATTTCTTTTACTTTTTGCACCGCTTTCAGCAGAGCATCCACTTCACTTTTCGTATTATAAACGGAGAAAGAGGCTCGTATGGTACCGGGGATCTTAAAAAAATCCATCACCGGCTGTGCACAATGGTGTCCGGTTCTTACGGCCACGCCCAGTTGATCCATGATCGTCCCTGCATCGTAGGGGTGTACATGGTCTATGAGGAAGGATACAACACCGGTTTTTTGGGCTGCCGTTCCAATAAGGGTGATCCCCCCCTCTTCCAGAAGTCTCTCTTCACAATAGGCTACCAGTGCTTTATCGGTCTCTTCCAAGCGCTCTATGCCCACTTCCCGGATAAAGTCGATGGCCTCGCCCAACCCAATGGCACCACAGATGTTGGGGGTCCCCGCTTCAAACTTAAAGGGAAGTTGATTATAGGTCGTCCGGCTGAAAGATACCTCACTGATCATTTCACCTCCCCCCTGATAAGGGGGCATCTCTTTGAGATACTCCTCTTTCCCATATAAAACACCAATTCCTGTGGGGCCGTACATCTTATGTCCGGAGAAGCAGTAGAAGTCACAATCCAACTGCGTCACATCCACCTCCAGGTGTCCTACGGCCTGTGCGCCATCAATTAACACGGGAATGCCCCTCTTGTGGGCCTGCATAATGAGATCCTCTAGGGGGTTTATGGTGCCTAATGCATTGGATACATGAGTGATGGCTACTAGTTTTACCTTTTCGGTTAATAATTGAGGGAGAAGTTCGGTCATTAACGCTCCATGGAGATTCATGGGAATCACTTTAAGGTGTGCGCCCCGTTCTTCACAGGCGATCTGCCAAGGCACAATATTACTGTGGTGTTCCATGGCAGAGATTAGAATCTCATCCCCTTTGGATAGATACTTCTTGCTGAAGCTACTGGCCACAAGATTGATAGATTCTGTGGTGCCTCGCGTAAAAATCACCTCGTGAGCATGTGCTGCGTGGATGAATGCCTGTACTTTCTCCCTGGCCGTTTCGTGGGCTGCTGTAGCTTGTTGACTGAGATGGTGCACTCCCCGGTGGATGTTGCTGTTCTGGGAGGTGTAATAGGCCGTTATGGCATCAATAACCCGTTGAGGCTTTTGATTTGTGGCGGCATTATCCAGGTAGACGATAGGTTTATGGTGTATCGTCTCGTTAAGAAGAGGAAAGAGCGAACGTATCTTTTGCGTATCCAAAACAGTCAAGGTTAAATTTTACTTAAATCAATGGGAAAGGTGACTTCATGATCTTTGGTATTGCAATGAAGGACACATGTTTCGCAAATATCCAACTCTCCGTTGAGTCGTTTTTTCATCATATCATCAATTTGATCTTTAAGGTTCTCTATGGTGATTTCATTGATGATTTCTGCGGCAAAAGCGTAGCGTAAGAGTATCTTGGCATTGGCTTCGCTGATCCCCCTGGAGCGGAGATAAAAGAGTGCCTCTCTATCCAGTTGGCCTACGGTGGCACCGTGGCTACACTTCACATCATCAGCATAAATCTCCAAAAAGGGCTTGGCAATGGCATTCGCTTTTTCCGAGAGCAGTAGATTTTTGCTGTTCTGATAAGCGATGGTTTTTTGTGCATCTTTTTTTACCCTGATATGCCCATTAAAGACCGCTGTGGCTCGGTCGTCCACAAGCCCTTTGAAAAGTTCGTTGCTATAGCAGTTGGGCGCATCATGATTTATTAAGACCTGGTTATCAATATGCTGCGTTTTGTCTACGAGGTATAGCCCCATAATGTTGCAGCGGCTCTCCGGTTCAGAAAGCGTGGTGTGAGTGTAGTTGCGTACCAATCCGCCATTGAAGGTGATGCTGTTACTCACCACCTCACTGCCGCCCCGCTGCAAAACAAACACCTGGTTGTTCAGCGAGGTGACATTATTCAAATTCTGGAGTTTATAATGATCTACGGAGCCCCCCTTTTCCACAATGACCTCTGTCAAGGTGTTGCAGAAAGCGGCCTGCCTGGAATAGGAGTCGTCGCAATGCACAATGCGTACGCGGCTGTTCTCTCCAACGATGATTAGGTTTCGGATGTTGGAAAAGAGCTTCTCGTTGCTGTTGTGAAGGTTAACAATCTGTATGGACTCCTCCATTATCACATTATCAGGAATATAGACAAAGACACCATCACCGGCCATGGCCGTATTGAGGGCAACTAGCCCGTCGGAAGGTTCCCCTGTCGCAGTGCCGAAGTACTCCGTAAAGAGTTGGGGGTAATGTTTTTTTGCTTCTGCAAAACTTCCCACCACAACGCCATTATCCAACTGCTTGAGAGGGCTCTGATGGTAGACGTGGTATCCGTTGAGTGTAGTCACCATAAGGGTGTCGAAGTTGGGCATCTTGCATTTAAAAAATGCCTCCACATCCATCTGTCTATTTTCCGGTTCAGGACTACAACGAAAATCCTGCTCTAGTGTAGAACGAATATCGGTGTTCTTCCAGGACTCCAACTCTTTGTCGGGAAGGCCTTGTTGCACAAAGGCTTCAAAGGCTCTCTGTCGAACTCTCTTTATTTGAGGTGTATCGTTTTGAAAAAGCACCTGTTTGTGTGCTTCAAAGTAGGAGGTGATACGCTCCGTTATCGTATTATTTTTCGAGTACATGGGTGACGTCTTATAGGGTTTCTTTCAACCATTCATAGCCCTTCTGTTCCAGTTCCAATGCCAGTTCCTTCCCTCCCGATCGTACAATATGGCCTTCATAGAGAACGTGCACCACATCCGGCACAATGTAATCCAAAAGTCGTTGATAGTGGGTGATGACGATAAAGGCATTGTCGTTACTACGTAACTTATTGACTCCACTGGCCACAACCCGCAGGGCATCAATATCCAATCCGGAATCGGTTTCATCGAGAATGGCCAGAGAGGGTTCCAACATTGCCATTTGGAAGATCTCGTTCTTTTTCTTCTCTCCTCCGGAGAACCCTTCGTTCACGGAACGATTGGTGAGTTTGCTGTGGATCTCCACCAGCTTCTTCTTCTCCTCCATCTTCTTTAGAAAGGCGGCTCCCGGTAGGGGATCCAGACCGTGATAGGCCTGTCTCTCGTTGAGGGCCGTCCGCATGAAGTTGACCATGCTCACGCCCGGAATCTCCACGGGGTATTGAAAGCTGAGAAAAATCCCCTCGTTAGCCCGTTCGTCGGCCTCCATCTTAAGCAAGTCTTTTTTCTTGTAGGTGATGCTGCCCTTCTCTATGACGTAACCACTCTTTCCGGCAATAATGTTGGCAAGGGTACTTTTCCCGGTACCGTTGGGGCCCATGATGGCATGAACTTCGCCCTTATTTACTTGTAAGTTTAATCCGTTAAGGATCCGTTTGTTATCTATTGAAACCGTTAGGTCTTTAATATTGAGCATATGATAATTTATTAAGGTATTTAACTTTTTTCTAACCCACACTCCCTTCGATGCTGATGGCCAGTAGCTTTTGAGCCTCCACCGCAAATTCCATGGGTAATTTATTGAGCACCTCTTTGGCGTAGCCATTGACAATAAGTCCGATGGCACTCTCCGTAGAGATTCCACGTTGATTGCAGTAGAAGAGCTGATCTTCAGAGATTTTAGAGGTTGTTGCTTCATGTTCTATGATAGAAGAGGGGTTCTCTGCAAGAATGTAGGGATAGGTATGTGCACCACATTGATCCCCCAGGAGGAGAGAGTCACATTGGCTATAGTTGCGTGAATTGGTCGCTTTTTTTATCATCTTGACCAGCCCCCGGTAGCTGTTATCGCTGTGGCCGGCGGAGATTCCTTTGGAGATGATGGTACTTTTGGTGTTGCGCCCCAGGTGAATCATCTTGGTGCCGGTGTCTGCCTGTTGATAGTTGTTGGTGACAGCCACCGAGTAAAATTCTCCGATAGAGTTGTCTCCCAGGAGAATACAACTGGGGTATTTCCAGGTTTTTGCAGAACCGGTTTCCACCTGTGTCCAAGAGAGTTTGGCATTATTGCCTTTGCAGATACCCCGTTTTGTGACAAAATTGTAGATTCCTCCCTTTCCCTCTTTGTCTCCGGGATACCAGTTTTGCACGGTGCTGTATTTCACTTCAGCATCTTTCATGACGACGATCTCCACAATGGCTGCATGAAGTTGATTCTCGTCGCGTTGGGGAGCAGTGCACCCCTCCATGTAAGAGACATACGACTCCTCCTCCGCCACAATCAAGGTGCGCTCAAATTGCCCTGTTCCGGCCGTATTGATCCGGAAATAGGTAGAGAGGTCCATGGGGCAGCGTACCCCTTTGGGAATATAACAGAAGGAGCCGTCGCTAAAAACGGCTGAGTTTAGCGCTGCAAAATAGTTATCGTTAGCTGGAACCACCGAACCCATATAGCGTTTTACCAACTCGGGGTGGTTTTGTACCGCTTCGGAAAATGAGCAGAAGATGATCCCATACTTTTCAAGAGTATCCTGGAAGGTGGTTTTGACCGATACCGAATCAAATACGGCATCGACTGCCACTCCGGCAAGACGCTTCTGCTCTTCCAGGGAGATACCCAGCTTATTAAAGGTTTTGAGAAGCTCCGGATCCACCTCGTCCAAACTATCGTATTTAGGCATCTCTTTGGGCGCTGCATAGTAGCTGATCGATTGGAAGTCAATGGGGGGGATGTGAAGGTGTGCCCACTCCGGTATTTTCATGGATTGCCATTTTTGGAAGGCATTTAATCGGAAGGTTAAGAGCCATTCCGGCTCATTCTTTTTTTGAGAGATATATCTTATGGTCTCCTCCGTAAGCCCCGCTGGGGCAATCTCCATCTCCACGTCTGTTACAAAGCCATATTTGTAGTCACTTTGCGTGACATCCTTCAGAATCTTGTCCTGTTGTGTCTCTTTGACCATTACATTACGTTTTAGAATCGTTTTCAGATGAGGCTGCGAATTTACAAAATTCCCCGCTTTTCATCGCTACGATTGCATTAGTAACACGTTATAACAACGTAAAAGCCAAAATGATTGCTGTTGTTTTCGTACTTTTGTATAAAAATTGAAAAAATGTTTGAAAAAAGGGAGGATAAAACCCCGCTTTCAGCGTTGGGTGAGTTTGGATTGATAGACCATCTAACCAAGGGGATTACGCGAGTTAATGATACGACGGAGGTGGGCGTGGGTGATGATTGCGCCGTGCTTAATCCCTCCGGAAAAAAAATGTTGATCACCACAGACCTATTGCTCGAAAATGTACATTTCGATTTGAGTTATACCCCGCTGAAGCACTTAGGCTATAAGGCGGTGGCTGTAAATCTCTCGGATATCGTTGCGATGATGGGAAAGCCGGAGCAGGTTGTCGTGAGTATTGCCGTGAGCTCGAAGTTTACCGTGGAAGCTGTTGATGAGATTTATAAAGGAATTAACCTTTGTTGCAAGCGCTATGGCGTAGATCTGGTGGGAGGAGATACCACCACCAGCACCTCCGGATTGATGATTTCCATCAGTGCGGTGGGGGTGGCTCGTGATGACGCGTATGTGCTGCGCTCCGGGGCACAACAGGGCGACCTGGTCTGTTTGAGTGGGGATGTGGGTGCCTCCTACATGGGGCTTTTGTTGCTGCAACGCGAAAAAGAGGTTTGGAAAGCGAACCCCCGGATGCAACCGGACCTGGCCGGGTATGACTATATCCTGGAGCGTCATTTGAAGCCCGAACCTCGTACCGACATCGTGAAGTTGTTGCAAGAGCATGAGGTCCAACCCACCTCAATGATTGATGTCTCGGATGGGGTTGCTTCCGAGATTTTGCACCTCTGTAAACAGTCAAAGAAAGGGTGTACACTCTATGAGGAGAAACTACCCATAGACCCTCAGACGATTTCCCTGTGCGAATCATTTAAGATGAATCCGGTGACAGCTGCAATGAATGGGGGAGAGGATTATGAGTTGCTCTTTACCATCGCCCAGAAAGATTACCCCAAGATTGAGGCAATGAAGGAGATTGCGGTTATTGGTCATATGACGGAAGAGGCTTCCGGTGCCATTCTCGTTTCCCATGATAATGTGGTAGTGCCTATTGAAGCCCAGGGCTGGAATCATCTGAAATAGCAGAAAATATGGTGGTGAGTCCCCGGTTGGAAAGGCTAAATGTTATCGTTCGGGCGTTACCCGATAGGCCGGGAGTATACCGTTTTTATAACAGTAGTGAGGAGATTATCTATGTGGGAAAGGCCAAAAGCCTCAAAAAGCGCGTCTCCTCCTATTTTAATAAAGAGTCTTCCCACTCGGGGAAGGTGCGTGTATTGGTCTCCCATATTCACGATATCCGCACAACCGTCGTAGATACGGAGATGGATGCGCTCCTTTTGGAAAATAACCTCATCAAAAAATATCAGCCCCGTTATAATATCCAGCTGAAGGATGATAAGACCTTCCCGTGGATCTGTATTCGTAAGGAACCTTTTCCGCGGGTCTTTGCCACTCGGAATCCGGTGAAAGACGGATCGGAATATTTTGGTCCCTTTGCTTCGGTCAAGATGATGAATATGTTGTTGGATTTGATGCGTCAGCTTTATCCTCTTCGTACCTGTCGTCATCACCTTTCGCCACAGCATATTGAAAGAGGAAAGTTTTCTGTCTGTCTGCAATACCATATTAAAAACTGCTTGGGCCCCTGTGAAGGGCTTCAAAGTGAGGAGGATTACAACCAGTCTATTGCGCATATCCGTTCCGTGATTAAGGGGAATATTGGTGAGGTGATACGAAAGATGAAGCAGATGATGAAAGCCTATGCGGCAAAGATGGAGTTTGAGAATGCCCAGGCCGTTAAGGAAAAATTGGAGCTGTTGGAGTCCTATAAGAGTAAATCCACCATCGTAAGTACCACGATTCATAATGTGGATGTCCTCTCCATACAGACTGATGACAAGTTGGGATATGTGAATTTTTTAAAGGTGGTTGACGGAGCCATTGTACAGACACACACGATCGAGATGAAAAAGCGCCTTGAGGAGAGTAAAGAGGAGTTGCTGGCTTTTGCCATCGCCGCTTTACGCTCGCGCTTCAACAGCAATGCCACGGAGTTGGTCGTTCCTTTTGTACCAGAAACGGTGATCCCCGGGGTAAAATATACCGTTCCCAAGCGTGGGGATAAGAAGTCGTTACTGGAATTGTCAGACCGGAATGTGCGTTTTTATCGGCTGGAGAAACAGAAACGCCACGATTTGGTGGATCCGGAGAGGCACACGCGCCGGGTGATGGAGACTATGAAACGTGACCTGCGTTTGAAGGAAGAGCCTCGCCATATTGAGTGCTTTGACAACAGCAACTTTCAGGGGGATTATCCCGTAGCGGCCATGGTTTGTTTTAAGCATGGAAAGCCCTCTAAAAGCGATTATCGCCACTATAACGTGAAGACGGTGGAGGGACCCGATGACTTTGCTTCCATGGAAGAGATTATTTTTCGCCGCTACGACTATTTGCAACGGGAGGGGTTGCCTATGCCTCAACTGATCCTGGTGGATGGCGGGAAGGGACAGCTTAGTGCGGCCCTAAAAAGTCTTGAAAAGCTGGGGCTTCGCGGAAAGATTGCCATCCTTGGCATTGCTAAACGTCTTGAGGAACTCTATTTTCCCGGCGATTCTCTACCCCTCTATTTGGATAAAAAGTCAGAGACGTTGAAGGTGTTACAACGCCTCCGTGATGAGGCACACCGTTTTGGTATTACGCACCACCGTAAGCGACGAGATAAGGGAACCTTGAAGAGTGCACTTACGGATATCCCCTCCATCGGAGTAGCTTCGGCAACCTTGCTGCTCAAGGAATTTCACTCGTTGAAGCGGATAAAAGAGGCTTCGGAGCCGGAGCTCGCCGCTGTGGTGGGTAAGGTCAGAGCCCGTGCCATTGTAACCTATTTTTCGGAATCATAAAAAAAGGCCGTCCACGATGGAACGGCCTTCTCTTTATTGGTAAATCAATTACTGTAGGATAAATTTGATGGGCATGTTAAAGCGAACCCTAACAGGACGGCCACGCTGTTTTCCTGGAACCCAATTGGGCATAGATTGCACAACCCGAACGGCCTCCTCATCACATCCACCTCCAATACCACGGAGGATAGACACGTTGGAGATTTTTCCATCGGGCTCCACCACGAAGGTGACGAACACCTGCCCCTGAATGTTGCTTTCACGAGCCATTTGAGGATACTTGGTGTTCTTAGCGAGGTAAGTGAGACGAGCCTTCTCCCCTCCGGGGAATTCGGGCTGCTGCTCCACAATAAGGAAGATCTCCTCCTCTACAACCTCCTCTTCTTCCTCCTCCAGCGGAACATACTCTTCGATTTCCATCTCTTCGTCGGCCTCCACATCAATGATGAGTTCATCTTCAATCTCCACGTCATCCTCTACGATATTCAATACCGTAGTCGTTGGTGGAGGTTTTGGAGGTGGCGGTTTCACCTCTTGTTTCGTATTAATAATAATTTCTTCCATCTGTTCTACGGCTTCCCGTGCACCCATTTCGACAACGGCAACATCATATTTCCGCCACTCGAAAGCCAATAGCACAAGAGCCAGCGTCACAATGAGCCCAATTTCAATGAAAAGGATCCGCTTGTTTTCCAGATTTGCTTTGGGAGACTTCTTCGCTTCCATAATTATTCCTTGTTAAGATTTTTTCAAAACCAACAGCGTCGATGCTAAATTACTATTTTTTTCGGAGAGAACAATGACTTTTGGAAAAAAATAGGAGAATCAATCTGTTCTTACGCTGCCAATCCTCTCTCTGAGGGTTACGTTAACAACACAACAAGAAACATGCCAAAAGCATGGTTCAAGGTCACAAGCTTACACCTCATCGGCGGCTAGTCGATGATACGCTCCCTGTAAAGCCACGACCGATACCAACCGATCGTACATCACATACCGATGGTTTGAGGCCTTAATGGGGAGAGATTCGCAGAGATCCAGACGGTTTGTTAGTGTGCAATCAGGTTTTTGTAATCCTCAGGAGAGAGGAGCTCATCCAGTTCCGATGCATTCACCACCTTCATTTTTACAATCCATCCTTCACCGTAAGGATCTGAATTGATAATTTCAGCGTTGTCCTGTAGGGCCTCATTAAACTCAAGAATCTCTCCGGTAATGGGCATAAAGATATCAGAGACAGTTTTTACCGCTTCTATGGTTCCAAGAGTCTCTCCTTTTTCAAGGTTTTCTCCCTCTGTGTCCACATCCACAAAAACCACATCACCCAGCTGGCTTTGTGCATGATCCGTTATGCCGAGATAGGCTTCTTCTCCTTCAACTCTCACCCATTCGTGCGACTTGGTGAATTTTAAATTATCAGGTACGTTCATAGTTATTAAGATTGTGTGTTATTTGAGGTCAAATGTACGTCTTTTTTTTATTAATTCGACTATTTGTTGTTATCCTATTGTGCTAATGTGAATCGTATACTAATCCCTGAGTTAATGGTTGAATTGGGATATTGTCCTCCCACATACGGTTTCGTCAGCATCTGTTGATCATAGAAGAGACGCAGCGTAAGATTTCTATTCATTTGATAGTCTGCCGAAGTGTTGATACTGAAGATTCGTTGTCCGGCGGAGGCTTGGTTGACCTCTTCGTCCAGTCGTCGTAGCATGGTCTTGTTATCACGCATGGAGAAATCAATCTTCACGTTAAGGTCACTCTTTACACGGCTTTTCTTTCCGCTGCCACCAATGGTTCGAATGGTAAACTGGACATCCTGAAAGCGGTATCCTAAGCCAATGGTGTATTCACTGCTCTTCATCTCTGTAAGCTGGTTGTTGACAAAACTCAGGGAGAGATTGCGGGATTTCTTGATCTCAAAACGTGCTAATAAGCTGTTTACCATTGTGATGTCAAAGTTAATCAGTGGAGCAAACTGCTCTGAGATGGTCACCACATTCATGAGGTTTTCCGAGATATAGTTTCCGGCATCATCAATGGCTGACGGGTAGCCGAAGAGCTCCTCATACAACAGGTTGGTTTGGTACGAACCGATGTTAAAGGTGGATTTATAGCTATGTGTGATGTTGATGTTTCTAAAATATTTCTTGATCCATGGGATTTGTGTGAGCCCATTCCAGGTGAGCCTCCAGTTAGGCATGGGAATAACGGGGAATGAGTTTAATCCTACACTGCCGGGATCTTTTCCTGTGTAGGCACTGATAAATGCAGGGATGAGTACATCTTGCTGTGTGGGGCCGTAACCCAGGGGGAAACTTCTTCCTGAGATGGAGTCAGTCTGCATCGGTTTACCGGCATCCACCCAGTTTCTATTATTCTCTGCAATCCTCATGGCAATCTGCTGACGGCTTTTCTTCATCTGTTCGAAGTTGAGGGATTTCTTATGGTCTAACTCATCTTTTCCAAATGCTGTTCCCCAGGAGATGATGGAGACGGAGTAAGAGCCGGAGTGCCCTGCGGCATAGGATTGGAACTGGCCGGTGGGGTCAGCCTTAAAGATCTCTCGATGGTTCTCCATGGTTCTCTTGGTTCCCGTGATTTCAAACCTGAAGTTCTTAAAGGGTTCGTAGTTCAGGCGGTAATTTATGTTCTCTGAGAAGTTATTGAAGAACTGCGCGTTGTTAAGGGTATCCCGGGAAAGCCAGTCATTTTCCACAGAACGTTGACGAATATCTTGCGTCAGGGCAAAGACATAATCAAAACCCGGTGCCTGGGATCTTCTGTTTACCCCGAGAATGTCCGGCTCCGGCATAAATCCGGGCATGAGGTTCCCGCTATTTCGGGTATAGGAGAGGGAGACACTTTTTAAGCCAAAAATGATCCTCAGAAGCCCGTCAAAGCCCTCTTTCACAAAGTTGATTTTCGGCCTCTCCCTCCTTAAGGAGTCTTGGGTTTGTCCCGGATCATCGGGATTGATGCGCTCCGCTCTTTTCCGTTGTCGGCTTTTATTCTTGCCTCGCTTGCTCTTTCCCAAATCCTTGACATAGGGAATGTTTTTGAAGAGAGTACCCACCTGGAGGTTCGCATTAGCTGTCACATTCCGGGAGTTCTCCACCGTGTTGCCCAGGGTGGATTGGATAGATTGGGGAGAAGCTTGCCAACGATAGGTCGCATCATATCGAAGCGTAAGACCTACCCATCGCATCAAAGGAAGTTTATTGATGGGCACATTCCACGTTGCCTTGACATTTTGGTTGTAACTATTCATGGAACCAAAGCTTTGGAGTTGCCTGAGGATACTGTCTCTTTGGGGGCGTCCAGGTGGTTCATTAATGTAAGAGAGGGCACTGGCCGAGAAATCAAGCTTGATGGATTGTGCCAAATCGTACTTCAAATTGTAAAGGCGTTGCCAGTCAAACTTCTTCATGTAGGTCGGATCAATAAGGATGCTTCCCCGACTCTTATTTCTCAGCTTCTTCTCGATGAATTGCCGATCAAGATCTGTTCGGAAGGAGAACATCTTGGGCAGCAGGTAGAAGTTAAAGTCGCCAATAAGGGCAAAGGCTCTTTTTTTGAGAAACTTAACCTTTCCAAAGGGCTTAATTTGTTTGGGTTGTGTGCTAAAGTTATAGCCCAGGCCGCCCCGATACTGCTTCCGAACATCGTATTCAATATCAATATTTCGGTGGAATATTTCGGAGTAGGAGTAGGAGACGTCAAAGTTAGAGATATCCCAAGGCATAGGGGGGCGGGAAGATCCATCTTCTCGTACTTTGCTGGTTCGATCTTTTCGTACATTCACCAGGTTGATATTCTTCCTTAAGGTGTAGTCCTGGGTTTTTTCTCGCAGGGAATCCCGTCCCTTGGCATCTAACATGGCCAGGTCATCCTTTAGGAAGATATCCGGATCCAAGGGGTTATACTCTGGCGAGAGCCGTGACTCTGAGATATCGAAGTGCAGGGGAATCTTGAGCCCCGATTTTTCGCCAAAAAATTTGCCCACTTCAAGGTTCGTGGCGATATCCCAGTTCGTGGTGGTCTCTTTAGCGCGTTCGTTGACCTTTTTTTCGATGGAACCAAACCCCGGTGTACTATATAATCCGGAAATGGAGAGGTTCCCAATATCTGCGAGGTTGGTGTTTAAACGGGCTGTAGCTGCCCAGCCTCCCGACTCGTCAAAATCGGTCATGCGGAGCTCGTTGATCCAAATATCGGCACTCATGGGGAGGCCATCGTCAGGATCGGAGAGAAGCTGTTTCTTGGGGTTTCGAACCCCCACCATGATCACCCGGATATCACTGAGGCTGGGGGTCCCAATGACCGTGATTTTATTCTTCCCATCATTCTCCCAGTAGGGGGTGTGGTATGAGACGTTGGAGCCGGGATCCGCGATGAGTGCATTTCGGTTCTGTTTTACGTTTACCAACTCTTCCATATGGATGATCATCTCATTCACGCTTGGCCAGATGGCCTCTTCATCAACAGAAGAGGTTCCCCAAGGGGTGAAGGTGATGGGCACTTCGTACTCATAGTAGTTCTCTGTAAAGTCGGTTCCCAAACGGAGGAAGACTGTCAGGGGGCCGGTTTCTCCCGCATATCGGATGTTATCCTCCTGGTTGAGAGCTTCGGCATGGATGAACATTTTTAGGGTTTTGAACTGCCTGAAATCAAAATCCGTATTTTTATAAGCAGCCCTGGCATCTCCATCAATGAGGTTGTAGATGGTCATGGACATGGATTGCTCATTCTCCTGCTGGAGATTGGTGGTGTTGGTATTTACTTCCCTCTCAATGCCCGGGGGGAGTACGTAAGGAACACGGTCGGTTGCTCCTCCATTCTCCTCAAAACTTACTGTACTGAGGTCAAGTCGGGTGTCGTTGGTGAGATCGTTGGGAATGTACTCTCCCGGAGAGAGAAGATCGTAGTTGTATCTTCTCCACTCTCCACGAACCAACTCCAGGGTACCAAAGCGGAGCACACTCATTTCCGAGAAGTCGGTCATGTAGAGCCTGATAAAACGGATGGAGGTGAAATCGCGAATGGAACCAATAACACGACTGGGGTTGTTCACAGGAACCTTGAATTGGTACCACTTTACGTTGCCCCGGGTTCCGTTATCCAGTGCTACGCCCTTGGCTTCGTAGATATCGGAGATGAAGTTTTTACCAATCTCCATCTGGTCAGGGCGTAGGTTAATCTCATATTCGTAATAGTTGTTGGATTCATTGAGGGTGTTGTCCATGTTGATATCCTCCATATTGGGGATGGTGGTTGCCAACGTGGGGTAGGTCTCCTCTACCGATTCGGGAGGCACAGAGTTGCCATCTGTTCCGTTAAATCGCTTGTAACGCTCAAGAATGGAGCTGTATTTTTCATCGGCATCGTAGTCATTTCCCCGGAAGTAGTGGTAATCATCCCCTGAGGGATCTTCGTAGGCATTTTGTACGGCAGGGACGCCCACGGTGCCAAAGCGTTCAATAAGTTTTTTGATATAGGTCTCTTCAAAAAAGGAGAGCTCATCTTCATTTCTTAAGCCGTCATAACCCACATCCTGGAAGGGTCTGGCTGCTTCATCGCCAAATGAGTTTACCAGGTTCTGAAGGGTGGGAACCCGTCCCCAAATGGTGGTATCCACCTCATTAATCTCTGTCGCATTAATGGGAAGCCCACTCTCAAACGATTTTCTGGAGTCTCGGAGAATATCTTCCGAGATATCCCCCAGGTTGATCATCAACTTTCCGCCTGTGGTGTTGATCGGTTCCAGCGGACCATCCTCTCCATCGGGGTCGGCAAAGGGGTCCATGAGCCAGAACTCAACATATTCCACATTGGTGGCTTCGAAGTCGGTGGTCTCTATCTTTCGCATGATTCCTCCCCAGTTTTCCAGGGGATTTGCCAGTGAACCATCTGCATTCATCCCCTCAACGGTATAGTTGTAAGGCCCGCGCTCATAGGGGTAGTAAGCCAGGTTAAACACGGCAAGATTCATTTGCTGATTGTTAGGAGCCTGTGCATTGGGAAAGATCTCCTTCTCCCTAACCATCCGTACAAAGTGGTTGGAGAGCTCCTCTGTGCCGATGTTAGGTGGCTTGAGGTTTCCTGTTTTTTGGTAGAATAGCGGATCCACGATATACCATGCCAATTTTGCCCTCTTATAGCCATATTCTCTTGTTCCGGAAAGGTACTCTGCCCTGTTTGCCGGGGTACTGGCGAGGAACCACGATCCAATACTCTTTAGGTCAATAGCCGATTTACTCCCTTCAAAATCGTCAATGTAGGAGGTTCCATTTTTTCCGATGGAGCGACTATGTCCCGGGATAAAATGGGCAAACTCGGCATCCACACTTACAATGGAGGGGGTTTTGGTGTTGTAAAATGGCAACAGATCCACAAGGCGGGTAATAAAAGGAGCCTCCTTTTGATACTGGAAGTCCATTCCCCAGATTGTATTGGAGATGGGTTCATCGCCATAATTGGTCTTCTGGGTGATCGGACGCTCATGAAGATTGAGCAGGGTGGCTCCCACGTTGGCGTTATCATTCACCTTGTAATCCACGTGAATCCCTGTGAGCGATTGGGACTGGATGGCGTATTGATTGTTGTTTTCCAGTGAGATATTAATGGGGGTTCCTGAGTTGAGGATCCCCTCGTCAATGATGGTTACCCTTCCCAACGTGTAGTCTACGGTATATTGTTCATTCTCCCTGAGTGGCGTTCCTCCTGCCGTAACTTTTACCGATCCTTGCGGTATGTTAAAGGCATTGAGGTTAATCTCCGACCCGCTGGAAGATTTGTACATTCCCTCAATATAGAACTTGTTTTTGTCGGGATATTGCCGAGCCCCCGTTTTGGTGAGGGTGTAGAGTGAGTCATAACAATACTTGTTGGCTAAATTCGCCGGAAGCTGTTTCCTTAAGTGCGAGCCAAAAGGCTCCAGGACGGGAAAGAAGATTCGTCCATTGGAGGAGTTGACCGTACCTCCATTGGTGGCTGCATTGTCGATGAAGTCGAAGATTCCGTCATGGGGTGGGTTTAGCTGTGGATCCAGGTTGTCAAGATTCATAAGCCGGATGAGGGGAATCCCTTTGACGCCCTCCTGTCCTTCCGTGAGGTAGCCGGTGGGGACACCATTGTTGTTCCCCGCATACAGGATGTTGAGAATAAAGTCTTCCCGGTTAATCTGATAGGCTCCAATGGCATAGACGTTTTTCATCATCAGATCCCACATGGGAATCTTGGTGTTGATGGTGGTGCTTCGCAGCAATTTTACCATTAGGGTATTGGGGCTGATAATTCCCTGGTCAGAGAACTCTCCCACCTGATAGATCTCATTGTTTACGGTGTATTGGTAGGCTACGGCCAACACCTGATCTGAGTTTAGAGAGGTGTTGAGCGAGATGAAACCCAGCTTGGAGTTGAAGGTGTATTCGGAAGGGGAGAGCTTTCGTGCATTTTCTACCTTCTCAAAATCAATTCCCTGAGTAAAACCAAGGGGATTGTTCAGTAGGTAGTTGTAGGCTGTGTTGATGTTGCGTATCTGGGTGGAGTCCAAGTCGAAAAGTAACGAGTTGGATTGATTATCGGGGAAACGGTTATTGCCATTGGGGTAGAGATTGCTGTTATGTGGATTGTACTCTCCCATATCGGCAAAGGCAATAATATTTCGGTTTTCGGTATTTGCCGCCCCGATATTGGTGATCCAAACCTCTATTTTGGTTACGTTTACGTTGGAGGTGATGATGGGGAGCGTAGAGAGTGCTCTTTCGTAGTTATCCCGGAAGTACTGTGAAAGGAAGAAGTGTTTATTATCTTCATAGTCATCAGCTTTTAGGCTGTACTCCGTAGTTTGGGCTCCTCCCTGGACACTGATACTTTGGGTTTGGCTCTCCTGTTTGGAGAAGACGGTAGTTACCGTGGTGCGACCAAAGCGCAACCGGGTCTTTATGCCGAAGAGACTTTGACTCCCTGTGATGAGGGTACTGTTGAGGGGCAAGGTTACATGACCGGCTTCGATGAGTTCAATAATCTCATCTTCTTTTCCTTCATAGGCTAGTTTGAGCTTGTTGTCAAAGGTGAAGGTTCCTTCTGTATTGTAGTTGGTATTAAATTGAATTTTATCACCAATTTTAGCCATTACCGACATCTGGATCTTCATTTGAAAGTCGAAGTTGGTAGTACGACGTTGCCGTACATCCAGTGCCGGATCTTCACGGTTGTTGGAGAGTACGCCAAAGATAAGCTCAGCGGAACCTTGTGGGCGCACTTCGATGGTGTTACTTCCAAAGATGCGGTCAAAGGTCTCGCCCCCAATTCTAAACTCTGGAATGAGGCCGCTTCGTATGTCTTGTCCACTTTGAGCAGTACGCTCTTTCCAGTAGTTGTTAACCGCTTCTTTTTCGTGGTACTTTAGGTAGTCGTTAAAATCCAATGTGACCGGATTTCGATATTCCAGATTCCCTATCTTCCGGTGGATTCGGTATTGGTTTGTTTCCGGATCGTACACAACCTCCGTTTTGAGGTTTGAGGGATCCTTAAAGTAGAGTCCACTCTCTTTGTTCGGCATTGTTGGATATCCCCACTCGTCGGTGAAGGGATATGTAAGCGTAGAATCCGGAAGGTACGTGGTGTCCCTGGAAGCCTGGGGGAGAGAGGAGACGCTTGTAGGTGTTGCACTTATCTCTTTGGTAAAGCCTGTACCTAATAGGATCGATACCAGTATGCCAAACAGTAAAAAATATTTTCTTTGACCCTTCAAAATTATCCTTCAATATTATGATTATTCAATGACTTGATCTCGTCCATTTGCCACTCCTTACCCCTCAAAAAACAAATTTTGCGAGCAAAGATAACGCAATTCTTAACATATCGTCACCATAAGTTTTTTATCTTTTGTTACAGTATCTTAAGTGCCTCTTTAACGATCCTTTCAACCGTTGCATCGTTGCCCATTGTTTTCAATACCCGTTGGACAGCTTTTTCTGCTACTGTTTTACTGAAGCCTAGTGCTGCCAATGCTGATAACGATTCAATTTGGTTCGTATTGTGTGTGAGGGCAATATTTCCGTGGTTGAGGGTTAATTTGGAAACTTTATCCTTTAGTTCAACGATCATGCGTTGAGCCGATTTGGCTCCAATCCCTTTAATTTTTTTCAGGGCGTTCACATCTTCTGTGGAGATGGCCATCACAAACTCCTGAGGCGACATGCTGCTGAGTATCAGACGTGCCGTATTGGCACCGATGCCACTCACCGAAATAAGCGCACGGAAGATCAAACGCTCTTCCTCCGAATCAAATCCGTAGAGCATCTCCGCATCTTCTCTGACGATGTGATGGATGAAGAGCTTGCCGTGGGCAAGGCCCTTCAATACGCTGTAGGTGTTTAAGGAGATGTTGACAAAATAACCGATGCCACCGGTGGCGATCACCGCATGGTCAGGGTTGATGACTTCCAGTTTTCCTTCGATATATTCGTACATGGTGGGGGTAAGTTAGGTTAGATTAATTCGCCGCCAAATTCCATAAGGTAGCTTTTTAGGAAGTCGTCGATGTCACCATCGATGACTGCTTGTACATTGCTTGTTTCGTGAGAGGTTCTGAGATCTTTTACCATTTTGTAGGGGTGCATGACGTAGGAGCGTATTTGTGATCCCCACTCAATTTTTTTCTTTTTCCCCTCTATCTCTGCTTGCGCCTCCTGCTTCTTTCGCAGTTCGATTTCATACAATTGCGACCGAAGCATGCGAAGAGCCTTTTCCCTGTTCTGCTGTTGAGAGCGGGTCTCTTGACACTCCACCACAATGTTTGTGGGTTCATGGTGTAGGCGGACGGCGGTCTCTACCTTGTTTACATTTTGTCCCCCCGGTCCACTGGAGCGGAACGTATTCCACGTGATGTCTGCCGGGTTGACCTCAATTTCGATATCGTCGTCGGCCATGGGATAGACGTATACAGAGGCGAAGGAGGTGTGTCGGCGCGCAGCACTGTCGAAGGGGGAGAGCCGTACCAGTCGGTGCACCCCATTTTCCCCTTTAAGGTAGCCGAAAGCATAGGATCCATCAAACTCAATGGAGGCACTCTTGATGCCGGCCACCTCCCCTTCCTGTTCATCCAGCACCTTGACCTGAATGTGGTTGCGTTCTCCCCAACGAATATACATCCGCATGAGCATCATCGCCCAATCCTGGCTCTCGGTACCTCCCGCCCCGGAGTTGATGGTTAAAATGGCCGGGAGTTTGTCCTCATCACGGTTGAGCATATTGCGGAACTCCAAGGCCTCTACCTGTTTAAGTACGGTATAAAATTGTTTGTCAAGCTCTTCCTCCGTAGCCTCTCCCTCCTGGTAAAACTCCTGTAATACCTGATAGTCTTCCCATGCACTTTCCGCCTTTTGGTGGTCGTCGATCCACTTTTTGAGTGTGGTGATCCCCTTTAGAATGGATTGAGCCTTTTTCTGATCCTCCCAAAATCCGGGATCCTGTGTCTTTAACTCCTCCTCTTTTAATGCTGATTTCTTTCCATCAATGTCAAAGATACCTCCTCAAGGCTTCAAGCCTCTCACGCAGATCCTTATGTTGTTCGTAACTGATCATCCTTTTAAGTTAAGTTTAACATACACTGTTTGATAAGTTCAGGTTCGTACCCCTTGGTTATAAGGGAACGGATTATCTTATGATTTATTTCATCACGATTTCTCCCCGTGGTACTTTGGGATTTTTTCTCCCACAACGTTTCAAGTTGAGCCAAGTATTGATCCTGGGGGATGGTATGCAATGCCTCGTCAATGAGCGAGGCTGCAATTTTCTTATGAACTAAGTGGTAACGGATCTTTATGCGTCCCCACTTGTTGGTATGGAATTTACCCCGGACAAAGGCAAAGGCATAACGTTTGTCATCCACATAGGCATTCTCCTTTAACCATTGAACAACCTTCTCACACTCCTCCCGGGAGGCCTTGTACGACTTAAGTTTGACCCACACTTCATGGGTACATCGCTCTTGGTAAGCGCAGTACTTTGCCAGTTTTGAGGCTAACGATGGGTTCATAGGGTAGCCTTTGTGAGGAGTTCTTCTACCAGTGGGACGACGCCTTGTACCGCTGTTTTCGTGATGAGGGTTAAGTGTTCCACACCCTTTGCCGGTAGGGCTTTGGGGTCGATGAGGTATTTGGGGATCTCCGGTTTTGCATAGTAGAGCAATCCCGCTGCCGGGTATACCTGCAGCGAGGTGCCGATGACCATAAGCAGATCTGCTTCGGCCACCATAGGGACGGCCTCTTCGATGGCCGGTACCGCTTCCCCAAACCAGACAATGTGAGGCCTCAGCTGATACCCCCGGGGACAGTGATCGCCCCAGTTCAATGCCTCGTATCCAATGTCAATGAGGTAACCCGGTGTATGGGTGCTTCGTGCCTTAGTGAGCTCTCCGTGGAGGTGAAGGATGTGGGTAGACCCGGCTCGCTCATGGAGGTTATCCACATTTTGGGTGATGATATCCACATGGTATCTCTCTTCCAGACGCGCCAACGCCCGGTGAGCATCGTTGGGCTCCACCTCTCCCAACTGTTTTCGACGTTGGTTGTAAAAGGTTAAGACCCGCTGGGGGTCCTCTTCCCACCCCTGGGGGGAGGCGACCTCTTCAATCCGATGATTTTCCCATAAACCGTTGGAGTCGCGAAAGGTAGAGATGCCACTCTCTGCACTCATTCCGGCTCCTGTTAAGATGACAATACGTTTCATTCGATCCCTTTGGGACAAAGATAGTATTTCCATTGTATAATCCCTTTACCATGCGATGGAATAATGCGAGAAAAGAGTGAAACCTCAGAACTCCAGAGAAGTAAAAGATCTTTTGTTTCGGTGAGAGGTAACGTGTTTGGTAAGCTTCCCCCCTAATACTAAAAAAACCTTGGCTATTGCCAGGTGCTAACCATTTCATTTTTGAGTTGAAAGTAGTAGCTTTGACGACTCATAAAAAACACGAGTATGAAAAAAATGTTCCTTTTCGTCGGTTTGCTTGTTTTGACGACGGTAATTAGTGCACAAAACATTCAATTACATTATGATTTTGGTGAGGGAAGAAAGCTTTTTACCTCTACCGTTGAGATGTTTAAACCGGATAGTTACGGTGCTACTTTTTTCTTTATAGATATGGATTACAGCGCTTCTGATCGGAATGTGGATAACGGCATCTCGTTGGCCTATTGGGAGATCGCCAGGGCGTTCAAATGGCGTGAAAAACAGACCTTGATGCCTCGTGTGGAGTACAATGGAGGTACCTTCAAACTTGATGGGGTGGAGACAGGCTTTATTCCCATTGAAAATAGTTGGCTGGTCGGGGTTGAAAATACCTGGGCCTCCAGTGATTATTCCAAAATAGTTACCTTGATTGCCAACTATAAATACATTCAAG
The DNA here is from genome assembly GCA_002748065.1 of Bacteroidota bacterium. Lineage (GTDB taxonomy): Bacteria > Bacteroidota > Bacteroidia > Bacteroidales > BM520 > BM520. The sequence goes on from PDRJ01000025.1 coordinate 74,222, forward strand.
GCAAAGAGAACCTCTCTTTCCAGCTTACGGCCGTATGGACCCTTAAGATGCTGGCTGGAAAACTTACCTTCAACGGCTTTGCCGACTTTTGGAAAGAGGAGATGTTTTGGGGAACCGATTTTCGTTTCTTGAGTGAACCACAACTTTGGTACAACTTCAATGACCATTTTTCTCTCGGGGGAGAGGTGGAGTTAAGCAATAACTTCATTGGTGATAAATTTGCCGTCAATCCCACCGTGGGGGTGAAGTACGTTTTCTAACCTTAAATGCATAGCAATGTTTGAAAAATTCTTTAAACTCAAAGAGAGTGGTACTACCGTAAGAACCGAGATTCTTGCCGGTATCACCACATTTATGACCATGGCCTATATCCTGGCGGTAAACCCGGATATTTTGAGCAGTACCGGTATGGATAAGAATGCGCTGTTTACCGCTACTGCGCTCTCTGCTTTTATTGCAACGATGGTGATGGCCTTTGTGGCTCGACTTCCTTTTGCGTTAGCACCGGGTATGGGACTGAATGCCTTCTTTGCCTTTACCGTGGTGTTGGGCATGGGATACAGTTGGCAGTTTGCCCTGACGGCGGTGTTCTTAGAAGGAATTATTTTTCTTATTCTTACCCTGTTTAATATCAGGGAGTTGATTGTAAATGCCATTCCGCTCTCCCTGAAGCATGCGGTATCGGCAGGTATTGGCCTGTTTATTGCCTTTATCGGCATGCAGAATGCCGGTATTATTGTTAATAATGATGCCACATTGGTATCGTTGGGCGATATGGGATCCGCCCCGGTGTTAATCGCCATTGGAGGCGTGATCCTCATGGCAGTACTCCTTATCCTCAAGGTGAAAGGGGCTTTGTTGATCGGTATTTTTGCGGCCACCGTTGTGGGCATCCCCTTGCATGTGACCCATCTTCCTGAGGGAAGCCTGATTACCTTACCACCCTCTTTGGAACCCACCTTCTTCAAATTTACGTTTGAGCATATCTTCTCTTTGGATATGCTGGTGGTGTTCTTCACCTTCCTGTTTGTGGATATGTTTGATACCGTGGGAACCCTGGTGGGGGTCTCTTCAAAAGCGGGAATGTTGGATAAAAAGGGGCGTGTGCCACGGGTGAAGCAGGCTTTCCTGGCTGACTCCATCGGAACCTTTGTTGGCGCTATTTTGGGAACAAGTACGGTGACCACCTATGTGGAGAGTGCTTCCGGCGTTTCGGAGGGCGGACGGACCGGCCTTACCTCTTTCGTTACAGGGCTTTTCTTCCTGTTAGCGCTGTTTTTTGCGCCACTGTTTATCATGGTACCCCCATCTGCTACGGCTCCGGCACTGATACTGGTGGGTTTCTTTATGATGTCACCCATTCTTAAGATTGATTTTAATAACTATACGGAAGCGATTCCCGCTTTTATCACCATTCTTGTTATGCCGTTGACTTATAGTATTGCGGAAGGAATTGTTTTTGGGATGCTCTCTTATGTGTTGTTAAAGCTGCTTACCGGGAAGTTTAAGGATCTCTCTTTGGTGATGATTATTTTGGCCATCCTTTTCCTTTTGAAGTTCCTGATTTAGGAGAAGTAAGGAGATGATGAAGACCGCTGGTTTTTTTACCAGCATAAATGCATAAAAGCGAGAAGGCTTACTGCCGGTACCCTATCGGGGAAACTCTGGCAGCAAGCCTTCTCGCTTTTATTAAACAATATCCTAATGGATTAAGCTAATAGCGTTTTGATGACACTTTGGCCGACGATATTATCGGCAACGGGACATCTTTTTCCGATTTTTTCAATGAACTGTTGCTTCTCTTCGGTTGTCATGTCTGCATCCACATTTACGTGAAGTCTGATCTCTTGAAAACCGGCTCTTCCCTCTTCTGTTTTTCCCAGTAGAAACTCTTTATCGATATCACCCTCTACAACTACGTCGATCATCTTTACGTTGAGACGCTCTTGTCTGGCGATAATCCTTCCAATGGCACAGATACATCCGCCCAGGGAGGAGAGAAAAAATTCAAGAGGGTTGGGACCCATATCGGATCCTCCCATGGGTTGGGGTTGGTCAATGACAAAGGGGTGTGAGCAAGTAACATCCGTTTTGAACCCTTCGTTCACTTTGGTTTCGACCTTCATTGTTGTTGTCATATTCGTATGTTTTATAAGGTTTATTGTGCAATATTACGATATAATATGTGATTTCAGCGGCTTTTTTATGGATATTTTTAGGGTTTGTTATATCCTCTTTTTTGCATATTTAATTGCCTCTCCTTTTGAGGGTTACGGTGTGGGTAAGGGGTGGCTGTTTTTTTTAGGAAGCAGAAGGGTAGAGAGGGTGGTGTAGGGTATGGCATCGTCGCTCTCGTTGCACCCCTGAAGAAAAGAAAAAGAATGGGGGAGGGAGAGGGTTGCTGTATCCGAAAAAGTTCTTATCTTGGGAAAAAATAAGATTGATTATGAGTTATCGTGAAGTACAAGATACCATGGGGGTGATGCATGTTCCTGAGGCGTGTTATTGGGGAGCACAGACCCAACGTTCGTTGGAGAATTTTAAGATTGGCCAGGAGAAGATGCCGCTGGAGCTGCTCTATGCGCTGGTGTTGGTGAAAAAAGCCTCAGCCATGGCGAACCATGAGCTTGGAAAGTTGGAGCTGGAAAAGCGTGAGCTGATTGTGGAGGTGTGTGATGAGATTCTTGCCGGTCGCCATGATGCCCACTTTCCCCTGCGGGTATGGCAGTCGGGTTCCGGCACACAAACCAACATGAATGTCAATGAGGTGATTGCCTTTAGGGGTAATGTGTTGGCCAACGAGAGGGGGATCTCGGTACGGCTTCATCCCAATGATGATGTAAACAGTTCTCAGAGTACCAATGATACCTTTCCCTCGGCCATGCGAATTGCTGTGTACACCCTTATCACCGGGAAATTAATCCCTGCGCTCTCTCTCCTGGAGGAGGAGCTTCACCGGAAGGCCCTTGCCTTTGCTGCCATTGTGAAGACGGGACGAACTCACTTAATGGATGCTACTCCCCTGACCCTGGGGCAGGAGGTTGACACCTGGGCATCGCAACTTTCGCACGGGCTCTCCCGTCTACGGAAGATCATGGCATCTCTCCTGGAGCTTCCGCTGGGTGGTACCGCCGTAGGCAATGGTCTCAATACTCCGGAGGGTTATGATGGGGTGGTGGTTCGCTATGTGGCGGCCCTGTCGGGTGTGCCGTTTCTCCCTGCCCCGTCTAAGTTTGAGGCCATGGCCTCCCACGACGCCCTGGTGGCATGTCATGGTGCCTTGAAAGGCCTTGCCGTGAGCCTTATGAAGATCGCCCATGATGTCCGCTTGTTGGGCTCTGGCCCGCGTTGCGGCATTGGAGAACTTCGTTTCCCTGCCAATGAACCGGGCTCCAGCATCATGCCGGGGAAAGTGAACCCCACCCAAGCCGAAGCACTCTCCATGGTGTGTGTACAGGTGATCGGCAATGATACAGCCGTCTCTTTGGCCGGAGCAAATGGCCATTTACAGCTGAATGCTAATGCTCCGGTGATCATCCTCAATATGATCCACTCCATCAACCTGCTCTCCGATGCGGCCGACTCCTTTGCGCGAAAGGTGGTGGTAGGACTGGAGGCTTCCCAGGAGAAAATCACCGAACATCTTAATAATTCATTGATGCTTGTGACCGCTCTCAACCTCCATATCGGGTATGAAAAGGCGGCGCAGGTTGCCAAACTAGCCTTCGAGAAACAACTCACCTTAAAGCAAGCGGCCATGCAGCTGGGGTATCTCTCAGAGGAAGCCTTTGACCGGATTGTGGACCCCAGGAAAATGGCAGGCTTGTAAATAGAGTCCGTCTATAACGTCCGACTTCTTCGTTACGCTTCTCTTCCAAATGGTTCTTTCGGCTTTGCTCAACACATCGCATTTACCCTAGTAAACTCCCCTATTTCAGCCTTCGCAAGCCTCGAATTCGAACGTTCTATACAGCCTCTTCTCAAAACGCTGACTTTATGGACAGTCTTGTGGGGTAGAGGAAGAGACGGGGATCGTCCGCACGGGGAGATAGACCATTCCTTTACAGAGGTAAACATACTTTTTTTTGGCAATCTTTCGGCCTCGCCTGATGCAGATGGAGTCATAACAGGTGATCTCTTTAAAAAGTCCCTTGTACTGAGTATCTGGTTTGAAGTAATCCTGAGGGTCGTGGATGGCCCAGCCATTCATCCCCCTTTGGAAGGGGCCTCGCTCTTCGTTGATCCAGGCGTATTTGTGGAGTCTTGGCAGGAGGTTTATTCCCATTACCTCGATGCCTGCGTCGTGCGCAAAATAGTATTCGTAGTTGGCGGCGGGAAACCAACGGTGTGAAAAGATGGGCGCCTCTGCTTCCATCACTCCCTCTGCAAGAGCTCTTTGTCGAATTGCGCGAAACTGTCGTCCCTCTTCATCCCAGCCGTAAAGGTCGAGTGTGGGATCCGGAAGGTGGTAGGTGGTTAAGGGGATAAAACCGGTTTTGATCTGAATCCAGGAGACGGTTAAAAACAGACATAGTGAGAGGAGAGCGGTGCGAATCCCCCGGGGAATAAGGTTGTGGTTTTGCTGTTTCCAATGATCAAAACGGCAGGCTGTGAGGATCATCAGGGGGAAGAATGCCGGACCCGTCCAATGGGGAAGGGTTCGCCTTGAGAGGGCTATGCCCCAAAAGAGCAGTATCATGGGGATACTCAGCAGCAGAAGGAGCCGCTGCGTGTTTTTGGGACAAAAGGATTTTCCTCTTACGAGATGGATCAGGGTGATCACCATCAGCACCACCACCACCGGATTGTTGTAGAAGAATTCGCCCACGATCTCCAGCAGAAAAAAGTCCAACCGGATACCCTCAAAGGTGGCCCTGCTGCCCTGAAAGGTGAAGCTGACAAAATGATACTGCCTATTCCAGAGGATCACCGGGGAGAAGAGAAGGAGGGAGAGAAGTCCTGAGAGGTAGAGGGCAATCTTCTTTAACCAGGGCCTGTTGTAAAGTAGCACGTACAATCCGACCCCCGCCCACAGGTAGGTGGCTGTATACTTTGAGAGCATCCCCAGGCCGGTGAAAAGGCCAGCCAATAGCATCTTCTTTCCCGCTCCTCGCTCTTCCGGGTTCCCGGTAAGCGGATCGTGAAAGAAATAGAGCGCCGCAAGCCAGAAAAGCATCTGGGGCGCATCAGGAAGGATGAAGAGCCCCGCAATGATGGAGGCATAACCCGAGGCCGAGAAGAGCAATGCCGCATAAAAGCCGGCTCTGGGGGAACGGATTTTTTCCGTTAAGAGGTAGAGGAACCAGGTGGCTCCAGCAGCTGATAAAATGGCGCTGAGACGGATGAAAATCTCGTGGCGTAGAAGCAAATTCAGGGAGGAAAGTTGAATAAATAGCCCCGTCATCGGGGGATGGTCGAAGTGGCTCCAGTCGGGAAACATGGCGTAAAGGATGTAATAGACCTCGTCATTGCCAAGATCCGTAGTCGCCGCTGGAAAGAGCTTAAGAAGGAGAGCCAGCCCTATCACCACCAGGGTTAACCGACGAAATCGTTTCCGTTGCTGATCTTTTTTTATCGCCATGTGATCCATGTTCAATTCTCCATTCGTCATTGCCAGTTGCTTCGCAAACTTTGAGTTTCATCCGTCTGTATCTTAATAGCCGTTGGCTATTGGCCTTTAGTTTGGGTTAATGGCAACGTTCACAAAAAGTTATCACTCAACTTCCGTCTTCCGACTTCTGTCTTCTGTCTTCGGACTTCGGTCTCCCGACTTCCGACTTCCGACTTCATTACCATATCGCCGCATTATCACATTACCACATTAAAAAAATTACTAATTGCTAATTCCCTATCGGTAGAAGTCGAAAATTGCCTGGATCACATAATCGATCTCCTGTTCCGTTAAGGCGTAGAAAAGGGGCAATCGGATAAGGGCCTGAGAGAATCGCTCCGCATGGGGTAGCGAGGAGGTGCCGTATGTTCGGCGGTAGTACGGACTGTGATGCAATGCCTGGTAGTGGAAAACTGCCTGGATCCCCCTGCTATGCAGATGGTGAAGAAGCCGATCTCGCTCTTCTCTTGATTTGGCTACCATATAAAAGAGGTGTCCGTTAAGGCTGGCAAAAGCGGGAAGTTGGGGCAATAGAAGGTTTTCGCGTTCTTGCAGCGGCCTGAGCCCGCTGGCATAGCGTTCCCAATGGCGAATCCTTCGTGCCTGAATGGGGTCAACCTCCTCCATTTGAGCACAAAGGCACGCTCCGGTGAGGTCGGAGGGAAGGAAGGAGGAACCCACATCAACCCACTCATACTTTTGCACCTCTTTGCGCTGAAAGGCTGCTCTGTTAGTGCCCTTCTCCCAGATGATCTCTGCCCGTTCACACAGGCGCTCGTCGTTAACGAGCAGCATGCCTCCCTCTCCGGTGATGATGTTTTTTGTTTCGTGGAATGAGAGCGCTCCGAGCTGCCCAATACTTCCCAGGGGTTTGCCCTTGTACGTTGCTTCAATGCTGTGGGCAGCATCTTCCACCACCTTCAGGCCGTGGGCTTCAGCAATGGCAAGGATGGCCTCCATATCGTTGGCTACACCGCCGTAGTGCATAACCAGGATCGCTTTGGTTTGGGGGGTGATCAGGCGCTCCAATGTGCCAATATCCATGTTGGGATGCTCTGGCATACTGTCAACGAAGACCACCCTGGCACCCCGCAGCACAAAGGCGTTGGCCGAGGAGACAAAGGTGTAGGACGGCATGATGACCTCGTCACCCGGCCCGATCTCAAAAAGGAGAGCCGCCATTTCCAGGGCATCGGTGCAACTGGTGGTGAGCAGGCTCCTGGTCACGCCATACCGGTTACAGAATAGCGCTTGGGCGCGCCGTGTGTAGGGACCATTGCCCGAGAGTTGCCCCTGCATGGCCGCCTGTACAAGGTATTGTTGTTCCTTTCCGGTGAAATGAGGCTTGTTGAACGGTATCTGCATCATCCCCTATCCTTTTTTAGACAAAGGTAACGCTTTTCCCCCTCTCGTTTCATGATTGCATGAAAAAAACCTACGGCGTTTAGCCGCTATACTAGTGTCTGTCCATAAAGTCAGCGTTTTGAGAAGAGGCTGTATAGAACGTTCGAATTCGAGGCTTGCGAAGGCTGAAATAGGGGAGTTTACTGAGGCAAATGCGATGTATTGAGCAACGCCGAAATAACCATTTGGAAGAGAAGCGTAACGAAGAAGTCGGACTTTATAGACAGCCTCTATGCTAGCCGCTAACTGTGAGGGGTTGGTCTCTACAGCACAACCGATTTCGTGGCCGCATTATCACATTACCATATTATCCCCATTATCACATTGTCTTTAAATCTCATACCCAAACCGTTTCAAATACTGCTCGTTGTCACGCCAGTTTTTAAGCACCTTTACCGTGACCTCCAGAAAGGCCTTTTTCCCGGTAAACTGTTCGATCTCTTTCCGCGCCCTGCTGGCCACCCGCTTCATGGCTTGCCCCTCTTTGCCCAGCAGAATCATCTTTTGAGACTCCCTCACCACGTAGATGATGGCCGTGATTCTGTCGATGGTTGCTTCTTCCTTATATTCCGTAATGGCCACTTCGCAGGAGTAGGGGATCTCCTTTTTGTAATAGGTGAGGAGTTCACCTCGGATAATCTCCGACACAAAGAAGCGCAACGGCTTATCGGTAAGCTCCTCTTTGCCGTAATAGGGCGGGGATTCCGGTAGGTTCTCCAGCAGAAATTGAGAGATGGACTCCACGTTGAATTTGTGTTGTGCTGATATGGGGATAAGATGGCTCTGGGGCAGTAACTCCTGCCAGTACCGCATCTCCTCCATCACCCTCTCCTGTTTATGCAGGTCAATCTTGTTTAATGCAATGACGAGGGGTACCTCGGTTTTCTTGAGCCTCTCCAACACTTGCTCCTCCAGCGTGCGGTCGCCGGTTTCCACCACCAACAGGAAGAGATCCGCATCGGTGAAGGCTCCCTCCACATAGTTCATCATTGATTGTTGTAAGGAGTAGGCCGGTTTCAACATGCCCGGCGTGTCCGAGTATACAATTTGGTAATCCTCCCCATTTACGATGCCCATGATGCGATGGCGGGTGGTTTGTGCCTTTGCATTAGTGATGGAGAGGGTCTCCCCAATCAAGACATTCATCAGGGTTGACTTTCCCACGTTGGGTTTTCCTATGATATTGACAAATCCGGCTTTGTGCATGATGCTGTTTTTTACTGAAATTTTCCCTGCAAAGGAACAAAAAATGAGAGAATCCCTGTTTCTTGCTGCTTTTTTTGGAGAAATGGGGGGAAAAAGGATTTTTTTTCGGCTATTTCATACGTTTGTAACGAAAAAGAGCTATCTTTGCACTCCTGTCTCGAGAGATTGAGACTGTGATTACACAGATTGCGGGGTGGAGCAGTGGTAGCTCGTTGGGCTCATAACCCAAAGGCCGGTGGTTCGAATCCATCCCCCGCTACGACAGAGAAGAAGGGTCAGAAGGTACCCTTCTTTTTTTTTTCTCTCTTTTTGAACTTGTCCGGTGTGGGAGTGTTGTAATGTTATGCGCATGAAAAAAATTCTCTGGTTGTTTTGCCTTACAATGATGGCTCTGGTAGGAAGGAATCAAACCCTGTTGGAGGAGGCGGTTAATATTCAGGTGAAGGATGTGGATGGAAATACCTATGCTCTGTTTGATATATTGGATGCGGGAAAGCATGTCGTTATCGATTTTTACATGACTGGCTGTACCTATTGTCAGCTGTATGCTCCCCATATCCAGGCCTCTTATGAGCATTTCGGAGAGAATGGCGGTGATGTTTTCTTTATGACCATTGACAAAGGCTCCACCAACTCCGATGTGAGAGCTTTTGATCTTGAATATGGCATCACGATGCCCTCCATTAGTGGCCTGGAAGGTGGTGGCAACAAATCGCACAGCATCTTTGAGATTCAATCTACTCCTACGGTTATTCTTATCGCCCCGGATTATACCATCCTTGAGCAGGTGGTTTGGCCCCCTTCTACGGAAAATATCGATTCGGTGTTGATTGAGGCGGGGGTGATGCCCATGGGAAGCCTCTCCCTTGCCCCTCCCCCACAAAGCCGCGTCTGGCCCAATCCCTCTTCAGGCTCCCTCTCCCTCTTTCTGGTGGATGAAGAGCCGGAGGTATCGGTGCATCTCTTCGATGCGATGGGGCGTAAACGATTTTCTACCACCGTGGAGACTCATCGTGTCGTCTCCCTCAACGGACTCTCCGGACTCTCCAGGGGCATATATTGGCTTCAAGCCGAGAACCATCAAGCTATCTTCTGCACAAAAAAAATAGTGCTGCAATAGAGGCGTAGTGTGATTATGCATGAAGAAATGGAGTTGGAAGTCGGAAGTCGGAAGACGGAAGACGGGAGTTGGAAGACAATTTTTTGTGAACATTGCCATTAACCCAAGCCAAAGGCTACAAAATAGAAACAGATGAAAAATTATGGAATTGCGTTATTGTTGGGGTTTATCGCTCTTTTTTTAACAGTTGCTTGTGAACCGGTAGAGGATGAAACGCCTGATAGGGAAAAGTTTATTGGAGAGTGGACCTGTACCGAGGCCAACAGGAAACTGCCCGCTTACCGGGTAGCTATCTTAGAGGATGGCCAAGTGGAGGAAAATGTGTTGCTCCAGAATTTCGGACAACTGGGAAACCAAGCCAAACCTTCAGGACAGGCTTCCGGCAATCACCTCACCGTCTCGCCCCAGTCTTGTCTTGATGACTCGTGGCAGGTGGAAGGTACCGGCGTATTGGTTACCAACAAACGCATGGACTGGAATTACAAACTCAACGATGGTTCTACGCTGTACGATATTACAGCTGTTTACGACCGGAATTGATGGTGTCGGTATCTCCCCGCTTCGTATGAAGGGTTGACGCCATCTTGTTAAGATTTTCAATTACCTTATCGTACATCCCGGTAATGGTTTTGGGATCTTTATGGTAGTAAGATAGGCTTTTTTGAAATGTTTCCCGGGTGATTGCATATTTCTCGAACAGCAGATAGTAGAAGGCGTTGGTGTGTTCCAGCGTGTTTTTATGTTGCTTTTGTACCCATTTGATGCTACTCTCGGTCAGAAAACCTTCGGTCATAATCAGGATCATACTGTCCTTTGAGATGACGCCTGTTGGCGGTGTTGTGGCGTGTGTGGAGGGTTTGGGTTTACAACCGATAAGAGTGGCAAGAAACCATAAGGTGATCCCCATGAAGGCTGTGATTCGGCGTATTTTTGTTTTAGAGAAGGTCATAACAGCATATGCATAAAGCTGATTGAACAGAGAGGGACTCTTACGAGGATGCGTTTCCCTTTTAATTTCCCACATCCGATAGGTACTTGATGCGCATGAGACGAATCTCCATTTCCGGGTAGTCCTCCTCTCCCAACTCTCTCAAAGCCTCTTCGATAGAGTCACTCTCTGCTTCGCGGAAGTAGTCCAGAATATCCTCCTGATTGTAAGGATCGACCAGTTCATCCACATAGTAGGAGAGGTCTAACCTTGTTCCACTCTCTACAATTCGTTCAATTTCACCCAGTAACTCCTCCCTGGTGAGGTTTTTGGCCACAGCAATATCGTCCAGGGAGAGCTTTCTGTCGATGCTTTTGATGATATAGACCTTGAGTCCCGATTTATTCACCACCGATTTCACCACCATGTCGTGGGCACGGACAATCTCATTCTCTTCCACGTAGGTCTTGATAAGGTTGAGAAAAGGTTCGCCATATTTTTGCGCTTTTCCGGCGCCTACTCCCGTGATGTTGGTGAGTTCCTCCATGGTGATAGGGTATTGGATGGCCATATCTTCTAACGAGGGATCCTGGAAGATGACAAAGGGGGGCAGGTTCTCCTTTTTCGAAATGGCCCTCCGCAGGTCTTTGAGCATTTTGATAAGGTTTTTGTCGCTGGCACCTCCCTTTATTGATCCCTCTTGAGAGGTGTCATCCTCTTCGTAATCATGATCTTCTGTAAGCATTACCCGGTGAGGTGATTTAAGGAATGCTCGCCCCTTTTCCGGTACGAGTAGGGTCCCATACATCTCAATATCCTTCTCCAATAAGCCCAGGATCAGGCATTGGCGAATTACGGCATTCCAGAACTTATCCGAGTGTTCACGCCCCAGTCCAAAGGATTGTAATTGATCATGCTTATACGATTTCAGGCTTGCCGTATTTTTTCCGATAAGGATGTTGATGATGTGTTGAGGTTTAAAGAGCTCTTTGGCTTCAATCACCGTCTGTAAAACGATTTTAGCCGCCTCCTGGCCATCGAACTGTTTTTTGGGATGGAGGCAGTTGTCGCAACTTTCGCAGTTCTCCGTATGGTAGGCCTCTCCGAAGTAGTGAAGGAGCTGTTTTCTTCTGCAGATGGCACTTTCAGCATACGCTACGGTTTCCTGAAGGAGTTGTTTGGCGATCTCCTGCTCTGCAACGCCCTTGTTTTTGATGAATTTTTCCAGCTTTACGATGTCGTCGTAGCTGTAGAAAGCGATACATTTTCCCTCTCCGTCGTCGCGTCCGGCACGGCCGGTCTCCTGGTAATAACCCTCCAAACTCTTGGGGATGTCATGGTGGATGACAAAACGTACGTCCGGTTTATCAATGCCCATTCCAAAGGCGATGGTGGCCACAATGACATCAATCTCCTCCATCAGGAACATATCCTGATTTTTCTTGCGCGAAGCAGAGTCAAGCCCGGCATGATAGGGGAGAGCCTTGACCCCATTAACGACCAGGGTCTCGGAGAGCTCCTCCACCTTTTTCCGACTGAGACAGTAGATGATTCCCGATTTGTTGGGATGCTGTTTGATGAAGCGGATAATCTCTTTGATCACATCCTTGTTTTTAGGACGAACCTCATAGTAGAGATTCTTTCGGTTAAAGGAGGATTTGTAGAGTGTCGCATCATTCATCTCTAAGTTTTTGATGATGTCTTGACGCACCTTAGGCGTTGCCGTGGCCGTAAGTGCAATTACCGGCACCTTCTGTCCAATGGTCTCAATGATGGGGCGGATTCTGCGGTACTCCGGCCGAAAGTCATGACCCCACTCGGAAATACAGTGTGCCTCATCAATGGCATAAAAGGAGATGGTGATCTGTTTCAGAAACTCAATGTTGTCCTCCTTCGTGAGCGATTCCGGAGCCACATAGAGCAGTTTGGTCTTCTTTTGCAAGAGATCCTCTTTTACTTCTGTTAGTTCGGCCTTGGTGAGACTGGAATTCATCACATGGGCAATGCCCTTTTCCTGCCCGAAATTGCGGATATTGTCCACCTGATTTTTCATCAAAGCAATGAGCGGACTGACAATAATGGCAGTGCCTTCACTGATGATGGCCGGTAGTTGATAGCACATGGATTTACCACCTCCCGTGGGCATAATTACAAAGGTATCGTTGCCTGCAAGAACATTTCTGATGATGGCTTCTTGATTCCCTTTAAAGTGATCAAAGCCGAAGATGCTTTTTAGCAGGTGGTGTAGTGCGTAGTGTCCTTTTTTATCCATTGTGATTCGGGAAAAATCGTTAAATACATCCTGACAGGTTGTGGTATCAGCATGCGTTTCATCCAAACAAATGTAAAAAAAAATGTGAATATGGGGTGTGCTGCACTAAAAAAAACGTCACTTCTTCCGTGGATAGCCTTGCGGAAAGGAGCCTCTGCGGAAACACATTGAATAGGTGACGACCCTGTTTAAGGCTATTTTAATCTCTTGTCGCTTCGTGTCTTAGATTTTGTGGAGTCCTTTTTTGATGGCCGTATAAGGATTTGAATTCTATTGGATTTGTAAAAAAAAAAGGCGTTAAAATTTCTATTTGTAAAAAAAATTGTACTTTTAGACCCTGAAAAGTGGGCAGGTTGAGGTCGCTTCTCTAAAGGGAAGTGATTTTGATGTATGTGCTCCTTTTCACTGTTTGATGTCTCTTTATGAACTTTGAATGTTGAAATATAGAAATTTAGTGACTAATAACTTAACTATTCCATTATGAGAAAACGAATTTTTACGCGTTTAACGGCTGCATTGATGTTGGCCTTAATGGCATTTGGAACCTTTGCTCAGGTTCAAGTGCCCGATCGCTTTAATTACCAGGCGATCGTTCGTGATGCAAGTGGCAACGCACTTGTCAATCAAGGGGTAACCGTACGTCTAACTTTT